>JALTVI010000115.1 GCA_027049035.1 Sulfurovum sp. | reverse complement strand
TGACTTAGCATAGTCGGAACACAGGAAAGAAGAGGGCACGCATGTCGTACGAGTCGGTCATTCTCATTCTCTTTGTCATCGCTTCGGCCGTAGCGGTTGTGGCAAAAAAGCTGAACCTGCCCTATACCATCGCCCTTGTGGCAGTAGGGCTGGGGCTGGGCGGCTTGCATCTGCTCCATCCCCCGTCACTGACACAGGAGCTGCTCTACACCATCTTTCTGCCGCCGCTCATCTTCGAAGCGGCCATCCACCTGCGTGCCTCCGAACTCTGGCGTGACGGCTGGCCCATTGCCACACTGGTCATTCCGGGCGTCATCGCCTCGACGCTCCTTACTGCTGCCGTACTGGTGCCTGTAAGTACACATTTTGTCGAACTCAACGCCATCACCTGGCCTGTAGCCATACTTTTCGGTGCTGCCGTGGCTGCGACAGACCCGGTTGCGGTCGTCTCCCTCTTTAACAGACTTGGCGCACCCAGACGGCTGAGGCTGCTCATAGAGAGCGAAAGCCTGCTCAATGACGGTACCTCCATCGTGGTGTTCATTCTTGCCATGCAGTTTGTAACGGGACACCACGACACCATACAGGGTACGACCGTCGAGTTTTTCCGGGTAGTGGGCTTCGGGCTGCTTGCCGGAGGTATTGTGGGTCTCATCACCGCTGCAGTCATGCGCCATATCGACGATGCGATGATTACCATTACGCTGACGACCATCGCAGCCTACGGATCGTTTCTGATTGCGGACAAACTCGGTGTTTCGGGTGTCATGAGTACCGTAGCCGCGGGGCTTGTTACCGGCGGCAGGGGACTCTCTCAGATTCTCTTCCCCTCCATACGTCTGGCAACCGAAACATTCTGGGAGTACATCGCCTTTGCGATGAACTCACTGATCTTCCTGCTGATGGGCTTTGCCGTCAACCTGACGCTGCTGTGGGAGCTTTTTCCCATTGTCATCCTCGCCTACCTCTCCGTGCTTGCCGCACGCTTTTTCGTTGTATCCGGTACCTGGTCGCTTTTCTATCCGACTAAGTACAGGTTCCCCTACAGCTGGGCTGTCGTCATGAGCTGGGGAGGACTCAGAGGTGCGCTCTCCATGGTCCTCGCTCTGAGCATTCCCGACAGCTTCGCACTCAAGGAGCTCATCGTTACACTGGTGTTTGGGGTCGTGCTTCTGTCCATTTTCGTGCAGGGGCTCACCATGGCACCGCTGCTGCGTCTGCTTGGCATTCTCTCACCCGTCTCGCAACTGAAACAGTATGAGCAGCTTAAAACGGAGATCACACTCTATCAGGAGCTGATAGAGCGTCTTGAGAAACTGCACAAACGCCGTTTCCTCAGCGAGCAGAGCATGGAGTCGCTCAAAGAGGAGTACCAGAAGAAGATAGATGCCCTAAGCAGTGCGCTTGATGAGATCGAGATAGACAAAGAGACGCTCATCAAAGAGGAGGTGCTCAAGACCAAGCGGCGTATGCTGATGGAAGAGAGCCGGTCGCTTCTGGAGATGTACCAGAACGGTACCATCAGCCTGGAGGTCTACAAAGCGGTCAAGCACGAGTTCGACAGCCAACTGTTCGAGCTTGCGAATATGGGAGCCTAAACAACAGGTAAACGAAAAGAGGTGTATACTATGAATAGAGAAACAAACGCCAAAGGAGTCAACGATGGATAAACTGCTGGCCGAAACCCTTTACTACGAAATGGTACGCGGCAGGGCTTTCGAGTATGCCGCCAAAGAGCACTATATGCAAGGAGATATTTCAGGCTTCCTGCACCTTGACATCGGCCAGGAGGCACTGAGTGTCGGCGCGATGAAAGCCTTTACAAAAGGGGATGTCTTCTCTACCTACAGAGAGCACATCATGGCGCTTGCACGCGGCATCTCCCCAAAGGCGGTCATGGCCGAACTCTTCGGAAAGGAGGCGGGGGTCAGCGAAGGAAAGGGCGGGTCGATGCACCTCTTTGACCCCTCCCACTTCTTCTACGGCGGCGATGCCATCGTGGGCGGCCACCTGCCCAATGCCGTCGGGTGCGCCTATGCGCGGAAGTTCCGTGGAGAGGAGCATGGCGTCATGGCAGTTTTTGGAGACGGCGCCACCAACGGCGGCGCCTTTTTCGAATCGCTCAACATCGCTGCGGCGCAGAAGCTGCCGATGCTCTTTCTGTGTGAGAACAACGAATATGCTATCGGCACGAAGATCACCCGTGTAGCCCCCTTTGAGAAGCAGGCGAAAAAAGCAGAGCCCTATATGCCCACCGTCGAAGTGGACGGTATGGATGTGCTGGCGGTCTATGAAGCGGTAAGCGAAGCGCAGCACTACATCCAAAAGGGTCACGGCCCCATCTTCGTCGAAGCGATGACCTGCCGTTACGAGGGGCACTCCATGAGTGATCCCAACAGCTACCGCAGCACTCAGGAGATGGCGCTGTGCAAGGCACGTGACCCCATCGAACGGATGAAAAAGGTATTACTGGAGCAGTACGGTATGGATGATGATACCATTGAATCATTGGAAACAAAAGCACAAAACGAAATTGATGAAGCTGTTAGGTTTGCAGCAGAAGCGGCAGAACCTGCCCCTGAAGCGCTTACGGCACACGTGTTTACTGAAGGAGGAAACCATGCTCTATCGTGAAGCACTCAACAAGGCACTCGATGAGACGATGGCAGCCGATGAGAACATCGTCGTACTGGGAGAGGATGTGGGGCTTTATGGCGGCAGCTACCGTGTGACGGAGGGGCTCTATGCCAAGTATGGCGAAAAAAGACTTATCGACACACCCATTGCCGAACTCTCCATCGTCGGCAACGCGGTTGGCATGGCGATCGGCGGCCTACGCCCGGTAGCGGAGATCATGACGGCCAACTTCGCGCTGCTTGCGTTCGACCAGATTATCAACCATATGTCCAAATACCACTACATGAGTGCGGGCAAGATCACCCTGCCGATGGTGGTGCGCTTTCCGCAGGGGGTCAGTAAGCAGCTTGCCGCACAGCACAGCGAAAGCTACGAACAGATGCTCAGTGCGGTTCCGGGTTTGAAGGTGCTTGCCGCAAGCGATGTCAACTACGCCTACCATGCGCTCAAACATGCCGTGATGAGCGACGACCCCTTTGTCTTCATAGAGCACGAGCTGCTCTACAACAAAAAGGGAGAGGTCGATGTTCATACCCCCATCGACCCGTTCAAAGCGCGTATCGTCAAAGAGGGCAGCGATGTGACCATCGTCAGCTACCTCAAGATGGTCGACGATGTGATGGCTGCCCTGCCAAAGATTGAAGAGGCTCTGGGATGCAGCTGTGAAGTGATCGATCTCTGTTCTCTCAACCCTGTCGATTACGACACGCTCAAAACAAGTATCGAGAAGACCTCCCGACTTGTGATGGTCGAAGAGGATCACAAAACCGGCGGCTACGGCGCACAGATCGTCAGCTGGGCGGCCGAAGAGATGTTTTACACCCTTGATGCTGCACCACTGCGTATTGCCGGAGCCGATGTGCCCATCCCCTACAACCGAACGCTTGAACTGCTGAGCATTCCGACACCTGACTCCATTGCCGAACAGATAATCGAGTGGGGGAGAAGAAACGATGTATGAGATCGTCATGCCCCAACTCTCCGACTCGATGGAGGAGGGAAAACTGGTCAGTTGGAAGGTCAAACCCGGTGACAGTGTCAAAACCGGTGATGTCATCGCCGAAGTCGAAAGCGACAAGGCCATCATGGAGGTGCAGACTTTCAAAAACGGCACAGTCAAAGCGCTGCTTGTCAAAGAGGGAGACGAGGCGCCGGTGGGGACGGTGATTGCGAGAATAGAAGTTGAGGAAGTAGGTGATAGGGAGCAGGGAGCAGGGAGCAAGGAGCAACCGAAAGAGAACGAGCAACGAGTAGTTAGCAGTGAGCAAGCGAATAAGAATGAGGAATTAGGAATGAGGAATGAGGAACCGAAAGGAGAGAAAAATCTTTCCCTCAATCCTCCATCATCCATCCTCCATCATCAATCCACCAAAGGAACCAACCCTCTCCATCATCCATCCGCCAAAGGCGCAACCGTTTCTCCTAAAGCGCGTGCCAAAGCGGCAGCCTACGGGATAGATATCGAGACTTTGCTGCAGCACCGTCTGCAGCAGACGCTGCATGCGGAAGATGTCGATGCCTATCTGAACGAACACTACTTCACACCAAAGGCGCTGAAGCTGATGCGTCTGTACCACATCGACGCTTCCGTATTTACGCTGGACCACAAGATAGACAGCGAAGAGGTAGGCTCTTATATTGAAAAATATGAAATCCCTCTTCCAAAGCCGATAAGCCCGATGCAAAAGGCGGTCATTGCCAATGTCACAGCTTCTGCAAGCATGCCTGTCTACCGTGTCTACGAGCATATCGACGCCTCTGAGCTGCTCAAACATGAAACGAAATACAGTATGACCGCACTGCTGGTAAAGCTCTTTGCCGACACGATGATGGAGTTCGAACACTTCCGTGCGCGTCTGCATGACGATACGATGCAGATCTTTCCCAACGCTTCCATTGCTGTGGCGGTGGCAGATGAGGAGAGTCTCTACATGCCGGTCATCAAAGATGCCAACAGGCTGACGCTGCGTGAAATCGCGCAGCAGCTTGGCACATTCAAAACAAAGCTTAAAGCAAAGAGCTTCACTACGGAGGACTTCAAGGGCTCCACCTTCGGAATCTCCAATCTTGGGATGTTCGGTATCGAGCGTTTCGATGCGATGATCAACAAGAACGATGCCGCCATCGCGGCAATCGGGGCAACAGTCGAGGGGCGTATAAGTATGACACTCACCATCGACCACAGGTTCATCAACGGCTACGAAGCGGCACAGTTTGTCCAGGCGCTCAAAGCGGCAGCGCTGGATACGACACTATTCAAGGAGTAAGGGATGTACGACATTATCTATATCGGCGGCGGGCTCAACTATGCCGGCGCGATTGTTGCGGCGAAGAATGGCAAAAAGGTGGCATTAATTGAAAATGATCTCAACCAGCTTGGCGGCGTCTGTCTGCATAAAGGGTGCATTCCCTCCAAGATGTTCCTCCACTACGCCAATACCGTCTATGAGAGCAGAAACGATGTCTTCACCGGGGAAGTGAAGCTTGATATGCAGACGCTCTTTGAAAAGAAAGACAAACTGCTTAAAAACGTTACCAAAATCGTTCAGAAGCAGTGTGAGGGGTTCGACATTATCGAGGGTAAAGGTGTGGTTGTCGCGCCAAACACGGTGAAAGTAGGGGATGATACCTACAAAGCCGAATACATTGTTATGGGGACAGGCTCGTCAGTATTCATTCCTGACGGTATCGACTATGACGGCACATCTATCATCACCAGCAACGATGTACTCAACCTCACGAAACTTCCCGAAAAGATAGCGGTCTACGGTACGGGTGCCATCGGACTTGAGATGGCGAGCTTTTTTGCCGCTGCAGGCAGTGAAGTAACCCTCATCGGACGGCACGATATTCTGCTAAAAGGTGCGCATCCGACTATCGAGAGTGCCCTCAAGGGGCAGTTCGAAAAGCTTGGTGTAGATGTTCTACCCAAAAAGAGCATTCAAAGTGCCAAGGCGACCAAACGAGGTGTGCATACCACTTTCGAAGATGGTAATGAAAAGTACTTCGAGATGCTGCTGATAGCCACAGGGCGCAGACCCAACACCGATGTGGTCGCCTGTGAGCAGATAACAGTGGGCAAGGGGATAGAGACGGATATCTGGTTCGAGACCACACTGCCCAAACACTACGCAGTCGGTGACTGCAACGGAAAATTGCAGCTTGCGCATGCCGCACGTGCCGAAGCGCTCAACGTCACAGAGCAGATTCTGGGCAACAGACCGCGCGCACTCAACCTGGACCATGTGGTGAAGTTCATCCACACGCTGCCGATGAGCTACGCCTATGTCGGCAAGCGCAAAAGCGAGCTTGAAAAGGTCGGCATCGCCTACAAAGAGAAGCTGGTGGGGCTCAACCAGTTCACCTACTCGGTCTATAACCATGCTTCAAAAGGGGCGATGGTCAGTTACGTCGACAGCGAGGGGTTCATTCTTGGCGGGGAGATACTCGCCCCCAATGCCGAAGAGCTCATCGCGACGGTTGGCATGGCACTGGCTGGCGAGATGGATGCCGCGCAGGCCAAACGGGTCATCTTCGCCCATCCGACCTTCAGCGAAGCACTGGAGCGCACCTTTTACCGCCTATGATCCTGCACGACTGGGGAGAGGTACCCTATGGCGACGCGATGGGGCGAATGCGCGGCATACACCAACAGGCCGTAGAGGGTGGCGACAACCACCTGATCTTCTGCAGCCATCCCGATATCTTTACCGTCGGTACAGATGACAAAAACCAATGGGGTGTGCCGACGGTGCGTTCCGACCGCGGCGGCGCCATCACCTGCCACTCTCCCGGACAGCTTGTTGCCTACTTCTGCTTTCAGGCAAAGATACCCGCACGATTCTACACCAAGGTACTGGAAGCTTACAGCCGCTTCTTTGAAGAGTGGCTTCCTGCCGTCACTTATGACAAAAAGAGGCCCGGATTCTACATAGAGAATCGCAAAATAGCCTCTTTGGGCTTTCGCTACAGCAGCGGCGTCTCTCTGCACGGGGTATCGCTCAATGTCGATGTCGATCTCGCGCTGCACAACCGTGTCAACCCCTGCGGTCTGGAGGGTATCCATGCCACATCTTTGGCAGCGGAGGGAACTGAAGTCGCTATGGAAGCAGTAAAAACGGCATTGCAAACGCAGGTTTCGGAGGTGTTCTGTGACCCCCTACAAGCCTAAGGTCAAGGCACCCGACCCACAGCTCATTGCAAACACCTCCACTATACTGCGTCAAAACAACATTACGACCGTATGTGAGGAGAGTGCCTGCCCCAACCGTACCGAGTGCTACGCAGCACGTACAGCAACCTTTATGATACTGGGCGATACCTGCACACGCGCCTGCCGCTTCTGCAGTGTCAAAACCGGCAAAGGTGCACCGCCTGACCCGGATGAGCCCCGGCGCATTGTCAACGCGCTCAGGGAGCTTGGACTTGCCTACGTGGTCATCACATCGGTTGACCGCGATGACCTGGAGGATTTGGGAGCAGGGCAGTTCGTTGCCGTCACACAGGCACTCAAAGAGGCCTTGCCGCACGTTAAAGTGGAGCTGCTCACCCCCGACTTCAAAGCCAACAAAGAACTTCTGTCCCGTATCGTTGCCTGCGGTGCGGACAAACTGGCACACAATGAAGAGACGGTACGCAGGCTCTCGCCTGCCGTACGACCGCAGAGCGACTACGACCGTTCGCTTGAAGTGCTGCGCTACTATGCTTCGCATTTTATAAACGGAAAAGTAAAATCATCACTGATGGTTGGACTGGGCGAATCACAAGAAGAGTTGGAAGAGACAATGATAGAGATACGAAAAACAGGCGTAGAAGAGCTTACCATTGGGCAATATCTTCAGCCAAGCCCGCACCACATGCCTGTAGTGCGTTACTATGACGCAGCGTTTTTCACAATGATAAAAGAAAAAGCTTACCGCATCGGCTTCAATGCGGTCGCTTCAGCACCGCTGGTGCGCAGTTCATATCACGCAAACAGGCTTAGTTGACGTAGTAGGCACGTCCATCACTGCCGATGTAGTATGTACGTCCATACTGATCACGGTAGTACTTCCTGCTTTTGTCCTGACTGTCACCGATAGCCGCACCGGCAATACCGCCAAGTGCTGCACCAATAACAGTTGACTTGGTATCATGTCCGACTGCCTGCCCGATCAGTGCACCGCTTCCTGCACCAATAAGGGCACCTTTTTCCGCATTCGTTTCGGCACATCCGCTAAAGAGAAGCATTGCAGCTGCAGTTGAAACCAGTGTTATTGTCTGAAAACGTCTCATCACAACTCCTTTCAAATTACCTTTTATGTTATTATATCACAGAAATCACTGCCTATATCCAAAATGCTGGAATAGTATTGACAGACATTTTCAGTGCATATACACCAGCGTACTTTTGCTGTATATGGAGTATAGGATGCCAAGAGTGATATAATTACCTTTCACAAACAGAAGGGTTTATTGAATCGTGCCCAAAGAGAAAAGATTTTGTAGAACACTCACTCCTTTTTTGAGAGGGAGATTGAAACCATAAATACAAACGAGGTAACAGTATGAAAAAAATGGCAATTGTCTGCTCCGGGGGAGATGTTTCGGGAATGAATGCGGCGCTCAAACGCTTTGTCGAGTACTGTTTTCGCAGAAATATCGAGCCCTGGTTTGTCTATGACGGCTATGAGGGGCTCATCGATGACCGTATCGAAAGAGCCACTTACGCTTCGGTTGCCGGCATCATCACCCGTGGCGGTACGAAAATCGGCTCTGCACGCTCCAAACGCTTCATGGAAGAGCACTACCGCAAGCAGGCTATAGAGAATCTGGATAGGCGTGGCATAGGAGCACTGGTGGTGCTTGGCGGTGACGGTTCCTTCAGAGGTATGCACAAACTTACACAGGAGAGCGATCTTGCCTTTTGCGGTATCCCCGCTACCATAGACAACGACATCGCAGGTACGGAGTACTGCCTTGGAGTCGATACAGCGCTTAATGTTATCAAGGATGCTGTCGATGCCATTCGTGATACGGCATCCTCTTTCGGACGCGCATTTGTCATAGAGACGATGGGGCGTGAGTGCGGCTATCTTGCACTGGTCTCTGCCCTTACCGGCGGTGCAGAGATGTGTCTGATACCCGAACTCCCATACGATCTGAATGCCTACAAACGCGACTTTCTAAAAGAGAAAGAGGAGGGGAGACGCTACTTCATCGCCATCGTCTCCGAAGCGCTCAATGCGAGTGAAACGGTTGCAAAATGGTTCGAAGAGGAGATTGGTATCGAGTCACGTGTCACGGTCCTTGGGCACATTCAGCGCGGAGGTGTAACCAGTGTACATGACCGCCTTATGGCATCCCGTTTTGTCACGCATGCCATCGATGCACTGCTCGAAGGGAGAAAAAACAGTGTCATCTGCTATAACGACGGTGGATTTGAAGTCAAAACGCTTAACGATGTCGCACTCAGCCATTATCAAATCCCTGATGAACTCCTAAACCTTGGGAAGGAATTCGGTTCAAACTGCTAGTTTTGCACACAGACTCCACACTGCTACCATAGGATAGAGGTAGTAAATCAAAAGAAGGAGTCGCCATGAGACAGGTTTTGATGGACCTTCCGTTCGAAGAGAATGCACTTGAACCGTATATTTCTGCCGAAACAATACGCTACCATTACGGTAAGCACCATAAAGGCTATGTCGACAAACTCAACATGCTCATAGAGGGCACACCTTTTGAAACGCTTTCGCTTGAAGAGATCATCCAAAAAGCAGGTGGTGCCATTTTCAACAATGCTGCCCAAATCTATAATCACAACTTTTACTTCAAGGGATTGAGCAATCAAAAGAGCACTGTATCCGACAGACTGAAAGAGTGGATTGAGCGTGACTTTGGCTCCATGAAGATCTTTCAAAAGAGCTTCACGGATGCGACACTTAACCTGTTTGGTTCAGGCTGGGTATGGCTCTCTGCAAATCCTCAGCATCATCTGATCATTGAATCCAGATCCAATGCCGACACTCCGCTTCTTTACGGGCATACGCCACTGTTGACCTGTGATGTCTGGGAACATGCCTACTATATTGACTATCGCAATGCCAGAGCGGCCTACATTGAAAAATGGTGGGAGATAGTGAACTGGAATTTCGTATCAGAGAATCTTGGTGCACACCTCTATCTACACTTTCCATGTGATGACAGAAGCGGTGAGTGTGCCTTTCATGAAGATTAGAGGCAGATAGCCTGTTTTGTCTTCTCCTGGTTGAGCTTTTTGATAAGTTTGGCAGAGAGTACCTCGTAGCGTGTTTCATCAAGTTTCAGTTTCATTTTGAGGGCACCTAAATCTGCTTCATCGGCCCATGCCTGCAGAAGCTTGAGCTCTTTTTTGGTCAATTTCGCCTTGAGGGCCAGTTTCAGCTCCTCTTCCTCTTTGAGCGGGTGTACCAGTTTGTTGATGTGCGTTCTCAGTGTCTCTTCAAGTGTAGCCATAGTGGTTCTCTCTTTTTAATATTATTTAATTTAATCAGCGTTCGCGCCCATACTTCTCATAGGCTTCATCGATCTCTTTTTGCATCTGCTCTTGCAGTGTTTCATACCAGTTCTCAGGGGCCTTGCTCACATCGATAGTGGGAAGGAACTTGTAGTGCACCTCTCCGCTGTGTCCGGTGCGGTCGTGTTCGTTGAGCACCCACTTGCTACCGGTGATCACCACGGGTTGTACTTTAAGCCCCATTTTGTTGGCAATCATGTTCGCTCCCTGTTTGAACGGCAGAAGCTTCTGTCCTTTGGCACGTGTTCCCTCCGGGAAGATAGCCACTGCGCGGTGTTTGATCTCAAGTGACTCCTTGACATCTTTCATCAGTTTCACAAGTCCCGCGCGGGAGCTTCTGTCAAGCGAGATCATATCGCCGCCGCGAAGCAGGTTGCCGAACCAGAGCGCATCGAAAAGCTCCTTTTTGGCCACCCAGCGCAGATGGTTTGTTTGCAATGCCTCCATGCCGATGATATCGATGATACCCTGATGGTTCATCAAAAACATATCGGCTTCGGGGTCCATCTCTCCCTCCTGTACAGCCTTGCTACCCATCAGAAAGAGGTTCAGGCGGTTGAGGGTATGCATGATCATTCCCTTTTTCTTTGGAAAAAGATAGATAGCGGGAATCATGATACCCCCTACGACAAAGGAGATGACCGCCGCTCCCCAGTAGAATCTAATTTTTGCAAAGGTCTTCATCTTTTACCCATCCTATCAATCCGTTTTTATACTCTACTTTGTTATAGTCCAGACGTTCGGCAAGCAGGGGAGATTCGAACTGCTCCAGCGCCTTGGTGCTAATGCCGCTGTTTTCGGTTGGCAGAATATACAACGGCGCTCCCTGCTTAATGCAAACGCGCTCTTTGGGAATATAGAAAGTCAGCAGCGTAATGAGCGACACTGTCCCCAAAATGAGGTAGAAGAAATCCCTGTAGATAATGAACATCAGGAAAAAGAAGCCTACCAGTACCATAAAGCCGTACTTCTTGAGTTTTTCGAAGCTGTCCTCTTTGGGGTTCAGGTCGGTCTGGGTCACGACACTGTTGTCAATCAGCTCAACCGGCACGCTAAGCGTGATGAACTGCTGTTTGATCGTGTTGAAGTAGGAGAAACTTAGCTCTTTTTGCGTTGTGGGCACGACAGCGTAAAACTCCGCTTCTGCCTTTGCCCCTTTGCGTCTGACCGACTCCACACCGGACTCCACTACGTTTGAGAGATGCATATCTTCCAGGTTGGCTTCGAACGCTTCTATGTTTAGGCTGACAAGGTAGTTCTTCTCATCGTAGTGCGAAACCTGCGAACCGCGTATCTTCATATCGGCTGCAAGGACACCGCAGAAATCGGGTCTGCCCTCAAGCTTTTCCACGGGAATGGTGTACTGGTCCAGAATGGTGATCTGCCCACCGTCGTTGACGTAGATACGCGGAATCGTGATCTGCCCGGCATGGGTAGCCTTGAAGTAGAAGGTGTAGAAGTTATCGTTTCCGTTTCGGATCACCAGCGGCTTTTCCGAAAGCGGGTGGATGTCGTTGGTGATATCGAAGCGGTATTTGGGCTTCTTCTTGACTTCACGCGTATCGATGATGGTCACGGGGAATATCTGGTTTTCGTAGACTTTTTTGGGGATGTAGCTGTATTTGAAGCCGCCTTCGGCTTGCAGCAGGGAGCTGGCAAAAATCATAAGCCCCCAGAGGAGCACAAAGGCGCGAAGAGGGGACATCAGGCGCCGAACCCTTTGAGCATCTTGAGACCGTCTTCACTGCCAAGAATCGACTCGAGCGCACGCTCCGGGTGCGGCATGAGGCCGAATACATTCTTCTTTTCGTTGCAGATACCAGCAATGGAGGTCACGGAGCCGTTGACCACGACGCGGTTTCCCTCTTCGTCGCAGTAACGCAGCAGTACCTGACCGTTGGCTTCGAGCTTCTCCAGGCCTTCATCGTCGATGTAGTAGTTGCCGTCTGCGTGGGCAATAGGGATGTTGAGTACTTCACCCACCTCACACTGCTTCAGGAAAGCGTTATCGTTGTTCTCCACACGCAGTGTCTGGTGTTTGGAGATGAAGTGGAGGTTGTTGTTACGCTTGAGTGCCCCCGGCAGCAGCCCTGCCTCTGTCAGAATCTGGAATCCGTTACAGATACCCAGTACCGTACCGCCGTCGTTGGCATATTTGGTAACTGCTTTCATCACAGGAGAGAAACGCGCAATGGCGCCCGAACGCAGGTAGTCTCCATAGGAGAATCCGCCAGGCACTACCACCATGTCGATATCGGAGGGCAGGGTCTCTTTCTCATGCCATACCAGCTCGGTTTCATGCCCGAGCTTCTCGAACGCATACTGTGTGTCGAACTCACAGTTGGTTCCCGGAAATCGTAAAACTGCTACTTTCATCTTACTTGATCTCTATGTTGTAGTCTTCAATTACAGTGTTGGCAAGCAGCGTTTCACACATCTCTTTAACTTCCGCTTCTGCCTTGGCCTTGTCGTCAGTATCGAGCTGCAGAACAATCTGCTTTCCGATGCGAACATCTTTTACCCCTTCGAAGCCGAGTGAGTCGAGTGCATGGTGTGCCGCTTTCCCCTGCGGGTCAAGGACACCTTCTTTCAAAAATACGTTTACGATTGCTGTCATAGTCTTTCCCTTTGTTAGTTGTTTGTTCCGAGAATTCGGTTGAGTACCTCTTCGTACGCCACTTTGAGTCCGCCAAGTCCCTTTCTGAAGCGGTCCTTGTCCATGCTCTCGCCGCTCTCGCTGTCCCAGAGTCTGAAGTTGTCAGGGCTCAGTTCGTCGATGAGAATGATGTTGCCGTCCATATCACGCCCGAACTCAAGTTTGAAGTCGACCAGTGTCAGGCCACGCTGCGCGTAAAACTCTTTAAGCAGGTCGTTGATACGTCTTGCCATATAGCGGATATAGTCAAGTTCGGAAGTATCGTTGACAAGCTCCAGAATGAGGCAGTGCTGATCATTGAGTTTTGGGTCACCCAGTTCGTCATTCTTGTAGTCGAACTCCACCAGTGTAAATGGCAGTACCTTGCCGTCTTCGATACCGAGGTTGCGGCTGAGGCTTCCTGTAGCAATGTTGCGCACGATCACTTCAATGAGAATGACATCCGCTTTTTTATGAAGCATATGGTTGTCATCGAGCATCTCAACGAAGTGTGTAGGGATACCCTTGTTGTTCAGATACTTGAAGAGTTCCGTGGAGATTTTGTTATTCAGTGCCCCTTTGCCCGCTTCGCTGGACTTCTTTTCGCCGTTGAATGCCGTCAGGTCATCCTTGAACTCCGAAATGTAGAGACGCTCGTCGTCCGTACTCCAGATCTTCTTCGCCTTGCCTTCGTAAACCAGTGATTTCTTTTCCATCAGTGTTTCCCTTTCTCTGTGATGATGAGCGCCTTGAGAATGTCAAGCGCGCTTTTAAGCTGCGCATCGTTGTAGATCATCTTCTCGGTGATCAGCTTTTTGTTCTTTGTCGCATTCTCGTCTTCGCTTTCAACCGTTGCATTGGCATCTTTCTCTTTTTTCTTCTTTACTGCTTTCTTGTCGACATCTTTTTCTATTTTCTGCAGTTCTGTTTCGAGATGTTTTTTCAGGTCTTTCTCTTTGAGCAAAATAGGGTCCTCTTCATACTCTATCTTTCCCAGATGTACCGTGATATCCGGTGTTACCCCTTTGTTCTGGATGGTTCTGCCGCTTGGAAGATAGTAGCGCGCTACGGTCAGCTTGACCGCCTCCTCTTTGCCTACAGGCAGTACGATCTGCACCGAACCTTTTCCGAATGTTTTCTCACCGACAATAACAGAGCGGTTGAAGTCTTGGAGAGCTCCCGAGACAATCTCACTGGCACTCGCACTTCCGCCGTTGACCAGTGTCACGATAGGTGTTTTGAGGTCCGTTCCCTCTTTGTGTGCCCTGTACTCTACATTTTCAGACTTGATACGTCCTTTCTGGCTGACAATGACACCGTCATCGACGAACATATCGACAAGCCCTGTTGCCTGGTCGAGCAGTCCGCCCGGGTTGTTACGCAGGTCAAGTAGAATTCCTTTGGTGTTGTTGTGTTCTGCGATAGCCTTCTTGACACTCTCAACCACCTTTTGATCAAACGAAGAGACGTGCAGATAGAGAATACCGTCTTCTCCCTCGATAGTCTTTGGATAGACCGAATCGATCTTGATGATATCGCGGGTAATTTTGATCTTGAGCGGCTTTGGCTCTTTTTTACGCACAATGGTAAGGACGATATCGGTGCCAGGTTTTCCACGCATCAGTTTGACCGCCTCGTCGATATTCATGCCGATGGTAGCCTTGTCATCGATCTTGAGGATGATATCACCGGCTTTTACGCCCGCCTTCATTGCAGGGGTGCCTTCAAGCGGGGCAATGACGGTCAGTGCGCCATCTTTCATACCCACTGAAATACCCAGTCCGCCAAACTCGCCTTTAGTCTGTACTGTAAGGTCTTTGTAGGATTTTTTATCCATATAGGCAGAGTGCGCATCGAGGTTGCTCATCAGTCCCTTGAGTGCCTTGTTCACAAGTTCTGTCGTATTGGTCTCGTCGACATACTCCTGCTCGATCAGGTTGAGAATCTGGGTAAACTTGATATAGGCTTCAAGCTTCTGCTTGGCACTGTCTGCTTTTGGCTTCTCCTGCGCCTGCGCGAAAGAACCGAAAAGGTAGGCCGCTGTCAGGGTAGAAAGCAGGCCCGCTGCAATCACTTTTTTGCTTTTTTGAATCATAGGGTAGGTACTCCGTTCATTAAGGTGATATTTTATAGAAATCTCACTAAGAGATTGCTGTTTGCACATACTATATAAGGTATAGGTAAATCGCAGTTAAATATCTCTGTTTCATTCATATTTGGTTATCGGATTTGCATTACAATAGTGCTTAAATGTCAAAAAACCGGTGGTTTCAGTAAAAATTAAATAATTTTTGTTAGGAAACTTGACAAAGAATGACTAAACTTGGTATAATACGCCCAAATAACAGAAAAGAAGGAAGCCAATATGAGTATCTTAGAGAAATTGACCAACCAAATGCAGGAGACCATTGAATCGGGGGTTTCGCTTGCATTGCACAACAAAAACCAGGAAGTCGAGCCCATTCACCTTGTATGGGCACTGCTGACCAACAGCAACTCCATCCTTAACCAGGCACTCAACAAAATGAATGCCGAAAAGGCAGCCATCGAGCTGGAAGCGAAAAGTGTCGCTTCCAAGCTGCCGACTGTCTCTACCGTAACCAAAGAGACCATCAAGCTCGGACAGAACCTTGTACGTTCACTCCAGAATGCCGAAGGTGTCATGGCGGCAAACGGTGACCAGTACCTTGCCGTAGACACATGGCTGATGGCGAACATCAACGAGAGTTACATCAAAGATGTTATCGGCAAGTATGTCGACATCACCGAGTTCAAGAAGACGCTCGAGTCCATCAGAGGCGGCAAGACCATCGATTCACAGACTGCCGACGAGACGCTTGAAGCGCTCAGCCAGTACGGTATCGACCTGACACAAAAGGCGATCGACGGTGAACTCGACCCGGTTATCGGACGTGACGAAGAGGTACAACGCGTGATGCAGATCCTCATTCGTAAGACCAAGAACAATCCGATCCTTATCGGTGAGCCGGGTACGGGTAAAACCGCCATCGTCGAGGGTCTGGCACAGCGTATCGTCAACAAAGAGGTACCGCTGAGCCTGCAGCACATGCGTGTCATCTCGCTTGACATGAGCCGTCTGATCGCCGGTGCGAAGTACCGCGGTGAGTTCGAGGACAGACTCAAGGCCGTTGTCGATGAAGTCAAAGAGGCATCCAACATCATCCTTTTCATCGACGAGATCCATACCATTGTCGGTGCGGGTGCGAGCGAGGGAAGTATGGATGCAGCAAACATCCTCAAGCCTGCGCTGGCACGTGGAGAGCTGCACACCATCGGTGCGACCACGCTGAAGGAGTACAGAAAGTACTTTGAGAAAGATGCTGCGCTCCAGCGTCGTTTCCAGCCGGTCAAAGTGGATGAGCCGAGCATCAACGAAGCACTGCAGATCCTCAGAGGGATCAAAGAGCGTCTTGAAACGCACCACAACGTGATGATCACCGACGGTGCGCTTGTAGCAGCGGCAAAACTCTCAGACCGCTACATTACCGACAGATTCCTGCCGGACAAGGCGATCGACCTCATTGACGAGGCTGCCGCGGAGCTGAAGATGCAGATCGAGAGCGAGCCTACAGAGCTTGCACGTGTCAAGCGTGAGATCTCTACACTTCAGGTAGAGAAAGAGGCTCTCAAGATGGAAGAGACCGAAAAGAACAAAGCGCGTCTTGAAGAGATCGAAAAGGAGCTTGCAGACCTTGAAGAGAAACGTGTAGAGCTGCAGAACCGCTTCGAGAACGAGAAGCGTGTCTTCAGCGAGATCGCCGAGATCAAGCAGGCCATCGAATCGCTCAAGCATGAGGCAGAGACTGCCAAGCGCCAGGGTGACTTCAACAAGGCAGCTGAGATCGAGTATGGCCAGATCCCTGCCAAAGAGGCGGAGCTCAAAGCGCTTGAAGAGAAGTGGGATGCGATGCAGAAAGAGGGCACGCTGCTGAAGAACTCGGTAGACGAAGAGATGATCGCAAGCATCATCAGCCGCTGGACAGGCATTCCTGTCAACAAGATGCTGCAGAGCGAAAAGGATAAGATCCTGCACATCGAAGATGTCCTCAAAGAGGAGGTCGTCGGTCAGGAAGAGGCGCTCAAGGCCGTTGCGCGTGCCATCAAGCGTAATAAAGCGGGGCTCAGCGACGTTAACAGACCGATCGGAAGCTTCATGTTCCTTGGACCTACCGGTGTCGGTAAGACACAGGTGGCCAAGACACTGGCGAAGTTCCTCTTCGACAGTGAGCGCTCACTCATCCGTATCGATATGAGTGAGTACATGGAGAAACACGCGGCCAGCAGACTGGTCGGTGCGCCTCCGGGATATGTCGGGTACGATGAGGGCGGTCAGCTGACCGAAGCGGTCAGAAGAAAGCCGTACTCTGTCGTACTCTTCGACGAGATCGAGAAGGCGCATCCGGATGTCTTCAACACACTGCTTCAGGTGCTCGATGACGGGCGTCTGACAGACAACAAAGGGGTGACGGTGGACTTCAAGAACACCATCATCATCATGACATCCAACATTGCGTCTGACAAGATCATGGAGTTCAAAGACCCTGAAGACAGACGCAAGGCGGTCAACGACGAGTTGAAGCTCCACTTCAAACCGGAGTTCCTCAACCGTCTGGACGACATCGTGATCTTCAATCCGCTCGATCTGGATGCGATCACCAACATCGTGGATATCCTCTTCAGAGGTATCCAGAAGAAGCTGGCAGAGCGCGATATCACCATCACGCTCACACCGGCTGCAAAAGCCTATATCGCCGAGGCGGGGTTCGATCCTGTCTACGGTGCGAGACCGCTCAAGAGAGCACTCTACGAAGTGGTCGAGGACAGACTCGCGGAGCTCATCCTCGAAGACAAAGTCGTCGAGGGCAGCAACGTCGAGTTCGATGTCCAGAACGGCGAGATCGTCGTCAACATCTCCTAAGAGGGAAGCCCTCAAGAAGGGCTTCCATCACTTTCTCCATACAAAATCCCTTCATTTCACTACGTACTGCATACACGGTTTCGGCCAGACTGTTTTGCCTTGTAGAGGGCCTGATCCGCCTTTTTGAAAAGGGCTGCTACATCACTCTTATTATCGGAAACTGCCATGCCTATGCTTATAGTAAATGCAAGCGGCTCTTCATACTGTAGATCAATTCTCATCTGCGCCGTTGCCAAACGCAACTGCTCGGCAATTTTCGAAGATGCCTCCATATCGGTATCCGGCAAAAGTATTCCGAACTCCTCTCCGCCGATACGTGCCACAATACCTGCCGCCCCAACTTCTCTGGCCAAAAGTGCAGAGAGTGACCTGATGACTTCATCACCGACAGGATGGCCGTATCTGTCGTTGATCAATTTGAAGCGGTCAATGTCAGCAATCAGAAGCCCAAGAGAAGATCCAGACACCTTTGCATGCTCCAACAGGTTGTGAAATGTCTCCATGAAATATCTTCTGTTGTAGAGTCCACTGAGCATATCGGTATAGGAGAGGTGTTCGAGGGCTTTTTCCATTTCATATCGGTGATGGTAGCTGCGGGCATAGAAGTACTGTATCAGAATTGCTATGGAAGCAGCAGGCCAGATCAGGACAGCATAGTTGGCCTGCTGAAAGCCGTCGACAAATCCTGCCTCTGCAAAAAGCTGCGGGAAAGCAGCTATAATAATGATACCAAGGATGTTAAGCCAGAGGGGAAAGGCTTGAAATGCAATAGGCGGGAGCAGCATATAGAACATGAATCCAGCAATCCCGTATACCATGCCACCCTCCAGATGTGTAAGGATGACAAGATAGTCCATCAGTGTCAGCAGAACCAAAGCAAGGGCCATCCAGCCAAGTATATAAGGGTTCTTCCATCTTCTCACCATCAGGTATTCTACAAGCAGAATGAGAAAAAAAGATCGAAGAAGCACCGTCTCCTGTGCGCCGACCGGGTCGGTAATATAATCCCAAATCCAGAGTATTACTCCCAGAAAGGCGCCGAAAAGAAAGACATTTGCAGTAAAAAGGCGGTGGTCTTTGAATTTTTTGTAGACAAGCGCTTTGGGCTCCATTACTCCAAGACTATGCCACCATTTTTTCAAGAGAGCGATCATTTGTTATCTCCTTATTTCAATTATATCACAGCTGTTATTGCATTTTATGATTTTAAAATTTCAATGTTCCATTTTTAATCAATCACATAATTTTAGATAATAATAATGCACTTTATTGTTCATTTTTTAATCAACTACATGTTCACACATTTGACACAGATCAATTTTTTCACCCATAACCTTTCTATAAAATAAGTGCGTAAAACTATTTAGGAGGAGAGAACAATGACGTTTTCCAATTCACTGGAACTGCTCTCTTTTCACTGGGTCGTCTACACCATCTACGCCTTTATGATTATTTCGATCGTAGCGTGGTTCGGGTACAACCTGGGACGAAAAGAGAAAGCGAAATCGATTGTGCGCATACCCTTTTACGGCTATATGGCGTTTCTTGTCATTATGGGGGTAGGGCATCATATCTTTACCTACAATGCTATTCCGTGGGTATCGCAGGATATCACACGCCACGACATCACACCCGATGCGCGCTACAACATTGAGGTGGGCAACCACAAGTGGCGTCTGCCCGAACTTCCCATCGTGGTGCAGTGCGGCCAGACCATCGCCTTCGATGTCACAAGTGACGACCTTACCTACGGTTTCGGTCTTTTCAGACAGGACGGTACGATGGTGCTGCAGATGCAGGTCGATCCTGGTCACAACAACGACATATACTGGACATTCAACCACAACGGCGATTTCGATCTGACATCCACGGAGTATTCCGGTCCGGCACAGTATGACGAAGAGGGCAACGACCTGATGCTCGTCAAACACTTCATGAAAGTGGTCGGATGCGAAAAAGGAGGTAAACAATGAGTTGGAAAGAAAACCTGATAAGCGGAACGAACTTTGATCCGGACAGTCTGAATGCCCTTCAGAAAGTAACGCTCAGAGCGGTCGTCATGGCCTTTCTCTTCTACGGACTGGTAGCCATAGAGGGGATGATCATGCGTATGGTGGAAACGGGTAAAGAGGTTGCACCCATTCCTGAGATGTTCTTCCACCCCGACCACTTCTTCTCCATCATGACTGCGCACCCCATTGTCGGTATCTTCGGCTCGACCTATCAACTGGTCTTCGGTGCATTCACCTTTTTGGTGCCGTATCTGACCAAGAAGCCACTTTATAGCATCAAGCTTGCCAACTGGACATGGGGGCTCATCACTGCCGGTACCGCAATGGCGTGGTTTGCGGCGTTCGCGTGGCACTATGCACCGCTCTACACGCTCTACTGGCCGCTGCCTGTGGATACAAGACAGTTCAGTGAAGTAGGGGGCATCGTCTTCATCGTCGGTGTGGCACTCATTATGCTCGGAACGTTCGGGTTCATCTACAACATCTATGCGACCATCTTCGCAAGAGTGGGTGTACACAAGGACAAAACGACCAAAGAGCTGCTCATCTCCGGTTTCGGTATCGACGGTATGCTCAACCTTATCAACAAACTCAGAGGCAAGCCGCCGTACTCCAAAGAGCCGGCACTGGCACTGCCTGTTGTCGCCATCTTCCGTGGTACGGTCGACACCTTCCTTGACGCAGTCGTCATTCTGGGAGCGGGGATTCTGGTACTTGTCTATCTCATCGCCGACCTTGGCGGCCTGCAGTGGGACATGAACGCCATCGATGCGCTGCTCTACAAGAACTGGTTCTGGTGGGGGCTCGACCTTGTTGCCGATGGTCTGGTGCTCATCTATGTTGCCGGTTCATGGTACCTGCTTGCCACACTCATTACCGGTCAGAAGCTCTTCATGGAGAACGTCGCGCGTGCGGCGCTGATGCTTGAGCTGCTGGTTTCGTGGATGGTATGGTCTCACCACCTGCTCTCCGACCAGCCGCAGCCTGAGATGATGAAGCTCATCTCCGGTGAGATGGTCACCGCATTCGAACTGCTCACACAGGGACTGGCGCTCTTCATTACACTGGTCACACTCTGGAAGGCAAGACCGCTTAAGATGACGATGGAGCTCAAGTACCTCCTTGGCGGGCTTGTGGGCTTCGGTCTGGCCGTACCTGCAGGGATCATCCAGGCGGACATGGGGCTTAACCGTGTGCTTCACAACACGCAGTGGATCATCGGTGCGCATGTACACATCGCCATCATCGTAGGGCTCTACATGACACTCTACTCAGCGGTATACGTGCTCTGGCCCATTGTCACCAACAACACCAAGCTCTATTCGCACAAGCTCTCCAACGCCCACTTCTGGCTCCACCTCATCGGTGGTATCGGTATGGGTGCCTTCATGGGAATGGCAGGGCTTGACGGAATGCTCAGACGCCACCTCTACGTACACGGCGAGTTCAACCCGCTGATGATCTTCGCGGCCATCTGTGGAACGATGCTGCTTGCGGCGTGGGCGATCTTCCTCTACAACATCGTTATGTCCGTAGGGATCAAGGGCCTTGTCGGTATCTTCATGCCGGCAAAAGACCCTACGCCTTCCTACGGCATAGACGAAGCGTTGGAGCCGGCAGATGACCCGGCCTTTGCAAAGTAGTCTTGAAGCGGCCGGAGATGACTCCGGCCGTAACAAAGGAGAAACCTTGATACACCTCGAGCGTGTCGCATTAGAGATCAAGAACGTTGGTCTGTATGACCTTATTTTGCAGGACGTACAGCAGATCGCAGGCAAAAAACGCCTCAGCGAAGATGAGATCATAGAGATCATCCAGACCCACCCGGAGATCCTCGAAGCCTACAAGCAGCTCAATGTCGAATACAACATCAGTAACATCCATATCCGTGACATCGACATCGACAAGCTTGATGAGAGATGCAAGGAGGATGCAAAATCAGTCAACGGCAACCTTTCAAGGCTGCGAGAGATAGAGAAATACACACTGGACTTCGAGCAGAGCGCCACGCTGGTGATCATCTTCTCGGTGGAGTTCTTCGTGCTCTTCTCCGTACAGTACTTCATCGTACTGCTTGACCTCAAGGAGTGGCAGTGGTGGATCTACGGGTTTTTCGCACTCTCGATCGTTGCAGCCTACATTTATGCGAAAAAAGAGCAGAAGAAGTATGCACACTTCAGCGCAGAGTATGAAACGCTGTACGAAAAAACGCTGAAGATGATAGACGCTCTTGAAGAGCGCGGCTGCATCAAACGCAGCGATCTTATCATCGCAGAGTGTGAAGAGCATGTCTGAGCCCGTACGCATCTCCTACCGATGGGATGCCCAGAACGTCAAACGCCTCTTCGATGCCTCCTACCGCTACCAGTTCGAACACTCCGCCAAACGCTACATCGGCTGGTTTTTCATCGCACTGGCACAGTTTGGCGTCGTAGCGGCCATGAAGCAGGGCGGTTTCGGACTGCTGATCTTCTCTACCATCGTCCTTTTCTACTGGTACTACGGTAAAAAGGCTATCGCAAAGCACCGCGCCAAAGCCTCCTTCGAGAACTCCCCTTTCAAAGACAAGACCATCACCATTGAAGTGGACGACAATGGTTTCACCATCGACGCCCATGACCAAAAGCTACACTGGAGCTGGGACGAGATAGACGAAGTCATCCCCCTTGGCGAAGACATCATGCTCTACAAACACCCGCACTTTCACTACATCCCCGCAAACGGCTTCGCCTCCATAGAGGAGAAGAGCCGCTTCAAGAGTATGGCGAGGGCGCATGGGAAGATGAAGTAAAGTGCGAATGTAATTACTGTCATAAAGCATCCAAAACTTAAAACACCTTCTCAAACCCCTTAATCCTCTTCTCCATCTCCCGATAATCAGGCATATACTTCCCGACCAGCGTCCAGAACTCGGAAGAGTGGTTTTTGTGGCAGATATGCGCCAGTTCGTGAACGATGACATACGCTATACAGGCTGTGGGCAGTTTCATCAGCTGATAGTTGAATGAGATACGGTTGGTATGGGAGCAGGAGCCCCAGCGTTTGTTCGCTTTTCTAAAAGAGATATGGGCAGGGGAGAGCTGCATCTGTTCAGACCACTTCTTTGCCAGCGGTAGAATCTTCTCGGTAGCTTTCTCTTTGTAGAAGGCATCTACTGCCTGATGAAGTGCCGTCTGAGAGACCTTTTGGGGAGCTTTGATGATGAATTTAGAGTGGATGAACTTCACCTCGACGTTACGGTGCTCTTCCTTGATGAGTTCGACATAGTAGCTTTTTCCCAGATAGTAGAGCCGTGAACCAGTCTGAATCTCACCTTCTTCTGCTCTGGCTTTGTACGATTGCAGGTGTTTAAGTATCCAGGCAGCCTTTTTGAGTACAAAGGCTTCTATCTCACGCTCACTGACCCTGTCATTGGCTTTGATGGTCACGCCGTCTCTATCGACATTGATATAGGTATTCTTGAGTTTTGGTTTGCGGACGATGTCGTACGCTATGGTCTGTGTACCGTACTGAACACTATACACTCACGCCTCCACCAGCTTCTGGACTATCTCTTTAGAAAGTTTTTTGTCGATGCCGTACTGTGCCAGCAGCGGTTTGATTTTGTTACGCATCTCTTTTTGTGCGGTGCTTTTGGTATAGACGGCAGGGTTGGCGAGGAACTCATCAAGTACATCGTAGATATCAAGTGTCAGTTCTGTAGGTTTGTCGCAGAGCTTCTCAACGATGTTGTAAACGACCAGCTGGCTTTCATCTTTAAGCCCTGCATTGGTGTACCGTTCTTTATGCTTCTTGATAATCTCTTCCATCTGGCTCAGCAGGTCGACTGCCGCCTGTTTCCTGTCGCTTTTACGCTCGTGAAGTATCTTCTCGAGCAGCTCCGAAAGCTCCAGAGCCAGTTCGGGATGCTCCTTTTCATTGGCTTTGATGATGGCTTTGGCTTTGTCCAGCGGTGAATGGCTGCCTGCTTTTGTAAGCTCTTTTCTAAACTGCCTGTAGTCGGAGATGTCGATAGGTTCATTCAGCAGGTATTCAATCCCTTTGCTTCGCAGGTGCTCATCGATAATCATCTGAAGCTTCTTGCTGTCCTCTTTGGTGATTTTCTCCTTTTCATCCCGTATCATCAATTTGATTTCATTGAAGAGTGTGAAGTCGTACTCAAAGCGTGTAGCGAACTGGTCAGGCAGGACGATATCCATCGATTTGTTGAAATCACGCAGCATCTCTTTGAATTTGTCCTTGATATCCTGCGGTTGAAGATACTTGACTGCCTTGAGGATGAAATCATCCCTTTGCTTGTGGCGGTCGTATTTGACTTTCTTGAAGAAGTTGACCAGCTTGGTGTGTCGGTTCTCCAGCACGGTCTTTTCGGTTTCGATGTCTTTCATCACATCGCTTGGCTCAAGGTCGCCGGAGAATATCTCCAGTGCCTCGACCAGATGCTTGGTAATCCCCACATAATCGACGATGTAGCCTGCATTCTTGCCTTTGCGGGTACGGTTGACCCTTGCGATGGCTTGGAGCAGGTTATGCTCCTTGAGTACCTTGTCCAGATAGAGCACTTGGAGTATCGGAGCGTCATAGCCAGTGAGCAGCATATCGCTCACTATCAAAAAGGCGGTGTTGTCGTACTGTTTGCGTCCGCCTTTGCTCTTGTCACTTTCATTACCGAATGGCAGCTTGAAATCTTCGATAGTCTGTTTTATGTTCTCTTCGGGTGTCGCCAGCTCGAAATATTCTTTGGGGTCTTTCTTGGTATCGAAGCTCATCACCACTTTTGAGGTGTAGGGGTTGAGTCCGAGTTTGGTCAGTGCATCGAGTGCTTTTTTGTAAGCGATTGCCTGTTTTCGGTTATGGCAGACTATCATCGCCTTGAATCCGTCTGGGTAGATTTTCCTGCTGTAGTGCGCTACGATATGCTTGGCTATCTCTTTGACCCGTTGTTCAGCCAGGAGTACGATATCGAGCGAGGTTGATTTCTTTTTGAGATATCCCTGCTTCTCTTCACTGACACCCTCGAAGACCTTGCCGAAGACTTCATCCATCTGCTCTTTTTCGATGAAGAGTTTTGGCAGTCCCGTCTCGTAGAGAATCGGCAGGGTGTTGCCGTCGGCTACGGACTGCTTGATGGTGTACTTGTCGATGTAGTCACCGCCGTAGAACTCCCTGAGCGTCGATTTACTCTCCTTGTCGATAGGCGTACCCGTAAAGGCGATGAACTTGGCATTGGGGAGCGACTGTCTCATATAGGCAGCCGTCAGACCGTACTGGCTTCTGTGCGCTTCGTCGATGAGGACAAAGATGTTCTCCTTGTCGCTGAGCACCTCTGCTTCTTTCTGCTCTTCAGCCTGCTCCTGAAACTTGTGGATGGTCGTCATCAGGGTTTTGCCGTAACTGTCCTTGAGCAGGCTTTTAAGGTGCGAGATGGAGCTTGCCTGTATGGGGTTGGGGAAGCCTGTCCGTCTAAAGGTGGAGCTGATCTGATTGTCGAGGTCAACACGATCCGTGACGACCAGTATCGTCGGATTGTCAAATCCGCTGTTCTGTGCTCTGAGCTTGGTAGCGAGGTAAATCATCGTGATGGATTTGCCAGAGCCCTGGGTATGCCATACGACCCCGCCTTTGTGTTCGGTCTTGAGACGGTGAACAATCTTGTTGACCGCTCTTAACTGCTGGTAGCGTGGCAGCTTCTTGATGGTCTTGCCTTCGACCACTTCAAAGATGACGAAGTACTTGATGATGTCGAGGAACTTCTCTGGCTTGAAGAGGTTGTAGAGCATAATATCCTGCGGGGTTATCTCTCTGTCTGTTATCAGAGATTTGAGCTCGTCGTTGGGTGCTTCGTTGAACTTCGAGTAGAACTCCATCGGGCTCTCTATGGTGCCGTAGATGGCATTGATGCGGTTGATAGCGGAGCAGACCTGATTGTAGTAGAAGAGCTTGGGTGAGTTTTCCTGATAGTAGTGCAGGTCAGGAATGTCGGTGATATCCACCGTCTGGTTCTTGGCTTCGATGACCACCAGCGGCAGCCCGTTGATGAAGAGTACGATGTCGGGGATGGAGTTGGCTCGCTCGCCTTTGAACTTCATCTGGTTCACGACGAGGAAATCATTATTTTCGATGTTGTCGAAGTCTATGAACTTAACGGGGATGGGGTGCTCATCTGGTGTGGGCTTGAGCGTAAAGGCATCGGCTCTGGTGATGAGATGGTGAATGGCTGCGTTTATCTCCATCAGGCTGCTGCCGTTTACCGAGTGTATCTTTTTGATGACCTTGTGGAGGTTGTTTTCACTCAGCCAGGGGTTGAGACGCATCAGGGCTTTCTCGAGCCGCTCTTGGAGCACGACATCGCTCATCGCGCCTTTGGCATCGAGGTGTTCGTAGCCGAGCTTTTGGAGGAGCTGGATGGCTGGGAGTTCGGATTGGGTGTATTCGCTCATGGTTCACTCCTTGATACCTTCACCCTCACTTCCCCCGTCAGCAGCTTCTGCATCAAGCCCTTTTTGAGTGTTTCGCATTTCTCTTTTTTGGCTCGGAGGGTGTCGAGTTTGTTGTCGGTGATGGAGAGGATTTTAGCGATTTGTTTTTGTTCGGAGAGGGGTGGGAGCGGAAGTAATAGTTTTGCATATTCTTCACTATTGATACCTGGCTGTCCTGTTCTTGTTGAAGTTATCTTTACCCAGTTCCAGTATCTTGCAGTGGTTGTTATTAGTTTCAAGTAATAAGAATCCAGTTTATCTTTTAGGGGCGTGAATTTTATAAGAAAGCCTGCATATATGAGTTCTCCATCCTTAGGATTGTAAAGATATGTTTTGCCTGTAGTGTTTCCTGTTCTTGCAAAAACGATATCTCCTTCAGATAGCTTATAGTCTGCACTATCTTTATGTGAGACACATTTCTTGTTAGACGCAATAAAATTACCATTTTCGTCAATATCTGTAATTCGTAGATAGGCTGGCAAAGACTTGTCGTAATCCACAGCTGGTGCATTGATACCATAACGACCTTTCCCGTCAATGCAATCCCCAAGCCAAACAACCTCCCACTCCTTCGGTATCCTCCCAATCTCACTCTCCTTAAACTCCGTATGCCCGATGCCCTCGCTTAGGAGCTTTTGCATCAGCCCTTTTTTGAGTCTTTCGGTTTTGGCTATCTGCACGTCGATGACCTCTATCTTGTTATCGACACTGGTAAGGATGGCGGCGATTTTTTGTTGTTCTGGGAGGGGTGGGAGAGGAATAACTATTGGTGCAATATTTTTTATATAAATATGAGGCTGTGCTCCTCCACTTTGAAGATTGAAAATATAATCTTGTTTATGTTTTAAAAAATAAAACAAATATTTTGTAAGAGATGTTTTGTCTTTCCCCTTTATAGTAAAACCATCTGACATAAATATTTTTTTTGTAAAGAAGTTAACAAAACCAGCATTAGCTCCACTACCACTAATTGTTATTGTCTCACCATCTCTATTATATTCATTATGATAATAAGCGGGTTCTTTACCACCAGCTATAACGGGGATACTTCCTTCAACTAAGTCTTTTTTTGTAAAGCTTGTCCCTCTTTGTAATTCAGATATTGTTTCAAATGTTACAACCTCCCACTCCTCAGGAATCACCCCGACTTCCGTCTGCTTATACCCCTCTCTAACCGACATCATACTTCTCCCTCATAGAGCATATTCATAATCAGTTTGATGATGATATCTTTCTGTTCCGGTGCGGAGGTCGCTACCAGCAGCGCCAGCGATGCCAGAGCGTTATCGTTGATCTTCGCTTCGCCGCTCGGTTTGTAGAGTACGCTGTTTTTGTGCAGGAAAAGCACGAACAGATACGCCCCGATGCGCTTGTTGCCGTCGTTAAACGGATGCCCTTTGATGATGTAGTAGAGCAGGTTTGCCGCTTTTTGTTCCACCGAATGCAGCAGCTCCTCCCCGCCGAAGCTCTGATAGATATTGAGCAGGTTTCCCTTGAACTCTCCGGCTTTCTCCTGCCCGAAAAGCTCGGAGGCTTCTCCTTTGGCGATGAGCGCCTTTTTGAGTTCTGCGATGGCATCGAGCGCTTCGTCATAGTCCAGAACAAAACGCTGTTCTGTAGTCTGCATCACCTCCTGTAAACTCTGTTCGTCATACCCTTGCAGCAGCGCCCAGCTGCGGGCATAATCGGAGACAATCTCTACAAAACCTTTGGCTTCTGTCGTGCTTAGCTCTTTATTGTCGAGTCCTTGCTTGATGAGCTGAATGGTCTGCTCCAGTTCTTGGAGTTTTCGCTGCTGAAGCCGCTCTTTGTTTAGGGCATAGCCCTTGATGAGATACTGTTTTAGTATTTTTGTTGCCCATTGTCTGAACTTGATCGCTGTAGCAGAATTTGTTCGATAACCCACTGCCAAGACGATATCAAGACTATAAAACTTCACAGGCTTGTCAGAATTTGCAATGTGCATTTTTTGCACATTGCTTTTTTCATCAACCTCTTTGTCTTTGAGTATATTGTTGATATGGCGTGTAATAACGGTTCTGTCTTTCCCAAAAAGCTGCGCTATCTCACCCTGATTTAGCCAGACAGTTTCACCATCAAACTCTACGTTTAGCTCAAGAGTATTATCTTTGAAAACAACCACATCACGCATAACCAAGCTCCTTCAGATACCCGTTCAGCTCTTCATCGATAGCCTTTTCCTTATCTTTAAGTGCTTTTATCTCCTTCAGCACCGCCGGGATATCGACGATCTCTTCGGGTTCGCTGGTGTCGATGTATCGGGCGATGTTCAGGTTGTGGTCATTCTCCCGTATCTCGTCCATATCGACGATTCTCATAAACTTGTCGATATCTGCTAAACCATCATAAGCCTCTACGACCTTGGCGATGTTCTCATCGGTGAGTTTGTTCTGGTTTTTGCCCTCTTTGTATTCACCCGAAGCATCGATAAATACGACTTTATCTTTTAGATTCTCAGGCTTGTTCTTGTTGATAACAAGGATACTGGCAGGGATGCCCGTATTGTAAAAGAGCTTCTCAGGCAGTCCAATGACCGCTTCTATGAGATCGTCTTCGAGGATGCCTTTGCGTATCTTTCCCTCCGTGCCGCCTCGAAAGAGGATGCCGTGAGGCAGTACCACACCCATTCGTCCATCATGTCTGAGCACGGCGATCATATGCTGCACGAATGCCAGATCGCCATACCCTCTGGGAGGGATGCCGTACTTGAAGCGTCCGTACTCATCGGTGACGACATCGTTGTACTTGGGGGCTATTTCCTTGCCTTTCTCGTCGGTCTTGATATCCACCTCGGCAGGTGCCCACCACTTCTTGAGCGAAAAGGGCGGATTGGCGATGACCCGATCGAAGGTCATCAGCTCGCCGTTCTGTGTGTGTTTGGGTGAGGCGAGGGTGTCGCCTTTGCGGATGTCCGCATCGATGAAACCGTGAACGATCATGTTGATCTTGGCGATCGCCCAGGTGCCGAGGTTTTTCTCCTGACCGTAGAGCGAGACATTGATATACTTGCCATCGACCACACCGCCGTGCGCTTTGATGTAGTGTGCCGATTCTATCAACATACCGCCAGAGCCGCAGGTGGGGTCATAGACACTGTTGCCAGCTTCAGGCTTGATGAGCCCGACCGCCAGTCTAACCACCTCTTTGGGTGTGTAGAACTCACCGCCTTTCTTGCCCGCATCATCGGCAAACTCACGGATGAGATACTCGTAGGCGTTGCCGAGGATATCGGGGTTTTCGAGGTCGGCGTTGGCAAGGGAGTATTTGTTGAAGTGTTGCAGCAGCCTTGAGAGCAGGGTGTCGGGCAGTTTTTCGCTGTCTCCGAAGTGTACCGCCGTCATTACCCCTTCGAGGGTAGGGTTGTGCTCTTCGATGGCGGCAAAGGCTTTGTCCAGTGCCTGACCGATGTTCTCCGTCTTTTTGGTCAGCTCCGACCAGTAGGCTTTTTGGGGGATGTAGAACTGATGATAATCCTCATCTTCGAGCGCCTCTTCAAGGCTGATGCCTTCCTCTTTCACCGCAAGATTGGCTTCTTCAAAGAACTGGTCGTTCGCACGCTTCAAAAAGAGCAGACCGAAGATATAGTTTTTGAAGTCGGAACTGTCAATGTGACCGCGCATCAGGTCGGCAGAGTCCCAGAGCCAGCGTTCGAGTGTTTCGAGGGTGAGTTTCATTCTTTTGTGCCTTTGTGCAGTTTGAATAATTATAGCTTAATCGTTATTATAGGCTCTGTAGTGTTGACGGAATGGTATTTCAGATTTTTTTTGATGAATTGTTTAAAAAGTCAGTATTATTGGAATTTGTGATTGGTTGCGGGAGGCGGATTTGAACCACCGACCCTCAGTTATGAGAGCCTCTTCAAAGCCCCGTATATCGGACGAAATCAAAAAATGTCACCACAAGCCGCACCAAATAGATCACACCTTTCCTCAAAATCCTCATTGCTCAAAGATTTGTCAAATTGACAAATTTCACCAAATTGGTTAAAATGACAAGTATGAAAATACAACATAAAGCATTCGAGACATTACTTAAAGCCAAAGCTATCAGCAAAAAAGCTTTCTCTGCCTACACAGGTATCCCATATTATACCGTTGCCGGCTGGAAAAAGTCGGGGAAGGTACCCGGTTATGCGATGATCCTGCTTCGTAATATGCCCACAGCAAAAGCCTATATCACCGCCGGTGAGCTGATCGAAGCCGGTTTACCCAAAGCGATCCTCTGGAACAACGATCCCGACAAAAAAGTACCGGTAGATATCTTTATCGTTGCCACGTTGCAGAGAGCCTATAACGATTTTGTAGTACAAAAGCTTGCCGAGTTTTTCGGCAGAGAGCGGATCTTTGCCGCACTGCTCAGACACAAAGAGCGGGTGAGTGACAAACTCATCGAAAAAGTCACCGCCTATCTGCAAGATCATCAGAGTGCCGCATGATCAATCCTCAGACCCAAACGCTGCTGGAGCGATTTTCCCGCATTGATTTGTTTGCCGAGCATCGAGCTATTTTGATGGGCGGTACAGCACTGGCTTACCATCTGAAGCATCGAGAGAGCTTCGATCTGGATATCTGCTTTCCATTTGCCGACAAATTGCCATCCTTAGATTTTCTAGAAATGTTTGAAGAGGTTACGCCTTTGGAGTTCGATAGAACCATTATCGATACCGCCATCAACGAAGGTGGAGACATTCATGAGATGATGCAGCGATACATCATAAATGGTGTCAAAGTCGATTTTGTCATCAATCCTTCCAGCAACATTTATGAAAGCGAAATCCTCCAAAACGACACGGGTACACAGTTGGGAACATTACGAATCGCTTCGGTGGAGAACATCTTCAAGCTTAAAGTGCTTTTACTCCTTGATCGAAACAAAATCCGTGATCTGTACGATGTGGTCTATGTGCTCAAACATTGTGGATTTAGTGGAGAAGATCTCCTCCAAACGATCATGCACTATCGTATCACCTATCGTCCGGAACATATCATCGATCTATTCAAAGCCAAAAAGGAGGACCCGTTTGATTTTGAGGGGATTGAAAACGGTGTAATGGATTTGAGAAAATATGAAGTACTCAAAAAGGAGTTGTTGAGTTTTATTGGCGATTTGAATTAGTGTAGTTTTGAATTGGTGGTGTTAAGCTCTGGAAGTTGATTGGTTGCGGGAGGCGGATTTGAACCACCGACCTTCGGGTTATGAGAACCTCTTCAAAGCCCGCTACATCGAACGAAATCAAAAAATGTCACCACGAGCCGCAGTAAATAAATCGCAATTTTCCTCAAAATCCTCATTCCTCAAATATTTGTCAAATTGACAAAGTTTCCCAAATTGGTTAAAATAACAACTATGAAAATAGAACATAAAGCATTTGAGACATTACTTAAAGCCAAAGGTATCAGCAAAAAAGCCTTCTCCGCTTACACAGGTATCCCATATTATACCGTTGCCGGCTGGAAAAAGTCGGGGGAGGTACCCGGTTATGCGATGATCCTGCTTCGTAATATGCCCACAGCAAAAGCCTACGTTACCGCCGGCGAACTGATTGAAGCAGGTTTGCCCAAAGCGATCCTCTGGAACAATGACCCTGACAAGAAAGCACCGGTAGATATCTTCATCGTAGCCACGTTACAGAGAGCCTATAACAATTTTGTCGTGCAAACGCTTGCTGAGTTTTTCGGCAGGGAACGGATCCTTGCTTCTTTGCTAAAGCATAAAGATCGTGTGGATAATAAACTTATCGAAAATGTAATTTCTAGTTTGCGAGAATATTAGGACATGGCTTTAAAATAGAATCTTGACAATTAAAGATGGAATTGAAATCTCATTTAAAAAACAAAGAATCAAAACAATATTATCTCTACTGTATTTGTCAAATTGACAATTATTAATACCAAAACAAGCTATTACGGGTATAATTGCATAAAAAAGAAAAGATTTGCGGATGAGAGCATGAAGCCTAAAGCTATTGATTTGTTTTGCGGTGCCGGAGGATTAACCGAAGGACTTAAACAAGCGGGCTTCAATGTTGTCGGAGCGGTTGAAATTGATCCTACGGTCTCTAGGGCTTACCGTATGAATCATCCGGAAAGTCGATTGTGGAATAAACCTATACAAGATCTCAATGCTAAAGAGATTTTTAATACTTTGAAAATCGAAAAAGGAGAATTGGATCTCCTTGCCGGCTGTCCTCCTTGTCAAGGCTTTTCATCCCTTCGCACCAAGAATGCCGCTTCATCTGTTGATGATGAAAGAAATGATTTGGTGTTTCAAATATTGAGACTCACGGAAGAATTGCTTCCGAAAGCGATCCTCATCGAAAATGTTCCGGGATTAGCCAAAGATCCCAGGATTAAAAAAGTTCTTACCCGTCTCAAGGAACTCGGATATCATGTTGATAGTGAAACCGTGCAAATACATGATATATCGGAATACGGCGTACCTCAAAGAAGAAAACGCATGATATTAATGACCGGCAGAGAAAAAAAGATCCCGTTTGCTCCGAAATCAAACAGTAAAAAGACAGTAAGAGATGCGCTATCTGAGATACATACACCGGGTACCGGTGATGATCCGCTTCATGACTATCCCGTGAAACGAACCGAAAAAGTGCAAAAAATGATTTCGCTTATTCCGAAAAACGGGGGGAGCAGAAAAGATTTACCTAGAGAGTATTGGCTCCCTTGTCACTTGAAATATCCAAACGGCTTTCGTGATGTCTACGGTCGCATGAAATGGGATGATGTGGCTCCGACGATCACCGGCGGCTGCACCAACCCTTCTAAAGGTAGGTTCTTGCACCCTGAAGAGAATAGGGCGATTACACTGCGTGAAGCCGCACTTTTACAGACTTTTCCGAAAGATTACAAATTTCCTACCGATATCGCACGAGATAAAATCGCTCTGATGATCGGTAATGCTCTGCCACCGGCTTATATTAAGAAGCAGGCGGAGATGATAAAGAAGTCTCTTCAATAGCATCATCTTTTGACTCATCTTCTTTTAGGGCTTGAATTCTATGATCATCAGGAGATCTCTCGATTAATATATCTAAGAATTCTTGCCATTGTGCTTCTGCTTTTTCAAGCAAGCTTTCCCAGTCCATAACATACATATTACTTTTTGAAAGTTTCTGTATTTTTATTTTTAAAGCACCTTTTGAGTTTTCAATCTTATCTGCTATTAAATATCCAAAAACTTGTTCACTCTTAAAAATTACTCCTGTCTGACTTGAAATTGCATCTTTTATCGTATCTATGTAGTATTCAAATCTTTCCATATGATCTCTATCGATCTTTAGACCCGGTCTCATGAACTCCAAAACCAAAAGAGAATTTCCACTACTCAATATAAGATCTACACGCTTTTTCCAGTCTTCTTCTTCTTCAATGCCACTTTCTTTTAGGGCTTTTTCAATTATATGTTTTAAAGATTTTTCTACAACAAATGTCTCCCATTCTGGAGAGATCAACCAAGGATTTTTGGCTATATAGTCCCTAACAGCATTTTCTAATTCTCTACTTTCAATACGCTGCCTTAATCCTTCTATTGCTTCTAACTTTGTTTTAACTGCCTCGGCAGTATGTAATGAAGTCAATACATTTGCTTCAATAAGAATATTTAGCAAGTGTTCCTCGGTCATATCTTGAACATCAGCCATCTCGGTTATTAGAGCTTTTAGACGACCACCTTCCCATGCGATTAATATCGCTTCACCCATTTCAGTAAATTGCTCTGTCGTCAATTTTGGTAATGCAGCCAATTTTTTTAAAGCAGTTTCTATAACTTTTTGCTCATGTGGTGGTAATTTAGAAAGTCTTTGCCCGAAATTACCGATTTTTTCCTTGATGATCTTTTCTCTTTCCTCTTGATGTCTTTTTTTCCATATTTTTAAAAGCTCTTTTATCTTTTCCTGCCCCCAGGTTTCAAGAGGTTTTAATTCACCGTGCTCCCAATTAAGTCTTTGGCGTTCCGGTGATATAACATCTGTTGACAATTCATCAACAAAGTCCGCAATTACTTTACCTGATAAATATTCAGGTCCGGTTTGTGAAGGTAGACCTCCTGAAAGGTTGAACATAAAAGGAGTTTGAGCTAGCTTTTTATGTGCAAAAACAGATATACCCTGTAGGTCTTGTTCTTGAATGGTATCTTTGTAAAAATTTATTTTCCAACTTATTTCTTGCCCGTTTATTGTCTCAATCCCATATCCATCTTTTATAATTAACCCATCCGGTTTTTCATCGTTTTTGTAGTCTCGTGGAAAAGAAAACTCTATTCTAGAAGAATCATCTTCTTCTTTAACTTCGGTACCATTAACAAATACTTGAAAATTATCAGCAGTTGAGTTTATAGCAAATCTTCGTGATAATCCTCTTATAAATATGTCTTTACTGGGTTTCCGTTCAAAGGTAAGGTCAAGTAACGTAATTTCTGTACCGTGATCTTTTTTCCTTTCCTCATCAGGTTCTTCAATGAGTTCAGGTATCAATTGTAGCGGAGATGTGTTGACATAGGTATCTCCTTCCCGAATTTGATCAAGATCTAATACAAATACTGTTCTTTCACCGGTTTGCTTACTAATTGTGTCTATTTTTATTTTATTTGCTATACCAAATCCGGCAAATTTTCCAATACCCTTTCTGCCCATTACAGGTCTATCTCGACTCGTATCGGAATGTTCTCTCCTATTGTATCCTATATTTAAATATTTATTTTGGCAATCATCTAATGTCATACCGTCACCGTCATCTTTGACAATAATTGCGGCATCACCACCCATGACTTCAGGAAGTGTTATTTCAACTTTTTCTGCATTAGCATCCCATGCATTAGACACAAGTTCCGCGATTGATGCAATGGGGCTTTGATACATTTGTACACCAAGGTGATCTATGATTTTGCCATGAAACGCTAATTGAAGTATTTGGTCATTATCCATTTTTTATAATCCTAGATTTGATTTCTTTCAAACAATTTTCTACGTTTTTTTCAATATCCTTTCCCCAAAACCTAAGCACCGTCCAACCTTCACTTCTCAATCGTTCATTCACTTCTTTGTCCCGCTTAATATTGCGTTTTATTTTCTCTTCCCAAAAGTCAGTATTCGTTTTAAATCTTTCGCCCTCTAAAAACTTCTTGCCGTGCCAAAATTCACTATCGCAGAAGATCGCTATCTTCTTGCCTTTAAAGCAAAAATCCGGCTTTCCGAACACATCTTTGCAATTTTTTCGGTAGCGAAGTCCCTCTTTCCACATCGCTTTGGCGAGTATACGTTCTATTTTAGTGTCTTTTGCTTTAATTCTACGCATATTCTCAGAACGCGTCATCCGCTCTTTTCCCAAAATACTTCCTTTATCCGGAATCGCCGTTATATGGAGTTTCAACGCCAAATTGAGAATCGTTTTCCTGGATTGTCATCTCCACAATCTTAGCTTTATCCAGCCTCATCAGCTCCTTGTAGCCCATCCCCGTGTTTGGGATCGTGTAGATTTCAAGCTCACCGATCGGAACGTAATGCTCTTTGTAGACGGGGATAAACTCATCGAAAGCGACGACTTCCCCGGATGGATCGACGGCTACACGGATCATTTTGCCTTTTGGCTTCATTAGCCCGTAAATCGTATCGGCGAATGTCTCTTTGGAAATGTCGGCATTTGGGATGAGCCAGCGCAACTCTTCGTCAAAAAGGGTTTTGGAGATTGAATCGAATTTTTCGATCAAGTCGAAGTAGCGATCGATATCGACTACATTTTCCGTTTTGAGCTTACTCAAAAGCCCGTCTTTCTCTTCGGCAATAGCGTAGTCTACAAAGTCCCGGATCGTGGCTTTTTCACGGAATTTGAGCTTTTTGGCGACGATCTCCAGCGGTGTTTGCACCGTAATGTCAGTGTGATTAAACACATCGCGTTGCACAAAAGGCTTGCTTGTAAGCGCCGGAGAATAGACAAAATCGAGTTTCAAGCCGTGTGCTTCATCGTCAAGCACAAACGTCACGCCGGTAGGAGAAGAGAGGATGGCTTTGCGATCGATACCTAGGTTGGCGGCGATTTCCTCTTGATGATCAAGAATACGCTGGATCTCTCCAAACGATTCGATAAAGATATCGATGTCATATGAGAGCCGGTGTCGGTAGTAGAGCATCGAAAGTGCCGTACCGCCGCCCAGTGACCAGGCGGTGATACCGTAATCTTCTAAAATCGCCAAGGCGATATCGAAGAGTCGGGCTTGATCGGAGAAGTCAAAAGAGGAGTGCATTATCGAAGCGGACGCAGATCGACCCCGAAGCGATGCATTCGGTTGTAGATATTTTCTATGTCGCTCTCATCCAAACCGTTTTCAGCGACGAATGACCATAGCACTTCCGCCGGTACTTCGTTGAAGATACGCAGATAGATATGGGCATAGTGTTCGTTGAACCTGCTCAAAATCTCTCTAAGCCGCTCTTCGTCCAGATGGCGGCTTCGGTCATAGGACCAGTTGACCAGGGTAACCAACGGATGACGGTGCATGCGTTGCCGGGGTATCGGTTCGGTAGAGTTGCGTCGTCGGTAGTGCAGCATGACCGCCTCCTTTCATCGGTATTATTTTTTACTATTATAACATATTGTAAGTGAAGCTTTAGAAGAATTGGCTGGATTTTAGAAACAACAAATAAAACTATATGCCGTTTTATGACCTCGGTTCACCAAATATCTAGAAAAACATATGGTTTTTTCTAGACCAATTTTAAAAGATGACGGCTAAAAGCTTCGGAATATTGGGCATTTTACTCCATAAAATATATGAATGGGGGTCAAAACTTTCATCAAGAGCGGATCCTTTTATTGATAGTCGGAATGTTGAATATTCTTTAAATTTGTCAAATCCATAAGTTCATATATGTTACAATGTAACAATTATATCCAGGAGTGACGATGCAGCGATCCAATCGGTGGCGAATCAGGGATGAAGAAGAGTACACCATCGCCCTGGCGTATCTGCGTCGCAGTTTTGACAAAAGCCCCTCTTTTTGGCGTGAATCCGTAAACAAAGACAAAGCCCGTGAAGCCTTGCAGCACTTCGATGAGACGCTGCCTGTGGATGCGTCGGTCTTTGAGCGGCTCAACGAGTGGATCAGGGAGAATCTCAGCGAAGAGCAGCTGGGGAAACTCCGTGTAGCCATGCGGGTAGGCAAATCACGCAACCGGCACAAACGCACTCAGGTGACCTTGGATAAAGAGGTACACGAGCGGCTCTCGGCTCAGGCGAAAGCCCTGGGGCTGAACCTTTCGCAAACGGTCAATCTACTTTTGGATCGATTTCAACACAAGGAGCAGTGATGGCAACACCGATGGAATACGACACACTAAGAGAGCTTTACAGCTCTGCGATGGCGGCACTTACAAGACTTGAGACACAGCAGGGTATCGATGCAGCACAATTCAAAGATGCAGAGGATAACTTTGTCCAGGTATGGCTCAATGAGGTCAAACGAAAAGACCTCAAAGAGATAGACTACCAAGCAGCTGCACAAAAGATGAAAGATGCCGCAAAGCCTTGGATTGATATGGAAACCAACTAAAGGGGAACGGCGATGGCAACACCAATGGAATATGACACACTAAGAGAGATCTTTAGCAGTGCCGGAGCAGCACTTCACCGCCTCAAAGTGACTTACGGTGTAGCAATAGAACAATATGCAAAAGACAAAGAGAAATTTAACACAATATGGATCAATGACGTTCATAAAAAAGATCTCAAAGACATAAACTATCAAGAAGCTGCACGGAAGCTAAAAGATGCAGCCAAGCACTGGATGGATCTTGTAGAAAAATTGCGGCAAAATACTCAAAAGGAGACCAAATGACATGGGAGCAGAAGAAAGCACAAAGCATCGCATATTTGGACAAGTACAAAGATCAGATCAGCCAAGAGGCGTATGATCGGATTCTTTGGGTGATCGGCACCCAAGCTATCGAAGATATTTTCCCGAATGAGCAGGATATAAAAGATCTTATTCGGGTAGAAAACGGAGAGATCACCACCGATGAACTGGTGGAAGAGTACAAGAGAAAATGGGGTGTGGCGTAATGTTTGACTGGCTAATATGACTACAAAACTGTGAATCTCACGCCCACTTGCCCAAGGCGTTTTGATTACGCTTGATCATCTCTTCGAGCATCTTCTCCCGCTCCTCTTTGGAGATATCACTATTCTCATCTTGTGGATCTTTGGCTTTCTGAGTTTTTGCCGGTGTTTCCTTCGGGGCTTTTCTATTTTCCACCGTATCCTCTGCCGGTACATCGATGGAGGCTTCGGCTACAGGTTCGGGGATACGCTTTCTTTTTGGCGTGGTATCACCGGCGGTGATGTAGCGTTTGATAAAGCGCGAGAGGTAGGATTGCGTTACTTCCACTCCCTCTTCGTTTTTGAGATACTCCAGGATAGATTTTTGTGTAGCTCCACGCTCTACCAAGTAGCGAATCTCTTCCAGATACGGGGTAAGCACCGATTGTTTGCGAGGTTGCAGGTATTTGTCAAGTTTTGCTATATCCATTCCATAAATATACCATAGTTTTACTTTCATATTCCATTATATTCGTTATATATTCCTATAATATTCCTAACTATGCTATTGTATGTTGTTTATATGAAGGAGTATTTCAATAAAATGCAGTATAATGCAATAAAATGGATTAAAATGAACGTTGAATAAAAGGCAGGATGGGTAAAAAGTCCACCGCCGCAAGCGACAGGTGGGCATTTTTCGTCCTGAAGAGTATTCGCATCCGGGGGATGCTCAAATGAAGCATAGAGGGAAATTGATGCAAATTTTAGATTACATTATAAACAAAGCCTTTGATTTATATAAAAGTGGAAATGAAGATGCTTGTGTAGATAATGGAAACTTGTTTAAAGATTGGTTTGTTTTTGATAAATCGCTCATATGTCAATTGTTTGATGAAATGATAAAAGTAGAGGATGATATAGACAACTGGGATGAAGATTTTATAACAAGATCTTTGGCTTATGCAATAAAATCAAATTTGAAACATCATTTCAATATCAATATTTGGAAGCAAAACGGCAAAGCTGAACAATATTTTGGTGACATTGCCTTTGTAGTTGAATTTCATCTGAGCAATGGCAGTTCTTTTGTCGGAGTCTCATTTATTGAAGCAAAACGTGATTACCAAGAATACGATTATAAATTTTACAGATTTGAGAAAGAACAAATGAATAGATTTCTTGGAAATACAACTTCATCCTACTATCTTTTGTATTCTCACAATTCTTTTTTACCTATATTGGAAACACAATTTCTAAAACAATTGGTAGATGCTAAAAATATAAATGATAGACAATTGAAGTTAGATGATATTGAGGTAACAAAGACAACAACACTACCAACTCAACTAAATAGATTTCTTAACGGTTTTGATTTAGATTTCAGCAAGGAAACGATTAAGATTGCAGAAGGAAATAAGAAGATAAAGCCAAAGTTTATCATAAAAGCAGATATACATGGTCCGGGTTTCGAACCGACTCCTACACCGGGACAAACGCCCCCATTCAATCCTAATCCAAATGTGTATGTAAAATTCGAGAATGATGAGAAAGAAAAGAAGAAAAAGGAAAATAAAGAAATAACTAATACCTGGAGAAATTCATCTGGTCCAAAATTTTAAATCCGGTTTTGAAAAGTTACATATTTCCAGTCGTTTGAATACCCTCCATCAGCTTATCAAAATGCTTTTGCACAATATCAAAATGCTTTTTTAGAGCGGTATCCAAAGAAACTGTCTCAAGTTCCTGATCAGAGATTGTTGACAGGCGAAAAAAAGAATAAAACTCATTTAGCAGAGCAAGCAGTATTATTCTCTTTTCATCATAAGGTTTATCCGTATGCACTTCGTAAAGTGCAAAGAGAAGCGCATGTAGATAGGCTTCAACACTCACATCGATCTTAAAGCCGCTATCGTCTATTTCCGTATTTATCATAGGCTGAAAGTCTTGTAAAATGTTTGCAAGAATAAATTGATTGATATAACAATCAAAATGGGAAAGTAGCTCTATGCCTGCTTCAAATTTTGGCATCAATCCATCATTATGCGTTTCAAGGGCGAACCCGTTTCGTGCGGCATAGAGAATACTTGACTTTTGGATATCAAACGGACTATAGGTTGTTTGCTGCTCTACATTGTTTTTAGCGAATACCAGAACATTGAAGTAGAAATCCATAAAGTCTTTATTGGCTATATCGCCAAGGCTTCCAATTGTCTCCATCACATTAAAATATTGATGCTTCGCGTATTTATAGACAAGCTCTTGCTCTTGGAGTACTTTAAATCTCGCAGGAATTACCCTGTTTTCGACCCACTCTTTTAGCTCAGAGAGTGTAAAGATATTATCTATTAAACCTAAAACTGGTCGTTCCTCTTCATTCTCCCTCCATCTATAAAGAGTAGAGGGATTAAATCCAAATAATTTAGAATAAATATCATTTTTAGAAATCTTCACAAGAGCCTCTTTTTTATGCAATATGCAATTTATAAATGAAATTATATCTATTTTTTTAACCATTATGCAATTTTCAGCTTGACTTTTGATTTCTATTGCATTATAATAACTTTATTGATACAAATACAATTAAATCTTGCATTATGCAATAAAGGATTGAAAATGTCAAAATGGATAACGCCAAAAGAAGTTGAAAAAGGAATAATGGATATTCCCCCAATTCCAATTAACACTCAAAATGTTGCCAGATCCAAGAGACAATTAGAATACTTAAAGATAGGTAATAAGGTTTATTACAAATATGAAGATCTGAAAAAATTCATTGAAGCTAATATCAGAAGAGCCAAACCAAAGGCTGACTGATGGCAAAAGAGAAACGCTATTACTGGCTCAAGTTCAAGCGGGATTTCTTCGACGATCTACGCATACGCAAATTGCAAAGCATACCTGGCGGCGATACCTATGTTTTGGCGTATATCAAAATTCTCACATACAGCATACCTACAAGTGGGATCATCGTGTATCAAGGCATTTTTGAAACGATAGAGGAAGAGATCGCATTAGAGATCAATGAAGATGCCAAAACGGTGAGATTTGTCCTGGAATATGCTTCCAATCACGGAATGCTTGAGGGGATGGAGCAAGGTAAATACTTCTTGCCTTATGCAGCCGAAAATATCGGTACTGAAACCGCTTCGGCAGTACGAATGAGACGCTTGAGAAGCGGTAAGAAAAAGCTTCCATCGTCACATTGTGACGCAGGTGTGACGCACCGGTTACGAAGCGGTGATGAAAGTGTGACGCTAGAGACAGAGACAGAGATAGAGATAGAGACAGAGACAGACACAGAGACAGAAAGCGACCCACTTTTTCAGCGATGGCTTGAAGAGTATTGTTCAACCGCAAAAAATCCACCGGCATATCGATCAACGATGCGTAAGAAATTTCGTGAGGGGAACGAAGATGCACTGGAGGCTTTTACAAAATGGAAGCAAGAGTATCTACAAAACAAACAACAGGAGGAGACGAAACGGAAAATCCAAGAGTTTGACTATACACAGTTAGTAGGGTATTCACTGGGAAATAAACAAATCAACCGCGTAGTAGATGTCGGTAGCCACCTGCATCTCTTTTTTGATGATGGTACGGATGATTATAGCTACGCCAAAAAGGATATTTACCAATGGATCCAACATAAACACAAGGAGGCAAGTAAATGAAGCTAATCAAGGCAAATGACTTTTTGGAGTGGATGCAGGGCGAAACGGCGGCGTTTTGCTCCATTCTCCAGATGGAGGAGGCAGAAGTACAGGAGATGATCGATGCCGATCAAGAGCTTGATGCGGCGCGGTCACGGTTGGCGGATCACCTCATGAGAACTCAGCCTGCACCGGTCAACGGTGCCGATGCACTTTTGATCGCATTGGAAAGGGCGGAGATGAAACTTCGGGTGATCAAGCAGACGGCAGAGAGTTTGGCTCCGCTGGAGCTTTGAATCTTTCATCTAAATCACAAAGGAGTAAAAACGATGAAAACAATCAAAAAACTGGGAATTTCGGCAGCGGCGGCAGCAATGTTTTTCACAACTTCGGCAAATGCCGGTAGCGTTGGCGGCTTTGGTGGAAGCCTCGAAATCACTCAAGACGCACAATGGGCGGCGGATATTGGAGATCGTGCAGCCTCCTACACCAAACAACTCCAGCAATACTATACCCAACTGCTGCAATGGCAGAACCAATGGCAGGATTGGCAGCGCAAGATCATGGGCTTGCGGATGATGGTGCAAAACATCGGACGGCTGCCGGAGAACATGAAGCAAAACTTCCTCAATATGGCACAGCAGATGAAACGATCAATGGAGCAAGGGCAGGCAATAAGCTACACCGCCGCCAATATCGATCAGCGGTTTAACCAAATATTTCGCGGATATGATCAGTTTCTCACCCAAAACGGCGCAACGGCACAGAGCTTTCAGGCAGCGTACAAAACGATCTATCAAAGTACGCGAGATACAGCTTTGAATGCTCTTAAAACGCTTGGGATACAGGAGCGCGACTTGCACAACGATCAACTGTTTATGGGGCGTTTACGTCAGGCGATGAACAGTGCCAAGGGTACCGAAGCGGCTATTGCCGTTGCAAACCAGTTAGCCTATCATCAAACGCAGTCACTGCAAAAGTTGCAAAAAACGATTATGACCCAAGCCAACCTGCAAGCGGAGTATATCGCGGCACAAAACCAAGAAGATCAGATGGGACGCGCATCGGTAGAGAGTTTTGCGAAAGAACCCGACGATACGCATAGCGACGATAGATCACCGATTAGGTATCAACGATAAGGGGGCGACGATGAGAAGATTTGTAATCGGCATGAGCCTTGCATTGGTTATCGGTATGACGGGATGCAGCGACAAAAAAGAGTCTAATCACGGTGCAAACGATCAAAGCTTTGAAAATTTTGCACACAAACCGAAAGATACGAGCGCGGACGATAGATCGCCGATCAGGTACCAAAAATGAGAAGTGCCGTTGAAGTTTACATCGAAGCGGCGGTATATGCCGCATTTGTCGTATTCGGTTTCGATCTGGCAATAGATGGAGAAGCCAATCAAAAGATATTCGGTGCGGTGATGGTCGGTGTTAGTATCGTCAAACTCTTTTTGCTTAACCGCAAGTGGAACCGCCAAAGGAAGCATAATGAATAAAAAATGGAGATTTGTGATCGTAGCGTTACTGCTTTTGCTTGTTTTTTCACCCGATCTTTTTGCAGGCAGCTTAAATAACTTCCCATCGTACACGATGGATAAGTTCGATCAAATGATCAGCAGCTTTTACGATCCGATCAAGGGACCTGCAAAGTGGCTTTTTGTGACGCTGGGCTTGATGCAAATGGTCATTACTTTCGGATTTATGTTTTTGCGTCAAGAGATGGAGTTGGGTGCGGTGATGGCGGCATTGATTCGGTTCATGCTCTTTTACGGTCTCTTTTTGGCGATCTTCGATCATCCCGGTTGGATGAAAAGCGTATTTAACGGCTTTACGGAGTTGGCAAACAGAGCTACGCATGGCAATGTATCAAGCTTAGACAAGGTGGTTGAAAACATATCGCATATGTGGTGGTACATTTGGACAAAGATACAAATCAACGGCTGGAAACACATCCCCGAATCGCTGACTCTCGTTGCCATCGGTGCCATCGAGACTATTGTAGTTGCCATTTTGGTGGGTATTGCGCTGATGACCTATGCTTTTTTTGTCTTTAGCCTCTATGTCGGCGTATTTTGGATCGGTTTCGGCAGTTTTGAATATACGCGACCTTGGGCAATCAACAGTGTCGTCAATGTTATACGATGGGGTGCGAAATGGTTTATGCAGCTTTTGATCATTTCGGTCACATTTACCATTGTCAATCAAATGATGATAGATCCCTGGAGTAACCTTTTCGATTATGTTGCGCTGGTTGTCGTCTCGCTTATGATGGTTACGGTGGCATTCGGTGCAAACGGATTTGTGGACAGCTACTTTAACGGTCACGGCGGCGGTGATAACAGCGTGGGCGTTCAAATGGCGCATGCTTTTGTTTCCAATTCGATTCGAAACATATCACGCGGAGCACAACAAGGCGCTTCGGCAGGCTATAGTGCCGTCAAAGAGGCGGCGGCAGCCGGTGGGAATTCGGGTGGAGGCAAAGGAACTGCTATCAAAACCACTCTTAAAGCTACCGGAGGTGCAGCTATTGGAGCGGCGGCAGGTATGACGGCTGGCGGCATTCGCAGTTTTACCGGCGGTGCCTCCTCAACTGTCGGACAAGGTAGCGGGGCAATGGCGGCTAAAGCGGTTGGCGGAACATTCAAAGTCGCTGCAAACACTGCCAAAGGAGCCGTCAATATTGCAACAGGTAGTAGCACATCGGGATCCAAAGGCGGTAGCGAATCGTCCTCATCCAATAAAGATCGATACGGCTTTGACATGAGCCAAATCAAAAGCGGCGGTAGTAGCACCGGTGGGATCAAAGGAGCGTAACGATGATCACTATTACCCTAAACCAAAAAGAGGCGGATGCTTTGGTCACTATCGCCCATCGGTACTACTTTGATCTCTTCAAGCCTATACGCCTAACCGAGGAAGAAGAGTTTAGATTTAGAGATGCCATCTTGCAGTGGCAGAAAAGATACACAATCAACATAAGGAGTAAAAAACAATGACAATCGCAGTAGTAAACACAAAAGGAGGTGCTAGCAAGAGCACCGTGGCGTTCCAGGTAGCAGCAGCTTCGTTTTTGGCAAAAAAGCAAGAGGTGCAGCTTATTGAGTTTGATGATGAAAACAAAGATAGTGAAACATTCTCAAACTCCAAGATCAAATCATCCCAGGTGGAGATCGGAGACGGTACGGATGTGGATGAAGTATTGAAAGATACGATCCTGGTATCCAAGGATAAAAACATCGTCATCGATGTGGGCGGTAACAAAACCACCACCATCATCATTGAGGGATTGAAAAAGACACGGCTTTACCGCAAGATCGATCTCTTTATCATTCCGATGAGTGGAGGATACCAAGATCTTAAAAACGCCGAAAAGACCTATGAGATGATCAAGGGCTTTGATGTGCCGGTGATCTTCGCTCTTTCAAGAGTAAGAAACCCTAAGCGTTTGCAGTTTCAGTATGGAGATTTTTTCCAAGCCTTCCTCGATGCGGAGTATCTGATTTTGACAGAGAGCGATGTGATCGACTTGAGCCGACAAAATGCCAAGAGCATCTATGAGATCGCTTTTGATGATGTGGAGAAAAAGATCCTTGAAGATGCGCTTGATGAGGCGTTTGACGCGGATGACAATGCCAGAATCGGACAGCTCTCCACGCTGCTACAGATCTATGATGAGAGTGAAATCTATGTCGAAAAGATCCTCAAACCGGCATTTGAGGTGATTGAAAGCAGCATCAAAAAGGAAGCCGCCGCATGAGCAGATCGGAAAAGCGAAAAAGAGATCTACAGATCAAAGTCCGTGTGGATGCATCTGAAAAGGCTCTTTTGCAAAATCGCGCGAAGAGTTGCGGGGTGAGTGCGGCAAGTTATCTTCGAGATCTTGCTTTGGCGTATCCCTTGACCTCCGTGGTGGATCAGCACGCTTTGGACGAGCTGATCAAAGCCCGCGCCGATCTGGGTCGGCTGGGAGGTCTTTTTAAGCTATGGCTCACCCAAAACGAAGAGTACAAAGCGCAAGCGAAGCTTGGAAAGCATAGCTATGAAGATGTGCAGCAGATCATTGAAAAGATCGAGGCGCGACAAGCCCGCCTGCTTGCCATCGCGGAGCGGCTTTTATGATCGTCAAGATGGTGCCCTCCAAAGGTACCGGCAGCTTCGGCGGACTGGCGGATTATATACGAGACAAAGAACACGAAGGAGAGAAAGTGGCTGAGAACTACATGCATATGACCAACTGCCCGTTTGAGAGCATCGAGCAGAACATCCGCTTTATCGAGCAGCACAACAAACTCAATCAGCGCACCAAGAGCGATAAAAATATGCACTTGATCATCTCTTTCCAGGAAGATGAGAAGGTGCCCTCCGGCGAAGTATTACGCCAAATCGAAGAGGATCTGCTTAGATCGATAGGGATGGAGGATCACTACCGCTTTAGCGTAGCGCACGACAACACCAATAATTTCCATATCCATATCGCTGTAAGCAGAATTTGCCCCAAGACCCACAACCGGATCGATCCGATCAAAAGTATCTTGAAGCTGCAAAAAGCCGCCGAGGAGATCGAGGAGCGTTATCAGCTCAAATACGACAACCACATCGACAAAAACCGCCGCCACATCACCGGCAAAAGCAAAGGCAAAGATGCAGAGATCCACAGCGGCGTAAAGAACCTCTCCACCTGGATCAAGGAGGAGGTGCTTGAGGATCTGCAAAAGGTCATCAAGGACGAAAAAGCCACCTTTGAGGATTTGCAAAAGGTGCTTGCAGAATCCAACCTGGAACTCAAGCCGCGGGGTAACGGTGTGGTCATTTCCCACAAGAGCCGAAAACTCTTTGTAAAAAGTAGCAGTATCCATCGAAGCCTCTCCAAAGCCCAGCTTGAGAAGCGTTTTGGAAAGCCTTTGGAGTTTAAAAGCATCGATACCAAGCCCAAACGGGAATTTGGGATGCCAAAGCACGACCTATGGGAACAGTATAAAAAGCGAAGCGATGAGCTAAGAGCCGCCAAGAAGCAGCTCCTATCCGAAGCAAAGCAGGAGAACACTCAGGCAAAAGAGGCGATCAAAGCCAAGTATGAACGCCTCATTAGCGAAACCAAGCGGGATCTCTTTTTGACACCCAAGGCGAAGCGGAACATTTACCAATCTCTTTTTGCCAACCGCAAAAAAGAGTATCAAGAACTCTCCAAGGCTTACAAAGCCAAACGAGATGAGATCCACAAAAAGACAAATCAAATCTCTTACAAAGAGTTTTTGATCCAAAAAGCCTTAGAGGGCGACAGTAAAGCTTTGGCAGCGTTGCGTAAGACCAAAGTAAAACTGGAGCCGGATGAAAAAGCGATCCTGGGTAAGACCGATCACAAGATCTTCATTACCAAGGATCCGCAGATCACCAAGCAGGGCTTGGTTGTCTATCGCATCGGCGATCACGGAAAGATCATCGACAAAGGCGACCGGTTACGCATCACTATTGACAGCAACGAACTTGCTATCAAAGAGATGCTTGAAATGAGCATTGCCAAGTATGGCAATCATCTTGATATATCCGGGGATCTTGCCTTTAAACAAAAGGTGCTTGCCGTTACCGAGAAGTACGATCTAAAGATCAACTTCAAGGATAAGACAATGCAGGAGATCCGCGATGCCGCCAAACACCAAAAAGAAGGTACCAAAAAAGATATGACTACAAAACTGTGGCGAAATGACTACAAAACTGTGAATCAAAAATCCAAGAAAGGAATGGGGCGATGAAATGGGTGAAAATCGGACAATTGACCAATTACATTGCGATTTCGGAACAGACCGCGCGAAAGATGATCAAAGAGAATATTTGGGAGGAGGGGAGGCACTATGTCAAAAACCCCTATATCGGGCATATGCTCTTTAACCTTGAAGAGCTGGAAGCGTGGCTGCTGCAAAGCAGCAAAGAGCACAATCAGGCGATGAGTCTGATGAAGATGAAAGATTGGTAGGATAAAATGACGATGCGGCTTGTGGTGACTCCAAAGGAGTCCAAATAATGGCAAGTATCTATGCCCGCAGGGGAATCCTGCAAATCAAATACAAAACCCGTGACGGCTGGAAACAGCGCAGTACCGGTTTGCGAGATACGCCGCAAAACCGCGAACGCGTCACACGGGAATTTCTGCCGGCACTTGAGCTGCATCTCAAGCAAAAGGAGCAGAGGCAAAAAGAGGAACCGATAGAGAAGTTTGCCGATCTCTATCTGCTTTCCAAAGAGGATTTGGCGACCTATTGGGAGATCAAAGGGCGCGTCGCCAAAATCCTGGCGTTCTTTAAAAATCGGGATATTCGAGAGATCAAGGTATCCGAGCTTCGCGCGTGGGTGGCTTCGATGAAGGAGCTAAAGCCCAAAACCGTCGGTAGCTATATCTCCACCTGTCGGGGGATCTTCGAGATCGCCATCCAGGAAGAGGTGATCGAGAAAAATCCCTTCGTGCATATCTCCAAGCCCAAGAAAAAGAGCATCGATGAGGACGAGGAGAAGATCGAGCCGTTTACGCCCCAAGAGGTGGAGCGGATCCTTGCCGCCGCACCGCGTACCTTGCGAAACTTTTTGGCGATCGGTTTCTATACCGGTATGCGAAGCGGTGAAGTGATAGGGCTTCAGATCGGCGACATCGGGGAGGATGTCATTGAACTCAAAAGAAGTATATCCAAAGGGATCGTAAGCACGCCTAAAACGGCAAGGAGTATCCGAAGGGTACCGCTCTTTGACGTGCTTAAGCCCTATATCGAGGATCAGATCAATCAGGCAAGGTTGGATAAGAGCATTTGGCTCTTTTCGCGCAACGGAAAGCACCTCTACGGCATCGACAATATCCGAGGACACGCGCCCTACGGTCCTTGGTATCGGCTGCTTAGAGAGCTGGGAATCAGATACCGCAGGATCTACAACACCCGACACACCTTCATCACGGCAATGCTCAAATCGGGCGCGTTGAGCGTGGTGGAGATCGCGCAGATCGTCGGACACACCAATACCAAGATGATCCTTGAAAAATACGCCCGCTATATCGAGGGGGAGCAGTTGCGTATTTCGCGCAGCTTTGACCCCTTCAAAAAGAGTGTCACCACGCGTGGTGACAATGATGGTGACATCGCTAAATAATCGTTGAGTATTTAAAACGCTTGAAAGTTCGATTTTATGGGAGTTTGAATTGGTTGCGGGAGGCGGATTTGAACCACCGACCTTCGGGTTATGAGCCCGACGAGCTACCGAACTGCTCTATCCCGCGACAGAAGAAAGTATTTTGAACCGAAGTTCAAAATGGATGGGGTAGAGGGACTCGAACCCCCGAATGACTGGACCAAAACCAGTTGCCTTACCACTTGGCGATACCCCATTCGTCTGTAAGCTCTATGGCTTATGTGGACGGCATTATAGCACCAAATGCATTACTTGTCAAGGGGTTTTTGGAAAAAATTTTAAAATTTTGAAAGAAGCTCTTTTTTGGTTATGATTTTTACATGAAAAAGTATGTAAAAAAGGCACAGCCTGTTGAGAGAATTGTCGATATACTCAGGCGTTTGTATGCGTTTGAGCGTCTGCATGTCAATGTGATGGCAGAGCAGTACCGTGTGGACAGCCGTACGATACGAAGAGATTTGAAGAAGATTTCCGGTGCGGGTATCCCTCTGCTTTCCAAAAGAGGGGAGTACCGCATCGATACTTCTCAGCTTTCACGCATGAGCCGTCTACCTTCTGCACTGTTGCATGCCTTTGCTTCCAACGCCGGGCTTAGCATCGAGTGTCTTGGCGGCAGCGGGGAGGGGATACCGCTTATCTCGTTTGCCATTGCCTACAGCGGCATAGACAAGCAGATTGCCGAGTCGATCATAGAGAGCATTGAAAAGGGATGCAAATGCCGATTTGTTTACACAAACAACCGTAACATTACCACTACCAAAATGGTCTCACCGGTCAAACTCTACACTGCCAAAGGCAAATGGTACCTGCTGGCAAAGGAGGATACCACCGCACAGGTACGCCCCTTTGATTTTCTGAAGATCAGAGACTTTACCCTGCTTGCCAACACCCCTCAGGACTTGACCCCGGAGGAGATAGTCAAAGCCAACCGCCGTGCCTCGATCTGGAGCAATGACGATGCCATGCCTTTTGATGTACGTATCTACGCTTCTGCTTACGCCACCCGCTACCTCAAAGAGGTACCCCTCCACCCCAGCCAACAACTCGACATGCCCCACAACGATGGCACTGCCGAGTTTGTCTACACCATCACCCACCCTATGGAACTTTTGCCCGAGATCAAAAACTGGCTACCCCATCTGCACATCATTGAACCTAAGTTGCTAAGAGATAGTTTGAGAGAGGATGTGGAGCAATATTTGAGAGAGATGAGTGAAATGGACAAATAATTGTCCGTATGGTTGTGGTAAGATATCAAAATGACATTTTGACCCAAAATGGGAAATGGGGTTGAGAAAATGATAAGATGATGAGAACTAAATATTAGGAGAGAGAATGCATTTACAGTTGACCAATCAATTTTCAGTGCAAAAGACATTGCGTTTCGAGTTAAAACCAATTGGCAAAACATTGGAGCATATCGAGGCAAAAGGCTTGATTAAAGAGGATGAGCAAAGGGCTCAAGAGTATGAAAGATTAAAAAAGATAATCGATTTTTACCATAAGGATTTTATCTCTGAAGCTTTAAGTAGTGTTAGGCTCAAAGGGTTGCGATGTTATGAACGATTATTTTTTGATTCTGCTCGAGATGAAAAAGTTTTTGAAAAAATTCAAACGAAAATGCGAAAGCAGATGCGCAAAGCATTTGAGGAGCATCCAAATTGGAAATATCTATTTAAAAAAGAGCTTCTTACTAAAGTTTTGCCAAATTGGGAGCATCCGGAAGTTACTTCGGAAGATAAGAATATCATAAAAAACTTCCAGAAATTTACTACATATTTAACCGGTTTTCATGAAAATAGAAAAAACATCTATAGTAATGAAGCTAAACATACGGCAATTGCATATAGAGTAGTGCATGAGAATTTGCCTGTTTTTTTACAAAATAAAAGGCTTTTTGAACTTATAAAAGAGCGCTATTCGAAAATTATAGAAGATGCTAAAAAAGAACTTAACACGCAAGATGCCTTAAAAGGTGCAACGGTAGAAGATGTATTCTCTTTAGATTACTATCAATATCTTATGAGTCAAACGCATATTGATATCTATAACGCCATCATAGGCGGAATTGTCTTGGATGATGGCACAAAGGTTCAAGGTCTCAATGAAAAGATAAATCTACATAGAAAAAATGGACTATCAAAACGAGATTTACCGAATATGAAACCACTTTATAAACAAATTCTGAGCGATAGGGAAGCTCTCTCTTGGCTTCCTGAATCTTTTGAAGATACTCAGGAGATGAGCGAGGCAATTGCGGCGTATTATGATGCAAATATTTTACGCTTTAAGTGTTGCGACGGGGAGGTAAACTTATTAGAAAAGTTTGATAAGCTTTTTCAAGAGTCTAATGAATATGATTTAAACACCGTGTATATCAAAAACGACAAATCTCTTACCGATATTTCTCAAGCAATTTTTGGGAACTATTCTACAATTAAAGATGCCTTGTGGGAGCATCATTTAAGAGAAAATCCCCGTATAGCAAACGCATCTGATATTGACGAGAAAAGAAGAAAATTTTTTGATAAGAAAAAGAGCTACTTTTCTATTGCACAAATAGAGGAGGCGCTCAAAGAATACGGAGAAGAGATATCGCTTTTTGATTATTTTAAAGAGTTTGGCACTTATGGAAACGATGAAGCTAGAGATTTAAGAGTTGAAATAGAGAGTGCTTATGAAGCTTGGAATAATGATCGAGAAAATAAAGATAAAATCAAAGCACTTCTTCAATCGCTATTAAATTTGCAGCACTTTTTAAAGCCTCTTTATGTCAAAGATGAACTTGAAAAAGATATCGCTTTTTATGCTTATTTTGATATTTATTACGAGGCGTTAAGCCTGGTGATTCCGCTATTTAACAAGGTTCGAAATTTTTTGACTAAAAAGCCTTATTCGAAAGAAAAGTTTAAATTGAATTTTGAAAACAGCACACTGCTCGACGGATGGGATGTTAATAAAGAAAGAGATAATCTTGGTGTTCTTTTTGAGAAAGACGGTCTTTTTTATCTTGGTATCATGGATAAAAAGCATAATAAAATTTTTCAAAATATCAAAGAGGGCGGTACGCATAACGTATACCGGAAAATTGAATATAAGCTTTTGCCCGGTCCAAATAAAATGCTGCCAAAGGTATTTTTTTCAAAACGCAGGATAGACGAGTTTGCCCCTTCGGAATCCCTTTTGGCTAAATATAAAGAGGGCACGCACAAAAAAGGAGAAACGTTTAATCTTGATGATTGCCACAATCTCATTGACTTTTTTAAAGCATCGATTAAAAAACACCCGGATTGGCGAGAATTTGAGTTTGATTTTACAGATACTAAAAAGTATCAAGATATAAGTGAATTTTATAAAGAAGTAGAGCTTCAAGGATATAAAATAGCTTTTAAAAATATCGATGCACAAGTGATAGAACAGTTTGTTGATGAAGGTAAACTCTACTTATTTCAGATTTACAATAAAGACTTTTCGCCATATAGCAAAGGAACGCCAAATCTTCATACGATTTATTGGCGTATGGTGTTTGATGATGCAAATTTAAAAGATGTAGTTTATAAGCTCAACGGAGAAGCGGAAATTTTCTATCGTAAACGCTCAATCGAATATGGTGAGAAAACTTGGAAAGAGGGGCACCATGCAAAGGAATTAAAAGATAAATTTAATTATCCGATTATTAAAGATAGACGTTTTGCGCTTGATAAATTCCAATTTCATGTGCCAATCACGCTAAATTTTAAAGCCTCGAATCTCTCGAATAAAGAGCATAATAATCTTATCCGTCAAAAAATAAAAGAGCATACGGATGATATAAAAATCATAGGTATCGATAGGGGCGAGAGGCATCTGCTTTATCTAGCGCTAATAGACGGCAAAGGAAGAATAGTAGAACAATATTCGCTTAATACTATAGTAAACAGCTATAACGGCAAAAAGCACAAAGTAGATTATCATCAAAAGCTTGATGCAAAAGAGAAAGAGAGAGAAGAAGCCCGTCTTAATTGGGAAAGTATCGAGAGAATCAAAGAGCTCAAAGAGGGCTATATGAGCCATGTTATCCATAAAATTGCAACTTTGATAGTAGAGCATAATGCTATCGTAGTGTTAGAAGATTTAAATTTTGGCTTCAAAAGAGGGCGTTTTAAGGTAGAAAAACAAGTGTATCAAAAGTTTGAGAAAATGCTTATAGATAAGCTTAATTATCTGGTCGATAAGAAAAAAGAGCCTACTGAACTTGGCGGTGCGCTTAAAGCTTTGCAGCTAACCAATAAATTTATTAGCTTTGAAAAGATGGGCAAACAAAATGGTATTTTATTTTATGTGCCGGCTTGGAATACCTCTAAAATAGACCCAACCACCGGATTTGTAAACCTCTTTGATGCAAAATACTACAACAAAGAAAAATCAAGGGAATTTTTTAGCAAATTTAAATCGATAAATTATAACAAACAAGAGGATTATTTTGAGTTTAGTTTTGATTATAACGATTTTCATCGAAAAGCTGAAGGGACACGAACCGAGTGGACGCTATGCAGTTTTGGCGAGCGTATAAGAACTTTTAGAAACCCTTCTAAAAATAACCAATGGGATGACGAAACTATCGATTTAACCAAAGCGTTTAAAGAGCTTTTTAACGGACAAACAGAAAATTTACAAGCATATATACTTATGCAAGATAGTGTCGAGTTTTTCAAAAAGCTGCACTATCTTTTCAAGCTGATGTTGCAAATGCGAAATTCGAGCAGTAAAACAGGTGATGATTACTTGCTATCTCCTGTAAAAAATAGCAGCGGAGAGTTTTTTGATAGTAGAAAAAGTGACAATTCATTGCCAAAAGATGCGGATGCCAACGGTGCATATAATATCGCACGAAAAGGGTTGATGCTAGTGCAAAGATTTAAAGAGGCGGATGATGTAGCAAAAGCAGATTTAACAATCACCAATAAAGAGTGGCTTCGATTCGCTCAAGGGATAGAGTAAGATGGAAGGGTATATTCCTATTTCATTTTTAAATGATTTTATCTTTTGTCCGAGATCGATCTATTTTCATCAACTCTACGGCAAGATCGATACGAGGCTTTACCAGAGTACGGATCAGGTGGCTGGAACGATAGCGCATAAGAGCTTGGATGAAAAGCGTTATACGACATCAAAGAATGTTTTACAAACGATCGAGGTTTATTCGAGTAGATTTCATATCGGCGGCAAAATCGACATGTATGACAAAGTTAAAAAACTTCTTGTAGAACGGAAGAAAAAGATCAAGCGTATCTATGACGGATATGTCTATCAGCTTTATGCACAATACTATTGCCTTATCGATATGGGGTATAGTGTGGAAAAATTGAAGCTCTATAGCATGGATGACAACAAGAGTTATCCTATACCATTACCGATAGAGAGTGAAAAGTATTATAATGGTTTTATGCGATTGTTGGAAAAGATACGACAGTTTCGCTTTGATACGCCATTTTCTCCAAATCCCAACAAATGCCATCGTTGCATCTACAATAATTTGTGTGATGTTGCATGTTGAGTTTACCGGACTTTAAACAGAAACAGGTTGCCATTGCGCTTGTAAGTAGAGGAGAAAAGATAAGTTTTCGCAATGATAATTTGCTTATAAAAGATGCAGAAGGGAAAGTGCGTCATCAGTCAAGTTGTCATAGATTGTTTGCTTTGTTTGTGGTAGGACATGCAAGTTTAACGACAGGTATTCTACTTAAAGCAAAGCGATTTGGTTTTAGTATCGTGATGTTATCTCATGGACTCAAACCGTATGGTAGTTGGATGAGTGGGGCAGAGGGAAATGTACTGTTGCGTCAAAAACAGTATAAATATGATAAAACACTTATCGCGCAACATATAGTCAAAAATAAAATTGCCCAACAAACTGAGTATCTTGCCAAGCGACGCAATAAGTCTGAAGCATTGAAAGATGCGATTGAAAAACTTAATAGTTATCACGATAGGATTGTATACGACGGTGCTACAGAGCTTGATACACTTCTTGGAATTGAAGGTAGTGCTTCAAGGATATACTTTAGACAGATGTTTGATGTGGTTGAGTGGTCGGGCCGTAAGCCAAGAGCTAAACCGGATATCGTGAATCTACTATTGGATATTGGCTATATGCAGCTTTTTAGCCTTATGGATGCGATGTTGCATCTTTATGGATTTGATACTTACAAGGGAGTTTATCATCAACTCTTTTACCAACGAAAGTCCCTAGTAAGCGATTTAATTGAACCGTTTCGCCCAATGGTTGATAATCAAGTTCGAAAAATGTTTACATTAGGTCAAATAGATATCAAGGATTTTGTTCGTGTAAATCAATCGTATCGCTTATTTAAAAAGAGTGCACAACACTATACTGCGATCTTGCTCAAAGGACTTTTAGAAAACAAAGAACTACTCTATGAATATACAAGGCAATACTATCGAGCTTTTATACAGGAGAAACCAATAGAGGCATATCCTCGACTTGAGAAAGGTAAAATTGTATGGTAATTGTAGCGTATGACATTAGTGATGACCGTATCCGTACAAGATTTGCAAAGTTCCTCTCTAAATACGGTCATCGTATTCAATACTCGATGTTTGAGATTAAAAATTCAAAACGAATATTAGATATCATAGTGCTGGAGATACAAAAAGGCTTTGATAAGTATTTTGAAGAGACGGATAGCATCTTAGTTCTTCAGCTTTCTAAACAGTGTAAGGTAGATAAGTATGGCTATGCAAAGCATGATGATGAAGAGGTGATTGTGATATGATGCAAACTTCAGTCTTTATGGATTTTTTTGTAATAGACAACTCTTTTTTAGAAAAACTCGATCATTTTTTGTTACAATATGTATCAAAAATGGTTACAGCAGCTATGATAGCTGTCGAATTGACCATATAAATTTCTACTGTTGTAGATATGAAGCAAAAAAGAAATTGGCCAAACGTCGAATTGACCATATAAATTTCTACTGTTGTAGATACAAAAAGCGGGTAATCAAAAGTTACTCGTCGAATTGACCATATAAATTTCTACTGTTGTAGATGTGTAAGGCATAGCTCAACCTCCGCCTTGTCGAATTGACCATATAAATTTCTACTGTTGTAGATTGAAGTTTGAGCCGCCATCGTTGAAGTGTCGAATTGACCATATAAATTTCTACTGTTGTAGATATAGAAAGATATGGATAGAGAGCGATACGTCGAATTGACCATATAAATTTCTACTGTTGTAGATCAATAGCATCGATGATCGCATTTGTAGTGTCGAATTGACCATATAAATTTCTACTGTTGTAGATCGCTTGAACTCTACTGGCTTCTCCGTGTCGAATTGACCATATAAATTTCTACTGTTGTAGATAAAACAACTTTGAGGATAACCCCACTTGTCGAATTGACCATATAAATTTCTACTGTTGTAGATGAAAATGATGTTCCTGTTTGCCAAACGGTCGAATTGACCATATAAATTTCTACTGTTGTAGATAACGAGGAAATTGCAAAGATAGTGGTATGTGGTCGAATTGACCATATAAATTTCTACTGTTGTAGATATTAAAATGTCTATGGATTGTCAACCGTCGAATTGACCATATAAATTTCTACTGTTGTAGATAAACCAAGAAGTTAGATTAACAGTATAGTCGAATTGACCATATAAATTTCTACTGTTGTAGATTTCTCTTCGTTCAGATCCTTGATCTTGTCGAATTGACCATATAAATTTCTACTGTTGTAGATCGCAAACATATTCATGTGAACAACCATGTCGAATTGACCATATAAATTTCTACTGTTGTAGATTCGAAGCGGTGCGTAGTGCCATGTCTGTCGAATTGACCATATAAATTTCTACTGTTGTAGATAGGCAGAGGTCAGGCATTACCCTCAGTGGTCGAATTGACCATATAAATTTCTACTGTTGTAGATTTCAGAGTACCCCACACGCGAGAACATGTCGAATTGACCATATAAATTTCTACTGTTGTAGATTTAATGTTTTCTTTGGTACTAACGAAGTCGAATTGACCATATAAATTTCTACTGTTGTAGATTCATAGTATCTAAACACCTTTCCTGTTGGTCGAATTGACCATATAAATTTCTACTGTTGTAGATTTCAAAGCCTCAACTTTAAAGATACCATGTCGAATTGACCATATAAATTTCTACTGTTGTAGATAGTTGTACTGATTGTCAATGTTTGAACGGTCGAATTGACCATATAAATTTCTACTGTTGTAGATGCAACCACATGAAGGAGATACAGGTGGTCGAATTGACCATATAAATTTCTACTGTTGTAGATATACACCGTCTGCATACCGTTGACTTTGTCGAATTGACCATATAAATTTCTACTGTTGTAGATTTTCTCAAGATGTTTACTATCATGCTTGTCGAATTGACCATATAAATTTCTACTGTTGTAGATTTCTCTTCGTTCAGATCCTTGATCTTGTCGAATTGACCATATAAATTTCTACTGTTGTAGATCTGATGATAATGGAAGTAGTGCAGGTGACGTCGAATTGACCATATAAATTTCTACTGTTGTAGATAAAACAACTTTGAGGATAACCCCACTTGTCGAATTGACCATATAAATTTCTACTGTTGTAGATGTTAGCATCCTTTGCAGTTCTCCAAAGGTCGAATTGACCATATAAATTTCTACTGTTGTAGATATGAGATGCACTTCTCCCAAACGCTTCAAGTCGAATTGACCATATAAATTTCTACTGTTGTAGATCCTATCTTGACCCCTTTCCCGTCCCAATGTCGAATTGACCATATAAATTTCTACTGTTGTAGATTTATTTTATGGAGCTTGAAAGGATGCAAGTCGAATTGACCATATAAATTTCTACTGTTGTAGATTTGGGTACGTCAATCCGCATTATGGAAGTCGAATTGACCATATAAATTTCTACTGTTGTAGATTGATCAGCTTCAGCTTCCCACGCTCGGTCGAATTGACCATATAAATTTCTACTGTTGTAGATACCCTCAGCAAAAACCTGATTCCGACAAGTCGAATTGACCATATAAATTTCTACTGTTGTAGATTGACAGATTTTCATCTGAGTTGATAGGTCGAATTGACCATATAAATTTCTACATAGTCAATCTTGAAAAACCAAAGAACCTCCCTAAAATAGGCACATTGGAAGCGATAAAACAGTATAATTTCAACCAATAAACATAAAGATTGAGACCGATTCATGGTCGAAATAGGTGTTAAAATTGCTTCCAAGATCCTCTACCTCCAACCAGCCAAACCTTTTTCATTCACAGCTGCGTGATATGCTTGACAGCAACGATCCTCTCATTGCCCTCGCAGATACTATAAACTGGGATACTTTCGATAAGACCTTCGCCAAATACTACAGCGATGAAGGCAGACCTGCAAAGCCGATACGCTTGATGGTCGGACTGCTGATACTCAAACAACTCGAAAACCTCAGTGATGAGAGTATTGTATTGCAGTGGAAACGCAATCCCTACTACCAATACTTCTGCGGTATGCAAGAGTATGTTCCAGCCCTTCCTTGTGATGCAACAGAGTTAGTCAAGTTTCGAAAACGTATAGGCAAAGAAGGCGTAGAAGAGATCTTTGCCATGAGTGTCGGTCTGCACGGTAAAGATGCCCAAGAAAAACAGGTCATCATCGATACTACCGTACAGGAGAAAAATGTCACCTATCCCACAGACGGTAAACTTGCCATCAAGATGATACACCATCTGCATCACATTGCCAAAGAAGAGAAGATACAGCTGCGTCGCACCTATGTCAAAGAGATCAAAGGACACCGTATCTCATTACGATTCTTTCGTCATCCCAAAAAGATTAAGAAAGCCAGATCTGCAATGAAGAGACTCAAGACTATTACCGGTATCATCATTAGAGACCTTAGCAGAAATATGGATGAAGCCCAGCTTGAAAAGTACCAGGAAACATTCGAACTGTTCCTAAAAGTCTCCGACCAGAAACGAAAAGATTCCAACAAGATCTATTCACTCCACGAACAACATATCTACGCCATTGCCAAAGGCAAAGACCATAAGAAGTATGAGTATGGTACCAAAGCATCCATCGTCATGACCGAAAAAAGCAATGTCATTGTCGGTGTAGCTGCACACCAAACAAATGAACATGACTCCAAAACACTCAAAGCAGCACTGACACACGCCAACAAACATAGAAACAAACCTATCAAAGAAGCTATCTGTGATAGAGGATACCGTGGTAAAAAAGAGGTTGACGGTACCGCTATCTGCATTCCCGGTACACCACTAAAAAGAGATACAAAATACCAAAAGGAACAGAAGCGAAAAAAGTTCAGAAGACGGGCTGCCATCGAACCGGTGATAGGACACCTCAAAAGTGATCACAGGCTTTCAAGGAATTATCTCAAAGGGTTTATCGGTGATGAGATCAATCTCTTGCTTGCTGCAGCAGCATTCAATCTCAAGAAGTGGATGAATCGCTTCTTGGTGATTCTTTTTATCTACAAAATTACCCTGATGGCAACATTTCTTATGCGTATCGAGTCGCAACAGAGGCAAAAATATGCCGAACTTTATCTGTTGCTTTACAGGTTGTGGTAGAATTGGAGTATTAGAATAGTGCAGTCTTGCCTTGGGATGGGTTTTTCAGGGTTGACTACATATGTTGACAAAGACACCAGTAGTTCAATAGTTGAACGTGCTGACAAAGCATTATATTCAGCTAAAAACACTGGAAGAAATAAAGTTCAGATACTGTAGAAAGAACAAAATAGGCGATATAATAATACCTCAAACAAGAACCCAACATCCTTTACGCTATAATACAAATAATATTATATAGACAATTTCAGAGGATTTTTATGTCAAGTGAAGCAATAAAACGTGTAGAGAAAGCCATTGACGAGATCAAGAGAGGCAAGATGGTCATCATGATGGATGATGAGGACAGGGAGAACGAGGGGGACCTGGTCTATGCCGCTACCTTCTCGACCCCTGATATGGTCAACTTCATGGCCAAAGAGGCGAGGGGGCTCATCTGTACGCCCATTACAAAGGAGCTTGCCTCTCAACTTGATCTGATGCCGATGGTCAGCCGCAACGACTCCAACCATGAAACCGCCTTTACCGTCTCAATCGATTCGGCAACGGCGAGTACGGGCATCAGTGCCGCAGAGCGTGACGACTGCATCAGGAAGCTGGCAAGTCCGCTGAGTGTAGCCGAAGACTTCGTGCGTCCGGGGCATATCTTTCCGCTCATTGCCAAAGACGGGGGCACACTGGTGCGTACAGGCCACACCGAAGGATCGGTAGACCTGTGCAAACTTGCCGGTCTCGCACCGGTGGGGGTCATCTGTGAAATCATCAAGGATGACGGAGAGATGGCGCGTATGGACGACCTGAAACTCTTTGCCGAAAAACACGGCCTGCACATCGTCTACATCTCCGACATTGTGGAGTACCGCCTTGCCAATGAACAGCTTGTCAAGCGTGTCGAAAGTGTTGAATCTTCACTTCGGGGCATCAAGGTTGAAAAACACACATACAAAGACCATCTCGACCGTTGTCACACAGTCATACAGTTCTACGGCCTGCACGAGACGGCCAATGTGAAGTTCCACAATATCGGCAGCGACATCGAGCTTATTCTTGACGACAAACGCTTCAATGCGCTCAACAACGCCATAGAATACCTTAAAACAAACGGCGGCCTGCTGGTTTTCCTCGATACCAAGGTCATCTCACAGGAGCAGGCCAAGGAGTTTGGAGTGGGTGCACAGATACTCAAAGACCTCGGTGTCAAAAAGATCAACCTCCTTACAACAAGCAAAGAGACCGAGTTCGTTGGCCTTGGCGGCTTCGGCCTCGAAGTTGCAGAGAAGATCGAGATCGTCTGATCTTTTCTGCCGGGTGTTACAATTAGGATAAATTTACTCCTATTTAACTTTTTTTCTTTTTCTTTCTTGCACAACCGTTACTTTTTTATGTTAGAATTGTTGCAACATAACCATAAAAAGGAACACTTATGAGTGAACTCTACTATCCAAACAAAGAACTGTTCAAAGACGCTGCCATCAAGAGTATGGATGAGTACTGGGACCTGGTAAAGCAGGCCGAAGAGGACTACGAAGGATTCTGGGCGAAGTATGCCAAAGAGAAGATCGACTGGTTCAAGCCCTTTACCAAGGTACTCAACGAAGAGAATGCACCGTTCTACAAGTGGTTTGAAGACGGGGAACTCAATGTCGCGTACCAGTGTGTCGACAGACACCTGGCCACGCGCAAGAACAAAGCCGCCATCCTCTTCGAAGGTGACAACGGCGACCAGCAGACGCTGACATACCGCGAACTCTACTACGAGGTCAACCGTACCGCCAACATGTTCAAGAACGAATTCGGCATCAAAAAGGGTGACCGTGTCGTACTCTATATGCCGATGATCCCCGAAGCGGCTATCAGCATGCTTGCCTGTGCAAAGATCGGTGCCATCCACTCGGTCGTCTTTGGCGGATTTTCTGCAGAAGCGCTGCGTGACCGTATTATCGATGCGGAGGCGAAGCTGGTTGTCACCGCTGACGGCGCCTTTAGAAAAGGAAAGCCCTACATGCTCAAGCCCGTTGTCGACAAGGCACTCGAAGAGGGATGTGAGTGTGTCGAAGCTGTCTGTGTCGTAGAGCGAAACGGCGAAGAGATCACTTGGGTTGCGGGCCGCGACTACGCCTACAACGAACTCATCAAGAGCCAGCCGGTTACCTGTGAGCCAGAAGTGATGAACGCTGAAGACCCGCTTTTCCTCCTCTACACTTCAGGAAGTACCGGAAAACCAAAGGGCGTTCAGCACAGCTCCGCAGGGTACATCCTTTGGGCACAGATGACGATGGAGTGGGTCTTTGATATCAAAGAGAACGATACCTACTGGTGTACGGCCGATGTGGGCTGGATTACCGGACATACCTACATCGTCTACGGACCGCTTGCAGCGGGTGCTACTACGGTGATGTTCGAGGGTGTTCCTACTTTCCCCGATGCAGGTCGCTGCTGGAGAATGGTCGAAGAGTATCAGATCAACCAGTTCTACACAGCGCCTACAGCCATTCGACTGCTGCACAAAACGGGGGCGGATGAGCCGTCCAAATACGACCTCTCTTCACTGAGAGTCCTTGGCACCGTCGGTGAGCCTATCGACCCTGCGGCGTGGAAGTGGTACTACGAAGAGGTCGGCGGCGGACGCTGCTCCATCGTCGACACCTACTGGCAGACCGAAACGGGCGGACACATGATCAGCCCGCTGCCTGGAGCCACCCCCATCAAACCGGGCTGCGCGACATTCCCGCTGCCGGGAATCTTTGCAGAGATCATCGAGGAGGACGGAACACCGACACCGGTTGGAGAAAAGGGCTTCATGTGCATTACCAAGCCTTGGCCGAGCATGATCCGAACTATCTGGGGCGACCCTGACCGTTTTGTCAAGTCCTACTTCGGTGATTGCAAGAAAGACGGCAAGCCTGTCTACTTCACCGGTGACGGTGCGATGAAAGATGAGGACGGCTACATCACCATCACTGGAAGAACTGATGACGTCATCAACGTCTCCGGCCACAGAATGGGTACGGCAGAAGTCGAAGCGGCTATCAAGAAGCACGACAATGTTGCAGCAGTCGCCGTTGTCGGAAAGCCGCACGACATCAAAGGGGAGGGGATCTTCGCTTATGTCGTACTCAAAGATGACGAAGGTGTCGCAGACGAGCTTGAGACGATGAAAGAGATCAACGCCATTATCAAGAGCGAGATCGGTGCCATCGCCCTGTGTGACGATATGGCTTTCGTTCCGGACCTGCCGAAGACACGTTCTGGCAAGATCATGCGCAGAATCCTCAGAAGCCTCGTCAAGGGTGAAAAGATCACTCAGGATACTTCAACCCTCGAAGATCCGAGCATCGTCACCAAGATCGAAGAGATCGTTCAGTGTAAATGCTAAAGAGATAGTGTTTCGCTTCTTTTCCGGGCAATGCCCGGAAAAACGCAATCAAAACTTTTCCTTTTTAACTTCTTATTTTCAAAATAGTTAATTCTTATAAAAAATCACTCTATTTATCGGTATATTAAGTAAACAGAATACCTAATCGATATATAATATTTGGAATATTTTGTATATGTAAAGGATAGGGACAATGGCAGAAAAGAATATGAATAATGTCGACCAGATCAGAGATTTGATTTTTGGTCCGCAGATGAAAGAGTTCGAAGAGAAATTTGCAACACTGGGAAAAACACTGAATGATGTTGAAAAGAAGATCATGCAGGCTTTCAAAGAGTCCCACAACAAACTCCAAAAAGAGACCGAACGCTCACTTGAAGCGCTTGAACAAAAAATTGATAACCTTGCTACAGCAACCCAGAAAGAGCGAACTAAACTTAAAGAGCTCATTGATACGACAGATGAGACACTCCAGACACAGCTGCAAAATCAGAAAAACGAATTTTTAACCAAACTCAAGATCATGAAAGAGAGTATCGAAGATGAGAACGAGAAGATGCGAGAGAATCTCTCCGAGATGAGAACGCATATCGAATCGACCCTTCAGGAGGGGCTCGACGCTCTTGGCAACGAAAAGCTCTCCCGTGATGCAATGGCAGGCATGCTGCTTGATGTTGCGATGAAGATACAGGGAACAGATGTCGGTTCTCTTTTGACAGAGGAGTCAAAACCTGAATCAAAATGACACAGAGCTTGAACGGCTGAAGGCACTGCTTCTGCCCGATGAGCTTGCACTGCTGAAAAAACTGGCATCGAAGGTTGAACACCTTGAGTTTGAGACACTTGATCCTGAAGCGATCAAAGCGAAACTCCTTCCGCTTTTTGACGATCTGCTGCTGAAGCGTCTGCAGGAAAAAGATGAACGAACCATAGAGATACTTTCAGAGTATCTTGCGCAGATCATCTCAAAAAGTGCTTCAGCGAACCCGAAGGCACTCGGTCATGCACTCCAAAGTGTCATTTCTCCTGTCATCGCACAGGAAATCGCCGACAATAAAGATAAAATGATCGACGCACTCTACCCTATTATGGGCGGTATGATCTCAAAGTATGTATCACAGGCTATCAAAGAGATGATGGAGACGATCAACCAAAAGGTTGAACAGGGACTTTCGGTAGAGCGCTACAAACGCAAACTGAAAGCAAAACTCAGCGGTGTGAGTGAAACCGAGCTGCTGCTTGAGGAGAGTGCTGACGCAAGCCTTCTTGCAATGTTCATTATTCATAAGGAGAGCGGACTGCTTATCAGTGAAGCGCATACTGAAGAGAGCAATATCGGCGATCCGCACATGGTAGCATCGATGGCAAGTGCCATTAAGGATTTCATTAATGACTGGATAGCCAGCCATAAGGCAGAGAAAGAAGAGGTACAGATACTCAGTTACGGGAAAGATACACTCTATATCGAGAGTGCCGGTTCGGTCTACCTTATTGCTTTTCTTGACAGTGATCCGGATTACGAAATGCGCTCTAACATCAATGCGTTTTTTGCCTCTGTCGTCAAACAGTATGCCGATTTTTTTCAAAGCTTCAATGGCGATGATAGAGCGGAAGAGGTGAGTGAACTCTCAGACAAAATGTATGCATACATTGGTTCACACAGCAACAGAGAGGAAAGCATTTCCGATACAAAACCATACAATCCTGCCAAATGGATTTTCATACTTCTGCTTTCAGCCCTCCTGTTTTATGTTGGCTATCAGCTCAAAATATATTATGATATGAATGCTTTGGAAAAGCGTATTTCCAGACAGACTGGAGAGGTTGTAACAATCCACAAAGAGGATGGCAGTTACATACTTCATGGTGTTCTCAAAGAACCTTCCCACTTCAAATCCATTCAAAATCTGCTTGCGAAAAGCAGTTATTCAAAAGAGATCGCTCTGGATATTTCTCTCTCCGTAGAAGGTGTCAAGGAACTGATTGAAGCGCAGGAAAAACGAAATGAAGCACAGAAAACAGCGTTAAGCGCTACCTATCAAAAGCATTTGCAGGTACTAAAGCAGCAAATGATTTCCAAACTGGAGAGACTGCAAAAGCAACAGGCATCCCTGAATAAATCTCTTGAAGCGTATGAAAACGAAAAACGCACAATCAAACAGCTTATGGAACTGGAAAAAAATCTGTATACTTCACTTGACCGAGCTTTTGCAAATAACATTTACTATAACAGCAGGTCCCACAGTCTGAATTTCGCTTCACTTCATCTCTTTCGTAAGGGAAGCATTGAGCCCGAGAGCAGGAAACTTGCAATTATGGCGACTTCGTTTAAAAAATACCTCGATGTACTCTCCGAATACAAGCCCTATATCAAACAGATACTTCTTCTCTCTTACAGTGATACCCGGGGAGATGCGATGCATAATAAGAAATTGACTGAAGAGAGGGCACAAAATATTCTAAAATACTTCTCGCACGATCCGATGATTTCGCACTCCCCAGTCTATTCGCTGATAAAAACCAGAGGAGAAGGGGAAAATAATCCTGTCATTGTCAATGGTGTAGAAGACAGGAATGCGTCAAGAAGGGTTGAGATTCAATTTACACTCGACCGCAACAAAATCGATACCTTACTTAAAAACTATCTGGAGAAAGAATGATATCCCGAAAAATTGTGCTCGTAGGTGATTTTGCCACAGGCAAAACAAGTCTCATTAGACGATTTGTGGACAATCAATTCAGCGACAGCTATTTGAGCACCATTGGAGTAAAAATTTCCAAAAAGCTCATTGAACTGGAGCATGTCACACTGCGGGGTATGATCTGGGACATTGAAGGCGGTACCGACACCAAAGCTGTGAACAAAACATACTTTATCGGAGCACACGGGGCGATTCTCGTTGCAGACGGTACACGTTTTGAAACACTGGAACATATAGAGATGTATATTACGCTCTTACAGGGGAATCTCAAAAACATTCCGCTTGTTCTGGCAGTCAACAAATCAGACTCTCTCTCAGAGGAAGAGCGCATCGATATCATGAAAAAAGCACAAACAATGTATGGCGGCATGGTACAAAGCATATTCCTTACTTCTGCAAAAACAGGTGAGGGGGTGGAAGAGATGTTTCATGCAATTGCCTCAGAAATGGCTGGTGTATAATGCACGTACAGGAAATACTGAAAGCGATATACGATAACCATCACTACGAATATCTGATTATTGACAGCGATATGAAGATTGTCGAATATTCAGACAAGGTATTTGACTTTTGTGAATTGGACGGTCATGACTGTGAAACGTTGAGAGTGGAAGATGCTGTCTATGAATTGTGTGGCATGGAGAAGAAGATAGAGCGGGTTTTTCTCGGAAAAGAAAAACGTTTTACCCTTCCGTATGTATTCAAGGCACCAGACCGCTATGTACATATCCATATCAGCCCGGGACGGAGAAACAGTCTACCGGATACAAACGGGGATATCTACGAAACTGTAATCATTCTCTTTGAGAATATTACCGAATTGGCAAAAATGCAGCAAAGGATGGTTCAGGAGGGCAATGAAAAAGCATTGCTGCTAAAGACCATTTCAGAGCAAAATCACCAACTGCAGCTTTTCAATGAAGAGATGCAGCGCCTTGTGGATGAAGAGATCAGGAAAAACCTTGAAAAGCAGAAAATGCTGGAGTTGCAGGATAGGCACTCCCAGATGGGTGAAATGATAAGTATGATTATTCACCAATGGAAACAGCCGCTTAATGCCATTCAACTTATTGCCCAGGTATTGAAACTGAAGATTGAAAAAGACACTTGTTCCTCTTCTGACTTTCTGCTTGAAAAGCTCGACGGTATCTTCAAACAGATAAAGTTTATGGACCAGACCATCTATGTATTCCAGAACTTTTTCAAACCAGCCAAAGAAAAAGTCAAGTTCAATATTTACGAAACACTTGAGTCTCTTCTTGAACTGGTACGCTATGAATATGAGCACCACGACATACAGATTGTTTTGAAAGGGGACAAAGCGGTTGAGGGGTTCGGGTACCCCAATGAATTCTCACAAGTCATACTGACACTAATGAAGAATGCAAAAGATGCCTTTACGGAACATCCGTCAGAAGCAATGCAGATAACCCTGGAAGTCAGATCAGAAGAGGGGAAGGCCTGCGTTTGTGTACGCGATAATGCCGGCGGCATTCCCGAAGAGATAATCGGAGATATTTTTGAACTTTATGTTACAACCAAAGAGGACGGGACGGGACTTGGACTCAATATTGCAAAACGTGTCATCGAAAACAATATGGATGGCCGTATCAGTGTGCGAAATACCAAAGAGGGTGCAGAGTTCAAAGTCCTCTTTTAGCATACATAAATGCAATCAGCTTCTTTTTATTACATAAGGATAAAATTTATCAATTATTTTCCCAAGGCATGTGAAAGTAGATAATTTTGAGAGGAAAAAGTATTTTGACAAGGTATAGTACAACATAATGATACGTAAAAAAATTCTACTGCTCGGTGACTTCAATGTTGGAAAAACAAGCCTTATACAACGTTATATCGATAACACATTTGACGACAAATATTTAACGACAATCGGTGTAAAAATATCAAAAAAGTTTTTGCCTGTCGGTACCATTGAGTGTGAATTGATCATTTGGGATGTGGAAGGTGCAACACCCCAAAAACAGATACCGGAACAATACTTGGTCGGTGCAAGTGGGGCTATTATCGTTGCAGACTGCAATAGAGAAGAAACCATCGAGAATCTTGAAGGACATATAAAACACTTTAAAGCGGTTAACCCTGACGGCAAATATGTTGTTGCCTATAATAAATCGGATCTTCTCTCTGCAGAACAACACGAGCATTTTGATTTGAAACCGGAAACCTTTTTGACATCTGCAAAAAGGGGAGAGCACGTAAACGATCTCTTTAGTACCCTTGCAAAGGAAATATTCACATGAAAAATATTCAGATCATTCTTAATGCTATTCTTTCACAGGATGTTTTTGAATATATCCTGGTCGACAGGAGATACCGCATAACAGACTTTTCGGAAAATGTCAGTAGATATTTTGATGAAGCTACCCAAGGGGGGAATGATATTCGGCACTATTTGCCGGAGATTGTAGGCTATGAAGAAGAGATTCAAACTGTATTGGAAAAGGGCAACAACCGATATGTTCTTGAGACAGTCTACAAAAATAACTACTATATCAATATAATTTTGGAATATTACAGTGAAGAAAAAGTATTGATACTGCTTCACAATACAACTGAAATTACCTTGTCCAAACTGGAACTGCTTCAATACAGCAATGAGAACCAGCTGCTTTACAATACGATCAAGAAGATTCTTGACAGTCAGAACAACCTCCTTCTAGTTACCAGTAACAACAAGATTGAATATGCCAACAGAAAATTCCTTGAATATTTCAGCATCAAAAATCTGGATGAACTAAAAGAGAGAAGAGAGAAGAACTTTTCAATCAGTTCACTTCCCGTAAAAAGTTTTAATGAGCTCTACGCGTATGCAAAAGACGAAGAGAAAGAGTTGATGATTGGAGAGGACACCTTCCTGGTCAAGGCAACTATGCTGGAAACAACATATCAGCTGTTTACATTTTCAAAAGTCACAAAACTTTCAGAAGCCAATCAGAGCCTTGAAGAAAAAATAAACCGTGATCCTTTAACAGGGCTTTACAGAAAATCTTTTTTCGATGAAAAACTTGCAGAAGCACTGGAATATGAGCAGACAGTGACTCTGGTGATTGCCGATATTGACAACTTTAAAACAGTCAATGACCACTATGGGCATCTTGCAGGGGACAGTGTATTGAGAGAGTTTGCCGACCTGATCAAAAACCAATTGAGAGAGAACGATATTTTTGCCAGATGGGGAGGAGAAGAGTTCCTAATACTTTTCAATTGCAGCAAACAGGAGAAGATTGTAGAAAAGATCGAAACGATCAGGAAAATGGTCGAAACACACTCTTTTGAAACGGTGGGTGCACTAACCGTAAGTTTCGGCGTAGCAACATCAAGAGAAAACGAAACAGTACAATCATTGCTTGAAAGGGCTGACCGGGCACTCTATTTTGCCAAGACAAACGGCAAAAACATGGTAGTTGTGAAATAGTGTAACTACTCTTTTGTTTCCATCAGCGCTTTTACTTTTTTCAAATCCTCAAATACATCTTTTTTCGCACTTGGATTCCTTAGCAAAAAACTGGGATGGTAGGTAGGTATAAGCCTATAGCCGTTCTGCTGCACGATGCTGCCGCGCACCTTGCTGATACTCGTCTCGTCACCTGTCATGTAGTGGTAGGCGGTTGCCCCCAGTGTCACAATGAGTTTTGGCTTGACAAGCGCAATCTGCTTGAGCAGAAAGGGCTGGCAGGTGTGTGCCTCGGTAGGAGTGGGGGCACGGTTGTTGGGCGGGCGGCATTTGACAATGTTGGCAATGTAAGCTTCGCTTCGCGGAATCAGCAGCACGTTTTCTATCATCTTCGTCAGCAGTTCGCCCGACCTGCCTACAAAAGGACGCCCCATACTGTCCTCCGTCGCTCCCGGCCCCTCTCCTATGAACATGATTTCGGCATGGGGATTGCCCTCTCCAAAGACCACATTGGTACGGCTCTTGCTCAGGTCGCACAGGTGACACTTGAGTGCCTGGGCCTTGAGCGCTTCAAGATCGTTTGGCAGGGCAAGAGAGCTCTCGTCCTCTTTAAATATGGAAGCATCGGTATAGCGGTATCCAAGCTGTTTGAGCTGGTAGAGCTGTTTGAGGAGGAGAGCGTTTTTGAGGTTTTTCATAGGGAAATTATACCCCTATGCATCTTAACTGTCGATATCCTCGAGCAGCATCGGCGTACCTATGGCCTTGAGGTTGGCATGGCTCTCTTTGAAATAGGTTTCCCAGAAGTCTGTCAGCGCTTTGAGGGTTTTGGAGTCGCGGTAGCCTTTTTTGCCTACCATTCCCGCACCGATCACATAGACATCGGCACCGTCGAAGTCTGCGGTAAAGCCGCTCTTCTTCAGCTTTACCATCTCTTTTTTGGTATCGATTTTCTTTAAACCGCCTTTGTGATAAAACGTCGTGATGGAAGAGTGTTCCATCATGTCCGAGACAAGCAGTACCACCTTCTTCTTTGCCGGTGAAGGTTTGATGATATGTGCGGCAATGTCGTTGAGTGATTTGAGGATGTCGGAGTGGGGCAGTTTCTTGTTAGCCCCTTTGAGCGTAGCCACCAGCGCTTTTGTCGCCTTCTTTTTGGCGTAGCGGTACTGGCCGTTCATGCACGACTGATATTTGCGAAGCTTCTTTTTGGCAATGTCATATTTGGCCTCCTTGGGCAGAAGCGTTTCAAGCTTTCCGGAGTAGGCCACATCCGTATATTTTCCATTGGCATTGGAAGAAAAAGATGCAATGGTAACAGCATAGCCGTTTTTGATGAAGTGCATCATATTCTTGTAGGTGTAGATCATCAGTTTCTTGTCAAGCTGTGTCGTCTGGTCTACCAGAATGAAGAGCTCCTTTTGGGGAACCGGGTCGGGGTTTTCGATATGCAGTGCCTTGTAGCAGCTCGGCACATCGTTGCGCGCCAGGAGCAGTACAGAAAAGAGTGTAAGCAGTGTGAGCAGTTTTTTCATCTATTTGTCCTCGAATTCCAGATATTTTTTAAAGGTACGGTCTTTGTTATTGCGGAGCAGGGCGGTGGTCTCCGCGTCGGTACCAATGTTGTCGTTGATGATGTTCATTTTATGCTGAAGCTTCTGAAGCTGTCGCTGTGCCACTCTGGCAATATGCGTCTTAGCACGCTCGTAGTAGGAGAGGAAGGCTTTCTTCGTACTGAAACCGCGCAGCAGATCATACGCTTCGCGCGACTCTCTCCCGGCAAAGTCATAATGCATTCCGAAGAAAATACCCAGAATCTGAATAAAAATGAAGAGCAGTCCCAAAATCATAAAAGTAGCGTCCCCGCCCCGCTGATTGGTTTCATCTTCTATATTGGTGCTCTTTCCACCCGAAGAAGCGGGGGCCTTTTTCGTATCATCACCAAAGAGTGAAGCGAGATCATCCTTGGCATCGTCACTGCTGCTGTCACCAAAAAGTGCCGCTACATCATCATCTCCTTTCGCATCGGTATCCCCAAACGGTGACGCATCATCATTGAAGATATTCATGGCGCTCTCGTGTGAAGAGGCGATCTCCTGGACTAGTACCTGGTGTCGAATATAGGTTGCGCCCACAGCAACCGCGATGATGAATGCCAATGTCAGAATAGTTTTTGTGTAGGTGGTCTTGACCTTGTCGTTGACATCGAGCCTGTTGAGCATTCTGATATAGTTTGGAGAATCTTTGTCATCGAACGTATTGTCGATGGTAATGAGCTTCTCGTCAGGCTTGAGGTCACGCCAGTTGGTACCCCCGGCATTGTCGTTTTTGTACCAGCGTCTGATCTTCTTGATGAGGGTGTTCTTGTGCAGCTCCTGTCCGGTGAGGTGTGTCAGCCACACCAGCAAAATGGCGAGCATTGCGGCAACGCCGATGGCCCCTTTCTGCTGTGTCGCTTCACTGGCACCGGGGATGGTAAAGCCCGCCAATACGTAAGCGAACCCGAACGCTTCCACGATCACCAGTACAAAGATCATGATCCAGATGAAAGTCGGTGTCGGCTTTCGCCCCAGCTCTCCTGCTGCGTGGAGGTAGTCTTTTGCTTCGTCGTAGGATTCATCATCGACATCAACTTTCTCGTAAAAGTTGTAGTAGTCGCGGCAGAGACGCTCTTCGGAGTAGAACCACTTGTGATTCTCGTCGAATCCTTCGATGTCCCGTGCTAATATTGACAATTTTCCAATCACAGGAAAGTTGTAGGTAAAGTTGAGCCACCAGAACTTTACCTCCTGCCAATGCGTGATGATAAACGCTAGCACAATAACCGCAAAGCCAAGCAGCAGCGTCTCAATCTGGTGTGCCAGAACAAATTGCAAAATCTCTTCCATACTATCTCTCTCCTCAATTGCTTTAATTCGTGATAATTATAGCCAAAAATAATTTGGGTGCAGTTTTTGTTAACCTACATATACCAAGAGATGATAAAATACCTCACCAACAGAGGAGTTACCATGCCCAAAAATCCGGCATATGTTACTATTTCACTGACATCAAAACAGATAGAGATGCTTCACGAGATCGAAAAACTCACCGGCGATGATGCCACCAATGTATTAAGAAGTGCACTGACACTCCACTACGAACAGATCACAAAAAATGAGGAGCAGAGAGAGCTGGCGAAAATCAACGCCATGCTCGATGTCCAATAGGGAGGATAAGAGAAGATCAGAGAGTAGCTTTCATGCGCTTACACTTAACTGTTTAAGCGGGCAAGCTGCCTGTCGTGCAGGCGACTTAAGAGCAGCAGTGCTGTCACCGCACCCACAAGACACCATGCCATGTCAGTCTGTGTATCCCAGACATACCCCTGTGTACCAAGAAATGCATCTGCCGCTTCTCCAGAGAGTACCGCAACAGCCCACTCAAGCAGTTCATAGAAGGCAGAAAAGGCCAGTACGATACTCAAGATGATATAGTTGAGCCACAAGCGGCTTTTCTTGACCACCTCTTTACGAATAAGGATCTCACGTGCAAGTATGGCCGGCTCGAAGCCCTGAAAGAAGTGACCGACCTTGTCGTAGTTGTTGCGGCTCTGGTGCAGTACCTCTTTGATCCAGTCAAAGAGCGGCACTTCAGCATAGGTATAGTGCCCGCCCACCATCAAAATAATCATATGTATTAATATGAGTATGTAGAGCAAAGGTGTAAGCGGAAACGTGCGATAGGTTGCTACTATCAGGACGAAGCCTATCAATGCAGGGAAGACTTCAAGAAACCAGGTGAAGTACTCTTTAGGATGCCATGCAGACCACAAAAATGCAGCAAAAAAAACGGCTACCCAAACAACGCGCATCATCCCACTTTCCTCGCAGTCATAAGAAAGACTGTAAAGTCACGGTGCGGTTTGGCAATGGTCGAAGCGGTCTCGAAACGGATATCGGTAAAACCGGAGGCTTCTGCAAACTTCTTGAGCGTCTCTCTGTCAAAACCGTAATGGAACACGCCGGTATTGTCACTGTGAAAGGTGCCATCCTCGCTGTCAAGGTCCGCAATGCCAATGAAGCCGTTTTCCCTGAGCAGTGAAGAGAGTTTGTGGAATAGGGCGGCAATATCTTCGACATGATGGATGGTCATCGAAGAGATGATGCCGTCAAAGCTACGCCCTTCTATGGGGTCTTTTGTAATATCTTTTAATATTGCTTCTGTCTCACAGGCAAACTCATCACATTTGTTCTTAAACTCCAACAGCATGGAAGGGGAGTTGTCCACCGCAACAATCTTTTTGACAAATGGAGCGATAAAGTAGCTTAAAAGCCCCGTACCTGCACCAAGTTCCATCAGTTCCATCTCTTTATCCAATTTAATATTTTTTACGATCAATTCAGCGATCGCTTTTGCATTCTGAACACGTTTGGAGTTCATGTCCCAGTTTTTTGACTTGTTTGCGAAAAGATCGGTCTGTTTTTTCATTAATATTTCCTAATATGTATTGATATTTTTTACTATATTCCTAAAAAAGGCTCTCTTTTTTCTCGATCCGGATGCTCTCCCAGAAGAATTCAACATGCTTTTCGAAGAGCGATACCACAGAAGAGGTCGATTTTTTGTCCTGCTTAAGCAGGCTGACCTGCATCTGATAGAAGAACAGTGGCGCAAAGAACTCATTGGCCAGCATAAGCGGGTCGGAGGAGCGAATAAGCTCATCCTGCATCATCATAAAGAGATACGTAGAGAGCTTTTTGACATTCTCCTGATAGAAGTGCTCATTGTATATCTCCCTGACACGCTCGTTTCGGAACATCTCCTGCATCAGCAGCTTGAAAAGGGCCTCATTCTGGCTGTCAAAGCTCATCAGCTTGAATTTGGTACCTATGCCTGCCAAAAGTGCTTTTCCGCTTCTGGCAGCCTCCTGAGGCTCCTTGTCATCAAACAGATGCACGATCGCAGAAGAGGTAAGATCACCAATAAGTGTCTCAAGTATCTCATCTTTGTTTTTAAAGTGGTTGTAGAGCGCACTCTGCTTGACACCCATCGCCCCGGCAATATCTCTTACCGTTGTAGCTTTGTACCCCTTGGTAGAGAAGAGTTTCAGTGCCGTTTTGAGTATTTTGGCTTTGGTTTTGCTTCCTTTCGATAGGGCGAAAGTGCCCTTGTCACCGTCCATAGCAGCTCCTTTCGTGTAATTATAGTGAACATTTGTTCATATGTCAAGAGGAGGGCAGCAAGATATATGAACATTTGTTCATATTAGAAACTCTCTTATCTTTTTTAAATGAACAATTGTTCATATATAAGGAAGGTCCGTTTCCTACAAATGAACGTTTGTTCATTTAATTGCTTCTGTTTACCATCTACAGGGACTTTGCACACATGTGTCATACTTTGGGACATATTGCAAGCTGCATCGATTGCAAAAGAGGGCATTAACATATTATAAAATATAGGAACTTCTCTTCCCAAGTCTTCTTTCATCATATATTTCCAAATATTAAAATGTATCAATAAATACCTCTCCATCATTTTTTGTCACAAACATGTTGCACATGTACAATACAGTTTGAACATTTCACGCCAAGAGTTTTTCGATAAAAGTATGACTACGACATTACACATTTTCATTTTGATTTAAAACAGGTTTGTGTGTCTGATTATTCCAAGGATATGAAGCTGCCATTTTTCACGTGCCAACTTTTGCGGATGTCGAAAAATGATTGCTGTTGCGTCGTTTTTTTTAAAGATAAAGTTTGTGCGAAATGAAGATCCGTTTTTTGATTTAAACGGGAGTGATTTTTCTGCAACAATATTTTGCAGCATAAATTTCGATTTTTTTGATTGATATGAGAGCAACATGCAGATACAAACATACTACCGGCAGAGCGGATATACTTTTTTAATAGAATTTATATTATGTTAATCATATGATATTATATACATTATGCAGACAACCGGCAGGAAAACCCTGCACGATATAAGCCTGTGCCTTCTTTATGCAACTACTGAGGCATTTTGGAAAGCCACACGCTTCAGTTTTGCTAGACTCTTACTGGATGGTTTCTGTTTTTTAATATGTGTCATCATACGTACAAGTGCATCGTAACTTGTCAAATCTGCTTCTCTTCTAAAGAGTGCCGCTTCGCCAAGATATGCAACAACATCCGAATATGAAGCCATTCCGCTGTCAACAATGTTCCGGACCATCATATCCATAGATGCCGAATGCTTTTCCGTGAGCTTCCCGCTGAGTCTATGGGCTGCTGCTTCTTCCAGCCCTCTCTGCACAAGCACGTCGGCAATGTCGCTCTCCAGCGTTTTCTGCTCCTGCGTCTGAAGCAGACTCAGTGTCCGCTGGTTCAGCGTTTGTGCAACAGCCGGGTTGAATGCCAGCACAGAGATAAAAAGTGTGATCCGTAACATCGATTGTCTGTTCATGAAAATCCTTTGAAACTATTGTAGTTAACAAAAGTAAACAGGTCGCTTAATAAACTTTAGTCTATTTATATCAACTTATGATTTTTGTTCTGTGATTGGGAAAATATGTCTGGGAGTGTTTTACGGCTCCTGCAACAATGCAGAAGCCTGTGGAGGAAGAGTGAAAGTTTGTTTACTGCTTGCCGCCGCATTTACCGGAAGCACACTTCATCATTTTCATCTTCTTCATCATCATCTTCTTCTTGCCGTGCATTGCAGATTTGTTTTTGTTCGCAAGCAGGAAAAGAAGCTGATCTTTGGTCAGCACCTCTTTGGTCTTCTCGATGCAGTTAAGGTGAGCCATTGTCGCTTTGGCTTCAAGCGAAGCAAGTTTGTCGACCTTCTCTTTCAGCGTATCGGCCTTCGCACCTGCGGTACTTGCCTGGACAATCTCTTTTCGAAGTTTCATCACTTCCGGTTTGAGAGACTTGATGGTGCCGATGGTCTCTTTGCGGATCACCGCAAGCTTCTGCTTCTGTTCGGCCGTCAGATTGAACGCCGGATCGTTCAGGTACGGCATAATCATCTTTGTAAGATGCGGCAGGCCGTGTTTAATGAGAAACGGAGAGTTCATCTGCTTCTTCTGCATCTGCATCTTTTTCATACACATACACTTTGGCATCTTCATACCGCCCATACCGTTTTGCATCATTCCGTTACCGGGTGCCGCTGCGAGCATACTTGCCGCAGCCGTAATCATTACAAGTGTCTTTTTCATCTGTCGATCCTTTTGTATTTGAAGTATGCTAATGGTACAGGGGTAAGGTAAATGGGGTGTTAATCATGGAACGGTCAAGATCCCGCATCAAGTGCGTGATGACAGGATGACAGAGTGTTTTTACTCCGTTTCAGTATCGATCGGCTCGTCCTGTGTGTCAGCAGATGGTGCTTGGGGAAGCACGGTCGGGTTCATATGGACATGCTGAAGATGGGTTGTCTCGAAGTGCTTCTTCTTGCGTTCAAGCTCGGTAACCTGCCGTTCCAGCCGCCCTGTCTCCTGACGCAGCGGTTCCAGTTTTTCAAGAATGTTGAGGCGCTCAAGCTCTGTTGCCAGCAGTTTCGATTCGGACTCCTCTATCTCGTCATGAAGGTGGCGTATCTCTTTTGTTTTGGATGTTTCTATCTGTTGTCTGGCTTTTTCATCAACCAGTTCCGTGTAATCACTTTTGAACTCCTCATAAGAGGCAACTTTTTGCAGGAAGGCAGCATTGAGACGGTCAAGCAGACGCTCTTCCACCCTCACCTCTTCGCCGAAAAGACTCAGTCGGGCTTCCTGTGGCGCACTTTGCGCTTTCAGTGCCGCAATGCGCTCTTTGAGTGCTGCGATCTCCTCTTCATACTGCGCAACGACATCCATATAGGCAAGAATCCCCTCCCTGTAGCGATTCTCCACTTCCCGGACAACCATGGAGATCTGCCCATAATAGTGTGCAGAGGGAGGCACCTCTGCAGCGGGGTAGGAAACACTCTTCTCCGATGAGACCACTTCCTCTTTCTCTACAACTGTTTCATGATGATCGCTCATTGCTTTCTCCCCTATTCGACCGAAAGACCGGCACGCTCCAGCATCCGTGCACGTTTTTGCTGCTGCTCTTCGATCTTGGCGACAACCTGGTTCTTTGTCCCCTCTTTGGCTTTGCGTTCAAGCATCTCGATGGTGTGCGTAAGCTCCATGATCTTTTTTTCGTTCTCATGCTCAAGCTTTGTCTTGGCATGTTCGTTCTGCGCCATTACTTTCCGTAGCCAGGCGATCTTCTCCTCTTTCTCGCCGAGAAGTTCATGTTTTTCATGCAGCTGCCCCTTACAGTGTCTCCAGAGAGCGAAAAAGAGGATAGTCGTTCCCACTGCAATCATCGCAACATAGGGGACTGCAGGACCGGGTACACGCTCTCCGGCTGCAAGCGGTGTCAGCCATAGCGGCAGAGCAAGGAGTGCAAAACCTATCATTTTCATTCTTCTTCCTTATGGATTGCTTTTTGAAATCATACTCTGTTTTACTGAGAAAAATAGAAACATCACTGCCTAAAAAGTGTCCAAAATTCCGGATGCCGCTTTTCAAGCTCTCCAAGACGGTAGTTCAGATGCTCGACAATCACACTGCTTTTGCACATAAAAAAGAAGACACGGGGGCTGTACGGGCGGTGTTTTATCGCGGTGATGTAGGGGTAGGTCTTCGAGAGCACTTTCATCAATACCTCAATCTGTCTGTCATGTGACATACAGCGGCCAAGATGCTGATAGACGATGGTGATCTCTACGGAGGGGAGCATAAAGAAGCGCCCTATCTCATCGGCAAAGACGTACTTTTGCGGATAGACTTTCTGACGGTAGTGCCTCTCAAGCGTCAAGAGTTCAAAGCGTTCTTCGCTGCGCAGACACTTGAGTGCCATGCCGTTGTCGGGTGCAACTGCCACCACATCGCTTTTGTGAGCAAACCAGAGTGCCTGCTGCAGCCACTGCTGACGGTCTTCGTAGGCTTTGGGTACCCTTTCGTAAAAGAATTTTGCATTGGGCAGCAGTTTGAGGCGTTCAAGCTCCTCTACTTCCCGACGGTTTCGCATCAGCAGCGACATCAGTGAATCTTCAAGGTACTCATCTGTCCCGGACATCCGCTCGAAGTAGTCTATATGCCTGCCGTCGTTGTTCTGTTCGCCCTCTCCCTCATGCATGAACCATATCTGGGCGAGTCTCTTTCTATCAAAGGGGCTGTCAGCATGGTTGAAAAGAAAGCGGAAGAGCTGAAACTTTCCAAAATCCCCCACATCCCCTACGTACTTATCCTGCATACTATTTACTATGATTCAATAACATTGACAAAGTGGCTTGTATCTTTTTTGATACCGTGCCATGTCGCACAGCCACCAAATAAAAAGGCAACCAACGCAAACACCACTATATAAAAAGCCGTCTTTCTCATTTGTATCAACCTTTTTTCTTTAGAATTCCCAATGATTATATCGATTCTTCGCTCAAACTTTACATATCTGTTTAATTTTGGATATCATATAAAATATATAGCTAAACAAAAGGAAGAGAACCGTGATGAAACAGATACAAGATGAACTGAACCGCTGGCTCTATATGCTGATCGATGCAGAAGGAGCGGACCTGCATGTCAAAAGCAACAGTCCGCTCTATGCCAGAATAAAAAGTGATATCGTGAAGCTCTCTGAAGAGCAGCCGACGGATAATACCATGTATCAGCTTGTCGAACTGCTGACACATGGGGATATAGAGACATTCAAAAAGAAGCGCGACTTTGACGGTGCGTACAAATTGGACAATCAGTACCGTTTCCGTTTCAATATCTTTATGCACGTTGACGGCATCTCCATAGCCTTTCGTCTGATCCCCGATGTGATCCAGACACTTGAAGAACTCAACCTGCCTCCGGCACTGGCAAAACTCTCCGACCTGCGCCGTGGGCTGGTGCTGGTTACCGGTACAACAGGGAGTGGTAAAACCACAACACTTGCGACCATTATCGAGATGATTAACAAAAAACATCCACGCCATATCATCACCATCGAAGATCCGGTGGAATATGTCTTTCACGACAAAAAGAGCATTATCGAACAGCGTGAACTGGGGGCACATACCCTCAGTTTTGCCAAAGCACTGCGCGCAGCAATGCGTGAAGACCCCGACATTATCATGGTTGGTGAGATCCGTGATCTCGCCACTGCAGAAGCGATCATCCAGGCGGTGAACACAGGCCACCTCGTCTTCTCCACAGTCCACACCCTCAATGCACAGGAGACCATCGACCGGCTTGTCGGCCTCTTCCCGACCAATGAACAGAACCGGGTGCGACAGGTGCTTGCCGGCACGTTAGAAGCGACCATTTCACAGCGTCTCATCGAGGGTACAGACGGCAAGATGATCCCCGCAGTTGAAATGATGTTCAAATCACCGCTGGTACAAGAGCTCATCAGAAGCAAGCGCGACAATGAACTTCCCGATGCCATCGCCAAAGAAGGAACCATGTATGACTCCGTTACGTTCGATACCGCCCTCTTCCACCTTACCCTTGCCGACAAGATCACTGAAGAGCGTGCCTACCAGTATGCTACCAGTCCTGCAGACCTGAAGCTGATGTTCACTCTGAGTCCGGAATACACCGCCAAGAAAAACATCAAAGAGGAGGAGATCGTCTTCAAAGAGGAGTAGACTCCTCTCTTCTCCCTTCTCTATTGCCTTTTTCTCCACTTTACACTATAATATTGTCAAATGATAATAATAAGGACAGTTTATGAAAAGTATTGCTCTTCTCCTCTGCACTGCACTCCTGTGTACATATGCATCAGAAACCAACACAAGCAAAACGGCAAAGACCGTATCTGCAGTAAAAAAGACGGATAAAACAGAAGATGCCAACCATACCAAAGCGCTGCTCGAACAGAAAGTGAAAGAGCAGATGGAACGTGAGAAGAAGTATGCCAAAGAGCAGAAGTTCTACCAGGGTGATGACTACAACCTGAGTGAACATGAGGTAGACCCTAAAACACTCAAAGACATCCCGGTGATCGAACCCGATTACGACTTTGACATCACCGATGTATACCGTGATGACATTTAGCCAAGCAGCACGCTTCTAAGCTCTTCGACCGTATGGACGACATTGTCGTGCTCGTGGTCGGTAAACCCCCAGTCCACCATCAGATAGTCGATGCCCGCCCGCTTTGCCGCCTGCTCGTCCCGCGGACCGTCGCCAATGAAAAGTGCACGCTCTTTTGCAACATGCAGCTCTTCAAGCAGTTTCAGCAGCATATCGGGATAGGGTTTGCCCTTGTAGACATCATCATAGCAGGCAATGGCATCGAAGAGTACATAGATACCAAGGTGTGTGAGTGATTCGATGGTCGATTTCCGGTAGGCATTGGTCGCGACAGCCAGCTTGAAACCGGCCTCTTTCAGCTCTGCAAGCAGCTCCCGGATCCCGTCATAGAGTACCAGCTCTTTGTCATGATTGCGGGTATAGTACTCCGAAAACCAGCGCTCATGATCGTGTGCAAACTTTGGCGCATGGTAGAAAAACTGCGCAGGGTTAATAGAGGGGTCGTTGACATGCGCAAGGATCGTTTCGGGATCCATCGGCGCGAAGCCAAGCTGTTTACGTACATAGTTGATGGCGTTGGCGATGGTGATGGAGGAGTTTACCAGCGTACCGTCCATATCGAAGATAATCAGCTCTTTATCGATCATCTATACCTACTTCCGGTTTCGCGCATCGGGTCGGCTGAATTTGATGTAGAGTGACAAACTCACCAGCAGGAAAGAGACGCCTACAATGAGATAGACGGCGAACTCTATCTTGGTCGGGTCGGTCAGTGCGGACTTGAAGACCAGCATCAATGACTCGATGGAGAGTGCAATGATAATGGAGCCAAGGAACTTCACCATCGTCTGGTGTGTATCGTCGGCACTGCCGTACTTCTTCTCTTTACCAAGCACCTCCTCTTCGAAGATCGCTTTGACCAGGTCAGCAATGGCAAGCGAGAGTGTCAGCAGAATGGTTGACTTGAAGACTTCATTGATATCGATACTCTTAAAATCGAGTCCAAAGTGTAGAAAGCTTGTAACCCCTTTGATAAAGAGCAGCATCGCTACACCCAAAAGTGCTGCGGAGAATGCCGCGTAGATCACTTTGCTGGCAAGACCGAAGTTGGAGTCGATGGAGCTGGGGTGGAACATCTTAAGGACATTCTTGAGTGTAATATCCACACAGATGATCGCGACAAGATGGTTCTGTGTATCGTAAATAGGGAAAGAGGCTGTAACGACCAGTTCGTTACTGACCAGCGAAGGATACGGATCGGTCAGAATACAGCGGTGCTCTTTGAGCGTTTTGTAGTAGTAGGCACGGTCGCTTCTGTCCTCCCCTTTGCCGTAGCCGTTGAGTTTCGGGTTAGACGAGATGTTGTCGACCATCTGAATACCGTTGCCGTCGATCGCATAGATCACTTCTGCCAGCGGAATCGCCTCTTTGAGGTTCTCTATCTTTGCGATGACACGGTCGAGTGTTGCCTGATCGTTCGATTCAATCGCCTGGGAGATATTCCGGCTCATAATATAGCAGAGGTAGGCACGTACCTTCGTACGTATCTGGGCGTACTCCTGAATCTCTTTAACCATCAACATAAAAAACTCCTCCTATTGTAGATATCCGACGACATCGCCGAACTTGACTTTCCGGTTTATGGCCGCTTCAGGTACGAACGCACCTTTTTGAGAGAATGTCAGCAGGGTCGAGCCCATCTCGAACCATCCGAAAAGCTCCCCGCGTTGAAGCACAAGGTCTTCATAGGTGTAGTGCTGCGGCTCGGTAATATGAGAGTTAGTCTGCACACGCGGCTCGAACGTAACGACCATCTTGCCGACGTTGAGTGCACCGACCAGCACCAGCACATGCATACGCCCCTTTTCATCTTCACACTCGATGATGACCCGCTCATTTTCGATGAAGAGGTCTTTTTTGTTGCGAAGCAGCGGGAAATTGACCGGGTAGAGTTTGCCAGGAATATGCGTGAGCGAATGGATCTTCAGCGACATCGGCATATGGTATCGGTGGTAATCTTTGGGGGAGAGGTAGAAGTTCATAAACTCGCCGCCCTCCATCCACTCTGCCGCCGCTTTGTGGTGCTCGCCAAAGAGTCCTTCAATGCTGTATGCCATCCCTTTTATCTGATACGCCTTTCCCTCCGTTATCGTGCCAAAGTCGGTAATGAGCGCATCCACGCCGCTGATAACGGCATTGGGGTCTTGCGGCATCGGACGCTCCTTTTCGAGCGCACGTGTAAAGAGCTTGTTGAGTGTCTCGTAGCTTGCCGCCGGGCGGAATTCGGACATATCAAGCCCCATCAGTTTGACATAGCCGGCATTGATGGTGTGCTGGATGATCGCGGGGAACGGCTTGGAAGCGAACTTTCCAAAAAAACGTGAAATCACCGATGTAAAGTGTCTTTTCCCCATCAGCCGGCTACCTTCTCATAATAGTCAAGCGCCTCTTTCATCAGCGCGATGTGGTAGTTCTCCTGGTTGTTGATAAAGTCGAAGAACTTCGCCAGTTGCGCACTGTCCTTCGCCACCGCTTCGGAGAGCCTGCGGCACTCCTCTTTGGCAGCAAGCTCCTCGTCAATGCCCGCTTTAAGGAAACCAACCACATCTTCTACCTGATAGACCTCTTTCATAATTGTTCTCGGTACGGCGAGTATGCCCATCTTCGCCATCATATCTCCAAAACGCTTGAGGTGGAAAAAGCTCTCGTCGATAAGAATCTGAAAAATGCGGTTCAAAAAGGCGTCACCGCTGTGCTGTTTGAGATAGTTGTAGATCATGATCAGTTCATACTCTTTATAGCTCTCTTCAAACAGAAAGAGTGTCAGCGCATCGGTTGCCTCCTGAGTCATGGTCACTCCCGGAAGCTTTCTGGACATATTGAATGCCGTAATCACCTCGTCGTTCATCTCGTGCAGGACGGAGGTCATGTAGGATATATCACTGGCAATGCGTTCGGCAAGTGCTTTGTTCTCCAGTCCGAGAAGCTGCAGGTCGATCTCAAGCAGACGCGCGGTAACTGCTTTGAGCATCGTCTCGAGACGCTCTACCTTGATGGGAATGTCATCACGGTCGTAGTCGTACGCCTCTCCGGTTCTGATCATCTCTTGCTCAATCCAGGTGAAGTGGCGAAAAAGAATATCTGAAAAGTCCAGCAGTGTTTCACGGTTGTGTGTATGGCTCATGAAGCCGGCCATCATCATCTCAAGCCACGCTTCGTGGGTTTTAATCAGCAGTGTTGTCATGGTTATTCTCCTCTTTTGGGGTACAGGTACCGCCTATCTGATACGTTATGGAGGGGTACTCCGGATCATCTTTTCGTTTTTCGTAGGTATCGACAGCTGCCTCTATGGCCAGCGCCACCATCTCCGAACAGGCAGCATCCTCAGGCGGCAGTTTCTCAAGCAGTTTCATTGTCGCATTTACAAGGTTCTTCGCCCCGTCAAGCGTAAGCCCTTTGGCCTCTTCGGTGAGCATGGAACCGGCAACCACCGTTGTCGAACAGCCGATCGCCTGAAAGCGTATGTCGTCAATATAGGGTTTCTCTTCATCCTCTTTGACATGAATATAGACAGCGACCTTCTCACCGTTTTCCGGGTTTTTCCCCATCCCCTCACCGTTTGCCGTCGGCAGCGAACCGTAATTTTTAGGGTTCATCATGTGCTCGAGCACCATCGCATCCATTTCCATCCGAAACTCCCATCTTTTATTGTTCAACCCTATAATGCAATTGATTATCCAAGGTTTCACTCGATGTCGACAAAGGAGCACTCAACCCCTGAAAGGGGCGCTTGCGTTTGCGACTGCCAGAGCTATCGAGTGAAACCGATAATTTTGGGAGGAACTCTATTTGCAACAAATTATACCATGTAGGCTTGAGAGTTTGGAATGTCAGTCTAAATTGGGTATGATATCTCCACTTTTCCCACCCAAGGAACCCCATGGCAGTCTATGTGCTTTTCGATACCGAAACAACAGGAAACCAGGAGAATGACCGAATCATTCAGGTTGGCGCAATGGTCGTACACGGCAGAGACAACATCGAAGTCATCGACGAACTCTGCTCCACCACAGTACCCATCAGCATCGAAGCGATGGAGGTGCACAACATTACCCCTGAAACCATTGAAGGCAAACCGCCCTACGCCGAGACTTCTTTTGCAAAGACCATCGAAACCTATAATGCACCGGAAAACTACCTGATCGCCCACAATATCCAGTTCGATCTTGGCATGGTAGAGAAGGAGGGTTTCAAAAACCGCTACACGCTCATCGACACAGTTCGCGTCGCAAGACACCTGCTGCCCGACTCTCCGGCACACAGACTGCAGTACCTGCGCTATGCGCTTGACCTATACAAAAACGAGGCAGAGGAAGCAAAGAAGCTGGGCATCACCATCAAGGCACATGACGCCATCGGTGACGTTCTGGTAATGAAGCTGCTGCTCTCCAAGCTGGTACAGCTGACACAAGAGCAGTTTCCCGGTGTCAACCCGATGCAGAAGATGGCCGAACTGACCAACACGCCGGTGCTCATCAAAACCTTCAAATTCGGAAAATACAAAGACCGCGACATCGAAGAGATCGCCCGTGAAGATATGGGGTACCTGCAGTGGATGCACAAGAACCTCGACCTGGACGAAGACCTCAAATTTACACTTGAGCAGTATCTGCAGTAGGAGAACCTATGAAGCGTTTTATTCTTTTTGTAATATCTACGCTTTTTCTGCACGCCCAGCAGGTGCACGACATGACAGTAGGCAACTGGCACACGGTCACCACATCCAAAAGCGAGAACCGTACCCGTATCACCGAAAAGGAGTTTCTCAACCTCAAGGCTGACCACACGTTTGACATTACTATCCTAGTCAGTCTCAAAAAGGGAGAACACTTCGTCAAAGACCTGCAAGTCAAAGCTTCGGGCATCTGGAAACGCTACATCACCACACTGGTGGTCGTCATCAACAAAATAGAGGTACCTTTCGCAAAAGAGGTCTCAAACACTATCACGCCACAGTCGCTTCAGGCACTGGCTTCAACCTACCAGGCAAGACTAAGAGGCAACCCCATCCGCATCAATACCATTACACTACTGACAAAAGATAGACTGACCATTATCAATGAAAAAGGTGTCAAAACCGAATACACCCGCTACATTCCCGTCACACCAAAACCCATCGTACCGCAAAAGATCCCCGCACAGAAAATCCCGCAGCCGAGGCTTTAAGCCTCCAGCTTCTCCCTTACAAGGTCATTAACCACTTTCGGATTGGCTTTTCCTCCGGTGGCTTTGAGCACCTGCCCGACAAAGAAACCGAAGAGCTTCTGGTTGCCCTCTTTGTACTTTGCGACATTTTCAGGGTTCTTGGCAATCACATCGTCGATCACTGCAGCGATCTGGACAGGGTCGCTAATCTGTTTGAGATCCTTCTCTTCGACGATTGTCTCAGGGCTCTTGCCCGTTTTGGCCATCTCTTCAAAGACCTGCTTGGCGATCTTGCTTGAGATGGTCTCTTCATCGAGCATTTTAGCCAGTGAGGCAACCTCTTTTGGTCCGAAGCGCAGTGCATCGTCCGGGTGTTCTTTGAACTCTCTTGCCACTTCGTTGGCTACGATGTTGGCAATAGTTACCGGACTTTCATATACTGCAACAGCCTCATCGAAAAAGTCTGCCAGTTTTGCATCACGCGCAAGGGTGTTTGCCACTTCTGGATTGAGTTTGTACTCATGGGTGAAACGGTCGAACCTTCCCTGCTCTTCGGCACTCATGGGGGCTACCTCACCCTCTTTTTGTACCGGTTTTTGTGCTTTTTGCTTTGGCTTGTTTTGGGGTTTTGGCTTCTCTTTCTTCGCCCACGAATCTTTGAGCCCCACGATCTTGTTGAAGACCGGTGCGTCGTCACGGTAGTCTACAGGATCGGCGTAGAAGTACCCCTCGCGCTCGAACTGGAAGCGCACATCAGGCTTCTCATCGACAACTGCCGGCTCGACAAGCGCGTTTTTGATAACCTTCAGGGAATCGGGGTTGATATCTTCAAGCCCCTCGGGTGCTTCACATTTGAAAAGACGGTCGTAGAGACGTACTTCAACCGGTTTGGCACTGGCGACTTCGACCCACTGGATGGCACTGCGTACCTTAATGCCGCTGGTGTCCGAACCGCTTTTGGAGTCTGGGAAATACTCCGCTTTGATCTCGACGATGTTCCCTTCTTCATCCTTTACCACCTCTTTGCAGGCGATGATGTAGGCATGCTTGAGCCTGACAGGTTGGTCCGGTGTCAGGCGGTAGTAGCCCTTGGGCGGATTTTCACTGAAGTCGGCACGGTCAATGTAGACCTCTTTGGAGAACGGCAGTTTTCGTGAGCCCTCTTTTGGCACATCGTGCGGGTAGTAGGAGGCATCAAGCAGTTCGCTCCCCTCATAGTTGACGATCGTGACCTTGAGCGGGTCCATCACACACATCACACGCGGCACTTTGGTGTTGAGGTCGTCACGGATGCAGAACTCAAGCTGCGCGACATCGACGGTGGAGTTGGCCTTCGCCACACCGATCTGCTCACAAAAGGTAACGATGGACTCCGGTGTATAGCCGCGTCTTCTGTAGCCGGCAATGGTCGGCAGACGCGGATCGTCCCAGCCGTTAACATAGTTGCCCTCTACCAGTTCGAGCAGCTTACGCTTGCTCATCACCGTGTAGTTCATGTTGAGTCTGGCAAATTCGTACTGATACGGACGCGGCGGTTCAAGCCCCAGTGTTTCTATGACCCAGTCGTAGATGTCACGGTTGTTCTCAAACTCCAGCGTACACAAAGAGTGGGTAATGCCCTCCATATAGTCTGAAAGGCAGTGCGCAAAGTCGTACATCGGGTAGACATGCCACCCCTCACCCACACGGTAGTGGCTGGCGTGGCGGATACGGTAGAGCAGCGGATCGCGCATCTTCATATTGGGTGAGCTCATGTCTATCTTGGCGCGGAGTACATGCGCCCCCTCCTCAAACTCACCGTTTTTCATACGCTCGAAGAGGTCAAGGTTCTCCTCCACGCTGCGCTCGGCATACTTGCTGCGTCGCCCGGGCTCGGTCACCGTCCCACGGTACTCGCGTATCTCCTCTTCGTTGAGGCTGTCGACATACGCCTTCTCCATCTTGATGAGATCGACGGCATAGTCGTAGAGTTTTCCAAAGTAATCGGAGGTAAAGTAGACCTTCTCTCCCCAGTCGAACCCAAGCCACTTGACCGCATCTTTGAGTGCTTCGACATACTTCATATCCTCTTTGGTCGGATCGGTATCGTCCATTCTGAGGTTACAGATGCCCTCATAGTCTCTTGCGATACCGAAGTTGAGCACAATCGACTTGGCATGTCCGATGTGCGGAAAGCCGTTGGGTTCGGGAGGAAAACGGGTATGCACCTGTTCGTATTTGCCCGCTTTGAGGTCCTCTTCGACAATGGTACGCAGAAAATCTTTGGTCTCACTCATATGTTGCAGCCTTTGGGTAATTAAAGTAGCGTATTTTATCGAAATAGAGTTAAATATCGTGTTTAAATGAGTGTTAACCCAAACCCACTATAATATCATCTCAAAGAACGCTTACGGAGTCGTATGGATGCTTAGATTCGCCCCCTCACCTACCCATGACCTGACCATAGATGATCTGCGTACCGCGATTGTGAGCTTCGTTGTCGCCAGACAGCGCCGGGAGCCTTTTCTCATACGCATCGATGACGCGGACAAAGAGCATACCATCGAGGGAAAAGATACCGAGATCATGCAGATTCTCGAAAAGTTCTCCATTACCCACGACCAGCTCTTTCACCTGAGCGAACACGCCAACATTCATTTGACACTGGCGCTTCAGCTGCTGAAAGAGAAAAAGGCCTACCTCTGCACCTGTACAGCAGCCACACGCGAAGAGACTGAGCATATCCCGTGCCAAGCCGGCTGTGCGGCAGCGGACTCCAAAAACTATGCAAAGCTCAAAGAGGACGGTACCCCTTTTGTCATTCGACTCAAAGCACCGCAGACTGACGTTAGCTTCCATGACCTATACCGGGGTAAGATCACCACTCCGGCCGATGCAGTGGGTGAAGCGGTCATTCTCCATGCCGATGCAACACCGGGCTGTGACTTCGCTTCTGCCGCCGAAGACATGCTCAACGATATCAGTCTCGTTATCCGTCCTGAAAGTCTGATTAAACGTTCACCGCTTCAGGAACACATCAAGCAGCAGCTTGGCTGCAACATAAAGACGCGCTACGCGCACCTGCCCTCATTTTTGCCGCCCAAAGGCGAAACAGACATTCCGACACTCAAAAAACTTTTTGAAGAGGGTTACATCCCCGATGCGATCATCAACTATCTGCTGCTGGCAGGAAACCCCAAAGCGCCAAAGCCGCTCTTCACACTGCCCGAAGCCATAGAGTGGTTCGAGCTTGAGGCACTCTCCTCCAAAAGTGAACCTTTCGACATGGAGACGCTGCGCTATCTCAACCGTGAACATCTGCTGCGCATGGACGACAGGAGACTTTCGACACTCTTTGGTTTTGCCGATGCGGCCATAGGAAAGCTGGCAAAGGTCTACCTCGAAGCCGAAAAGGCAAATACCGTCTCGGAACTTGAAACCTATATCCATACCATTTTCACCCCTAAAGACTTTGCGTGTGAAGCGGGTGAGATGATGCGCACGCTCAGTGAGATCATCTGGAATGCACCGATGATCGACAGCTATGAAGATTTCGTTGCCCACCTTGGCAAAGAGAGCGGCATGGATGAAGAAGCATTACTCACACCGCTCCAGCTGTTGCTTACCGGCTGTGACGATGGACCGGAACTTGCACAAATCTATCCGCACATCAAATCCTATCTACTGGAGGTTATCTCATGATCGACGCATTCTTTTATGCACTGCTGCAAATTGTACATACCGTTATCAATATATACATCTGGATTGTCATCATATCGGCACTGCTGAGCTTCGTACGCCCTGATCCCTACAATCCCATTGTCCAGACACTCTACCGTCTGACTGAACCGGTCTATGCCTGGATCAGACGCCGCTTTCCTTTTGTCATCATGGGCGGTATCGACCTCTCACCGCTCATCATCATCCTTGCGCTGCAATTCCTCGACATCTTCATGATGCGCGCCTTTTTGGGGTAAAATATGCTCAAAAAAGCGATAGGGGTGCTGCTGCTTGCCGTAAGCTTGCTTGTCACTACGGCAGAGGCGAAGACTTTTACCTACTCCCAGGTGCACAATATGCCAAAGAGTGTCGAAAAGGACTACTACATCTGGCGCTTCCTCAAACAGCGCAGTACCACGCCGGCACAGGCACGCAGCATTATCCGTGAAGCAAACAGCCTCAACAAAAAGCTCAAAGAGGCCTATCGCCGAAAGACAGGAAGCTACCCGAACTTCCGTCCTACGCCCGTACGCTACAAGGTCAACGATGCCGACAAATGGAAGAACCGCTCACAGGGGCACTTCGCTTTCAAAAAGGGTATCGCCATGGTGCAGCGTAACGAACTGCAGCGTGCGGCACAATACTTCAGTGCCGCAGAGCGCATCTACGAGGATCGATGGGAAAAAGACAAGGCACTCTTCTGGCTCTATCTTGTCACGAAAAACGGCACATATCTCACACAGCTTAAGAACAGCTACCATATCAATTTATACACTCTGCTCGCAGCCGATATGACACATAGCAAATACCCAAGCACCATTGTCGTGCCGAAAGTCTCCAAAAACAGTGTCTGGGGTATCGATTCACGGGACCCTATTGCATGGGCCAAGATAAAACGCAAAATCTATTCGGGCAATGTCGATCTTGATGACCTCGCAGATACCTGCCGATCCAAAGAGACCATCGGAATGCACAGCTACATCAAGGCGCGCGCATGCAACTACCACAAATCCTACTTCCCCATGCCCTACCGCGATCTGATGAAACACTACAGCATTGAGCGCCAAGCACTTATCTACGCTATCGCCCGACAGGAGAGCCGTTTCGTTCCCGCTGCCGTCTCCCGCTCATTCGCGCTGGGGATGATGCAGTTCATGCCGTTTCTCATTGACCATGTCGCAAAGCAAAAGGGTGAGCGTATCGACTATGACGATATCTTCAACCCCTACAAGGCCATAGAGTACGCCGACTATCATCTCGACTATCTCAACAAATACCTCTACCATCCGCTCTTCATCGCCTATGCCTACAACGGCGGTATCGGCTTTACAAAGCGTCTCATCCGTAAAAAAGGCAATTTTAGACCGGGTCGCTTCGAACCCTACCTTAGCATGGAAAAGATGAAGAATGCTGAAGCCAGAGAGTATGGTAAAAAGGTTCTGACAAACTATGTCGTCTATATGAACCTTCTAGGCAAACCGATCCGTCTGCTTCCATTCCTCAAGACACTTACCGACCCGAGTATGACAGACAGGTTTAGAAAATAAGGCTCTGTGTCATCCTGAACTTGATCGGGATATTCACACCAATCTGCAATTTAACGTGAAGATCTCTGGACAATATAGAAATAACAAACTTTTTGGAACCGGGAATTCATTCCCGGAACGGGGCGAGGATTCACCTAAAGGTATACACTTCGTTAAATCCTCACTTCCGATATCTGACTTAAAACGCTGTGTGGGTAAACGTATACTTCGCTTTCTTTGCAAAATCGAGCTCTTTTCGACCATATACGTCACTCTCAAAGATCAGTTTGAAGCGTTTTTTCGGTGTGTAGGGAAAGGTGACCAGAAAGAAGCGGTTCCAGGGTGCTTTGAAGGAGAGGAGTTTCAGACGCTGATCGTTCTCTTTTAGCGGGACGATCTCTTTTGGCGGCGTATTATCCAGTGTCAGATTGAAGTCATTCAGTTGTGCGTTGTCCACACTTTCGTCAACATAGAGCCCGACAATAAAACGTTCATCTTCCTGAGCAGCATTTTTTGAGGCGTTCTGTTCATTGAGGTAGGTTGCTGTCAGAAGGACTTTTGTAAGCCCGTTTTCATACATCTGCGCTTTTTCAGTCTTAATGAGCTTCGCGTGGTAGACTTTCTCTTTTTCGTATGACTGCTCGAGCTTTGCATACTCTTTTGTCGAGCAACCCGCAAGAAGGAGTGTCAGAGAGAGTGCCGCTGTTATTGTCCGCATCACTTCTCCTTCTTTTGATTTGTTGGCCGATTTTAACATAGTTTCAATAAAGGTTGATGTATAATCCCCTACTCAATTATTGAAGGAAAATGTGTGAGAACCAGAGTTGCCATCGCCTTTACAGGCCCCTCCGGAAGCGGCAAGACCACCCTTGTGGAAAAGGTCGCCAAAGCGCTGATAGAAACGCGAAAAGTTGCCATTGTCAAGAACGACCCCAAGGACAAGGCACAGTTCGATGTCGCAGGCAAGGACAGCTACCGATTCTTCCAGACAGGTGCTGAGGTTGTCGTTACCTCACCGACACGCACCACCTACTTCTCCCACCGTGAAAAGCGGCTCGATGAGATCGTTTCGATGGTAAATGACTTCGACATACTGCTGGTAGAGGGTCTCAAAACCCTGCCGCTGCCGCGCATCGCCATCTTCAGGGGCGGCATCGATGAGAGTTACTTCCCATGCTCCGAAGCGATCGCCGTGGATGATACGGTTGACCTCGCTGCCTACGACATTCCCGAGAATATCGATATTCTCGATCTTAATGACCTCGATGCCATTCTGGCATGGATCGACAACAACGCCAAAGCCATATAAAGGATACCCATGCATACCATTTTCGAAACAATCGAACAGTGCGCTTTCAAGATCGACAACGCCATTAAAACAGAAGATCTCGGATACTGTGATACAGAGAACTCTTCAGGAGAAGACCAGCTCAAGCTTGATGTCAAAAGTGATTACATCATCGAAGAGGCATTCAAAAACGTATCTCTGGTCAAGTCGCTCGTAAGCGAAGAGAAAGAGGGAGAGCTGCAGCTGAACGAAAATGGCAAATACACCATCTGCTACGATCCTCTCGACGGCTCCAGCCTTGCCGATGTGAACCTCTCGGTGGGATCCATCTTCGGCATCTATGAAGGTGAGCTCAAGGCTGAGAACCTCGTCGCCTCCGCCTACGTCGTCTACGGACCGCGCATCGAGATCGTACGTGCCGTAAGAGGCGAGCGTCCCATGCACTACCGTGCAAGAGAGGGCTACTTCAACCTTGTCTGCAAGGAGCTTGTGCTGAATGAAAAAGGCAAACTCAACGCGCCGGGCGGTACACAACAGAATTGGTGCGACTACCACAAGAGTTTTGTCGACGACCTCTTTGCAGAGGGGTACCGTCTGAGATACTCAGGCGGTATGGTACCCGACCTGCACCAGATACTCCTCAAAGGTGGCGGCATTTTCTCCTACCCCGGCACTTCCGATAAACCGCACGGTAAACTGCGCCAGCTCTTTGAAGTGATCCCCTTTGCTTTCATCTACGAACAGGCAGGCGGTCAGGCGATTGATAACAAAGGAAAACGTCTGATGGAGCTTGTCCCCTCCCATCCGCACGACACCAGTCCCTGTTTCTTCGGCTCCAACTATGAGATAGAGAAGCTCAAGGAAGCGTACGGAGTCAAAGCGTAATGGCTGAAGCTGTACTCGATGAGTGGGAGATCGCCCTTCGTGTCAAAACCGAAGAGCTGAAGAAGTGCCAAGAAGAAAAAGGGGTAACAAGCTGTACGCAGTGTGAAAAGCTGCTTGAGTGCGAACTGCGTGATGCCTACGTCAAGGCTGTTTACGACAGTATGAACAAAGGTACAGGCGGTGGATTCGAATTCTAAACTACTCCACTTCGAAAGGTTTGTAGTAGACACGCACCTTGCTGAGTGAGACCAGAATGCTCTGACGCACCGGGTCCCACTTGATGAACCCTTTCTGCTTACGGTTGGCAGTGTAGCCGCTGCGCTCGAGCTCCACTTCCACCACTGTCTCTGCCAGAGATGCCATCACCTCTTTACTGATATAAAAACTGTTTTTATAGTCTTTGATTTTGTAATATTCCCGGCCCTGATAATTGAAAATCTTCTTTCCCGAGAGGTAGCGCCGTATCGCCTCTTTGCTCTTCTGCTCCTGACGCCTGCGCTCATTCAGTCTCTCCATGATCTTTTTCTTCTCTTCCTGGCTGAAACGCTTCTCGTTTGAGGAGGCACCCTCTTCCTGTAGCTCAAACATCATTCATCCTATTTCATATTCTTAAATATATTATAGACTCTCTTCGATTAACCGAAGCTTTTGTGCACGGGACATCTTTTTGACTTCTCTCTCACGTTTGGATGCGCTGCTTCTGTCTTCATACACTTCAGAGTAGCAGAGCTTCACCGGTCGTCTGGTACGGGTATACTTGGCCCCCTTTTCAGAACCGTTGTGCTCTTCGACACGCCGTTCAAGGTCTGTAGTAATGCCGGTATAAAGCGTGCCGTCGGCACATTCAAGGATATAAAGATAATACATACCGTTAGTTTACCCGCTCCACAGCACTTTTTGGCTAAAATATTCCCTAATTTAATAAACTCATTTGTTTAAGGAACCCCACATATGTCATCTTGCCACAAAGCCTACATCACCACACCCATCTACTACGTCAACGATATCGCTCACATCGGCCACGCCTATACGACCATCATTGCCGATACACTTGCACGCTACTCCCGTATGATCGGGCTTGATACCTTCTTTCTGACAGGTACCGACGAACACGGACAGAAGATCGAAGAGTCCGCCAAAGCACGCGGCAAAAGCCCGCAGGAGTACGCAGATGAAATTTCTGCTACGTTCAAGAACCTCTGGGACGATTTCGGTATCAGCTACGACAAGTTCATCCGTACCACCGACGTAGACCATATGAAAGGGGTACAGAAAGCCTTCAAGGTCATGTACGACAACGGCGACATCTACAAAGATGTCTACAAGGGGCACTACTGTATCTCCTGTGAGACATTCTTTCCCGAAATCCAGCTTGTAGACGGCGAGTTCTGCCCCGAGTGCGGCAAGCCCACCACTGTCGTGGAGGAGGAGAGCTACTTCTTCAAACTCTCCAAGTACCAGGACAGGCTGCTGGCGTGGTACGATGCGCACCCTGAGTGCATTCTGCCGCGCAGCAAGCGAAACGAAGTGATCCGCTTTGTGGAGGGAGGGCTTGAAGATCTCTCCATCACCCGTACCAGTTTCGACTGGGGTGTCAAGCTTCCGGCAGAACTCAACGACCCCAAACATGTCATGTATGTCTGGCTCGATGCACTGATGAACTACGTTACCGCCCTCGGGTACGGCACCGATGAAGCCAAGATGGACTTCTGGCCCGCACGCGTGCACCTCATAGGCAAGGATATCCTGCGTTTCCACGCCATCTACTGGCCTGCCTTCCTGATGAGCCTCGGACTCGAGATGCCAAAGCACATAGCCGCACACGGCTGGTGGACAAGAGACGGTGAGAAGATGAGCAAATCCAAAGGCAATGTCATCAACCCCAAAGAGGTGGCAGACGCTTACGGTCTGGACAACTTCCGCTATTTCATGCTGCGTGAAGTTCCCTTTGGCGGCGACGGCGACTTCAGCCAGAAAGCGCTCATAGACCGTATCAACTCCGACCTTGGCAACGACCTTGGAAACCTGCTCAACCGTCTTATCGGTATGAGCGGCAAGTACTTCGAAGGGCGTGTCGATGCATCGAATGTCACCAAATACTACCAGACAGAGCTGGATGAGGTCGAAGCCTCTCTCGACAAGTTAGAACCGCTGCTTTTCGAGATGCAGATACACCGCTACCTCGAAGAGCTCTGGCGACCACTGACGGTTGCCAACAAGGCTATCGACAAGTACCAGCCATGGACCCTGATGAAAGAGGGCAAAGAGGAGGAGGCGATGGCACTCAACGGCCTCATCGCCACCATTTTGGCGAAAGTCTCTGTCATGCTCTATCCCGTTATGCCGCAGGTCTGCCCAAAAATTGCCTCGGCACTCGGCTTTACCATCGACAATGCAAGCTGGGAAAAGCTTATCAAAAACAAGCGCCTCATCGAAGCCTTTACCATCGAGAAGATCCCGCCGCTCTTCCCGCGCATTGAAGAGCCGCTGCTTGAACAGGGCAAACCTGCCGACACCAAAGAGGAAGCAAAAAAAGCGCCTGTAAAAAAAGAGGAGAAAAAAGAGGAAGGGGTCGCACTGATCGGCATCGACCAGTTCTTCCAGACCTCTCTCAAGGTGGGTACCGTCGTCAAAGCCGAAGAGGTGCCAAAGAGCAAGAAGCTGCTGCTGCTTCAGGTTGACCTTGGTGAAGAGAAGCCGCGCCAGATCGTTGCGGGTATCAAAGAGTGGTACAGTGCGGACGATATGCTGGACACCCAGGTATGTGTCGTTGCCAACCTCAAACCTGCTAAACTGATGGGCTACACCAGCGAAGGTATGCTGCTGGCAGCCAAAGATGAGGATGGTCTTTGCATGATCCGTCCCGAAAAGCCCAAAAAACCCGGCACCCCGATAGGATAAGAATGAAAATAGAAGATATCGTAAATCTCACAGAGGGTACGCTCTCCAACACACCACAGGTACAGGCCATCGAAGGCGCTACCGTCTACCCCTCCAAGGTAGACCACGGCGACCTTTTCTTCTCCTCTTCGCAGGAGGAGATAGACAAGGCTGTCGCCAACGGTGCCTACGCCATTGTCTATGACAATGACGAGATTGTCAGAAATGACGATGAGATCGCATGGATCAAGGTCTCCGACGTGCAGCTGGCAGCATTCAAACTGTTGCGCTATGTCATCATCCAGAAAGAGGCGAAGTTCTTCTGGCTGCTCGAGCATGAGATGAGCTTTTTGAAGATGATCCTCACCCATAAGGGCAACATCGCCTTCATCGCCGATGACTGGCGCAAAGCCTTCGAGCAGATCCTCAACTCCGACGACATCCTCTTTGTCGGCAGTGACAAGGAGCTAATGCAGATGATAAAGCCCGATGTGCCGCGCCTGAACAAAGAGGTCGAAGGATACGCCATATCCGATACCCTCTTCCGTACTACCTTCAAGGTAGACGGCTTTGTCTACCAGGAGAAGGAGATGGCGCCGTTTCACCTGGAGTATCTGCTGCGCGTGGTCGACTTCTGCAAAGAGAATGACCTGCCTTACTCGGTCGACCGCATCCGCTACACCAAACACTTCATCCCCGTTTTCATCGACCACAAGCTCAACTCTACTAAATCGAGCATGAGCGACAAGGTTGCCATCTTCGTCGACAACCTTCCCGACATCGAAAAAGCGCGCGAGTATGTCAAACGCTCCAACATGTGGGTCAAGAGCATCGTCCTCACCCCGCCAAAGACCAAGGTGCCAGGTATCGACCACCCCCACTGGTTCGAAACCGAAGAAGAGGTGCGTGAACTGCTCAAGAGCATGCACTTCAACTACGCCTTCATCTACAATGCAGACCGCTCTATTCTCAACACGATCAAGGAAGAGTATAGCCTCTTTTAATATCGTTATTGGTTACTGGTATATTAGTTATTGGTGACTATAGGAACCGTGAATGTATTCACGGCTGGTGCGAAGATGTTAAATTTCAGATTCGATACGGAATCTTAATTGATTGACGCAAAGACTCCTGCGTTCGCAGGAATGTTCTGTGTTAAAAGTCAAGTAAAAATACAATAATTTTACTGTAAAACCATATAATTCCTATCAAATGCTTTTCCGCTCTTCAATACACCAAAAGCTTGACGTAATAATTTGTT
>JALTVI010000114.1 GCA_027049035.1 Sulfurovum sp. | reverse complement strand
TATCAGCCTTATCGCCTCGCTAAAATATAATACTATGATCTGTTAATGCTCTATACCATCTCCCACCTCCTAATCACAAAAGTGAATCCTAATATAATTATTTTGTTCTCTTTTTCAAGGGGTTTTTAACTGACATCTACCTCCTTAATAAAAAGCGGGCGACGAGACTCGAACTCGCAACCCTCTGCTTGGAAGGCAGATGCTCTAGCCAATTGAGCTACGCCCGCATATGGGCCCGGCAGGAGTCGAACCTGCGACCCGCCGGTTATGAGCCGGCTGCTCTAACCAACTGAGCTACAGGCCCATACAATATATAACATGGTGGGTGGTACTGGACTCGAACCAGTGACCCCCTGCTTGTAAGGCAGGTGCTCTCGCCAACTGAGCTAACCACCCAAAAATTAATGGCGGCCCCACGGGGAATCGAACCCCGGCTTGCGGATTGAAAGCCCGCTGTCCTAGCCACTAGACGATGGGGCCAAAATGGCGGGGACGACGGGACTTGAACCCGCGACCTCCTGCGTGACAGGCAGGCGTTCTAGCCAACTGAACTACGCCCCCATAAAAAGCCAGCAGTGGGACTTGAACCCACAACCTGCCGCTTACAAGGCGGCTGCTCTGCCGATTGAGCTATGCTGGCACAATAAAAATTAAACTAATTTTATAGCCAATCTAGATTTTTTCCTTGCAGCAGCATTCTTATGAATTATATTTCTTCTAGCACATCTATCTATAGCAGAATAAACTCTAGGCAACAATTCTTTAGCAACCTCAACATTACCTTCATTAACCAATTTCCTATATTCTCTAATTAATTTCTTCATAGCATTTTTAAACACCAAGTTCCTCTGTCTTAAAAATAAACTTCTCTTCAACGCTTTTTTAGCAGATTTTGTAACTGGCATCAATATAAACTTCTTATTAATACTATATAAATAAAAATAAACTATTAATAAAAACTCCAGGGGTGGGACTCGAACCCACGACCCGGTGGTTAACAGCCACCTGCTCTACCTACTGAGCTACCCTGGAACACATCTCAATGTTGCGGTATGTATATATAAATATTTTAAAACAAATTTCAATACTTTTTTATATTTTTTATAAATATATCTTTAACAAATATGCCGGGGGCGGGACTTGAACCCGCACGCCATAAGGCACCTGGTTCTAAGCCAGGCGTGTCTGCCAATTCCACCACCCCGGCTAAAAACTCGGGAGGCAGGACTCGAACCTGCGACCTCCTGGTTCAGAGCCAGGCGTTCTACCAACTAAACTACTCCCGAATATAGTTTAGATAGTATAACGCCTTAAATAAAAAATTGCGGGGGCAGGGATCGAACCTGCGACCTCCGGGTTATGAGCCCGGCGAGATACCACTTCTCCACCCCGCATTGCAATATAAACTGGGGCACCAGGACTCGAACCTGGGAATCACGGGTTCAAAGCCCGCTGCCTTACCAACTTGGCTATGCCCCATCATAAAATCTAAAAGTGATTAATATATAAATATTTAATTTAATTTTTCAAGTTTATTTTTTCAATCCAAAATATAAATAGAAATATTAT
>JALTVI010000112.1 GCA_027049035.1 Sulfurovum sp. | reverse complement strand
CTGCCAACAAATTATTACGTCAAGCTTTTGGTGTATTGAAGAGCGGAAAAGCATTTGATAGGAATTATATGGTTTTACAGTAAAATTATTGTATTTTTACTTGACTTTTAACACAGAACATTCCTGCAAAAGCAGGAATCTTTACATCAATCGTAAAATCAGCGTCAAGATCCCGCATCAAGTGCGGGATGACGAGTGTTACTGCTGCTCAGCCTGCTGCTTTGCAACCTCTTTTCTTACCTCATCCATATCGAGCTTCTTTACCTGTTCAATGAGATCTTTCAGCGCCTCTTCGGGAAGCATACCCGCCTGCTGAAAGACACCGATACCCTCTCTTAAAATCATAATTGTAGGAATGGAACGGATCTGGAAGTGACCTGCAAGTGCCTGCTCCTCTTCAGTGTTCACCTTTCCAAAAAGAATGTCCGGATTCTCAGCCGCCACTTTTTCGAAGATGGGTGCAAACTGCTTGCAGGGTCCGCACCACGGTGCCCAGAAGTCCAAGATTGCGATGTCGCTTGCCAGTACTCTCTCTTCGAAGTTCGCTGCAGTCAGGTTTTCTAATGCCATATGTATATCCTTATAGAGTTTATTAGCCACCATTATGACATATTGAGATAAAACTAACGATATTTCTTTCTCCCTGTAAGCTATGTTACAATTAGCAAAACAATCTCCCCTCCAAAAGGAAAAAATATGACACTTACCCCCGAAGCAAAGCAAATCATTGAAAAGAGCATCCGTGACATTCCGGACTTCCCCAAACCTGGCATCATCTTCAAGGACATTACCACCCTGCTCTCCAACCCGGAAGCGTTCAAAACGCTGATGGACCACCTCGAGAGCCGTTACAGAGGCTACAACCTGGACTATGTCGCAGGCATCGATGCGCGCGGCTTCATCTTTGGTGCGGCGCTGGCGGACAGGCTTGGTGTAGGTTTCGTGCCTGTGCGTAAAAAGGGCAAACTCCCCTACACAACTGTAGCAGAGAAGTATTCACTAGAGTACGGTTTTGACGAAGTGGAGATACATATCGACGCCTTTGGAGAGAACGGGCTCTGCAACGGTACTCCGGCGAAGGTACTGCTCATCGATGACCTGATGGCAACGGGTGGTACGGCAAAGGCGGCGGCGAACCTCATTGGCAAGGTGGGTGCCAACTGTGTGGAGGCGTGCTTCATTATGGAGCTGACATTCCTCAAAGGACGCGAAGCGTTTGATATGCCGGTCTATTCCGTTCTGCAGGTAGACTGATATGAAAAGACCTCTTTTTGCTGCAGCACTCTTTGCCTCCACCGCGCTTTATGCAGGAGAGCTCTTCATACCTCCCAAGTGGCAGAGTGCGCAGGGCTTCTATACAACCCAGAAGCAGTACTGCCACCCTGTCAAAACAAGAACGCTCTGCAGCAAAAACACCCTCTCCTATCCACTATTCACACCTGTTCCTGATGCGCAAACCGTAACTGTCATCGAAAATCTGCTTCAAAAAGCACAAGAAATCTATGCCAAAAATGATCCGAAGTATGAAGTGTTCCAGCTGCTTTCAGATGGACTTGGCGACAGCTTTCTCTCTGAAGTCTACACACAAACCGACATCACCCTCTTTTCACTGACACCCAATACACTGACACTCAGAAATGCCAATAGCGGCTACAGCGGTGGCGCACACGGTTTTTACAGTGTAGATTTTCAAAATTACACCAGAGATGGGAGAGGTCCATTGAGACTTGAGATGCTTTTTGACAAAGCGTCACTGTCCAAACTCAAGACACTCGCTGAAACTTTCTACCGTAAGACCTTCGGCCTGAAACCAAATCAAAACCTGACCAACGATGGCTGGTTCGACAACACATTCAAGCTGGCGGAGAATGTTGCCGTCACCCCGCGCGGCCTGCTCTTTCACTACAACAGTTACGAGATCAAACCTTATGCTGCCGGCCACACGGAATTTTTGCTTCCCGCATTCGCACTCAGACCGATTATTGATCCAAAAAGTCCTTTGGCTTTCTACCTCACATCGCCCAAAACGTTTAGTACATGGTTTCAGGAGAAAGAGATTGGAAAGCTGAGAGTCGATGCAGAAGCAAAATGCAGCGATGACTACCGTGTAACACTGACACTTAAGTCCGATGTATACCAGCCAAAAACATGGCTTTCCGTTTCATTCCCGCAGCTGAATAACGCTGACGCTATATCGGATATTCAAACCGTAGGCTTCGACCATGTCAAACGCTACCCCGCCAGAACACCTGTTTACAACATAGAGCACAAAAAGGCAGTCAAGAGCCGCTACCTGCTGCTTGAGGCTGACAGCAAGATCTGGAAAGAAAACGAAACGAAGCAGCTTGCCTTCACGCTGAAACTTCCCAAAGGGGCAAAGTACACCGACCTTCGAATTCGTGCCGTTTTCAAAAGAGGACAAGAGATGAAAACGATGCCAAACCGTTATAACGGCATCAAAGGCCAGCAGGGCTTTGGCAACTATCAGCTCTATCTTCCAAAACCGGAGTAGCCTATGCGTATTGCAGCACTTATCCTCTCACTCTTTCTCTTCACTGCCTGTACCCCATCGACACTGACTCCAAAGAGAGGCACAACAGCCAAACATTATCCCGGAGAGGCGACCATACTTATTGCCGTTGACGGCAGTGACGACAGAAAAGTGCGTTACCTCTGGCTTGTTACCCGGGAGGAGCCCGACGGGTATGAGATCTACTTTCATGACGAAAAGAAAGGGCATGGCTTCATCGAACTGAAAATACCCGCTCCCGCGCACGATCTTTTTTTGCAGGAGTATTCGCTGACAGGGATGTATGGCTGCAGCCGCGGCAAGGCCGGATACGGTAGAGGTTCAAAACACATTGCCGTCATTAAACCGGGTACAACCTACTTCCTTGGCACCATCAACACCAGCATGAACACCGTTTATAACGAAATGCCAAAACAGCTACAAAAAGAGGCCAAAAGCCGCTACGGCTATACGCCACGTGGTGAAGATCTGGGTGAAGAGGGAACCTTCCATTCCCGTCTGCGCCTTTAGGGCTGCTTTACCCCTCCCTAACCTCCCCTTTGCTATAATCTGCCTACATCAATACAAGAGACTTCCATGGATTTACACAAAGCAATTTACGTTCCAAAACCCAGCCCCTTCGACCCTGACGAACTTGGACATTTCGGCAAATTTGGCGGCCGATTCGTACCCGAAACCCTCATGCCGGCCCTGGAGCAGCTGCGAAAAGATTACGAAGCGGTACGCTTTGACGAAGATTTCTGGAAAGAGGTTGACTACTACTACAAACACTATGTCGGACGCCCGTCAGCCCTCTACTACGCTGCGAACATCTCCGAAGAGACCGGTGCGAAAGTCTACCTCAAGCGTGAAGACCTCAACCACACCGGTGCACACAAGATCAATCACTGTGTCGCGCAGGCGGTGCTGGCAAAACGCCTTGGCAAGAAGAAGATCATCGCAGAGACTGGAGCCGGACAGCACGGGGTCGCCACGGCTACCGTCGCCGCACTCTTCGGACTGGAGTGTGAAGTCTTCATGGGTGCCAAGGATGTCGCACGCCAGGAGCTCAATGTCTTTCGTATGAAACTGCTGGGCGCAAAAGTCCACGCGGTCGAAAGCGGTTCCAAAACGCTCAAAGATGCTATGAACGACGCCATCCGCCACTGGGTGACCCATGCACGCGATACCTACTACCTCATCGGTACCGTCGCAGGACCGCACCCCTACCCGATGATGGTGCGTGACATCCAGAGCATCATCGGCTGGGAAGCAAAACAGCAGCTGCAGGAGGCCGAAGGCAGACTTCCTGACAAGGTCATCGCCTGTATCGGCGGCGGCTCCAACGCGTTGGGCGTCTTCAACCACTTCCTTGAAGACAAGGAGGTCGAATGCATCGGCATCGAAGCGGGCGGTGAGGGACTTGACTGCAAACACGGCTGTTCTCTTGAAAAGGGAAGCCCCGGCGTACTGCACGGACAGCTGAGCTACCTGCTGCAGGATGAGGACGGCCAGATCCAGGAGGCCCACTCCATCTCCGCAGGACTCGACTACCCGGGTATCGGTCCCGAACACGCCTACCTCAAAGATGAAGGTATTGTCACCTATGACCACATCACCGACGACGAGGCGATGGATGCCTTTGTATGGCTGAGCCAGAAAGAGGGCATCATCCCGGCATTCGAGAGCTCACACGCCGTAGCTTATCTCAAAAAGATGAAGCCTGAAGATATCAAAGGCAAACTGATCCTCGTCAACCTCTCCGGACGCGGCGACAAGGATATGATGCAGGCGAAGGATATTTTGGCGGAGCAATTTCAGTAATCCCCTCCCTATCTCCCACCAAAAATCCATAAAGTTACCATTATGGTAACTTTGCTATACTTTCCCTATGCGAATCATTGCAAAACGAACCCTTAAAGCCTTTTATGAACAGCCTGAGTATGCAGACAGCAAATCGGCACTGGAAGCCTGGCACTATGAAGTATCAAAACAACAATGGTTAAATCCCAATGAGATCAAAGCACAATACCGATCCGCAAGTATCGTCGGAAATAATAAAGTCGTTTTCAACATCTGCGGTAACAAGTACAGGCTTATTGTATCCGTGAACTATCCTGCCGGTATTGTCTTTATCAAGTTCATCGGTACACACAAAACGTACGATAAAATAGATATAGAGGAGTTGTAAAATGAATATACACCCCATACATACAGAAGAGGCCTATGAGAGTGCTCTTGAGAGAGTGGCTTCACTGATGGATGCCAAACCCGGCACTCCCGAATTTGATGAGATAGAAGTCCTCTCCGCACTCATCGAAAACTATGAGGCCAAACACTATCCAATCGATGCACCTGACCCTATTGAGGCCATCAAATTTCGGATGGAACAGGAGGGGCTGAGACAAAAAGATATGGTTTCTATTTTGGGAAACAAATCGAGAGTTTCTGAGATATTGAACAGAAAGAGAAAACTGACGCTGGAGATGATACGAAACCTGCACGAAAAACTCAACATTCCCTTTGAGAACCTGATGGGAGACTATCAGATTCAGCGCTAATCCAACTTGGGCATATACCGGTTGGCAATAATGACTGAGAGCGGTATCTGCACCAGATAGGCGAACATAATCGGCAGCAGCATCGAGACACCGAAGGTACCAGATGAAAAGGTACTGATGACCAGTGCGAGAGTGATGTAGCGGGTGAGGCTGTGCCAGAAAGCGGCGCGCTCCTGTGGTGAGTTACGATCGTAAAGAAGCAGCGATGCGGCAGTCACCAGTGCGTAAAAGACGACTACGGCGATGAGTGCGACAAAAAAGAGCTCGGGTTCGAAATCGTATACCTCCACCAGCTGCTGGGAGCTCTGAAGCCCGAAGAGATAGAAGAGAATCAAAAAAATACTCCCCTGACTGATGAACCTTTTGTACTTCTCAATAAACGCTACCACCGGCTTGAACCACAAAAGCACCCTGCTTGCCAGAAACGGAATGACGATCAGCAGCGTGATGACCGGCTGTGCGAAGCGTCTGATGGTCACCTCCTGGTCGTAGGTGACATCGAAATATCCGGATGTGTAGTTGGCAAAGAGGTGGAGCATCAGCAAAGAGAGTGAGACAGCAAGAAGATTCAAAAAGAGCAGCAAAAACCCCAGTGATATATCACCGCCGGAGCGCTTGATCCAGTGCATCACCATCCCGCCGCCGCTAAGCACGGAAATGAGGAAAATCCCTGCCGCCACTCCGAAGTCTTTGGTTGCCAGCCCGATACCCACTGCAAAGAGCGGCAGCAGAATGTAGTTGATGAGCGCACCTTTTATCATCAGATTACGCTGCTCCCACACCAGTGTAATCTCACGCAGTCTGAACTTGAAGAGTGAGGGCATAATGAGCGTCAATCCGGCAAAGAGACAGATGTTGGTACTGAAAATGAATCCGTCGGTATAGCTGCCATAGAGAAAACCGAGTGCCGCACCCAGAAAAACGATGACGATCAACTGCATCTGTTACTCCCTTTCTGATAACCATTACTTGATAAGGTTTCACTCAATGGCGACAAAGGTGCACTCAACCCGTAGGGCGGCTTTGCCGTTTGCACCTGCCAGAATCATTGAATGAAACCGATTACTATTCAAAGATATCAATATTGAGGTATCATACCATATTTTCGGCTTTCCTTTACCATTCTTTGCTATACTTCTTTCACTAACCCCAACAGAAGGAATAAACGTATGAATTTCAATATTACCGCCTCACCGCTGAGTGAGATCAAAGCAGATATGGAGATTGTCATTGTCATCGATGGCAATCTCAAACACGCATTTGTCAAAGACAGAAAGCTTCTGAAAAAAGCCGGTTTCTCCGGAGCACAGAATGAAGTGTACCACCTTGTAGAAAAAAAACGCCTCTATGTCGGTGCAGAGAACCTCAAGGGAGCGGCCATCCGCCCTGCCGTTGCCAGTGCCATCCGTTCACTCGTAGGCAAAAAGGCTTTCAAACGTGTCAAGGTCGCCACCTATGTCAGCCATCCGCGCTGTTCTGCCTCTATCCGCGCGATGGTCGAAGGTATCATTCTTGGAAGCTACACTTTCACCGAATACAAAAGTAAAAAGAGCAAGTGCCCGGTAAAAACGGTCGATATCTCTCTGGAGGGTTACGAAGCGCACGAAATCACTATGGAGACCGCTGCGCGCGCGGTGCATAACGGTGAAATCGTCGCATCGGCAACCAACTACACAAGAAACATCGTCAACACCCCGCCCGATGATTTCTACCCCGAAACGATGGCAAAGAAAGCCAAAAAGCTGGCCAAAGAACTTGGGCTTGGATGCAAAATCCTTGATGTCAAAGCGCTTGAGAAAGAGAAGATGCATACCCTGCTCGCTGTCGGCCGCGCCTCTCGCCATGAGCCCAAGGTGATCCACCTTAGCTACAAGCCAAAGAACCCCAAAAAGGTCGTTACGCTTGTGGGCAAGGGACTGACGTACGATTCGGGCGGTCTCAGCCTCAAACCCGGTGACTTTATGGTAACGATGAAAGCCGACAAGAGCGGTGCATCAGCGGTCATCGGCATTATGAAGGCTGTAGCTGAAATGGGACTTGATGTAGAAGTGCACGGATTCCTCGGTATGGTCGAAAATATGATAGGCGGCGATGCCTACAAGCCTGACGATGTGCTCACCGCCAAGAACGGCAAGACCATCGAAGTGCGCAATACCGATGCCGAAGGGCGTCTGGTGCTTGCAGACGTACTCTGCTATGCCCAGCAGGAGGTCAAGGCAGACTACCTGCTTGACTTTGCCACCCTCACCGGTGCGTGTGTCGTGGGTGTGGGCCACTACACCTCCGGTGTCATGGGATTCTGTGAAGATCTCAAAAACACAGTCAGACAGCAAGCGAAGATTGCCGGAGAGCTGGTCACACCGCTTGACTTCAACGACTACCTCAAAAAGACACTCAAAAGCGACATCGCCGATATCTGCAATATCTCCAATACCCGCTACGGCGGTGCTATCACGGCAGGACTCTTCCTCAGTGAATTCATCGACGAAGACCACAAAGAGAAGTGGGCGCACGTCGATATTGCCGGTCCGGCGTTTGTCGAACAGGTATGGGGGGAAAACCCAAGCGGTGCGTCGGGGGCGGGTGTACGAATGACCGTACGCTTCCTTGAGAGTCTCTCACGCGAGAATGTGCACTAAACATACTTTTATGATATTTTTGTTACTTTTGTAATGTGTAAACAATACATATTATAATATTATGGAGACTAATCAATGGACAAAAGTGTCATACTAGAACAGCTTAGAGCAGCGAAAGCTGCGCATATTAACTGGGTACAGCGTGCAAAAATGCTGATATCCGGTTTCAAGGTCGAAGAGGATGCCATACCGGTCAACTCTACCCAATGTCAGTTCGGCAAGTGGTTCTATTCGGATGCGCAAAAGCTCAATACACTGCCAAACAATACACTCGACTGTATGTCGGAGATTGAAAAACTGCATTTTGAACTGCACGATATCTACTTGAATATCTACAAAATCTACTACGATATGGAACCGCAGGGCTTCTTCAGCAAACTGTTTGGCAAGAAGAAAAAGGTGAGCGAAGATGCATCGAAGCTTGCCAAAGAGTACTTCTCTTCCATGCAGGAGGTTTCAAAAAAGCTTGTCGACCAGATCAACCTTATGGAACGACGCATCGTCGCACTTCCGGAAAAAGACCTCGAAGTGCTTTAGCTTTCATGCTCATCAGGAAGGTGGCACACCAGCACCTCCTGTGAGAGCATATCAGCAATAGTATCACGGGCATTGATAACCGACGTGATACCCATCTCTTTATATATCTTCTCCTCTTCGGCGTTATTCACTTTCACCACACTCTTTACCCTGTGGCTGAATGATGCAATATTCTCACAGATAAGCCGTCTTTGCAGTTCGTTTTCGACAGTGACGACAATGGCAGCGGAGCGTTCGACATTGAAGTGAGAAAGCACCATCTTCTGTGCCGCGTTGGCCAGATAGATCGCTTCATCCCCCTTTGCAAGCACACTGTCAACAATCTTCACATCGTGCTCGAGGATCACATAGAGCATATTGTGGCGCTTGAGCGTTTCTACCACCCGCTCACCAATGGGGCCGTAACCGCAGACAATCACATGGTTTTCAAAGCCCGTATTTTCAATGGCACGTTCACTCAGGGTTTCGGGTTCGCTGTTCATACGGTCAGCAAGATACTTGATGTGTCTGAGTACGAACGGTGTAATGATCATCGAAAGCACAACGGTAATGATGAGAATCTGATTGATCTCTGAGGAGATAATGCCATGGGAGCGTGCCAGTGCAAAAACAGCCAGTGCAAACTCACCCACCTGAAAGAGTGCGAGTGAGGTTTTAATGGCTGTACGTTTCTGTACCCAAATGCGTATGATGCCAAAGATAATCAGTGCCTTGAGCACCATAACGCCCACAAGCAGGCCCAGAATGTAGAAGATATAGTCTATGATAGAGTGCCAGTCAATGAGCATCCCGATAGTGACAAAAAATACACCCAGCAGAATGTCACGAAACGGTACCAGATCCGCTTCGATACGGTAGCGGTACTTGGTCTCGGAAAGCACCATACCAGCCAGAAAGGCACCCAGTGAATAGGTGAATCCCACCGCCTGCGCGAAAACCGAAGCGCTCAATACCCCAAGCAGTACGGCTACAAGGAATATCTCCTCCGATTCACTGGAGACGATCCAGTCAAAAAAGCGTTCGATGAAATATTTGCTGAGCACAAAAAGCACTACAAAGATAACCGCCGCTCCTGTCACAGTTTCCAGCAGCATCGTCGAAAGCGACTCGTCCGAAGAGGTAAAGAAGGAGACCATCAGCAAAATGGGAATGACCGCAAGGTCCTGAAAGAGCAGGATTCCCAGTGTCAGACGGCCGTAACCGGAGTGGATCTCGTTGTTTTCGTTAAGAATTTTCAGTACGATTGCGGTTGAGGAGAGCGCCAGCGCAAAGCCGATGACGATGGCTGCCGTACTCTCCAGCCCGAAGAGCCAGTGGGCAAGTACAGTAAAAAGGAGTCCGGTAACCCCAACCTGCAAACCACCGTAGAGAAAAACTTCTCGCTTCATGCTTTTGAGGTGTGCGACGGAGAACTCCAGCCCAATCGTAAACATCAGAAAGACGATGCCAAACTCTGCCAGGTGCATCAGAAAGTCGGTGGAGCCCTTGACGAAATCGAAAATGGAGGTGATGGCGAAACCTGCGAAGACATATCCGATGATCGTCGGAATCTCGAAGCGTTTAAGCACGACATTGAGTGTCGTTGCAATCGCAACAGTGATAATGAGAATATAAAGCGCATGCTCCATTGTGGCTCCCAAAAGGCTTTTGGGTATTATACACGATTCTAACCCCCTTTTCACGAAGATTTCGCTAAAATCACGTCACTTATTTATGAAGGATCACCATGGGACTTGGCATCGGACTTGTAGGACTTCCCAACGTAGGAAAATCGACCACATTCAACGCGCTCACAAAAGCACAGAACGCAGAGAGCGCAAACTACCCTTTCTGTACTATTGAACCGAACAAGGCGGTGGTACCCGTACCGGACAAGCGTCTGGACGAACTCTCCAAAATTGTAAACCCCGAGCGCGTACAGCACTCCACGCTTGACTTTGTCGATATCGCCGGGCTGGTCAAGGGTGCCAGCAAGGGTGAAGGACTGGGCAACAAGTTTCTCAGCAACATCCGTGAGACCGAAGTGATCTTGCAGATCGTCAGATGTTTCGAAGATGAGAACATCACGCACGTTGAAGGCAGCATCGACCCGGTTCGCGACATCGAAATCATTGAAACGGAACTGCTGCTGGCAGATATGGATGCTCTGGAAAAGCGTATTGCGACGATGCAGAAAAAGGCCAAGGGCAACGACCGTGAGGCGAAACTGCAGCTGCCCATTGCCGAAGCGCTTCTCAAACACCTTGAAGAGGGACAGCCAGCATCCACTTTCCCCGACAGAGACAACGAAGGCTTCACTACCCTGCTTCGGGATCTTAGACTGCTGAGCAACAAAGAGATCATCTACGGTGCCAATGTCGACGAGGACGGCCTTGCCGAAGACAACGCGTATGTCCAGGCGCTTAAAGCCTACGCGGCAGAGCGCAACCGTGAAGTGATCAAGCTCTGCGCCAAGGTCGAAGAGGAGATGGTCGACTTCGATGAAGAGGAGAAGATGGAGATGCTTGAATCACTCGGTGTCGAAGAGAGCGGGCTGGAGCAGATCATCCGAAAAGGCTTTGAGAAACTGGGGCTGATGAGCTACTTCACCGCCGGTGTCAAAGAGGTGCGTGCCTGGACCATCAGACAGGGAACGACAGCACCAAAAGCCGCTGCAGTCATCCACAACGACTTCGAGAAGGGCTTCATCCGCGCTGAGGTCATTAGCTACGAAGACTTCATCGAATTCGGCGGCGAACAGGGAGCAAAAGAGGCGGGTAAGATGCGCCTTGAGGGTAAAGATTACATTGTCCAGGACGGCGATGTGATGCACTTCAGATTCAACGTTTAATAAGGGTTTTCGATGAGAAGAATCGTTTATGCGGCAGCACTTCTGCTGATTCTGACAGGCTGTGACAACAAAAAAGGCGCCTTCATTGAAAGCGTACCGTCACAGAACGATGTGCCCACTGCCGTTGCCAAATTTCTGAAGATCCTCGAAGCAAAACATCTCACACACTTTGCCACCATCGACCACGCCGCCAATGCCAAAAAGGCCGGAATGGAGCTCAAACCCGAAACGGTCGTGCTTTTCGGAAATCCGAAAATGGGCACACAGCTGATGGAGTGCAATCCCTCCATGGGCATGGATCTGCCGCTGCGTATGCTCTTTACAACAGACTATGAAGGCAAAACCACTATCTCCTATACCAATCCTGAATACTGGACCCTCAAACACAATATCAAAGATAAGAAATGTTTAGGTATCATTAGCAAGATGCACATCGCGCTGCAGAAGCTCAGTGAGGCTGCCGCGAAGAAATAAATCTGTTCAAGGAGTCCACCATGAAGAAAAGAGTGACTACCGCCCTGCTCTTAGCCGGAACACTGCTCTATGCAAAAGGCGGCTGTACACTTGTACAGAACGACACTGTCAATGTTATCTGGCAAGCCTACAAAACCCCGGAAAAGATCGGTGTGAAGGGAAAGTTCCCCTCTCTCTCATACAAACCTGCCCACAAAGAGGGAAAGAACTTCAAAGCGCTCTTTGAAGGTGCGACCGTCGCCATCGATACCACCAAGGTCGACACCGGAAACAGCGTCCGTGACGGAAAGCTGGTGACTTTCTTCTTCAAACAGATGAAAGTGCCAAAGATCAGCGGTAAAATTCTCTCCGTGACACCCGATGCACACACCAAGGGCAAGCCCTACACTGGAAAGCTTGATGTTGCCCTCACAATGAACGGAAAGACAGTCAACACGACACTTGACTACCACTATGAAAAAGAGGTTTTCAAGGCACAGGGGAACATTGATCTAATGGATTTTGCAGCCGGTACCGCACTTGCAAGCATCAACCGTGCCTGCTACGACCTGCACAAGGGAAAGACATGGAGCGATGTGAGCATCGGCTTTGTCACCAATATCAAAACAACGAAGTGTGACACCAAATAAGATGGCTGCTTTTACGAACGAAGTGATGCAACGTATCGCTGCGTCACTCACACTCGATGCAGACACCATCGCCGAAGCGTATGCAAAAGAGGACTACCCTGTCAGCGAGCAACGTATTGCCGAGATACTCGAAGATAAAGGTGAGCCCTGCAGCTATGAGGAGCTTGGTGTCTTTCTTGATGGTCTCATTACGCTAAAGCGCGGCCCGTCCCCCAAAAAGTCTGAAGAGGAAGCGGCTGTGGACCTTACCAACAACCTCATTCTCAAAAAACTGCGTATCGCGCTGGAGCTTAAAGAGATGGAGACTGAAATCATCTTTGCCCTTGGTGATGCACCGCTTGGCAAACAGGAGCTCAAGTCGCTCTTTCGCAAAGAGGATCACAAGAACTTCAAAGTGTGTCCCGACGGCTTGCTGCTGGCGTTTCTGGAGGGACTTGACGAGTTCTACTACAGTGGAGAGGAAGAAGCTTAAAAGGAGAGTACCATGGGAAAATACTACGACTACCCCACCTTTGTGAACGATGTCAAGACACTTGTCAAAGAGACGAAAGATTTCCAACCCGATACCCTGCTTGCCATCGCACGCGGCGGTCTGACACTGGCACAGGCGTATGCCGAAGCGACCGACAACCGCAACCTCTTTACCATCAACTCCATTCTCTATGACGGCGAGGTGAAGCGCTCTCACCCCAAGCTCATCAATCTTCCCGAACTCGGCGGTGCCAAAAAGGTGCTCATTCTTGATGACATTGCCGACTCCGGTCAGACACTTCGGGCGGTACTGACCGTGCTGCAGGAGCGCTACCCAGACATCACTTTCAAAAGTGCAACACTCTTCTACAAGCAGAGCTCCTGCATCGAACCTGACTACTGGCTGCACGAAGCAGACGAGTGGATCGACTTTTTCTGGGGAAAAGACTTTTTAGAAAACGACTAATATGGGCAGACGACTCAAGCATCTCATCCGTCTGCTTGAAGCGCTCATCCTCCTGCTTGCCTTTGGACTTGCCTACAACTTTCTGATTCCCATAGGAGAGGGGCGCAAAGTGCTCTTCTTCGATGCCAACACCACGCAAAGTGTACTCAAAACCCTCAAAAAGAACGGCTACAACGTAACCTCTTTCGATACGTGGCTCATTCCAAAAGCGCAGCTGCCGCTCAAAGGGTGGTACCATATAGGCTATACCAGTGAGGGTCGCTGGCACTTCTTTCATGCCCTAAACCGCAGTCCGCTGCCTGAAATGCGCATTGTCGTCTACCCTGGCGAAACACGCAATGAAATACTCTCCCGTCTGGCGAACGACATGAAACTCGATACGGAAAAATTGAAAAAGTGCTACAAAAGCTACGCGCGTTACCCGGAGGGCGACATCCTTGCAGGCACCTACACACTGGCAAGAAGTGCGGATGAGAACGCTACCCTGGACTATCTCTTTGACCAATCCAATGCACAGTTTAGTGCTTTCAAAGCACGATACTTCGACAAACCCGTCGATGACTACACTTTCAAACTGCTGATGATCATCGCTTCCATCATCCAGAAAGAGAGCAACAGGCCCGAAGAGATGCCTCTTATCTCATCTGTCATATACAACCGTATCGAAAAGGGGATGAAGCTGCAGATGGACGGTACACTCAACTATGGCGACTACTCCCACCGCATCGTCACGCCGGAGCGCATTAAAGAGGATGCAACCTACTACAACACCTACCGGTACAAGGGTCTGCCGCCCGCACCGCTGGCATCCTTCTCCATGGAGGCACTCAAGGCCGCCCTCTTCCCCGCACGCAGCGACTTTCTCTTCTTTATGCTCACTCCGGGCGGGAGCCACAGCTTCGCCGCAGACTACGCCACCCACCTGAAAAATCTCAAAGCATTTAGAGAGTACCAGAAAAAACGAAAGGCACAACTGGCAAAAGATACCGGTACGCCCCTCTCAAAGTAGCCTTTTCAGATAGTCAACAAGGCGTCCAAAAACAGAAGCAGATGCCCTTGGCACTTCATGCTCCTGCACTTTCCGATCCTGCTGCATCTGTTGTACACGCTCAAGCTGCCTGCCAAGCGTCTCTTTAGCTTCCCTGATGCGTTTTGGTTCGAACTCACTGCGCATCGAGCACCCTCTCTATCTCGTGCATTGCGTCTCGGTTTTTGAGCCTGAACTTGATCTCGATACGGCGTGAGGCATCTTTGTCCTCGACACCGTTGATCTTCACCGCATCGAGATAGGCGCGTCCGGAAGCGACCAGCAGCGGCTTGAGGTTATACTTTTTGGCAATGTCGAGTGTCAGCAGGTAGTGCATGACCGCGAAAGCGCGCCGCTGTGAAAGGTCGAGGTTGTAGAGGTATCCGCCGTCACTGTCTGTATGCCCTTCGATGATGATCTTGTCAAGATAGGGTTTGATGGCAGGGTTGGTTACCAGTGTGCCTATGTACTCTTCAAACGCCCGTTTGAGCTCCCCTTTGGCCTCCTCTTTGAGCACGGCACTGCCCTTGTCAAAGAGGACGTTGGAGGCAAGCTTGAGCGCACCGCTCTTCTTGTCGATGCGCACCTTGTCACCCAGCGCCTCTTTGAGCGCAGCGATAACCTTCAGGCGGATACCTGTGAGAGATTTTATCTTTGCTCTCTGTTTTTGCAGCTTTGCAATAAGTGCATCGTACTTTGTCTGCTTCTCATCAAGTGCACTGGCAAGCTTTAACAGCTGTGCTTCGTTAGCCTCGATAGTTTTGTTGGCATCACTGAGCGCACTGGAGAGGACAACAATCTTGCCTTCATAATCTTTGAGCTTTCTATTCAATGTCGCATTAGTATCATGAAGCATGTTCTGTACGATGACAAGCTTGCCTGCCAACCGGTCTTTTTGGGTATTGGCCTCAAGCAGCATGCGGGTCAGTTTCTTTATCTCCTCCTCTTTGAGCCTGATGGTCTGCATCTGCGCATCGAGTGAGCGGTTCTTCGTAAGCAGGTCTTTTTCGCGCTGACTGAGCAGCGCTTTGTTCTTCTGCAGATCCGCACTCAGCACCTCAAGTGTCTTTTCACGGCTTTGCAGCGTAGCGGAGAGTTGGCTGAGCCTGTCCTCTTTTTTGTGCAGGTCACTTTTGAGGATAATAGACTTTGAGACAATCGCGCCGATAAGGAGGATGAAGACAAAGAGCAGCCCCGCCATCAGGTCGGCATAGGAGATCCAGAAGTTGCTCCCTTCATCCGTACTTTTGCGTCGGAACATCACTCACCCGCTCTGTTGTTCTCTTTGAGTGCGGCAAGGGTCTCGAGCACCTCCTGGTTCTGCTCTGAGAGTATCCGGGAGAAAGTGGCAAGTTTTTCGACCACGTCACCGATTTCGGCATCGATCTTCTCGAACGTACGGTCCACACTACCGTCGAAACGCTGCATAGAGCGCTGAAGGTTTTTGGCATTCTCGTTGAAACCCTCTATGTTCTCTTTGATGGCCGCAACTGCATTGACACTCTCTCCCCTGCTCTCGATACGGTCGAGCGTGTCACGCAGTTCTCTTGAGATCTGCTGCATCCCTTTGGTGATCTGGGTAAAACTGTCCGTCGTATCGGCAACGATCGTTGTGAAGTTCTTGAGGTACTGGTCGTTGAGCTCCTTGATGAAGTCCATATTGAAAGTCTCTTTGAGCGTCTGAACGATCTCCTGGTCTTTGAGTTCGCTCTGCATATGCTCATGCTTGATCAGTTCCGCCTTTTTCCAGACACGGTTCTCGTAGAGCTTCTCCAGATCGTAGAGATTCTTGTCTACTTTGCTCATCCCCCGCTTCTCGAAGTATATCCAGATGAGTGAAAGTGCGATACCATAGATGGAAGCGTAAAAGGCCGTACCGATACCCGAAAGCAGAATGGAGATCTCCTGGTCAAGCGCATCGAGGTCTTTGACGGTGAAGTCCGGCATCGACATCGCAATGGCGATGAAGGTTCCCAAAATCCCCAGCATCGGAAAGACAGAAGGAGCGACCCTGGCGAAGTTGTCGTTGCGGATATCTTTGTAGAACTCGTCCATGAAATCCTTGACATGCAGTGTCGACTTGGTTTTGCCCATAATCGTCAGCGCATTGGCACGCAGCTCTTTCTGCAGCTGCTCCTCCATCCGTACGAATGAACCGCGCATATGGCAGGCGGCATAGTTGGCGTTGTGTCGTACAAATAGGAGAAAGACAACGAAGATAAAGGCGATGATAACCAGCGTATGAATCTCCACATGCAGTGGGATGATACCCACATAGCCAAGTGCGAGTGCGACAAGCAGCAGCAGCGGCAGCAAAACAATGGCGAAAGCCTGTGCGAAACAGGAGGGTTTTTGGGTACTGTTTTCCAGTGCGAACATATAGGTATCCTGATAATAGTATGAATTTATCGGAGTATATCCAAAGATATTAAATCGGATGTTAACTCAATATTTCAACCAACTTTCGATAAAATCAAAAAAAACGGCATAGTATGAAGTCTTTCAACATCTCCACCTTTATCTTTGTACTGCTGCTGCTTTTTCTTGCAGCCGATTTTGCCGGGTATCGGTTCCTCAGAGAGTACATCAGTCAGAACCACAAAAAAGATACACAAATTCTTTTCTATCAGATCAAGACCGTTACCGATGAGATGGTAACAAATCTGATGACAGAACATGACAGACAGAGAGAGAAAATAATAGCCGTACACCGAAAAGTCGCTGCGTTCCTCCAAAATACCGACCTGAATGTCTCACTTGATACAATCAACAAAGAGATCAATGCCGATGATCCCAGGCACCCCTACGACATCTATGTGGCTGACCGAGGGCTTGTCATCCGAAACACGACCTTTCCCGCCGACAAAGGCTTCGATCTGGGTTTTGCCAAAGAGATCTTCGATACGCATTTCCAAAAACATATCATTGGCTACTCCGCCCCTATCCAGGAGAAGGCTACCAACAGTTTTTTCAGCTACACCGACAGCTACCTTGAAAAAAATGGAGACCCCAAGGCGATGCTCCTGCAGACAAGCTACCGCTACCGTGACGTCAGTGAAACACTGAAGGAACTTAAAACAATTATCCAAAAGAACCCTTCCGTAAGCCTGCTGAAGATCTATGCATTCATCGACCGGGACTTTACCTACGAAATTGTTCTAAAAGATGATAACAGGCATATCAAACCGGACAGGGACACACTTGAGCGTGCACACCATGAAGGAGAAGAGGTGCTCAAAGAGCTCGGACACCATACGCTTCTGACAAAAGAGTACACCAGCAACGGTACCCCCTACCGCATGCTTCTGATGGCGACACGCAGCGGCCATGAGGGCAAAATGGTGATTGTCAATGCCGTCACGCTCGATGATACCGCCTACCATGACGAACTCCGAAACCTCAATATTGCCATGGCACTGCTGACCCTTTTTGGCATACTCGGCATTGTCATGGGCTATAAAATACGGTCCAAGGAGGTAAAGCTCTCCGAACAGGACGCGTTTGTCCAGAGTGCAATGCATGAGATAAAGACACCCCTTAGCATCATCAGTCTCAACAACGAACTGCGTACCATCGAAAAGGGGGAAGATGAGTACAGCAGAGAGATCGACAGTGCCATTCGTACCCTGCAGACCTCCTACGATGCGATGAACTTCATTATGACACAGTCGGACCTGACCTACCCTACCGAAACACTTCCGCTGGCGGAGCTCCTCAAAGAGCGCATCGCCTTTTTTGAACGTATCGCCGAAACCAACAACAAAAAGATTCGTCTGAAGATCGAAAATGACCTGAACGTCACCATCTCCCGTGTCGAACTGGTACGCCTCATCGACAACAACCTCTCCAATGCACTCAAATACAGTGCGCCAGGCAGTACCATTACGGTAACGCTCAAAAAGAATGTCCTGAGTTTCCACAACATCGGCACCCCCATTGAAGATACCCGGAAAGTATTTGAAAAGTATATCAGAGAGAACCGCACTGTCGGCGGGTATGGGCTGGGCCTGGATATTGTCAGACAGATCGCTGAACGCTACAATATTACAATAGATGTTACGTCTGATGCCAAGAGCGGTACCCGCTTCAACTATGCATTCAGGGAGACACAATGAGAAAACATCTGCTGGTCTTTCCGCTTCTTCTTGGCACCGTCTGGGCTGAGAGCATCATCCTGCAGCCTATCGATGTCGACCAGAATATCACTTACGAAGTTGCCGGGCAGATACGCGTCTTCTCTTCCCAAAAGGCAAAAGCCCAGGATGCCAAAACCCTCCAGGAGCGGCTTGAGAACGATGTCTCTTTTTCAAGAACCGTCGATAATAAAGGTGAATGGGCACTCTCTTTCAGGGGCATGGGGTTCCGTGCAACCGACTATTTTGAAGACGGCATCCCTCTTTACCGTACACCCAACGGCTTTACGGACCTCAAGTTCGTGATGACACAGGCAGCGCTTTCACTCAACGACGGCACGCTTCCCGGTGAGCTTGGCGTTTCAGCCATGGGAGCGGAAGTCTCCATCGCTTCACATACCCCCAAAAAGGATTTTGAAGCAGTACTCTTTGCAACTGCTTCGACCAATGAAAATTTTGCACACACTTCAGCCGGAACGATACAGGAGAAATTCTACCTCCAGGCCGATGCGGCAATCTATGACCGCAATGCATTTCATATTTCATCCGATTACCCCAAAAACCGGCTGCAGCCCGGCACCAAACGGGAAAACAGTGACAAGCACCAGACCAATATCTCTCTCAAGGCCGGATGGTTCCCGAGCGATACAACCCATCTTGGTATCAAAGTCTCCTCCACCCGTGCCAACTACGGCATTCCTCACAATGTCTATTCAGATGAAATTTCACCGCCGGTATGGAACGCGTATGGACGCATCAACGACAAATCGCTTGACAGCCTCTACCTTTACGGAGATTATGCCGATGATACGTTAAATGTGACACTGCGCGCCTATATGGACCACTATGAAGATATCTACGATATTTATAACGATGCCGCCTACCTTTCCAGATGGCCGAGTGTCCTCTACAATGACCATCGCTACGGTGCTATTGCAAAAGCATCCCTAAGTGCCGGAGAGAGCATACATGCCGTTACGCTACAGTATGAGCGCAACGATCATGAACGCAGCGGAGGCACGTTGGACAGAGCATTATTTCGCGCCGATACACTGCGCGCAGCCTACTGCTACCGTCTCAATCTCACCCCTCGGTGGCATTTCGACAGTGCGATCGAACACATTACGCTTGACCCCAAACGTGCCAGCGACCTGACTTACAACACCATGCCGAACCGCAAAAGTGCCTGGAACGCACAGGCGACACTGGGTTACAAAGAACCGGACTGGCAGATAGATTTCGGCGTAGCCCTCAAACACCGTATGCCCTCTATGATTGAAATGTTCTCTCTCTTTCCGTGGCACAAAGTAGATCCGGGCATTAATCCCGAGGAGAGCAGACAGCTCACATTTTCCTATAGCAGCACACTCGATGCCAAAAGCCGCATTGGTCTCTCGTTCTACCATTACCGGATCAGCGATCTCATTCTCAAAGAGAACCAGTATGTCACCAACCATGACAAAGCCACCAACTACGGTGCCGAGCTGCGCCTTGAGAGTGACCGGTTCAAGTCACAACATATCTCCCTGGCATATGCCTATGCCCATGCCAAAGAGATTGACGGTACCCCTTTGGAGTTCATACCGACCCATCAGCTGACCCTTGAAGACACCCTTACCCTCACTCCTTCACTCTCACTCTACGGACGCTTTGCCTATGTGGGTACACGCTACAGCGACAACAGTGCCGTCTACGCAAGAGAGCTTCACAGGCTTTCTGCCTACCACACGCTGGATGTGCAGCTGAGGTACCGCTACAGCGACATGCTCAACGCACGCCTGGGTGCAAAAAACCTTTTCGACAGCGACTATGAGTGGCAGTATGGATATCCTGCCGAAGGAAGAAGCCTCTATTTTTCCATCGATTGGCGACTTTAGTGTATAAAAATCATAAAAATATATCAGTTACAGAAAATTTTTTTACTTTTTTACAAATATCACACCGGTGTCATACGGATGTTGTATAATAAGTACTATGAAAATTCTTTTGCTTGAAGATGACATTGCCTTGAACAAAGCGATCAGGAAAGTGCTTGAACTCGACCATCATGAGGTTGCTGTCTTTACAGACGGCAAAGAGGTGCTTGATGCACTTCCGGGTTCCTATGACCTCTACATTCTCGATATCAATGTACCACACATCACAGGTTTGCAGCTGCTTGGGAAGATCATGGAAGTCAGAAGCGATGCCCAGGTGATGATCATCAGTTCCAACACCGACCTGGAATCGATCGAGAAAGCATACGGCATCGGGTGTGTCGACTACCTCAAAAAGCCGTTTCACATCACCGAACTGCGTGCCAAGATAAACCGCATCAAACCTCCCAAAACTGACCTGCTCTCCAAAGTGAAACTCCACTCCGAGAAAGAGGTGCTGACCAAGAAGGAACGTAAACTGCTTGCTCTGCTGCTCGAACACATGGGAGAGACAGTGACCTACAAAATGATTGCCCGCGAGATCTACGACAACAAAGAAATGAGCATGGAAGCACTTCGTACCCTGATGCGAAGATTGCGGGCAAAACTTCAGGGTGACATCATACACAATATTCTCGATGAGGGCTATTCCATTTCCTCACTCGATCCTGCACAGACGCACCCCGGCAACGGGGATCTCACTGCACTCCTCCAGGAAAACCTCAGACTCAAAAGAGAACGGGAAGTATTGATGAAAAAAGCATTTACCGATCCATTGACCGGGCTCTACAATCGCTCCAGAATGGAAGAGGTTTTCCTTTTTGAACACCAGAAGTTTTTGCAGTATGGCACACCCTTTTCGATAACCCTGATCGATCTTGACAATTTCAAGGATGTTAACGATACGTTCGGACATACCGTCGGGGACAAATATCTCAAAGTGATCTCACGGCATATGATGGATTTTTTCAACGCCAAAGGGAGCATTGGACGGTGGGGCGGAGAGGAGTTTCTCATTATGCTTCCGGGGATCTCTCTCAATGAAGCAAAAACGCTTGTAGAACAGTTTAAAACTTCTTTCCATGAGATCGATTGCCCGACGATTGGAGAGCGCACTGCCTCTTTCGGTCTTGCGGGTATTGAAGCGGACGATACCCTCAGCTCACTTGTCAGCCGTGCAGATGAAGCGCTGCTGCTGGCAAAGCTCAAAGGCAAAAACCGCATCGAGGTCAATGACCGCGATGTACATATCAGTGCCTAATCAAGTGTCAAGACCTCTCCGAAAGGAACTTCTTTGGCTTCGGGCATCACCCACATCACATCGTAGCCCGGTGCGTCATCCGGGAATGTCCCCATGCCGTCAGTAAAATAGAGCAGCAGTGTCGGGTAGGAGATCTCACGCTCTATGTGTTCGAATACCGGCCGAAAATCGGTCCCCCCTCCCCCTGTGACGGTATACTCAAGCGCTTCGCCCGGCAAAAACACCTTGTGGCTCTGCACCTTGGCATCGGCGGTAATGAGGTCTATCTCATAATTTCCATAGCTCTGCATAATCCCCTCTACTTCGGCAAGAAACGTTCCCAGCAGCGCTTCATCCACAGACCCTGAGGTATCGACGGCGATGACGATGCGCAGCAGGTCGGAGCTGAGGCTGGGCAGGCATATGCCCCGATAGAGATACTTGGGGTTTGGCGGCATGAAGCTGTAGGTGCTTTTGGCAAACTCGGCGATGTAGCGGTAGAGCAGCTCGCGCCAGTGAATTTTATGTGAAAAATACTCCGGTACGACAAACTCCAGCCCCTGAGGAAGCTCCCCCTGCCGCTTGAACTTCTGGAATATCTGTTCGAAATACTCTTCAAGCTCCTCCTGCAGTGCCGAGAGTTCTTCTGAAGAGAGGCTTTCCTCCTGCGCTAAAAGCGGCTGCGGCACTTCAGCGGTCTGCTCCTCTTTTTGCGGAGGCTCCGTCGGGGTATCGTTCTGTGTTTGGCTCTGCTGTTCCCTGCTCTCACCCTCTCCCTCCTGCGGCGGTACATCCTCAGGTGTTGGCGCTTCGCTCTCATCGCGTGTCTGGTTGTAGATCATCTCGTCTTTGAGAATGTCGTAGATCTCTTCGGCATACATATTCTCGAACCGCTCGTCGTAGTAGGCGTAGGGAGGAAGCGTGAAGTTGTTCTTGACCAGCATGCTGTTGACCGCCAGGTCTGTAGCTGCCTGCCAGATGCGCCCTACCCGCTGCTCTATGCGTTCATGGTGCTTGAGCAGTGCGTGCATAGCCCCGTTGGCAAGTGCGAACTCGATCTCATCAAGCGGCGCTCTTTCGATGTACTCTTCGTTGTAGGTCAGCTTCGTGCCGTCGCTGCCAAACGTCAGTGCATTGCTGTCAGGGTTCAACTGCAGCACGGTAGCAACCGAACCGATATAGGGATGCTCCAGCATCAGTCTGGCTTTGGCCTTGGCGATCTTCTCTTCGTGTGTCATGGCGCGATTATAGCACAGGTAGATGCTTTTATGGTAGAATGGCACACTTTTTTACACACAAAGGACCTGTATGCTTCGTATCTTTCTTTTTACCCTCCTGCTTGGCGGCACACTCTTTGCCAAAACCTACAAGGTTGTCTACGACCTTACCACCGGCTCGGAGGCTGTGATTTCCAAAAAGCTGGTTGCCAACACGCAGAAGCTCAAAGCCTACTATGAGGCAAAGGGCGACAGGCTTGAAGTTGCCGTCGTGGTTTCCGGCAAAGCCTACCGCTTTTTCATCCAGGACCTTGCACACTCTCCCTATGCAAACGAAACGGCACTCATAAAGAGCCAGCCGTCCCGAACCAGAATGCTTCAAGCCTTCAGCAAAATCGCCACCATAGAAATGTGCGCTATGGGGATGAAGCACAGAAAGATCGCCCAAAAAACACTCTACCCCTTTGTCAAACCCGCGTTCAACAAAACGGAGGCGCTGGTGCGCTATCAGAATGCGGGGTATGCCTACATCCCACTGCGGTAGCCCTGCCCAAACGCGCCAAATTTCGCTATAATTCCCCCTATGAAAAGAATACTCCCTATATTAATCGTACTGAGCACTTTCATATTGGCAAATATCAGCACCGTTGTCAGCATTGTTCCCGAAGCGACGTTCGTCAAGGCTATCGGCAAAGAGAGAGTGCATGTCACCGTGATGGTACCGCCCGGCAGCTCGCCGCACACCTACGAACCCAAGCCCTCGCAGATGAAAGCTGTCGCCAGGGCGCAGCTCTACTTCGCCATCGGTGTGGAGTTCGAGCATGTCTGGCTTCCGCGATTTAAAGACCTGAACCCCAAGATGAAGGTTGTCGATCTCTCCAAAGGCATTGAGAAGATCCCTATGGCTGCCCACCATCATGAAGAGGAACACCATGAAGCCAACGGACTCGACCCGCACATCTGGACTGCACCGGAGAATGCAGCACGTATAGCACAGCACATCTTCGATGCACTTGCCTCTGCCGATCCGCAAAACAGCGCCTATTACAAAGCCAATTTAGATAGCTTTCTTGCAAAGATCAAAGCAACAGACATGCACATCAGAACTCTTCTTGCTTCACTGCCAAAGGGTACGGCATTTATGGTCTTTCACCCCTCATGGGGCTACTTTGCAAAGGCGTACGGTCTGAAACAGCTCCCTGTTGAAGTGGAGGGTAAAAACCCAAAGCCAAGGGAACTCATCGGCATCATCAAAGCAGCGCAAAAGGCGCATATTCGTGCCATCTTCACCCAGCCTGAGTTCTCAGACGCCAGTGCGAAGATCATTGCAGACGAACTGCACATTCCCGTCATCAAGGTCTCGCCGCTGGCTGCCGACTGGTCCGAAAACCTTATACGTATCGCAAAAGCGATCGCAGGAGCAAAGTGACATGGCGGTCATAGAGATCAGCAACCTCTCATTTGCCTATGACAAAGACATTATATTAGAAAATATAAACCTCACTGTCGAGCCCCCTGACTTCCTTGCCATCATCGGCCCCAACGGCGGCGGCAAGTCGACACTGCTCAAGCTCATTCTGGGACAGCTCACACCAAAAAGCGGCACCATAAAGGTCTTTGGCGACAGCCCGAAGAACCAGCTCTCCAACATCGGCTACGTGCCGCAGAATACCAATGTCAACACCGACTTCCCCATCAAGGTGATCGAAGTGGTGCTGATGGGGCACATCGGAGAAAAGCGCCCGCTCTTTGGCTACGGAAAAGATGAAATCGCCTGCGCCAAAGGGGCACTTGCACAGGTGGGTATGGAAGACTACGCCAATGTACGTATCGGCGATCTCTCCGGCGGGCAGCGCCAGCGCGTGATGATCGCCAGAGCGCTCTGTGCGCACCCAAAGGTGCTCATTCTCGATGAGCCCACCTCCAGCATCGACACCAAGGGGCAAAAGGAGATCTACAGTCTGCTAAAGAAGCTCAACGAACAGATTACTGTCATCGTCGTAAGCCACGACATCTCCGTCATCCTCGAATATGCTAATAAGGCCGCCTATGTCAACAGACACCTTGCCTTCCACGACATCAGCGACAAGAGTGAAGTGTTCCATACCCACGGCGAGGAGGATCACTTCTGCGAAGTGGAGCTGCTGCAGCTGCTGGGGGCAGAAAGCTGCAACACCTGCGCCCAGGAGACCAACGCCGTATGGAGGGAGAAGAAATGATAGAAGCACTGCAGTTTACCTTTGTTCAGCATGCACTCATAGCCGGTATTCTGGTCTCCATCGCGGCGGGTATCATCGGCTCGCTCATTGTCGTCAACCGCATGGTCTTTCTTGCAGGCGGTATTGCACACGCCTCCTACGGCGGCATCGGCATGGCGCTCTACTTCGGGTTTCCCATCTTTCTTGGCGCGTCACTCTTTTCGGTGCTTTCCGCCCTGCTGGTAGCCAGCCTGACTCTCCACAAGCGCCACCGCATAGACACCTTCATAGGGCTCATCTGGGCGGTGGGCATGGCCATCGGTATCGTCTTTACCGACCTGACACCGGGCTACAATGTCGACCTAATGAGCTACCTCTTTGGCTCCATCCTCGCCGTAGGCACGCAGGACCTCTACTTCATGGGCGGTTTGCTGGTGCTCATTGTCGCAGCAGTATCACTTTGGTACCGACAGATCCTCGCCGTCTCCTACGACAGCAAATACGCAGCACTACGGGGTGTCAATGTCCGCTTCTTCTATACGCTCATTCTGATACTCTCAGCCCTGACCGTCGTCATCGCCATCAAGGTCGTGGGACTCATCCTTGTCATCGCAATGCTGACCATTCCCGTCTACATCGCAGAAAAGCTCTCCAACTCCCTATGGCAGATGATGCTCATCTCCGGCATCGTCGCCACACTCTTCACTCTCCTGGGTCTCTGGCTCTCCTACACCTACAACCTCACCTCCGGCGCCTCCATTATTCTGGTATCGGCTGCGGGGCTGGGATTGTTTTTGATAGCAAGAAGAGGGAGATAGGATTGCGATTATTCTCTCGCTCCCATGCTATGCGGGGGAGTGTGTATGAGTGTTCTATTGGAGCGGAAGTTTTTATATGTAAGACTTAGGTATGTATTCCCACACGGGAGCGTGGGAACGAGTTAAAACAGTCTAGTACACCTCTTTTCTATGTGCAATTCTGATGATTGAAATAAGCAGATAGTCGTTCTCTTTAAGATAAATAATCCTGTAGTCTCCGGCTCTTTTCCTAAATTTGCCTTTATGTTTACCTTTAAGCGGTTTGTCATTGGAAAAGTTGCCGTCTCGCAGATCCAAAATTTTCGAAGAGACAATTTTTTGCGCTTCAGGATATAACTTCAAAAACTCTTTCTCTGCATTTTTCTCAAATGCAATTTTATACATCAATACCGGCTTTTTTGAACACTTCTTCCAAAGGTACCAACGTACTCTTTCCCGATTTGAGGTTATCTATCCGCTTATCCGCAACCATTTCATCCAATCTGTCAAAATAGAGTTCGATCGCTTTTTCAATCAAACTTGTTCTTGTTTTGTCCAGTTCGGCAGCATACTCATCAAGCGTTTCCAACGTATCTTTTTCCAGCCTAATATTGATTGCCTGCTTCATAATGATAAACCTTTACACTTTTTGTAGATACAATTGTAGTGTACTTGTAGCGCATTGTCAAGCGTTTTCCTCTTACTTTCATGCTTTGGATTGGAGTGCTTATGATCATTTTATGAGCTGTGATGGTTTTTCCCTCTCGCTCCCATGTTTGCGTGGGAGTATGTATGGGTAGTTTATATGGAGTGGAAGTTTTTATATGTAAAAATTTGGGTATACATTCCCACACGGGAGCGTGGGAACGAGTTAAAGTTTCTATTTTATGTCTTCATGACGAGAAGGCTCAGCTGCCGCCAAAGAGCGCAGCGGATTGGTTGTCAGCTGAAGCGTTTTGTTCACTGATTTTTTCTTTTAATTTCAAGTAATCCTGCCGTAATTCTGCCAGTGTTTTACCCGCTGATGTGCGCCATGATATCCATCCGTTGACTGTTTTTCGATTACTGCCAGCATTTTGAAGACCTGCCAGTGCGGCATAACTTGGGCTAGAAAACTTTTCGTTCAAAAAATGAAAATTGCCATCTTCATCCAAAGTTGCTCTATATTCTTTTCTCTCTTCACCTGTTCTTGGTTTGTAACTCATGATCAGTTCCTCACCAGGCTTTAACAAGTCTGCCTGGATCAGATCATAAACGGAAATATTATACGTTTTTATTTTTCTCTCTGTATCACCCTCAATGATTGTATTGTCTTCCTCGGTGTCGATCAATGGCCTGTACTCCTCTGGAAGTTCATAAATAATATTTTCCGGATTTCCAACTTCTATATATTTTTTAATGAGCCAAATATTAACTGGATTTTTTAGTGTTTTCGCCCAATCTGCTAAGTCGTCAGATATATTATCAATTGGTAAACCTACAAGCGGCGGTTTCTCTAAAATTTCATTCAATATTATCCCAAGTTTAAATTTATCTATATCAAGGTCATCAAATTTTTCGGGCTCTTTTTTTATGGCGTCAATAGCAAGTAACGCTAAAAGCTTTCTGGACTCTGGTTGTTGTGATGCGATGATTTGTTTTGAAACTTGAGGGGCTATATGGCTCCAGACACTATGTTTCAATAATTCTGCTTCTACGATAAACCATTTCCTACCAGCCAAATCTATTGTAAATCCATCTGGAATAGTACCTGAACCATCAGCGGTTTTGATCAATTTCTTAGGCAAATAGAATGAGTTAGGGCCAAAAATATATTCATAATTTTCAGTAACTACACCTTCAAGCTCTTCTTCATTTTCAAAAGGAGCTTGTATGAATTTTTTATCACCAAACAAAAGCATCGATTATCCTTTTACAGCGAACTATTTATTCAAGAAACATTATATGCCTAACAGCTTTAAACCCCATGATTAACAGACTCTAATTAATGTACCGTTAATCCTGAAAAGTATCACAAAATAACCTATTTTCACTCTTCTGCACAAAAATACCTACAATTTTAAAAAACGTTAGGTCAATTTTTAACGAAATAGCAGATTAATAGAACATATTTGTCTGATAAATGATCATTTCCGGTAATAACAAACAAAATATCTTTTTATCTTCCAAAAACACTAAGCTCTTTAATCGCTTTCCCCACATCCCCCAAACAACACTGCCCGCTGGGGTTGAGGATCTCACAGCTGCATCCGGGATCTTCCATCTTGGATTTGATGTCCTCAAGCGCGGTGGTTTTGCCCGTCGCTTCAAGCTCCACTTTGATCTTCTCTTTTGTCCACTCAAAACAGTAGCAGACAGTCGCGGGGCTTGCACCCTCTTTGAGTCCTACAGTGACCGTAAGGGCATCCTGTTTCAGTACCTCGTCACCTCGGAAATAGACCGCTTCGCATGTCGGGGTTTTACAGTAGTAAAAGCCCTCAAGGGTATCAAGCTTTGCTTTGGCATCGTCCCTTAGCAAATGCTCCAAAGTCTTGACAAGCACCCCTTTGGCAGGCTCGCCGCAGAGCGGACACGCTTCTTTACCTTTGGGCTGCGGGCTGCAGCAGTCATGGCTCTCGGTGGAACAACTGCCTTCTGGCTCCGTGCTGCAGCAGGAAGCGTTTTTCTTTTCCGGTTTTGGCTTGAACTGAAACATCTTTCATCCTTTGGAGATATTCTCATTACCTGCATTATAGAGCAAAAGTATGAAGTCTATGTGTAGTACCCCTGCCATCTGCTTTCTATAAGCCTTGCAAAGGTACAATTGCGTTGTCAACGTCCTCATCGCTTAACTGGATAAAGCAGGGCCCTCCTAAGGCCTAGCTGGGGGTTCGAGTCCTCCTGGGGACACCACGAATTATGCTACAATAACAGAACCTATTTTGAAAGCCCCGCCCATGAAAAAGATCATACTTGCCATTCTCGTTTTTTTCGCTGCCGTCTACTGGATGCTCACCGCCTACTTCTCCGATGTTACCATCAACAAATACCCTGACAGGGATAGCGTTGTTGAAAATCACGCCATAGAAAAGGGGTGGATACCTGCCCTGCTCCCCAACTCCGCCTACGACATCGAAGAGACACACGACATCGACACCAACCAGCTCTTTGGACGATTCTCGTACAAACCTGCCGATGAGAAGGTGCTGATGGAGGCACTCAAGCCCTACAGTGAGAGCAACAACACCTACCGATGGGAAAACTTTCTCTTCAAGGTCGATACCAGAAATCACGTCGTCAAATTCAGAAACCTGCCCGGCACCCCGCTTCCAAAACCCACTGACAGCAAAAAAGAGGTGTAACCATGTATATCCTCAGCGACCGTATCCACTATCGTGAGAACATCGACATCAACACCGATGCGCAGCAGATCATCTTCACCCACATCGACAATCCTGAGATTAATGCATGGCTTGAGGCACACAACTTCCCCGAAAGTTTCCTTGAAGATATCCATAATGAAGACCAGACCATTACCTTCGAGCAGAGCCGGCACTTCAAGATGATTATTCTCAAATACTTCATCCCCGATGAAGAGGATGAGTTGCTCTACAACGACAACAACGTCGCACTGGTGATCGGGGAGAACAAATTCATTTTTCTCAGTGACAACGAACATATCATCAAAAACATCGTCTCACACCTGTTCAAACGTTATGAAGAGAGGGATTCGCTAGAGTATGTCACCTACAATGTCATCGATATCATGGTCGACCACACGATGGGGGTCGTGGACAGACTCGATGACAAGCTTGAAGCGATAGAGGACGACATCTTTTCTGAAGAGATCGAAGAGAAAGAGATTCAGAAGCACCTCTACTTTGCAAGACGTACCCTTAACCGCATTGCAAAGCTCTCGGTACAGTCAAACGATGCAGTCAACAAGATCTACAACCACTACCCGCTGGAGACTCGCCAGAAGCTCAAGTATGAGTTCATCGACCTCAAGGAGCACCTGGCTTTCCTCATCAACGAATCGAAAACCTACCTTGACCGTACGGGGTACCTGCAGAACCTGCTGATGGGGTTTCTTAGCAACCGGATGAACCAGGCGATGCAGCGCCTGGCAGCCATCTCACTTATCTTCCTGCCGCTGACCTTTATCGTCGGCAACTACGGTATGAACTTTCAGAATATGCCTGAACTCGACTGGAAGTATGGCTATTTCATCATCTGGGGCGTCAACATTGTCATTGCCTGGCTCATCTTCCGATGGCTCAAAAAGCAGAAATGGATCTAACTATTCGTCACTGTAGGCAGTCACATTGTAGGCTGCAACCATCCCATCGGGGCTGAGACACTCCCTTTCGAAGAATTCGACAATCTCTTTTCGCTGACAGTGACGCTCAAAATCCTCCACACTTGCCCACGCTTCATTGAAGACAATAGGCATACTCTCACCCGGTGCAAACGGATTTTCAATCTTCTTGGTTACACGGTAGCGCAGACACCCCTCTTCTCTCAGTGTATTGGGTTCCAGTGCTTTAAGGGTTTCAAACAGCGCATCGAACATCCCCTCTTTGGGAGTGAATTGTGCTATGCAGTAGAGTATTTTAGACATGCGGTTTCCTTTGAAGTTTTAAGGCATTGTAGTCAGATTTTGCTTTTGAGTGCGAATTGTTTACAGGGTTTAATAGGTGTACCAGTGATCTGGAACCGGGGATTCATCCCCGGCCTTGGTGAAAATGTACCTAAAGGTATACACTTCGTTAAATCATTGCTACTAACAAACTTGTCATCCTGCACTCGATACGGAAGCATGGCCTTGATTAGTTGATTGATACAAAGATTCCTACTTTCGCAGGAATGTTCTGTGTTAAAAGTCAAGTAAAAATACAATAATTTTACTGTAAAACCATATAATTCCTATCAAATGCTTTTCCGCTCTTCAATACACCAAAAGCTTGACGTAATAATTTGTTGG
>JALTVI010000111.1 GCA_027049035.1 Sulfurovum sp. | reverse complement strand
CCCAAACACACACACACACAAACATACACACACACACACACAAACACACACACACATATACCCAAACATACACACACACAAACATACATACACACATATACCACTTACATATATACACACACAAACATACACACATATACCACTTACACACATACACAGACACACACACACACACCATTTACACACACATGCACATACCACTTACACACATACACAGATAAACAGACACACACACACACCACTTACACACATATACACACACCACACATGTACATACCCCTACATACATGCATGTGCATGCATAAAGAAGTTTGCATATAGCCATATGACACACATACACACACATCTATGCTAAAATGTGAATCAAACCACACATATGATTCAACACACAAACACACATCTATACTGACATATGACTCAACACACAAACACATCTGTAAGAACATATTACACATCACAAACACATATCTATACTGACATAGGACTCAAATACCTATAAACATGTCTGCTGGCATAAGAGTCAACACACAAACACATATATGCTGACATATGACTCAACATACAAACATATCTATACTGATATGACTCAACACTCAAACACACATCTATATTGACATATGACTTTAAAATATAAACACACATCTATTCGAACATATGACTCAACACACAAACATATCTACACTGATATGACTCAACATGCAGACACCTCTATACTAACATATGACTTAGCACATAAAGGCATATATACCTACATATGACCCAACACACAAACACACATATATACCAACATAACTCAACACACATCTATGCTGACATATAACACAAATACACACAAACAATCATTTATACTGACACATGACAACATTGAAACACACATCTATATTGAAGAAGGATTGAACACATAAACAGACTTCCATTATGCATGTACTGACATATGACTCAACATAAATAAGTTAACATATTTTCTTCTTCAGGTCCTCACTGAATTCTGCTACAATGTGAAAGAGGAACTTGTCTATGCAGTCCTTAGTGATGGGTCAGGTTAGTTTACATCAACATTTGATAGAGTGAGAGACTGACAGACTGACAGACTGACAGACAGACTAACAGACACACAGACTGAATTTTCCTACAGTGTAAAAGAGGATATTGTCTAAGCAGTACTTAGTGATGGTTCAGGTTAGTTTACATCAACATTTGATAGAGTGAAAGACAGACAGACTGACTGACAGACAGATTAACAGACAAACTGACAGACTGACAGATATACTAACAGACAGACAGACTGAATTCTGCTACAACATAAAAGAGGAAATTGTCTATGCAGTACTTAGTGATGGGTCAGGTTAGTTTACATCAACATTTGATAGACAGAGTTAGAGACAGAGACTGACAGAGAGTCTAACATACAGACTGACAGAGTGACAGACATGCTAACAGACAGACAGACTGAATTCTGCTACAGTATAAAAGAAAAACCTGCTATGCAGTATTTAATGATGGATCAGGTCAGTTCACACTGACAGTTGAAGGACAGACACACTAACAGACAGACATACTGTTAAAGAGACAGACAAAATTATTGAAAAACAG
>JALTVI010000110.1 GCA_027049035.1 Sulfurovum sp. | reverse complement strand
TGGTTTCAAATCGTCAATTATAGGTCAAGCCTGCGTTAGCAGGCTTCCTCTTTCTAATTAAATTAAATGTTTAATTGGTTGAGTTTGGTTTTTCCTTTTTTTTTATTATTTGGTTATATCATCTTATTAATATATTGGTTATATGGTCTTATTAATATATTAGTTATATAGTATTGTTAATACATCTTATTAATACTATGGTTTGTATGGTTTGTTTATATAATCTGTTTACCAATTAAAGAAAAAATATTTTAATTAGCAAGCTGTGGCAATGTTGCACATTGCCCAGCTTGTTAGGGGGAATTCCCCCTAAACCCCCCTTAACAGACCTTAACAGATTTCACCAAATCAACCCCAAAAATCCTAACCCCTAACTCTACCATTAGAATGATATTTAGAGGAAAATTTTTTGGGTTTTTTGGTTTTGGTTTTCGTGGAATTGGTTGAGTTTCGGGTTAAGGGTATATATATAGAATATAGATATATAGAATAAGTAATATCAAGGGTTAGAAGGGTAAAAATCTATCATTTTTTAGAGATAATCTATCATTTTTTAGAGATAATCTATTATTGTATAATATGTTTTATATATTGCATTGATTGAAAATTTATATTATTATAATAGAAAACATTTCAAAAGGTGATAGATATGGGTAAATATTCTAAAAAATATGTAGGAGAAAAAGAAGAAGAAATAGTTAACCCAGAAACAGGAGAAGTAGAAAAAAGAAAGGTAAGAGTTTGGTCTTATCAAGAGCCAGTAGATACGAATTTTGTAAAGTTTTTTGATAGTTTTGTAATGGAGTTATTACAAGATGAAGATATTATTGGTAAGGCTATCAGATTACTTTTTTATATTGCCAGTATATTGGATTATGACGAGGAGATTTTTTATCTATCACCAAGAGAAACAGCAAAAGAACTGGAAGTAGGAGAAGCAACAATTTATAGGTGGTTAAAGACATTATTAGATAAAGGTTTAATAATCAAAACTAATAGAAGAAATTGGTATATGGTTAATAGAAAATGTATTTACAGAGGTAGCGTTGTAAGAGCTGATATAGAAGAATTGGAGAAAGGAGTTAGAAATAATGGCAGAAAAAAAATGGGAACTAATACATAGAGCTGGAGTAAAAGCATTTGGTTATGAAATTTACAAAAATACCCAAAATATTGAAAGGTTTTTGGTAAAGATATTTGTTTACGATACACCAGTATTATTAAGTGGTAATAAGGAAATAATAGCAAATAAAGTTGCAGAGTTAAAAGAGGTTTTGGAGGAAATACAGGAACTATTCCCAGAAAACGATACACCCCCCTTTTAATCCTTTTCCTTCCTCTCAAAGTCGCATTATTAAACCTTGCGTTCCATCGTTAAATTTTGAAAGGCGGCTATGAGGAGAAGGAAAAATAAAACATTTCTAATAAAAATGGTTTGGTAGTGTTTTGGATTAGATTTGATGGGGTTTATATGGTTTCAAATCGTCAATTATAGGTCAAGCCTGCGTTAGCAGGCTTCCTCTTTCTAATTAAATTAAATGTTTAATTGGTTGAGTTTGGTTTTTCCTTTTTTTTTATTATTTGGTTATATCATCTTAT
>JALTVI010000109.1 GCA_027049035.1 Sulfurovum sp. | reverse complement strand
CTATAGCCTTTAGGACTTGGGGCTGTCGCTCGGGGTTAGGTAAGGGTTTGGCCTGGGAACGAGTCAGAGGTTAGGATATGTCGGTGGCGCGAGAGACGGGCTGGCTGCTGGGCTACTAGAGTGTAGAGAGACGCGATGTCTTGCCAGACTCGTCACCCTGGTTCCCGAGAGCCGGGAGCTCCGAACAAGGCAGCTGGGATCTCGTGGCTTCGTTCTGCTTTATCGAGGTGTCGACGAGACGTGCTGGGTGCCGAGCTAAGCGAAAGTCGAGAGGCGATAGCTTCGGATCTCTGTGCTGGGCGCTTGCCTCGTCTTCCAGGCTGCCGTTGCGCTCAGCCTCCCTGAAACGAAAGGCCCTTCAGCTAGGAGAATAACTGGGGCTTCGCTCGGAGCTGTCGAGAGTCAATCCACTAGGAAACGGCCGACCACCCAGCCGACGTCTCGTCTAGGCAAGGAAGATGGCATCTCGTGGCTTCGTTCGTCTTTATCGATGTGCTGACGAGACGTGCTGGCTGCTGCCCTAAGCCAGAGAGGAGAGGCGTGAGCTGAGGTTATCGGTGCTGGGCTCTTGGTGGACTTGGGACTCGTTGTCTCAAAGCCGATACTTTTCATCGTTTCCACTAGGAAACGGCCGTCCACCCCAGCCCAGGTCGCTCGTGATGATCGCAGGAGAGGCAGCCTCGGCTGGACTCAGCGTTAGGGTTAGGGCTTGGCTTACGTTTTGGTCTGGCGGTGGTGTAGCCTTTAGGACTTGGGCTGTCGCTCGGGGTTAGGTAAGGGTTTGGCCTGGGAACGAGTCAGAGGTTAGGATATGTCGGTGGCGCGAGAGACGGGCTGGGTGCTGGGCTACTAGAGTGTCGAGAGTCGCGATGTCTTGCCAGACTCGTCACACTGGTTCCCAGCAGCTGGGAGCTCCGAACAAGGCAGCTGGGATCTCGTGGCTTCGTTCTGCCTTATCGAGAGGCCCACGAGACATGCTGGGTGCCGCGCTAAGCGAAAGTCGAGACGCGATAGCTTCGGATCTCTGTGCTGGGCGCTTGCCTCGTCTTCGAGGCTGCCGTTGCGCTCAGCCTCCCTGAAACGACAGGCCCTACAGCTTGGAGAAGAACTGGGGCTTCGCTCGGAGCTGCCGAGAGTCAATCCACCAGGAAACGACCGACCACCCAGCCGAGGTCTCGTCTAGGCAAGGGAGATGGCATCTCGTGGCTTCGCTCGTCTTTATCGATGTGCTGACGAGACGAGCTGGCTGCTGCGCTAAGCCAGAGAGGAGAGGCGAGAGCTGAGGGTATCGATGCTGGTCTCTTGGTGGACTTGGGACTCGTTGTCTCAACGCCGATACTTTTCATCGTTTCCACTAGGAAACGGCCGTCCACCCCAGGCCAGGTCGCTCGTGATAATCGCAGGAGAGGCAGTCTCGGCTGGAGTCTTCGTTGGGGTCGGGGTTTGGCTTACGTTTTGGCCTGGCGGTGCTATAGCCTTTAGGACTTGGGGCTGTCGCTCGGGGTTAGGTAAGGGTTTGGCCTGGGAACGAGTCAGAGGTTAGGATATGTCGGTGGCGCGAGAGACGGGCTGGCTGCTGGGCTACTAGAGTGTCGAGAGA
>JALTVI010000108.1 GCA_027049035.1 Sulfurovum sp. | reverse complement strand
ACATTCCTGACGGTCTTTTCAACCAATGACAAATAAGTCTTTTATCACTCTCTGTCTATTGTGCTTTCTTAGTCTATCACTTTCTTCGTGAAGACTCTTCCGGTCACTTTTGGATTATACGATGACATAAAAAACCACTTTTAAACCAATTATGCCATACTACATACACAGAATAAAACAGGAAACAATCCATGCCAAAACAAAAAACGATCTCTCTCGTACTTGGAAGTGGCGGTGCACGTGGACTGGCACATATCGGTGTCATCCACTGGCTTGAGGAGCACCATTTTCACATTGCTTCGATTTCAGGCTCCTCCATCGGTGCGCTTATTGGTGGAGTCTATGCGATGGGAAAACTCGATGAGTACGAAGCGTGGGTCAAGGCGATTGACAAGATGGACATTGTCGGACTGCTCGACATTGCCTGGCAGGGCTCGGGGCTTTTCAAGGGAGACAAAATCATCAACACCCTTATCGAGCTCGTCGGTGACCAGCACATCGAGTCGCTGCCCATCCACTACACGGCAGTAGCGCTTGATATCGAACGTGAAAAGGAGGTATGGATCAGCAGCGGAAGGCTCTTTGATGCCATCCGCGCCTCCATCTCGCTGCCGCTCTTTTTTACCCCGTTTGAGTACAACGGCAAGAAGCTCATCGACGGCGGCGTGCTCAACCCCGTTCCCATCGCCCCCACATTTCACGATACAACCGAAATGACCATTGCCGTCAACCTGGGCGCGAAGCCGGAAAAGCGTTTTGAAGAGAAAAAAGTCGACCCCGAACCTCTCCCCCGACATACGGACAACGACCTTTCAAACAGAATCCGCCGCTTCATACGGGAGCTGAAGCACAATACCGCTTCACTTGCCGATATCGATTTTGATATGTATAATATTGCCGACCAAGCATTCGATGCGATGCAGGGGACGATTGCAAGAGAGAAACTCGCCGCCTATCCGCCGGACTTCACCATAGAGATCCCGCGCAACGCCTGTGGAACACTTGAGTTTGACCGTGCGGAGGAGATGATCGCTCTGGGGTACGAACGTGCCCAGAGAACGTTGAAAGAGCTGCTTTAAAAAAAGCTATTTTACCCGTGTGCCGTCTTTGTGCCACACTTTCACCGAAACGGCCTTGCCGTTCTTGATGAGCGCTTCGTGCTGTTTCTGACCGTTCTTGAACCAGATAGTGTCATAGCCTTCGGGAACGCCGTTGTTGAAGCTGCCTTCATGCTTCTTCTGGCCATTCTCGAACCAAACGGTACGCTTGCCGTGAAGCCTGTTCTTTCTGTATGTCGCCTCCAGACTCTTCTGCCCGTTTTCAAAATAGTCGACGAAGTGCCCCTCTTTGCTGCCCCGCTCGTAGTGGCTTTGGCTGCTGAGTTTCCCATTTTTGTACCAGGTTTGTCTATCGCCGTCATACTTTCCGTCTTTGAAATGCATCAACGCACGCTTTTCTCCGCTCTCATACCACATTTCAAGCTTTCCGTTGCGTACTCCCTCTTTGAAATGGAGCTTCTTTCGGGGAGTGCCGTTCTTATACCAGTAAGTAACCTCACCCTCCTCTTTTCCTTTGATAAAGGTCGCTTCATACTTCTTCACGCCGTTTCTGTGCCACTTGACACACTTCCCCTCTTTCAGACCGTTGTGGTACATCGTCTGCGAAGCTTTCAGGCCGTTCTCAAACCAGGTGGTCACCACCCCTTCGGTCATACCGTTATTGAGCGGACGTTCCTCTGAGAGTTTGCCGCCCGGATAGTAAGATTTCACCGTGCCGGTAAAGGGAGTAGCGGCGTTGCGTTCATAAACAATACCCCCTTTGTCGACACTCTCCCAGCTTTTGATTGTCTTTGCCGATACTGCCGATACAAGCAGCGCTGCAGATACGAACAGATATAGCGGTTTCATTCTCTCTCCTGAAATAAGATGATTGTACTCGTTGCCCTCTTTGGGGACGCTTTTAGAATTGTAGGGTATTTTCGTTAATAAAAAAGTGTTATTATTCGCATAAGCAAACAAAACAGAAAAAAGGAGTGGCAAATGACACCACAGGAAAAAGAGCTTGAAGCGATGCGAAGTGAGATCGAAAAAGAGATCAGAGCCATCTTCAAAGCCAATATGAAAATTTTTGACTGGGACATTCCCGAAAACGACGACAGAAAGTCTGCAGAGCTTATCGTACAGACCATGCAGGAAGCACTCGACACACTTAAAGCCGAAATTGCTGACGGCAAATACGACAATTACTAAGGAGACCCCATGAGCCAAAGCAACCTCAAGCACCTCGAACGTATCAAAGAGAATATCGACAAATCCAATGAACTGACAGAAGAGGAGAAGAGCAACTCCTTCAAACATATCGAGGAGTGGTATGCCGAAGACAAGGCGTGGGGCACCTTCATCAACGAACTGGCGCAGATCTCCCCCAAAGTCGAAGCGATCCTCGCCGAACTAGGATTGATTTAATTAGGCCTTTTAAACTGCTCCCAACCAAGGTTTCACTCGATGGCGACAAAGGTGCATTCAGCCCGGAGGGTGGCTCCTCCATGGCTGCACTTCGCTCCGACCATTCCGGTTCCGAAGCTACGAAAGCAAAGCAGTTTGCTTTCGCTTAACGCTTCTCACATTTGCACCTGCCAGAGCTATCGAGTGAAACCGACAATTTGAGCGGACTCAATCAGCCTCTTTTATCTCAAGCAGCTCCCGCCAGCTTCGCGGATGCTTGAAAACCCCAATCACCTTTGACATCACCCACGTTTTTGGAACTGCACCGAAAAAGCGGCTGTCTGCAGAGTTGTCTCTGAAGTCTCCCAGCATCAGATAGTGCTCCGGCGCTACCCTCTTCAGTGGCAGAGCGGTAAGCTCGCGGGGCACTTGCAGATGCCAATCGTGCACCACACCGTAATATTTGGCATAGGGTTCCTTGATGAAATACCCCTCTTTTTGCTTTACCAGTGTCAACCCGTATTTTTCTGCCAGTGCTTTTGTTCTGTTTGAATCTCCCGCTATCTGAAGATAGAACATTCGGTTCTTTTCAAAATACCTGTCACCGGGCAGTGCGGCACACCGTTTGATGTATAGGCGCTGCTGTGGGTCCTGCGGATGACGGATTACCAGCAGGTCACCACGTTCTATCGTATCGTAGAAGTGAGTCGAAAGAACGATATCCCCCTCCACCAATCCGTAGTTCATGCTCGTACCGTCTATCTTATATATACGGAATGTCACAAAAAGCACAAAAAAGATAAGAAGAAGAAAAACATACCGCTTCATCGCTTATGCCTTTGGTGGCAAAATCGCAGCAGGGTCTATACGATAGAAATCTTTCAATTCTTTGAAGAGTTCGGGAAAATGGCGTTTAAGACTGTGCGGTGATTCAAAGAAGCGCTCCGTCACCACAGCAAAGAACTCTGCTTCGTTCGTTGCGGCATAACTGCCAAGCAGTTTGTACTTTCCCCAGTCACGGTTTTTCAGCGCAACACTGTTAAGCTTTTTAAAATCCTCCAGCAGCACTTTCGTCCAGCTATCATACTTGGAACGCTCAAGCGGCGGCACACCGTCTACCTCGCCATCCATATAATCGATTTCGTGGGCAAACTCGTGCACAATGACATTGTCGTGACGCAAATGGTAGGCTTCGTAGCGTGCATCGTGCCAGACAAGCACCACCGTATCGTTGGCCGACTGTCCGTCGATGACGAAATCCTCTTTGGTATAAATGCCGCCGTTGTTGCGCACGTTCTTGAGTACCACCGGTGAGGGGTAGAGCAAAATCGTTTTGAGATTGTCGTAACAGTTGTCGGTTTCGATGTGCAGCAGCAGCAGACAGGCGTAAAAGGCGATGATCACTTTCATCTCGTCCGTCACCTCCATCTTCACACCGATAAACTCCTTGGTGTAGATGAAACGCAGAATGGAGCGCTCTATCTTCTCTTTGTCAGATTTAGGTAAATGTTGGTAGTGAGGTGACTTCTCCAATATCTTTCGAAATTTCGGATCAAAAGGCATCTGTGCTATTTTCTCAAGCAGCCGCTTTCTTTTGTACCAGCCGTAGAGCTGATAGGCGATATAGAGCAGTGTCACAAAGGCGACGAATCCAAGCATTCTAAGGTAGTAGTACGCCTCCATCACTTCGCTTTCTCTTCGGGTTTCGCTTCACTTTTTTCTTTAGGCTCCTCTTTTTGCGGCATGTTCTTCTCGGGAGATTTGTATGCCTGTGTGGCGGTGCGGCGGCGGATGTGGAAATAGATATTGGAGAGGTATTCTACTAACACCACGCTGATACCCGTTGCAATAACGACATTGTAATCAAATGTCGTCTCCATCGCCAATATGACCGCCGTCAACGGCAGCTTCATCAGTACGCCCATAAAGACCGCAGCACCGATAGCAGCGAAGTAAAAAGGCTCTACGGGAAAGTGCACCATACTGAAGGCTTCGGCAAAGCCGTAGCCTATCAGCGCACCAATGCTCATCAGCGGCAGGAAGATTCCGCCTACGGCATTGGAGTAGATGGCAACCGTCGTACCGATAATACGCAGTACAATGATGCCGAGAATGAAATAGAGAGGTATACTGCTTTCCGCATTCATCAGATACATCACCACCGCCTTGCCGGAAAAGGCTGCGTGCGGCTCGATGAGCAGTACCGTTCCCACCACACTGCCGCCAATAAGTGCAAAGATATGATGGCGGTAGCGTGAAAACTTCTTGAACAGCTCCAGGTCGATGAAGTGCAGCAGACGCTGCTTCAAAAAAAGGTAAAAATAGACAAAGGCAGTAATGAACGGGATAAAGAGCAAATTCGCATAAATGTAGCTTAGATCGAGCCTCCGCCCTGTCGAGTGCTGAAAGATAATGGGTTCCAGATAGTTCAGGCTGATTGCAAAGGCGATGACTGAAGCCAAAATCAGATAGGTGACATACTGTTTGATGAACTGGTAGGCGATATTTTCGATGGCAAAAGCCATGCCGGTAATGGGAGAGACGAAAATTGCAGCGATCCCGCTGCTGGCTCCCACACTGATCATCATCTTGATGAGCATCTGCGGCATCTTGAAAAACTTGTGTATCTGGTAGGCGATCATCGCACCGATCCCGGCACTGGGCCCCTCCGTTCCAACGGCAAATCCCGTCGAAAGCGAAAGTGCGGAAGCTATGACTTTCATAAAGAGGGTCTTGACCCGCAGTATCATCGTATTTTGTGCGATCGAATCGGCAATCTCTGACACACCGTATTCACGGATATTCTTGTCTCTGCTGATCAGGTGGTTAACGATAAAAATCGCTACTGTGGGCAGCGCATAGAGATACCATACCGGCAGTGTCGGAATGGTTTTGTAGGGGTCTCCCATAAAAAAGAAATAGGTAAGAAAGGTGATGAGCAGTTCGTAGAAGGTGATGAAAAACCCGCTGATCAGACCGGTGAGCACTGCTGCCGCGATCAGTTTGAGTATCATACCGGCTACTCTTTTTCGTAGAGGCTCGCGCGCGTCTTCTGCGCACCGTCAAGATCGTTGAGAAAACACTTCTTCCCGACATAGCCTACATTCTCGTAGACACTCTGGCCCGTCGCGTAATCAATGTAGAAGATGGAGGGGAAGAAGTCCTCTCTGAAAGCTTTGGGGTAACTGTCATAGCGGTCGATGATAAGCGTGATGAAGTCGCGCTTGAGCACCTTTTCAACCTCCGGGTCGGCCATCGTTCGTTTCACCAGCTTCTCGCACCAGCGGCAGTGCTCTTTGACCACCACCATCACCAATATCTTCTTCTCGGCTTTTGCCTTGGCAAGTGCCGTATCGAAGTTTGTTTCGGCACCGATCAGTGCAGCTTCCTCCTTTGCACCGGAAGCGGAAAGCATGGAAAAAGAGAAGAGCAAAACAGCCAACAGTCGTACCACGGCTACGCCTCCTTTTGTGCGCTTTTGACGTAGTGGAACATCGCTGTCAGACCGAAGAATGGACCGAAAATGTTCAGTACCGGCACGAAGTTGAACAGTACCGTTACCAGTGTGATCACCCAAATAGCACCTTTGTAGACACTTTTGAGCGACGGATTCACTTTTTGGTGCGTGAGCGCAAGTGCGTCATAGGAGATGGTATCTTTGGTCAACCATATCCACAGAGCGATCTGGATGAATATGTTCAGTACCGGTACGAAGAGCAGCGGTGCGGCAAGCAGTGAGAGGGCAATGAATACGGCACTGTCTCTAAGGGTATATTTGACGGTTTTGAACGTATTGTCTCTGACTATGTCATCTTCACCAAACTCACGTATCTCGATATCTTCGACGATCGCCTCGCTGACCATGCTCGTTACAAAGAGCATCGTCACGACAATCGCGTTGTAGATAAAGTAGAAACCGATAAGAAAGGCGATTCCCTTCTCTACCGTCTCAAAGGGCAGCCATGTCAGCAGTTTGATGAACTGTTCGTAGATGTAGTGGCCCTTGAAGTACCATACCACGGCCCAGAACACACCCGATGCCGCCAGAATCAGCAGTGAAAAAGCGGTGTACTTCTCTTTACTGATCTTGCGCAAAATCAGATTGCCCCAGAAAGCGTAGGTCAGCGCAAAGGTGATGAGCACCAGCTGAAACCAGAGGAAAGTCGAGAGCATCCACGCCCCGTTGGCACGTACCAGCGAGAACGGCACCATTTCAATGATCTTCGCACTGAGTGCGACAATGCCGTCCCACATAAAATATCCAAGCCCTATCCACAGTGCCGTCACCACCATTCCGCTGAGTAGAATGTACTTCATCGTATGCCACTGGACGATCTCTTTGAATGCAAAAATGACCGATTTGGAAATGTTTCCCATATTGCTTGCTCCTTTGGGTATACCCGTTATCTTATTTTATCTTCTATCTTTGAAAGTAAACTTTCTTTGCCTGTCTGTTTACTGATCGTGCGGTGGTTCAGCAGGCGCAGCGCTACCTCCACACCAAAGGCAGCAACGAACGCCCCCATCAGGTAGAAGCCAAGGTCGGGCATCTTCTGACTGGTGTGGTAGAGTGTCAGTCCGGCAATGACGAACATCGCAATCACAGCCGACAGCACGACAATGAGATTCGCGCCGGTCTGTTTAATGCGAAAGAGATGCCCCACATGGGTGATCCCCTGGATAATCAGCACTACCAGTGCCGCAATCGTCGTCACTTCGGAGAGATCCAGAAAGAGAACCATCGGCACGATCAGCAGCGCACTGACAATGAGCCCTTCGAACGACTCGAAGACGTTGTAGGCGTAGACCTTTGGAAGCTCTCCGTCTTTGGCCAGCGTGTATCCGATCTCAGTCGCGGCATAGAGTGTGGCGTTGATTGCCGAAGCGGTGGCCAGCAGCGCTGTGACTGCCATTACCTTGAAGCCGATATCGCCGAAAATGGGCTGAGCCGCCTGTGCAAGCGCATAGTCCTGGCTTTTGATCACTTCAGGCAGTGTCAGGTTGCCAAGTACCGCGATTGAAGTAAGAATGTAGAGCGCACCTACCAGTAGAATGGTGATCACCATTGCCCGCAGCATTGTCTTGGCGGGGTTTTCCATATCTTCGACCGTATTGGTGATGACACTGAAGCCCTGATAGGCAAAGAAAGTAAGTCCCACGGCAAAGAGCATATCTTTCATCGGCGGCATATCGGATGCACTCAGGAGCTTCGGGTCGATGTAGAAGAGTGCGATACCTGTGAAAACCACCAGCACGCTCAGCTTGATGAAAACGATGATGTTTTCGGACTTTGCCACCAGTGAAGCACCCAGAAGATTGATGAGTGTAAAGAAAGCGACGATGCCCAAAGCGTACCAGTTGGCCATTTCACTGCCTCCTGCAAGCGTCGCCGCATACGTACCGAAAGACTTGGCTACTGCCGCGATGGCAATCAGCTGCGAAAAGTAGAAAAGCACCCCGGCACTTCCGGAAAAGACTCCCTCCCCGAATCCCTGTACCAGATACTCCACAATGCCGCCGCGTGAGGGGTAGGCTATGGCGAGTTTCGCCAGAGAGTAGCCGCTCAGCAGTGCCGCGATACCGCCAAAGACAAAGGAGAGCCAGACCAGGTTCCCCGCAATGGCACCCGCTTCACCGATGACGATGAAGATACCCGCGCCAACCATGGAGCCGATACCCAGAAATACCGCCGACCAGAGGCCAAAAGCCTTTTTGGTGTCACTCTTTGTCATCACCGCCCGGCACCTCGAAAAGTTTTGCACCCATCAGCAGAGCAAGTCCGTCAAAGAAGAGGCTGAAGCCCACCAGCAGACCGATGAGCATGACCGATGTCTGCGGCCAGCCGACAACGAAGATAACGGCAATCAGCAGTGAGAGAATGGCGTTGATCAGCCAGATGCCCCACCCCTTGTTGGGGTAGTAGGAGATCACAAAGGTGAAACTGCTGAAAGAGTCCATAAAGAAGTAGATCGAAAAGAGCAGTCCCAGTGTCGCGATTCCGCCGGCAGGAGAGACGATCATATAGGCCCCCACCCCAAAGAAGATAAGGCTCTTGAGCCACCCTCTCCAGTCTGAGGGGTCACTCTTATAGGTATAAAAGCCCACCAGAAAGGCGACAAAGAGCAGCAGCCACGCCACGAAGAGCACTGTCGTCAGCGACGCGGCGATGGGGAACATAGCCCCCAGGAAACCGAGAATCATCAAAATGATTCCCACCGTCTTTGCATTTTTTCTGAACACTTCGAGCTGTTCGAGCTCCTTGGGGTACTTCCACATTATCATATCCTTTTGTCTGCGTTATATGTTATTTGCATATCATAGTACAACTTCACTAACAAAGATGTAAGCCCTCTAACAACTTTTGCACATTATTTAGGCTATAATTAACCCCACAACGATTTTAAAGGATATATGATGATGGATTTTCTCAAAAAAGCGATGGACTGGGCACTCGAAAAGGAGGCCGAAGCGGCCAAAGGGTGTCATGCCGACCCAAAAGATATAGAGAAGCGAATCAAAATGATCGAAGAGAAGCGCGAAGCGCTCAAAAAGCGCTATGAAGAGGAAGATGCACAATTCGCGCACATTCTGACCAAACTCAAACTAATCAAAGCCGAAAGTATGAAGTGCCACAACAAAACTGAAGCATAGAGAACCGTATGTTTTTTGCCATCTTGAACTTTACCCTCTCCGGGGCCATCTTTGTGGTGGGGCTTCTGACACTCAACAAGGTCAGTACACCCAAGGAGGTGGTCTTTGCCTCACTGCCGCTCTTTTTTGCCCTGCACCAATTCACACAGGGATTTGTCTGGCTGGGCATGGAGGGTCTTATCAACCACCGGGCACTCGAAATGGCAGAAACGCTCTTTGTCTTCTACGCACAGGGCATACTGCAGTTTCTGGTGCCCCTTGCCGTATGGCTGCTTGAGCCCAAAGGATGGCGAAAACAGGTCATCGGCATTCTCATGGGCCTGGGGGCTTTTTTAATGGCCTATTCTCTCTATGGTTTGAGTATCAAGCCTACCGAAGTCTCAGTCGTACATGGCGTGCTCTACTACTACAATCCCATGACCGACAAACTCTGGCTTGGGCTTGGATATGTCCTCACCACCTGCGGTTCTTTGATGCTCAGCCGCAGTATCGCCATCCAGCTCTTTGGCTGGCTGAATTTCATCGGGCTTAGTATCATCTATCTTGTCAATCCCTACGGGCTCACTTCGGTATGGTGTCTCTATGCCGCGGTAGTCAGCGTGCTGCTCTACTTCTACTTCGTCGAAAGACGCATCGCCTTTTTACAGGCCATACGCAAAAAGCAGCACGGCCTAAGCAAAAGGTTGGAGAAAGAGCTTGCTTCACTGGCACACCGTTACCCGAAATTCAGAGAACGTATTGCAAAATATAACCGTCTGATCCCATAGGGAGAAGCTGCACAAGAAAGGATAACTTTTGTTAAAAGCAGTTATTGTCATACTTATACTTTTCATTTTATGGATAACTGAACCGCTATGGAACCTATCTCACTCCAGGGGAGTGACAAGTACAGAACATGCCGCCCCCTCCGGTCAGCTTGAGAGTTCAAGTGCACAACAGAACCAGAGTGAGGAGAGCAAAGAAACATACAATGTCTATCGCCAAAAGTTCGGATACAAACCTCGTGTTGACTATACGACAGATACCCCATATGCCGTCAGAGACTACTGGAAAGCCCACTTCAAGCATCCCGAAGCGATTGAGGAGCTGAGATGTTCACCTCTCAAACCTACGGAAAAAGGGTGGATGACTATTTGCGATTTTCGCTCAAAGGAGGAGACAGGCCATTTGTTGCTGCAGCAGGCAACATATTATATCAAACAGGGGGCCGTAACAGAGCAATAGGCCAACTTGTTCCCAAAATATGACAATATGACATATTTCAAATACTTCCGTAGCGTTTTGGTTACGATTTGATAAATCAATGCAGGAGATAAAAATGGACGGTACAATTGAGGTAAGCTACACAGTAATGTGCAAAAACGATGTACGCATAGAGATTTCACTGAGCGAACTGCTTGCAAATGAAAAGGTGCTGCGTGCCATCAAAGGCGAATTCGCCAAAGGGCTTCGAAACATCGAAGTGAGTGCCAAAGAGGATATCCCAGTCACCCTCAAAACCGCCAAAACGGTTTACACCTTCACCGCAAGCAAAAACGACTTCGCCGATCTTCTCGATCTTGCCGAAGAGGATGCACGTACCCACAAACGCCTCAAAAAGGAGTGTGAGGGTGTGGAGTTGGTTGATATCAGGACGGTGGATTGATTGCTGTTTACTACATTTGGCTATAATCCCCCAATGGCAAAAAAGAAAAAAAAATATCTGATAAAACTCAACAACAAAATACGAAACTACTTTAAAGGCAAACCCTTCGACGAGGGGGTTGCGCAGCTCGATGACGAAAAGCTGCTCGAGCTTGTAATGCTGCTTGAACTGCAACTGCCCTCCTTCGAACGTGACGAGATGATACGTGCGCTCAGACGTGTCTGGAGCGAAGAAGGGGTCGGTGCACGCGAACTGATCGTCTCCTACCTGACACAGAACCACAAGGCGATCCATTCACAAAAATCCAACCAGCCTCTGGACAAGGTCGACAAGATACTGCATCTTCTTGAAGATGTCGAACACACCAAACACGAAGAGAATCTTATTCTCGAATCGTTCATCGATACAAAAAGTGCGAAGATCACCCAGGAAAAAATAGAGAAGAAGCTGCACTACCTGCGGATGAAGGAGCGCATCAGAGAGCTTGAGAAAAAGCTCAATATCGTCTTCAACCCGCTCAACGAAATAGAGTTTACCCACAGCTTCACCTTCAAACTCAAGGAACACGACTTCAGCAAGCTGCTGCTCTGTGTCAGCGATCCCATTGCCCTCGACACACTCTGGGAGAAGGAGGAAGAGGAGACCATCGCATATCTTGAGCAGATCAAAGAGGCGTGTATTAAAAAGAAAGAATCAGAGATAGAGGTGTTCCTCGAAGCGCTCTACAAACGCCCCCATCCTCTGCTGAGCGAAGAGGAGATTGCGCAGGCACTTCGCAAGATGCCGCCCGATGAGACGCTCTACCACGCGCCTATCCCTTTCTACATCATCGAAAAGATATTAAAAAATATAAGCGACAAATACGATGTCTTCGAGAGTACAGGGCATATCATCATCGAAAAGGAGAAGTTTGTCGACCTTTTTGGCACGACGCTCTTTTACAACACCTCTGTCTCCTACGAAAAACCGTTTGTCTACAACCTCGTCTGGCGCAGCGAACCGCTGCCGGTCAAGGAGGATATCAACCGTGTCAACGACGACCTGCTGGCGCACTTCCGTGTCGCAGTCGACGACCTGCTTGAGCAGATGCATATCATGGCAGAAAAACTGGACCTTGAGGAGAGTGTCTACGAAGAGTTCATCGTCCGCTTCATCGCGCCGCAGGTACAGAGTTCACGTACCCTGCGAATTAAAGAGAAAGCAAAGAGACGTGTGCTCTTTCACTTCAGTGAGTACATTAAACCGCTGCTTGAGAAGCAGAAGCGCGAGGAGCTGCTGGCAAAGACCATCCGTGACTTCAAACGCCTCTTTCCTCTCGCTCGCGAACTCAAACGCCAGATTGTCTTTCATGTAGGGCCTACCAACTCGGGCAAGACCTACAGCGCACTCAAAGCACTCAAAGAGGCGACCACCGGCTACTACCTCGCCCCCCTGCGACTTCTGGCGCTCGAGGGGTATGAGAACCTTAAAGCCGACGGTGTCAACGTTTCGCTCATTACCGGAGAGGAGGAGATCATCGATGAGGAGGCGACGCATATCAGCTCGACCATCGAGATGATGAACGCCGGTGTCGATGTGGATGTCTGTGTCATCGACGAGATCCAGATGATCGCCGACCGCGACCGCGGCTGGGCGTGGGCGAACGCCCTCATCGGGGCACCTGCCAAAAAAGTCATTCTCACCGGTTCGGTCGATGCGCTGCACGCTGTCGAAGCGCTTTGTGAATATCTCGAGGAGCCGCTGGAGGTGGTCCACTTCGAGCGGAAGAACCCACTGGAGGTGATGAGGCGTGCCACACCGATGAAAAAGATAGAACCCCAGACCGCTGTCGTTGCCTTCTCGCGCCGTGACGTACTTTCCCTCAAGCAGCAGCTAAGCGAAAAATACCGTGTCTCTGTCGTCTACGGCAACCTCTCTCCAGAAGTACGCCGCGAAGAGGCACGCCGCTTCAGAGAGGGAGAGAGCGAAGTGCTTGTCGCCACCGACGCCATCGCCATGGGCCTCAACCTGCCCATTAGAACCATCCTCTTTGCCAAGGATAACAAGTTCGACGGTCTCAGACGACGTGAGCTCACTCCCTCCGAAGTGCTGCAGATCGCCGGACGTGCGGGACGCTACGGCATCGAAGAAAAAGGGTTCGTGGGAGCACTCGATGACAATACGCTGAAGACGATCGACAAGACTTTCCATACGCCGTTAAGCGATATCGAACTGCCGGTTTCCGTTATGGCGAGCCTCGAACACGTGCTGCTTATCGGGGAGATCCTCGAGACAGAGAACATTTCGACCATTCTGAATTTCTTTGCAGAGAATATGGAGTTTGACGGGCCCTTTGTCGCTGCCAACATCGAAAGCATGCTCGAAATCGCCGCCATTGTCGACGAGTACGATCTTGACCTGCGTACACGCTACTACTTAAGCTGTGCGCCGGCAAGCATCTCCTCACCCTACATCGAGTCGGTCTTCCACCGCTACATCCGCCAGATCGAAGCGGGCAGCGAAGTACTCTACATCCCGCCGCGCGATCTACCCTCTTTCGCGCAGACTAATGACATGCTGCTCAACGCCGAAGACCGCGTACGGGAGATATCGCTCTATCTCTGGCTGAGCTTCAAATTCCCCGACCTCTTCAAAGATACTCAAAAGGCCATCGAAGCACGTGCAAGGCTCAACAGCTACATCGAAAACTCCTTACGTCAGGGGCACTTCACCAAAAAGTGCCGCCGCTGCGGCAAGGTGCTTGACTTCTCCTACCGCTTCTCCATCTGCGATGCCTGCCACAGCAGCAAAAAACGCGGCAGTTTGGGTGGTGGCAGACACAGAGGCGGCTACAGGGGTCGCAGCAGGAAGCATTGATTCCCAATATTCTAACGCGTAGGGGTACCCCTTGTGGCTACCCTCCTCTGCAAATAGTGCAACCTGACCCCGACAAAACACCCAATAACTAATAACCAATTACCAATAACTAAACACCAAATCTTGCAAAAAGCGGACGATGATCCGAGATACCGCCATCGTCAAGCACCCTGTACTCCAACAGTTCCAATCCCCGGTAGAAGATGAAGTCAAGCGGCTTGCCGAACATCGACTTGACTGCATCCTCCTTGCCTAACGGTACCTGCTTCAGCCCCAGAGAATCGGCAATTTCTAACAGTTTCTTTCCTCTTCCGGTATTCCATGCATTGAAATCACCGGCAACGATGAGTGGTCCTGTGTCACTGCTTAGAAAATTAAGTATGCGCTCTTTCTCCTTTCCATAGGCACTGTTCTCCCGAAAATTGATAGCATGTACATTGGCTACCAACAGAGAGTTGCCGCCTTCAAGTATATAACGGCTCAACAGGAGACTTTTATGGGTCGCAAAGAAGAGTTCCCGGTTTTCCGAGAGGTAGGCTTTTGTTTCTATGGCACTGTATCTACTTGCTGTAAGCACACCATAGTTTGATGTGCCAAAAGTGATGTTGGCCGCAGCATCATAGGAGTACCCTTCCACCCTGCAGGGCTCTCCATCCTTGAACTCCGCCTCCTGCAGCAGCAGCAGATCGGCATCGACATTCTGCAAAAATGTGGCAAAACGCTTGTCATCTCTGTTTTTCTTGTAGACATTCCAACACAGCAGTGAAAACGGGTGATGCAGGGTATTTCCGTTCTCACTGCAGCAGTGTGTGTGATGTACCTGTTGGGGCTGAAACATCGGTTACACCATCGGTGCGAAGACTTTCATGATATTTTCGAAAGCCTCCCGTAGTTTACCCGGAGATTCTATGCCTCGCACTGAAGTGACCATCAAGCCCTTCATCCATGCTTCAAGTGCCTCAATGAAATGTGGCGAGTAGACAAATGTCACCACTTCATAGTTAAGAAAGAGACTGCGGTTGTCAAGGTTGAGAGAACCGACCATGCCGCCAATGCTGTCGATGAGTATCGCCTTGGCATGCAGCATCTCCCCCTCAAACAGCACCACATCAATACCGTTTTCGTACAGGTCCCGCATATAGGGAGAACGTACGAGATCTGTCAAGATATGATCGGAGTTCTTCGGGGTAATGAGCTTGACATCCACCCCTTTGTGCGCAGCGATCACAAGCGCCTGTGTGATGTTCTCATCAGGCACAAAGTACGGTGTTACGATCCAGATACGCTCTTTTGCACTGTAGATGGCATTGAGCAGTGCTTCATAAAGGGCATCTTTTGGAATGTCAGGACCGGAGGGAACCACTTGAACGAGAGTCTCACCCTCGAAGTACTTCTGCACGGCTCTGTTGGGTTCTATCTCTCTGCCCGTAGCGTATTCCCAGTCATTCCTGAAGATGGAGCGGAAGTGCTGTACCGCCGGCCCCTCCAAACGGTACAACATATCGTTCCAACGCATCGTACCGTCAGGCGGTCCCATATATTCGTTACTCAGATTCATCCCGCCGCTAAGCAGCAGCTTCTTGTCGAACAGATAGATTTTGCGGTGGTTCCGAAGATTGATGTAGCTCTGAAAAGGACGTTTCATAACAGGCAGGAAAAAGGCGACCTCTCCTCCCGCCTTTTTGAGTGCATCGAACCTGCCAGGACGCAGGTAAGCCCCCAAAGAGCCGACCGTATCGAGCATCAGACGCACGGTTACACCCTCACGTGCCTTTTGGGTAAGCGCTTCAACCATCTTTGTCGTCATCGTATCAAACTCAAAAACGTAGGTAGCCATCTCGATACACTCCTGCGCATTCTCGATAGCTTCCATCATTGCCTCATACGCTTCCACATCACTGGTAATGAGTTTGAAGCTATTGGCCCTGCTTGCGGCAGGAATACCGTTTTTCTTGAGAATATTGGCAAGTGCATGTTCCGTCTCAAAGATATGGTACTCTTCATATTCTTTAATATGTGGAAACTGTACCATCTCCTTCCGATAGGTATTGTCCCGTTTGCGTATACCAATGAGAAAGTAAAGCGGTGCAGCGATGTAGGGAACGAAGATAATAAAGAGCATCCATGAGATCATACTGGTAGAGGATCGTTTCTGATAGATAATGTGCCCAAGTGCGGTAAAAACCAGTATGCCGCCCAGCAACAGGAACAGATAGGAACCGAATATTGACCAGCCGGAGAGTTCGATGGTACACCTCGTTTTTTGAAGACATTATAACATGTATATATTATGTCACTTTTGGAAGCATTTATGCCAAATAAGAGTATATTACTCCCATTTGTTAACCTTTTATGCTATAATACCCCTACCAAATCACATGAAAAAGGATCAAACATGCCAACTATTCACAAGTATGAAGATATCAGCCAAATTGACAGAGAGGCAAAAAGAGACCTCATCGACAGACACTCACCGTTCATTACCGTAAAAGGTGAAGCGAAAAAAGGTGAAATCCTCGAAGTACACGTACAGCTCGGACAGGAGTACACTCACCCTGACGATTTCGACCACTACATCGAGTCTATCACTCTCTTCGACGGAGAGACAAAGCTTGCAATGACAACATTCGTTCCTGGAACGTTCGGGAATGAAAAATCTCACGCACAGGTTACTTTCTTCATCAGACCGATGAAAAAGAAACTCAACCTCATCGCTCATGGATACTGTACAAAGCACGGCATCTGGGAATCTACGCCTGTTGAAGTAGAAGTAGCAGAGTAATCAGAAGCCCGTGCAAACGGGCTTTTGTATATTCACTCCCTACACTTCTTTAAATTTTATCTCCTGTTTATCCCCCATTTTTCCAAACATCAACCCGTAACGCTAAATATTGTGGCTTTTTGTGTCAGCTGTAATCCTCCTCTTCACTCTCGAGCATCGCCTTTATCTCTTTGGCCCATACCAGGTTTGCGGCCACTCTCTCCTCGGAAGCATCGATGCGCGCTCTTGTTTTGCTGTCCATGCCGTAGCGCCGGAGCAGTTCAAGCAGTACTGCATACTCGTCGGTAATGTCGTTGATTATGCCCAAGCTACGTCAAGATATTGAAATGTGCAATAGCGGTTTCAATTTTACAGTTGATACTGCACCGAAATCCTGAAACCGGTTTACATGCGATGGTATGCATATACAGTTAACCACCATTTGCCTATCCATATAGTCACCAAATATCGGACTTGGGACTCTGCCACACTTTCTATATACGTAAAAAACCTGAGGGCATCAGACTTGTTGCAAGCATCACCGCATTGATGTCCATGTGCTCCTGCCAGGTACTGCTTGACTGGTTTTCACTTGCAAGCCAGAAGGACTCGATATATTCACAAAGAGGCAGATAGGATGCAAGCTCTTTCAGCACTGTCTCTACTGAGCCCCGGTTGGAAAACATTCTCTCATCCGCTTCCAGAATCTTCAGCATCTTTCTAACCCCATGCAAACCGATGCTTAGGCCGAGTTCACGAAATGCCAGGCGATACTGCGCAGGATAGCGGAGTGTCAGTGACGCCATAAACCGAAGCAAACCTTCCCGTGCAGCATGCAACATACTGACTAGGAGTTCAGACATCTCATCTGTCAGTTCCATTTGCACCAGAAGTGTTGCATCGCTCAGCAGTCCACCTATCCCCAATGCATCATCAGTAGTCATGCTCATTTGACGGGCCATCGCGTAGAGACCTTTCATTTCACTGTCAATATTTGATTCCCCGGACAGTGCAGCATTTACAGAGGCGTCCTTTTTGAGCAAAAGGTAGGTAACATATCCGTCAAGTGCATCATGTTGTCCCATGGAAGAGACAAGCGGATAACTAAGATCGATGCTCATTTTCCAGTACATCCGTCTTGCACCCGCATAGGTCTGGTGAGAGAACTTCTCATACGCTGTCTTTGCAAGCTCCAGCGCCCAACGGCTGTATTTGGGATCGTGTGTTTCTTCAGTGACAAGATGCAGAGCGTGCATCCATTTGGTCAGGTAGTGGAAGTACTGCCCATCCTGTTCCCACTCCAGATGCTCATCCTGTGGCTCATCTTTTTTTCTTTCATTCAATTTTTTGCCAATTCGAAGTCCCCCAATGGTCGGATGCACCTCCCCTTCCTCCTCATCAAGACCACTGATCCATCCGCTTCTGCTGTCATCGCTTCTGTGTCTCCCCAGAACATGATGCACCTGATAGACAAGCTGCAGCGCCTCTTCTTTGTAGTGCTCTTCGCCTGTTCTTCGAAAAAGTTCAAGAAAATTGCACACTGCGAACACATCTGTCCACAAATATCGTTTTGGGGTGCATCCTGCTCCGGATATACATGTTCGAGAGGAAAATTCTTCCATGATGTTCTTGACAACAGCCAGTTTGTCCATACACTCCTCCTTACGGAATCTCTATTTATCATACCCGATTTTTTAATTCTTGTAAAAGATAAAAGTCACCCGACAAGTAAGACTTGGGTCAAATCCAGAGTGAAAACATAATCGCCCGGCTTGAAAATGTTCCCAAGGAAAATATAGATATACTTTATATCATACTACTGGAAAAGATCAGGTTGACGTTCGAAATTTAAGCTTACCAGCAAAAGGGATTGTTTTTTATGTATATATACCGTTTCTTAATCATCTACATACTTTCAAACATCTTTGCCTTATCAGGAGAGATCAACTGTGGTAACCCCTATACAATAGTTTTAAACGGTGAAATGAACCATGAGACCCATGGATATGCCATAAGGTGGACCGAGCATATGGAGCTTGAGAAGGTAAACAAAAGCGGCAGCATAAACGGCCGTTGGAAAATCACAAAATGGGTCATTCATACCACTATGCCTTTCGCCAGCCCTGTAAGTATGGAGCGAGATTATGATTTTGACATACCGAAAAGCGGAGGTATGCATGGCCGTTTTCATTTGAGTTTACATGGACGGGAAACTGTACAGGTATTGACAAGATCTACACTCTATCTTGATATAGAGAATAATCGCATTGGTTTTAAAAAATCAAATTTATGGATCGGTAAAATAGAGGGCAAAAAGGCAACCCTGCAGTTTTTTAATCCGGAACAGATGAAAAAACGTGGCTTCCAACTGCAACAGAGTGGAGTGAATGATTTCCCCTCCACACGTTTGGTAGGAACGGTCAATGGTAAAGATGGCATTGGAAAGAAAAGAATAAAAATTGTTTTTGTAGGGAAAACCCGTAACAATGCAATTTATGGCTTTGTCAATAAAACAGCAGTACTTGCGGCTGTAGTCACAAGTACTGATCCGCTACCTGAAGGATATTGGGATTGGAGCGTAGAGCCTATTGAGGGTGTAACTGCAGACTTTATTGAAAATGGTAGCAGCAGGGTCTATATACGCCTTGAAGGCATTCCCAAATACAATGATCTGTTCGGAAAGCATAAAGTAAGGGTAAAATACCATTCAACAGATAGGCAATGCCTTGGAGAAGCAGAAGCAACCTTCAAACTTTTCTACAGGGCATTCGCATTTAACCATCCAAGCAGCAGTGCAAGCGAGAGAGAGGAGCCAAACTGGCTTTATTATTGGAAGCAAACACCGGCTGCACGCCCTCATGGTGACAGTGTTCGTCTTGTTTACGGGGGAAGGTTTGAGTGTAACTGTGGCATGAAAAATGTCGTTGCCTGCTACCAAAGTAAAAGTTTTAATAAGCTGCTTTACGTTTGTAACCTAATCAGCGAAGAGTTTGGCGGGAAAATGCAGATAACCTATCCTCTGCTTGACAGGCGAAAGGAGAAGCCGCTTCTGGGATGGAGAACAACAAGATATATTGATACCTTTGCAGTTTCACTTATTCATGAATATCAGCACTATTTGGATGAAATGAGATGGCAAAGAGGGAAATCTGATGCTCAAATTGCCATGGAAGATAGAGATAAAGATGATATCCCTGATTCAGAAGAACCAGGGTTGGGGTTTGACCCGCATTTGAAGCAGACATACAAGCCTGAATATCCTGATGAAAACGGCACAAGTGTTCCACTGGATGTAAAAACCGATGAAGAATGGATCGCCTATGAAGCTATGCGTTCCTATCAGCCTGGTACCTTTAACAAGTATGACTGGGGCTGTCCCGGTGCACAGATAGATGATGCTTTATGTAAATAAACATTGTCTTGAACAAACGGGATCTGCACTATAGCTCTTTCATAGTAATTTGATACGAATTGTGTACCCTTTTGTGTACCCCTCAAAAAACAGAAAACTCTTTGAAAGCTCGGTGTGTAGGTGGTTTCAAGGGAATTTAGAAGTAATTTGATGGCGGAGACGGAGGGATTCGAACCCTCGGTACCCGGTTAGGATACGCACCCTTAGCAGGGGTGTGGTTTCAGCCAACTCACCCACGTCTCCAAGTGTTTTTGTGGAGAGGATTATAGTCAAGTTGGCTTAAACAAAAGCTTAAAAACGGGGATTTTACTGTATGATTTGAAAAAAATTCAAGGAGGCGCTATGTTCCAGAAAATCGCACCGCTTGTCATCTTGGCGCTTTTTGCTATCGGGGCTTACTTTATGGTCAAGGGAATGCACCACGCCACCAAGCTGGCCGACCCCAAAGCGGCCAAGAAAGTCAAAGTCGCCAAGTAGCGGCTACAGATTCCCCATCACTTCAAGAATCTTCGCCACTTTGGCTGCGGGATTGGAATCTTTGTAGATGGGACGCCCTACTACGGGGAAGTCGACCAGCTCTGCTGCTGCCACATCAAGTGTTGCGACACGCTGCTGGTCTCCTGCATCTTCACCGAATGGGCGGATGCCCGGGCAGAGTGTCAGGAAGTTTTCGGAAGTGGCTTGTTTGATCGCCCTGCTCTCGTAGGCCGAACAGACCACCCCGTCAAGACCGTTTTCATAACTCATCTTCGCAAACTGCTCGGCTTTTTCGTCGATACCCTTTTCATAGATGGCACGAAACCCCTCTTCATCGAACGATGTCAGTGCCGTCACCGCCAGTACCAGCGGACGCTTTTGAAACTTCTCAAGACGCGCCATCACCGTCTGCATCGCCTTTGCGCCTGCAGAGGCGTGGATGTTGAACATATCCACTCCCATTTTGGCTATCTCTTCGGCAGCATCCGCCATGGTGTTGGGGATGTCGTAGAGTTTGAGGTCTAAAAAAATCTTGAAATCGGGGTTGATCGCTTTGAGTGCGTCGATGAACGCCCTGCCGTCACGGATGTAGCTTCGAAAGCCCACTTTCATCCAGATATCATGTTCTTTGAGCGACTCGGCAAGGGCGAGATTCTCTTTTGCCGAAGGAAGATCGAGTGCGACACACAGCTGCATGGTAGGACCCCTAATAGAATAGTTGGTATAATCATAGCCTAAAATAACTAATCAAGGACTAAAAGAGCATGTTTGGAAAAAAGACAAAACGTTATGACATCCCGCAGGATGTGATGGAGACATACAACTACGCAAAGATCAAAACGAGCAAAGGCGACATCTGGGTAAAACTCTACCACGAGGATGCGCCAAACACCGTAGCGAACTTCGCACACCTCGCCAACGAAGGTTTCTACAACAACCTCAAGTTCCACAGAGTCATCCCCGGCTTCATGGCGCAGGGCGGCTGTCCGCACTCAGGCCCTACGGGCAACCCCGCACTGGCAGGAACAGGCGGACCGGACTGGCAAATCGACTGTGAGACCGACACCAGCCACCACAAGCACAGACGCGGTTCGCTCTCCATGGCGCACGCAGGACCGAACACCGGTGGAAGCCAGTTCTTCATCTGTTTCGTACCCTGCCCGCACCTTGACGGCGTACACACCGTCTTTGGCGGTATCGAAGAGGATGATACAGAGAGCTTCATGGTGCTTGACAAGATCGAGCAGAACGACGAGATAGAGACTATCGAGATCCACGACAAGCGGGCGTAAAATCGAAAGGGTCGCAGGTACTCCCTGCTCCCTAAAACCTGCTAACTAAAAAGGAAAGCCATGTACGGATTCTACCGTGTCGCAGCCGCTGTCAACCATACCACTGTGGCAAATCCAAAGGCTAATGCCAAAGAGATACTTTCACTCATCAATGAAGCCGCAACCAAAGAGGTCAGTGCCGTCGTATTCCCGGAGCTTACCCTTACCGGATACACCGCCAGTGACCTTTTTTTGAACCAGACACTGCTGCAAACCCAGAACGAAGCGCTTGCAGAGATACTTGAGAAGACCAAAGCCATAAAGACCGTTGTCATCCTTGGCATCGCACTGCTTGAAGCCGACAGGCTCTACAACTGTGCGGCGGTGCTGCAAAATGGCAAAATACTTGGCATTGTACCAAAGTCCTACCTGCCCAACAAAAAGGAGTTCTACGACAAACGGCACTTTACCAGCGGGCGCGACATTGTGCGCACGACTACGCAGTTGCTTGGTGAGGAGGTGCCCTTTGGCGTGGACCTGCTCTTTACTGACGGCCAGGAGATGACCTGCGGCGTAGAGATCTGTGAAGACCTATGGGCGGTCACGCCGCCAAGCAACCATATGGCAAGCAACGGTGCCAACCTCCTTTTCAACCTCTCCGCAAGCAACGAGCTCATCGGCAAGCACGCGTACCGTGAAGAGCTGGTACGCACCCAGAGCGCGCGCTGTGTGGCTACCTATGTCTACGCTTCTGCAGGCGTGGGAGAGAGCACAACCGACACCGTCTACGGCGGCCAGGCACTCATTGCAGAGTACGGCTCCCTGCTGGCACAGAACGAACGTTTTTCTATGCAGAGCCACCTCATTACCGCAGATGTCGACCTTGAAAAACTGCGCTGGCTGCGGCTCAATGAGACAAGCTATAGTGACGGAAGACGCAAGAAGACACGTACCATTGCACTCGCACCGCTTCCCTCTCTATCAAAAATAGACCGATACATCGATGCAACCCCTTTTGTCCCTTCGAAGTATGCCGACAAGCAGCAGCGATGTGAAGAGATCGTTCACATTCAGGCGCACGGGCTCATTAAACGGATGCAGCATGCATACATCCAAAAGGCAGTCATAGGCATCAGCGGCGGGCTTGACTCCACCCTTGCCCTCCTCTCTACGCATAAAGCCTTTGAGATCATGGATTGGGATGTATCAAACATCATCACTGTCACGATGCCGGGCTTTGGTACCACCAGCCGCACCAAAAACAATGCCGTCACCCTCTGCGAAGCGCTTGGCGTGACACTCAAAGAGGTAGAGATCACCGAGCTTTCACTCAAAGAGTTCGATGCCATCGGGCACGACCCTGACGAACACACAGTCACCTACGAAAACGTACAGGCACGCGCAAGAACTTCCATATTAATGAATATGGCAAATAAAGAGGGCGGCCTTGTCATCGGCACGGGTGACCTGAGCGAAATCGCGCTTGGCTGGAGTACCTACAACGGCGACCATATGAGCATGTATGCGCTCAACAGCGGCATACCAAAGACGCTCATCCGCTACGTCATCGAGTACTTCAGGCACAACGAAGCCATCGCACCCATTATAGACGATATCCTCGACACGCCAATCAGCCCGGAGCTGCTGCCCCACAGTGACGATGAGATCGTGCAGGAGACCGAAGCGATCGTGGGCCCCTACGAACTGCACGACTTCTTTTTGTACCACTTCATCAAATACGGCGCCATGCCGCTGAAGATAAGGCATCTGGCGCTGATGGCCTTTGACGGCAAATATGATGAAGCCACCGTTACGAAGTGGCTGAAGCTCTTTTTGAAGCGCTTCTTCACCCAGCAGTTCAAACGCAGCTGTATGCCCGACGGCCCGAAAGTCGGAACCATCTCTCTAAGCCCTCGTGCGGACTGGAAGATGCCGAGCGATGCCGATATGGCAGCCTGGATACAGATGCTGGAGTAGTCCGTGTCAAAGCCCGTCAATGATTTTTCACTCATCGAGGAGATCTGGCATGCGGTAACGCACGGTGTCGGCGTAGCGCTCAGCATTGCCGCCCTGGTACTGCTGGTGGCATTCTCCCTTATGCATGGGCATGGTACGCTGCACATACTCTCAGCGATCATTTACGGCATCTCACTCATACTGATGTACGGTGCCTCCACACTCTACCATGCCATCACCCACCACAAAGCGAAATCGCTCTTTCAGAAGTTTGACCATGCTGCCATCTATCTGCTCATCGCCGGCAGTTATACTCCTATTGCGCTTATCACCATCAGCGGCAGTGAGGGATGGATCATTTTTGCACTCGAGTGGAGTATCGCCGTTGCAGGCATAGTACTGAAGTTTCTCTTTCCCGGACGCTTCGAACTCCTCTCGCTGATTGCCTACCTTGTAATGGGCTGGCTTATTGTCATCGACTTTTCGACCTTCAAAAACGGCATAGACCCTGTCGGATTTTGGCTCATCGTTGCCGGCGGACTTGCCTACAGCGGCGGTGTCGTTTTTTATGTAAAGGACAACATTACCCACTTTCATACCATATGGCACCTCTTTGTCATGCTCGGCTCGATACTCCAGTTTTTTGCCATTTTGCTCTACGTTGTCTGATATTTGGGCACACAGCCCTCCCTTTTCTTAGTTTCTTTTAATCTTAATTGCCTATAATCACAGCTCAATTTACATAAAAGGACCACTTATGAAGCTTATCAAAGGTTTGTTCACATTCATCGGTGCGATCGTCGTTATCGGCTTTCTCTTCGCATTTGTGAAATTCGATCTGGGTACACGTATGGGGCAGGTTGCATCACTTGATTCCAACGCTATGCCTGAATATATGAAGATGTTCGACAAGGTACTCGAAACCGGTGACCCGGCAAAAGGTATGGTACGTAGAGTCAAGATGGAGATTCCTGAGGGGATGACCAAGCAGGAAGCGTTCGAGAACGCTCTCGAGATTGCGGACGAAGTTGCCAGCGAGCACGGACTTGCAATGGTTGACAACAAGACTATGCCAAGAGGCGGAAAACTCTTCAAAGACGGTGGTAAGCTGACACACATCCGTTCTTACTGCTCTCCGACAATCGCGGACAAGTTCCTCAACTACTCTCCTTACTTCATCGGTTTCATGCCGTGTAGAATCGGATTTGTAGAAGATGACAACGGTGACATCTACATCTACACAATGAGCATGGAGCTTATGATCAACGGTGGTAAACCACTGCCTAAAGAGCTTCTCGAACTGGCTAACGAAGTCAGAAGCGGAATGTATGAGATGATCGAAAAAGCTGCAAAAGGTGAAGATGAGTAATTCATCTCTCCTTTGAGAGAGGCTCAGGTGAGCTTTTCTCCCCTTCAACTTTTCACAAAACTCTCCCCTTTACCTCTATGAAACATTCACTCTCCTATCTTGCAATACTCATTGTACTTCTTTACGCACTTGCAAACGCCTACTTCAAACACCATTCATTGAAAACAATGCATACCACCTCCAAAACCTATGCGGAGCACACTGCCGTACATACAATGCCGCATATCGATGAGGAGCTTTCACGCATTGGCACACCGGAGTATACCAGACAGTACATCACCGACATCATCGACTATGGCTCTCGGAACCTCCACTTCAAAAAAGAGGAGATCATGGAAAAGGGGTTCGTCTCCAAAAAGGATGCGCCCAAGGTTGCCTGCTATGTGATGACACTCTCGGGAGAAAAGTGCGACTACCCCTATGAAGCGTCTCTGCTCTATGCCAGCAACTGTGCTGGATGCCACGGAAACGACGGCAAGGGACTGGACGGCACCTACCCCGACCTTACCCGCCGTCCGCTGCTTGGCATAGCGTTACGCAGATCGTTTCTTGAAAATCTTCGCGGCAGTCGGTGAAATGTGTTATAATAATTACACATAACTATAGGAGAAACCATCATGGAAGAGAATCTCAAAGCACTACTGGAAAAATCCAAAGAGACCCTTGGCAACATTGAAACAAAAATTTTAGACTACACAGATGAGCTGAGCGATGATGCCGAAGCCTACTGGAATGAACTTAAAAACTATCTTGCAACGGTCGAAAAGAAGCTCGAATCTTCCGTTGAAGCCTACGAACAGAAAGCGGAGCTCAAGTCGAAGCTGATGCTGATGGAGGCACACGACAGAATGGAGGAGATCCGAAGCGATATCGAAAAGGTACTGCACAAAGTTGAAAGAAAAAGCGAGCAGGAACTTGACCTTCTGGCACTCAAAGCGCACCTTGCCAAACTTGAAGCGCAGGAGGTGTGGGACGAGAAAGAGAAGGAGTTCGAACACCTCTACGCAAAGTCAAAAATCGAAGCGGAGAAGCTCTCGCAAAAGGCACTGCATGAACTCAACGAAATCTATCTCAAACTGAGTGAAGTCGTTTAGTGCGAACCCGTTTTTTTCTCCCGCTTGCTGCTGCACTCTTCTGGCTTTCCGGCTGTGTACCCTACGCACAGATGCAGCTTGAAAAGGGTGCAGTTTCCCTGCAGCTTGAAACGGCCCAGAGCCGTCTTGAAGCTGTAGCCCTCGAACAGAAGCGTACCGGCTTCATCTCCCTCTACCTCACACAGACCATTCTCAAAACCAAAGCAGGCAACCTGCTGGTCTATGAAGAGGCGGAGCTTGACAGCAACTATGAGTTCCGTCAAACTGTTGCCAGAACGCTGGATATTGTCTTTGAGAGCTTTCAGAAAAGGCGTGTTGCTTCCGTTGGCGGCATCGAAGCCTATCAGATCGTTCTGCCAAAACGGGGTGTGCTCAATCTCCTTGTCCAGGAGAGAGGCATCTTCAACCTTACCCTGCTCTACGGCATGAGCAACGCGCAGCTAAAGCAGATGCTGCTTCCTCTGCATGCGAATATTGCAACACTGATAGAGCAAGATGTCATTACACTGCATAACACCGATGAGGCTATCCTCAGCAAGTGGGATGTGATAAAGGTACGCTTCTACCCGCTTGTCGGACGCATTCCAAGACCTTTCAACGGCCTCTGATGAGACACCTTGCTTTCTGGCTCCTGCCGCTGCTGCTTTTTGCAGCGGAGATAAAACCCATTGCGACCATTAAAGTCTCCGGCCTTGTCAGCGATATGGCTGAAGAGAACGGCTACCTCTATGTCGCTACCGACAACGGCAGCGTCGACATTATCGACCTTGCAACACAGAAAATCGTCAGACAGATACACTTTGCGCCGATTCTTAGAAGTGACGGCAGTTACACTCCCGCACGGATTCACGCCATCGACCGTTACAAGGGGAAAACAGTGATGGTTACCAGCGCACCCAACGCCTACCGCAACGTATGGGTAGAAGAAAACGGCACGCTTGCCAGAGTCATCGACGCTTCACGCAACCTGATGCCCAAACACGCCTTTTTCGACAAAGAGGGCAATATTCTTCTTGGCGGCTTCGGGTCGGAGGTCACCCGTTACGATACTTCAGACAGTTTCATCCGCTACAGCAGACAGATCAGCGAAAGCACCCTTGGCGGCATGGCGCTCGATGTCAAAAGAGAGACAGCTGCCATGGCCGATGAGAGCGGGAGTGTCGCCATTGTTGAGATCAACTCCTCCAAAGTGCTGCAGCGTCTGGAGGGGGAGCATGTCGACAACATCTACCGTGTTGCCTACGCAAACGGTACGCTTGTGACTGCCGGACAGGACAGGCGTGTGGGTGTCTATCTCTCCACCGGAAGCTCCTACCACATCAAAAGCGACTTCCTGGTCTACGCTGTCGCTATCAGTCCCTCCGGGAAAACCGCACTCTACTCCAGCGGCACAGAACACATCCTGCAGCTCTTCGATACAAATACAGGAAAGAAGAGCCACAGACTCACGGGGCACCATGCCACACCGGGGAAGATCCTCTTTGTTACGGAAAAGGCCATTATCTCCAGCGGAGACGAAAAGACCGTTTATTTTTGGAAACTGCCCTGATTTTTGGCCTTTAGTCCTCTTTTTTGGGAAATTTGCCCTCTTTTTCGTAAAATGCGCCAAAACTAAGCGGGAGTATCTAAAAAACAGCTACAATAGTTCCGATGAAAGATGAGGATCGAGTTCATCTTTTGAGTGTTATGTACGTGTAAAACCCTGCAAGACCCCCGAAAGACTCTCTGTTTAAATGTTTTCACAAATTTAGATTATAAAAAGGCTACACAATGGCAGAATTAGTAAATGGAACAGTAAAATGGTTCAACGATGAAAAAGGTTACGGATTTATTCAGCAAGAAAACGGAGGAAGCGATGTATTTGTACACTTCCGCCAGGTTAACAACCCTGAAGGTGGACGCGTAACACTAGCAGAGGGTCAAGCAGTTACTTTCGAAATCGGCGAAGGACAAAAAGGTCCTCAGGCTGAAAACGTTACAGCACTCTAAAACCCCTCCCGGCTTCCGCCGGGAACCCACACCCAAACAATCACAAAATTCTATCACTTCCCACTATCACTAATTAATAAGTAACTTTCAAATCCTTGTCGTAAGACAATTCAAACAACACCTCTATCTCTTTTTTCTCATGCGGCTTCAGTGTCACAGGCATCACCACTTTACCCTCTTTTTTCAATGCATACTCTACACCCTTGACCGAAAGCAGTTTCACCTTGATCTTATCCGTCGTCGATACGGGAATACGCTCTACAATGCGAAGTTTTTTTGCTTTGTCAGACTTGTTGAGCACCTCCAGACGGAAACCGTCTTTTTTCTTCACTGTCGAACCAAAGATACCGCTTTCTCTCTCTTTTTCGACAATAGGCTTTCGCTCTATCCTGATATCCTGATCAAGCTTTGTATAGAGTGCATAGAAGTTGCCGTCATACTCTCCGACCGCACTTTCATTGACAAGTTTTCCTTTTTCAAAGAATTTCCATCGGTGCTGTTCTATCTGAAACTTCGGCGTAAAGCGGCATACTTCAAAAACCCCTGCTCTGCGGTAGGGATAGCTCTCAAGCGCACAGTTTACAGGCACCTTCCACATCATCACCGGCACCTCTTTGGCTTCACCGGTAGAGGGAAGATGAAGGTTGCTTACTGCATACTCTCTGCTTTGCAGGTAGGTTGCCTTTGGTGCAGGGGCAGGCACGCTAGCCAGCATCACTTTCTCTTCCATCACGGCATCATTTGCCGCCAAAGTTCTCTTTTGGGGCATATAGGCTCTGGCTTCAGAGACGACCCAGGGAGTGAAGTGTACGGGATAGACGTGAACATTGGCTGTCGTGTTATAAAAAAATGCCTTCTCCGCTTCAATGTCCACGCCGCTTCGGTTAAGCAGGCTAAGTTTTTGGGTTACCTCTATCTGCCCGTTGCCCGACAGATTGGCTTCATAGAGTGTTTTGAAAGTAACGTAACCGTAGGGAAACGTGAGTGTCAGCTCTTTTTTGCAGGGCTTTGTAAGCAGCAGCGGAAGTGTGCTGCGCGTCTCTTTTGCAAAACGCTGCTTGAGTACCTTATTTTTGTAGGCAAGTTTCTCACGTTCCGTCATCAGCGCCGCTTTCTCTTTGGCAACACTTCTGGCAGCATCTATCCACGATGCGGCATCAATGGCGTTGGGCTGCGGCAGGGTAACAAGTTTGTCGAGTATCTTGCTATTTTCGGCATTGGCGCGAATAAGGCTGTTGAGACTCTCCGCTTCACTGAAGAGTGCACAGAGGCGCTCGCCTGAAGGGCAGTCGATACCGCTTTGCACAGCAACACTCCGACCGTCACACTCCGCCTTTACATTTTTGGTAAGGCCGACAAAGCTGTTTTTGGAAGTATAGGTATAGAGGGTTTTATCCTGATAAACAGCAAGCTGGGATGCCAGCAGAAGCGAGGGGGCCAAAGCAAAAAGCATAGATACTTTCATAGTGCAATCCTTACAAATCTTTTGGATGAGTATAGCGCACTATCGTGAACGGTTGGTATCGTCACGCCCCTTTTGTGCACGGATGTAGTCGGCATTTTTCTGCTGCAGAAAGTCGTAAATGGCCTTGACCTCTTCATCGGTCAGGTAGTAGCGCGGCATCACAGGATGGTAGCTGTTGACGCTTTGGATCATCCACTCCAGACTCTCCATACGGATGTCTGGTCCTCTGAGCGCCTGTTTGCCGTGGATATCACGAAATTCGACAATGGTACACCCCTCCCCGCTCTCGCCGTGGCACTGTGCACAGCTGACTCCGCGGGGGTTGTTGTAGAGCATCTGGCCGTATTCATAGTGCGAGATGAAGTCCTCATCGGCGGCAAGCAGCAGCGGCAGAGTCAATAGCAGTCGTTTCCACATCCGATAATTCCCTAAAGTAATTTGGCTATAATACTACCCTAAAAACCTGAGTTCAACAAGGTTCAAATCACTACAAGGTCCCACCATGCAACTGATCGACGGAAAAGCCCTGGCAAACAAGGTTCAGACCGAAGTGGCCGAAGAGGTCGAAAGACTCAAGCAGGAGAAGAATGTCGTTCCGGGTCTGGCCGTCATTCTCGTGGGCGACGACCCCGCCAGCCATGCCTACGTCAAGATGAAAGCCAAAGCGTGTGAAAAGGTCGGCTTCTACTCCATTACCCACAATATGCCTGATACCATTTCTCAGGATGAGATCATCCAGATCATCGAAATGATGAACGCCAACCCGCATATCGACGGCATTCTGGTACAGCTGCCCCTGCCAAAGCATATCGATACCGACAAGATCCTTGAGGTCATCGACCCCAAGAAGGATGTCGACGGCTTCCACGCCTACAATGTCGGACGACTGGTCACCAACCTCGACAGCTTCGTTCCCTGTACGCCGCTTGGTGTGATGAAGATGTTCGAAGCCTACGACATCGATCTCGAGGGCAAGGATGTCTGCGTGGTGGGTGCAAGCAACATTGTAGGCAAGCCGATGGCTGCCCTGCTGCTCAATGCCAACGCCACTGTGACTGTCACGCACATCTACACCAAAGACCTCAAAGCGCACACAAGCAAAGCGGACATCGTCGTTGTGGGTGTCGGTGTTCCCAGCCTCATCAAGGAAGATATGGTCAAGGAGGGTGCCGTGGTCATCGACATCGGTATCAACCGCATCGAAGACGGTTCGCTTGTGGGTGATGTGGACTTCCCAAATGTCAGTAAAAAGTGTTCCTACATCACGCCTGTCCCGGGCGGTGTAGGCCCTATGACCATTGCAATGCTGCTTAGCAACACGCTCAAAGCAGCAAAGGCGAGAGCATAAATGAAAAAACTTGCAGACAGACTCTACCGCTTCTCCAGCTCCTGGACCGGTACGATCATCATCGTTCTCTTTCTTATTTTCTTTGTCGCGCAGTCTTTCGTCATCCCCAGCGGATCGATGAAGCGAACACTGCTCATCGGTGACTTTCTCTTTGCCAAGAAATTCTCCTACGGCATCCCCACACCGCACCTGCCATGGCTGGAAATCCCGGTTCTGCCGGATTTCAACGGAAACGGACATCTCATCGAAGGACCACGCCCGCAGCGTGAAGACATTGTCATCTTCCGCTACCCCAAAAACGAGAAGATCCACTACGTCAAACGCTGTGTCGCCGTGGGCGGAGATGAACTGATCTATGCCAACAAGAAACTGCTCATTCACTTCCATGAGGGAGACGACTACATCCAGAAGCACTACCCTGCAAACAAGATAAGAAAGATCCGCGGCAAACTCTGGGTAGAGAACCCCTATATGGACAAATATCCCGGTATTCAGTATGCACCGGAGGGGATGACCATCTTCGAAGCGCTGCTGAACTACTATGCATATAACAAAAAGATCGATATGATTCCGATGATGATCGATGATCTTGACGCACCGGTCTACAACCTTGACGGCAAGGCGATCAACGGGCTTTACACCAAAGTACCCGAAGACCACTACTACATGATAGGCGACAACCGCGACAACTCCAACGACAGCCGCTTCTGGGGACCGGTACCCTACCGCCTCATCGTCGGCAAACCGTGGCTGATCTACATGAGCATCGAACACCGCTCCTACGACCAGGTACTCAACGGTGACAAGTTCGGCGGAGGGCGTGACCATGCAGGACTAAAACGTGTCTGCGGTGACATCCCTATCGACTCCAAGGCGTGTGAGAAGCTCTGGAACAAACAGCGTTACACTGTCCGCTGGGGACGCGTGGGCAGACGCATCGATACCCTTGAGCTGCAGCAGCCCATCCAATGAGCGAAGTAGAAATTTTCAAAATCACGGCGATGGTCATCGCCCTTGCGGTGGCGATCATCGGGCATGAGATTATGCACGGCTGGGTCGCTTACAAGTACGGCGATATGACTGCCAAAAATAGGGGAAGACTCAAGATCAACCCTCTGGTGCATATCGATCCGGTAGGCACCATTCTGGTACCCGCTGTACTCTTTTTTTCCGGAGCCCCCTTTATATTTGGCTGGGCGAAGCCTGTTCCCATCAATATCAACACCGTCATGCGAAACGGCGGAGCAAAGGCGGCAGTGGCCGTATCGCTGGCAGGGATCACATACAACTTCCTGCTTGCGGCATTCTGTGCAGCTCTCTTCCCCCTCTTTATGCAGCCGGAGTCACTCATGGGAGTGTTTGTTGCACTGCTGATCTATCAGACCGTACTGATCAATGTGCTTCTGGGGGTTTTCAACCTCTGGCCCATTCCACCGCTTGACGGTGCACAGGCGCTGCGTTATTTGGCAGAAGGACTCCACTGGCGGAACTTTGCTGCCTGGTATGATAAAATATACCCATACGGTATGCTGATTCTCTTTGCGGTACTCTTCACACCGCTCTCAACCTACCTCTTCACACCGGTAAGATGGATTGTGAACTGGTTACTCTAACTACCCAAAAAGGAATATTCATGGCTAAAAAATTCTATATTGCAACTGACCATGCCGGCTATGCCGTCAAAGCCTATGTCAAAGAGATCGTCACCGACCTCGGACATGAAATTATCGACCTCGGCCCAGATTCTGCCGACCGCGTCGACTACCCAGACTATGCGCACAAATGTGCCCATGCCGTACTTGCCGATCCGGGAAGTTTCGGTATCCTCATCTGCGGAACAGGGATCGGCATCTCCATCGCTGCCAACAAGATACAGGGTATCAGAGCAGCACTCTGCCATGACCACTACACCGCAAAACTGACACGCCAGCATAACGATGCGAACATTCTCTGTTTTGGAGAGCGTGTCGTCGGCAAGGGTGTGATCGAAGATATGATAGAAGCGTTCGCCAATACGGAATTTGAAGGCGGAAGACATGCAACCCGTGTTGCGAAAATCGAAGATGGTATGTGCGGTTTTGGAGCGGATTTGGGGTAAACCTGCCATTACTGCGAGAGGTAGAAATCTTACGTCAATCGTAAAGCCAGTGTCAAAATCCCGCATCATGTGCGGGATGACAAAGACTTCAGCCCGTCATCGTATAATCCAAAAGTGACCGGAAGAGTCTTCACGAAGAAAGTGATAGACTAAGAAAGCACAATAGACAGAGAGTGATAAAAGACTTATTTGTCATTGGTTGAAAAGACCGTCAGGAATG
>JALTVI010000107.1:144888-278022 GCA_027049035.1 Sulfurovum sp. | reverse complement strand
TATTTTTTAAAAAATGTACCGGGTAGAGTTTAGAAATAGGTAGTTTATTTTTTAGGAGAAAAGAATTTGTTGTTGTAACAGAAAACACAAATGCTATGCAATTGTGTTAGTCTTCACCATACTTCACCGCTTTGATCGCCGCGGTGATGTCATCCTGACGCATAAAGTGTTCGCCGACAAGGAAAGCATCGGCACCTATTTTACCCAGTTCCACTACTGTCTCATGGTCATTGATACCGGATTCGGCAACGATGATCTTGCCGTTGGGGATAAGGGGGATGAGCTTTTCACTCAGGCTCATGTCCATTTCGAAAGTCTCGAGATTGCGATGGTTGATGCCGACGATGTTGGCTCCGGCGAACATCGCTTTGATCAGGTCACTCTTGTCGTGGATCTCTACAAGCACTTCCAGTCCAAGATGGAGTGCATACTCGTAGAGCTCTTTAAGTTCTTTGCGGGAAAGTGCCTTTGCGATAAGCAGAATATAATCTGCCCCAAATGCTAATGCTTCGACGATCTGGTATTTATCGACGATGAAGTCTTTTCGCAGCAGCGGAATACCGACGTACCGGCGTACCATACCAAGGTACTCCTTGTCCCCCTTGAACCAGTGCGGCTCGGTCAGAATAGACAGTGAATCGGCCCCGCCCTTTTCGTACGCCTGTGCGATGACGACCGGGTCGAAGTCTTCACGGATGATCCCCTTGCTTGGACTTGCCTTTTTCACTTCGGCGATGATACGGTAGGGGTTTTCGGGGGTGGAGCGCAGTGCGCCCTGTACATCTTTGGGGACAAAGGGGTTGAATGCCAAAGAGCGGCCAAGCCACTCTACGGGGTATTCGACCTTGCGCTTTTCAAGGTCCGCTTTGGTCTTGCGGATGATCTCGTCTAAAATATCTGCCATACGTTATACTCTCTGTGATTTTTTGCGTATTATAGCGCAAGGGAAAGGGGTAACCGCTGAAGTTTCAATGCTCTGAGGAGTAGCGCTCCCTGCACTTTTTGATCGCTTCCCAGTGTGCAGCGATCTCAGGCTCTTTGAAACCCTCCTGGGCAATAACTTTTTCCATCAGTTCATACGCTTTGTCGCACTGTTTCTGCTTGTAGTAACCCCACGCCAGGGAGTCAAGATAGTAGGTGTTGTCCGGCTGCTGTTTAAGGGCATCCTGCAAAATGCGCATCCCCTTTTTTACGTCGATATCCTTATCGATCAGCGTATAACCGTAATAGTTCAGATAGATGCTGTCGTCCACCCCCAGCGAAATGGCTTTGTCAAACGTCTTGACCACCTTGGCGATCATCGCCGCATCGTTCTTGTCTTTAGCCTTTTCGTAGGTCAAAATAGCCACTTCAGCCAGCCACTTGGGATCTTTCTCTTTTTCATAGAACTGTTGGGCAAGCGGCAGTGCCTTGTCGAACATCTTCTGGCTCTTGTAGAGCTGGTAGAGGATCTTCTCTCCCGCCTTCTGTGCTTCAAGGTATTTGATAGCCCCCTTGATGTCCCCTTTGAATGCGTATGCCTTGACAATTCTGTCAAGATATTCAGGACTTTTGTCGTGCTCGTAGAGTGCCTGATAGACAGAAATGACACCATCAACATCGTTCTCTTTGACATACAATGAGAGGAGTTTGAAGTAGAGCATATCGGAATTGACTACATTCATACGTCTGTGTGTCTCCAGCAGCTGGATCGCCCTGCGCCGCTCGTGGGTATACTCATCCATGATCGCCGCCATACGCAGCAGAATATCTTCGCTGTTGGACTGTTCATAGGCACGCTGCAGCAGCTGCAGTGCCTTTTTGAACTCACCCGCATACAGATAGGGGTTTGCGGCAAGGTCAAGGTCGACGGCCTTGTCGGAGCGCTCAAGAAGATAGGAAGCCTCTTTCTGCGCCTCTTTGATCTGCTGGTTGGTCAGGTAGAGCGGAATAAGCAGGCGCTTGACCTCCAGCATATCGGGGTGTTTCTCGTCAAACGCCTTGAGACGGACAATGCTTTCGGGAATGTGGGTTCTGCCAAGCAGGGAGGCGGTCACTTCACGAAAGAGGTACTCTTTTTCACCGGTCATATCGTAGAGCTTCGCAAAGACTTCACGGCTTGGCTCATACGCCTTGTACTGCGCATAGAGCAGCCCACGAACGATCAGTTCGTCTTCACTGATCATCTGCAGCGTTTTGGCCTGCACAGATGTGTTCCCGATGAAAAAAGCAGCGATTGCTGCAAAAACTATACGATACCTGGACACTCTTTTCTTACCTCTTCTTCATCGTGTTTGAACTGCTCCCAGAACGGAAAGGTGCGGCACTGCAGCGGCCGCACCGGATAGACCGAACAGCGGTTCTTCGTTTCGTCAAAAAAGATACAGGCGTAGTTATCTTCCGCCAGCTTCTTCTCCGTCAGTGAATAACGGTGCTTGACTTTTCTTAGATACATTGTAGCAAATTCTTCCACTGAAAGGTTAACAAACGCTGCCATATTGACAATCTCGTCATACTTCGCCCAGATATACCCGCTCTCACCCGTACAGCAGTGCCCGCCGCACGCCTCACACGCAGAGGGGTCGAACTTGTAACTGTACCCCTCTTTTTTCATCAAATTCTCATTCATATTCTACCCCTTATGTGGTGCGTGATTATGCACCCTACATAATAAAAGCATTGCAAAGCAATGCATACCAAAATTCCTAATTCCTCACTCCTAATTCCTCACTATCAAAGCGATCCGCTTTGATACTATGCGTCCCCGCCCTCTCAAACGCCCGCTGCGCAGCTGGCAGATAGTTGCTCTGCTCATCAAACACCACCATTGGCGGCAAGACCTGTGTCATCGACTTGGAGTTGTTGCGCGCAGCAATCATCACCAGTTTGGACTCTCGGTCAATTTTAGAGTGGACAAACTGTATCTTCTCCGGGTTGATACCGTAGTGTCTGAGCCACTGCATCAGCAGGTCGATCTGCTTGGCATCGTAGCAGAAAATGAACCACCCTTTGGGACGCAAAAATGTCTTGACACGTCTGATAAAACGCTCAACAGGCAAATGGTGCGCATAGCGGGCGATGTTGAGATGCGTATCCTCACTCTGCGTGACACTGGGGTCGTAAAAGGGCGGATTGGAGACAATATAGTCAAACCGCTCCTCGCTCTGAAACTCGGTAAAATCGCCAAGGTGTGCCTTCACATCAAGACTGTTCAGCCTGAAGTTATGCTCCGCATAGGAGAGCATCTTCTTCTGCTTGTCGATGATGTGCGTTTCTGTCTTGAAATCACGCGCCAGCAGCAAAGAGATGATACCCACGCCGCAGCCCACATCCAGCAGCTTTCCCTTCGGCTTGAATGTTGCGATGAAGTCGTAGAGAAAAATGGAGTCACTGTTGTAGCAGTAACCACTGGTGGGCTGATAGAGAAACACTCCCGCTCCTAATAGGGAAAATATCGCAATTTTACTATATTTTCTGTATAATCGCGGTAATTTTTGCACAAGGAGGTGACCATGAACGAAGAACTCGATCTGCTCAACCCTCCTTCGACCGACTTTTCAATGCTCGATTACGACTGCGCATACCTGCCGGGCCGATCGGTGCGGATGCACTACAAGTATGTCCAGAACGCATCAAAGACTTTCGCAACCGCCGTCATTCAGCGTGGGTGGCGCCGGTTTGGCAAGTACTTCTTCCACCCCACCTGCAACGGCTGCAACGAATGTAAAAGCGTCCGTATCGATGTGCAGGCGTACACCTTCAGCAAATCCGAACGCCGAACCATCAGACGCAACGAAAACACCCAGATCATTGTTCAGAAACCGACACTGACACAGTCACACATCGACCTCTACAACAAATACCATGCTTACAAACACGAAAAGGATGGCTGGAGTTTCAGAAGCATCTCACAGCGTGAATACCACGAAAACTTTGTCGACGGTGCGCACGATTTCGGCAAAGAGGTGCTTTACATCGTCGACGGTAAACTGGTCGGTGTCGACCTCATCGACATCCTCGATGACGGCATCAGCGCCATCTACTTCTACTACGACCCCGATTACGGCCGACTCTCGCTTGGTACCTACTCCCTGCTCTACCAGATCAAACTGGCAAAGATCTTAGAACTGCCCTACATCTACCTGGGCTACTGGGTGGACGGCTGCAAAGCCTTTGCCTACAAACCGAAGTTCCAGCCGCAGGAGATTCTGGACGGATTTCCGCATATTACGGAACCGGCGTCGTGGGAGAAATGGGAACTTGAAAAGTTAGGAATGAGGAATGAGGAATGAGGAATTTTGGTATGCTTTCTCAAAGAGAAAGCTTTTATTGATAGAAGCGTTTCACAGCAACGCATACCGACACTCCTCACTAAGCTGAAGGCTCAGCCTTCAGCTTTCTTGCCCACTTCAAAAAGAGTCTGTCCGGATCGACTCTGGTGTCGACCTCTTTTCCTTCGACTATCAGTGCTGCAAGCCACTCTGCCATCAGCGGCGCGAAAACGAAACCGCGTCCGCCTACGCCGTTGAGAATGTAAAGATTTTCCATATGCTTCAATGGCGGTTTGGCACCGCGAAAGACATTGGGGTGGTGCGCTTCCATATAGGGCACATCAACCACCCTGCCTACCAGCGGGAAGTAGTCTTTGCTGCCTGCCCTCATGCCGCAAAAGGTCTCTTTGAGCACAAAATCGGAAGTGTCAACCATCCCAGCCGCCTTCTCCTCCAGTGATGCAAGGGGCTTCCCGTCACATACCATACAGGGATGTTTGGACTTGACGTGGGTGGCACCAAGCTTGATGATGCCGCCGATGTTTGCAGATACAGAAATTTTTTTGTGCATACTCACCTTGAGGTTCAACCCGCTGTAGTAGTCACCACGTGATCCCCAGGTACCGCGTATGCCCATATAGCGCAGGTCAAGCAGGTCGCTTTCGTGTCCGGTGGCCAGGATGATATTTTTAGCGTTGAGCGTTGAGCGCTGAGCGTTGAGGAGGGTCCAATGCCCGTTAGTATACTCCAGTTTTTCCACAGCGAATTGTTGAAAGGGTACCTGTTTGAGGATGGCATTGCAGAGTTCCGGTGCGTCACAGACACCTGCCTCTTCGAAGAGAAAACTTGCGTTTTTTTCTTTGATACCGAGTCTTTGCAACTGCTCTTTATTTAGCCAACAATACTTTGCTTCATTGTGCGGTTCGTAGAGAACAAACTTCTTTGCATCCGCTTCATCTTTGGGGATGCGTATGACACCGGTCTGGTGAAAGTAGTCGGGAAAGTGTTTGAGGTAAAACGCTTTGGCGTAAGCAAAGGCTTCGTTGGTCAGTGCCTGAAGCGGCCCGCCTTTGCCAATTTTGGGAGAGACAAAGGCACCTGCAGCACCCGAACCGCCGGTAGCTGCCATACCGCTTCTGTCTATAAGCAGTACGTTCTGCCCCTGCCGTTGCAGCGCAAATGCCGCACAGCAGCCGGCAATGCCTGCACCTATAACGACGGTATCGTAGCTTTCAGGCATACTGCCTAAACCGTAATCTCTTTGATATCCGCAATATCCCGGAACGTTTTATAGATCGATGCAATCAGGTGCTGACGGTTTTTGCGCAGCGCCTCATCTTCGGCATTAACCAGCACATCATCGAAGTAGGCATCAAGCTCACGCTTGAGACCGAAAAGCGCTTCAAGTTTCGTTTTATAATCGGAAAACGCCTGGTTGAGCACCTTTTCATAAGCATTGTAGAGGCTTACTTCGGCATCCTCCGTGAAGAGACTCACATCGATACTCAAATCACCATCAAGGTCGACATCCCTGGAGATATTCGCCACACGTTTAAAGGTGGCAAACTGCTCCTTGAAGCTCTCGTCTGCGACAATCTCGTTGAGTGCTGCAACTTTCTTGGCGATCTCGTTGATATCGAGCTCTCCGCTGGCGAGGACAGCAGCGATGACAGAGGGGTTGGCATCAAGGCTCTTGTTGATTCGCTCGATGATAAAGGCTTTGAGCTGTTCGATATCGAAACTCTCATATTCGTCTTTGAGCAGTTCCAGCATATCGTCGATATTGAACGGAATGTCGTTGTCGATGACGATACGCACGATCCCGTTGACGGCACGGCGAAGTGCGAACGGATCTTTGCTTCCGGTAGGGATTTTGCCGACACTGAAGAGGCCAAGCAGTGTGTCAAGCTTGATACTCATCGCCACAATGGCGGAGAAGAGCGAACCGGGAAGCTCCGCGCCCTCACCTACCGGCATATACTGTTCCTTGATCGCATTGTAGACCAGCGGGTCCTCTCCCAGCGCCTTGGCGTAATAGTAGCCCATCAGCCCCTGAAGCTCCGTGAATTCGTAGACCATCTCGCTCATCAGGTCCGCTTTGGCAAGTTCGACCGCTCTGTCCATCAGCTTCTCAAGCTCGGCAGGCGTTTTGCCGGTTTGGGCTTCAAGTTTGTCCATATAGAGTGCAAGGAGTCTGAGCGCAATGCGCTTTTCACGCTTGATCTTGTCAGCCAGTGTTCCCAGTCCGTCGATGAACTGCACTTTTTCAAGCCCTGCCGTACTCAGACCGTTTCGCAGGTCGTTGCGGTAGAAGAAGAGACCGTCAGCCAGTCTCGGCTTGAGCACGCGCTCGTTTCCGGCAATCACTTTGGAGTAGTCGTCGGTATAGGCGTTGGAGACCACTACGAATTTGTTGGTGATCTTGCCGTTTTCAAAGACCGGGAAGTAGCGCTGATGCTCCTTCATCGAGGTGATGATCACCTCCGGCGGCAGTTCCAGGAACATTTCGTCAAACTTCCCTACCAGCGCTTTTGGGTTTTCGGTAATGGCAACCACTTCCGCAAGCAGGGCACTGTCACGCTCGATGACAATACCGTGCTCCTCCTCCAATGCATCGAACTCTTCAAGAATACGCGCTTCACGCGCTGCAGGCTCAAGTGTGACCGCACCCTCTTTGAGTACCTGCGGGTAGGCTTCGATACTCGGTACCTCTACCGCATCGTAGCTGACCATACGGTGCACGTAGGTTTTGGTATCGGAACTGACACCAAAAAGTTCCACAGGCACGGAGTTCTCACCCAGTCTGACCTGCAGCCAGCGTACTGGACGGATGAACTCGTCGCTTCTGTCACCCCAGCGCATCATCTTGCCAAAGGCCATCGATGCGATCCACTTCTGGATCATATCTTCAAGCAAAGCGTCGGTTGCTTCGCCCTTCTCCTCTTTTTTGAAGTAAAGCACTTCGCTTTTGCCTTTTTGGGCCCGCCCCAGTTCACTCACATCCACACCACATTTTCTGGCAAATCCAAGTGCGGCAGGTGTCGGCTCACCGTCCTTGAATGCTGCTGCAACTGGAGGTCCCATCAGTTCTACGATACTGTCTTCCTGCTTGGCAGGCATTGCATCGTGCATCAGCACCAGGCGTCTTGGCGTGTAGAGAAAAGTGAAATCGCTCTCAAGTCTGTACTCTTCCAGAATCTTCTTCCAGGCATTTTCAATATTCTTAACAATCTTGAGCAGCGGAATGGCGGGCAGTTCCTCTACCCCTATCTCGATCAGTAACGGTTGTGTCATCAGGGTCATCCTCGTAGATAATAATGGCATTAATTTTATCTAAAAGTTGGTAAATAGGGGGTTAGGCGGCAGGCAGTCTCATGTAACACAAGCGTGCTACTCCTCATCAAGGTCTTTTCGGTTCCCCTCATCATCGAACTTTGAACGAAAGTTGTTGCGCACGATCGCAAAGGTCATCCAGGCAAAGAGAACCATCGCAACAATATAGACAATATCTCCAAAACTCATATGCTCTCCTTCAAACTGTTGGCAATCGTGATCTTTTCAAATCCTTCGTAATTCTGACGCAACGCTTCGTAGGTGACGATACCGACACTCACACCAAGATTGAGGCTGCGTCCCTTGCCACCCATCGGAATGGTAATGCACTTCTGCGGATGCTCCAAAAGTACGCGCTCATCGATCCCTTTGGTCTCCGAACCAAAGAGGATGTAATCACCCTTTTGGAAACGGGTATCGAAGTAGAGGTTATCCGTTTTCGTTGTCGCCATATGGGTACGGCTATCAATAGGGTGTGCAGCAAGGAATTCTTCAAACGACTCCCACACCACAAGGTCAAGCTGCTTCCAGTAATCCAGTCCCGCACGCTTGACCGCCTTGTCGTCAATGTCGAACCCAAGCGGTTTGACCAGGTGCAGCGTTGCACCGAGGTTGACACAGAGCCGCCCAATCGTCCCCGTATTCTGCGGAATCTGCGGTTCTACCAACACTATATTGAACATTTCTAATCCATATCACAGTGAACGCTGATTTTGGTGCGTGATTACGCACCCTACTGTTCTTATCGGTTTCTCATTCCTCATTCCTCATTCCTCATTTAAAAGACGATCGTTTTATTGCCGTTGACAAATACCCGGTCATTGAGCACGAGGTTGAGTGCGCGTGAAAGTACGACCTTCTCTACATCGCGCCCTGCACGCTGCATCTCTTTCCAGTCGAAACGGTGGTTGACGGGGATGACATCCTGTGCGATGATCGGCCCCTCATCCAGATCGTCGGTTACGAAGTGTGCCGTCGCACCGATAATCTTCACCCCACGCTCGTATGCCTGCTTGTAGGGGTTGGCACCGATGAATGCAGGCAGGAAAGAGTGGTGAATATTGATGATCTTTTCAGGATAGGCAGCGACAAAAGAGGGGGTTAGAATGCGCATATACTTGGCAAGCACGATGTAGTCGAAAGTATGCTTGTCGATCTCCGCCATCACCCTGGCTTCGTGTTCTTCTCTGCTCAAGCCTTCTGCCGAAATATGAATGAAAGGGATGTCAAAACGCTCTACAAGATCACGCAGCGTTTCGTGGTTGGCGATGACACACTCGATGTCCGCCCCCAGTTCACCTGCCGCGTAACGAATAAGGATGTCTCCCAGTGCGTGAGACTCTTTGGTCGCAAGAATGACGATCTTCTTCTTTTTGGGTGCAACCACACGGATGTGCGCATCATCGGGAGCGACTTCCCTCAGCGCGGCATCGAGCTCTTCGATCTCGAACGTACCCGTCACTACGGTGCGCATAAAGAATTTCTCTTTTTCCTTATCGACAAATTCACGGTTGGAGTCGATATTGAGATCACGGTCGTAAAAGACCTTCGAAATCTTATATACCAGCCCCTTGGCATCATGACAGTCGATCAACACACGCGCTTTGGTTTCCATTCAAGCTCCCTACCCTTAAAAAAAGGCTTTTCGATCAGAAAAGCCCACCGAAACTTTTAATTTCTAATTTTTAATTTTTAATTCTTTTTATCTACTCGCGTAGTTGGCGATAATATCACCCATCTCCGCACAGCTGACAATCTCTTTGGCATCGAAATCGCCAATATCACCGGTTCTGTACCCCTCGGCAAGCGCTTTTTTGATCGCTTCATCGATCCTGTCGGCCGCCTCCTGCTCATCGAGCGCGTAGCGCAGCATCATGCTCGCACTTGCAATGGTCGCGATGGGGTTTGCAATCCCCTGTCCTGCAATGTCTGGTGCGGAGCCGTGAATCGGTTCGAAGAGTCCCACGCCTTTTCCAGTGCTCGCACTTGGCAGCAGCCCAATGGAGCCGCTGAGCATACTTGCCGCGTCAGAGAGGATGTCTCCAAAGATGTTTCCGGTCAGAATGACATCGAACTGCTTAGGGTCTCGGATAAGCTGCATCGCAGCATTGTCGACGTACATATGGCTGAGTTCCACCTCGGGGTAGTCTTTGGCGACTTCTTCAACAATCTCGCGCCAGAACTGGCTGACCTCAAGGACGTTCGCCTTGTCGACAGAGCAGACACGCTTGTCGCGCTTCATCGCAATATCAAAAGCGACAACGGCGATACGTCTGACCTCTTCACGGGTATAGACCATCGTATTGTACGCTTTGTCCTCCTGCAGCTCGCGCGGCTGACCAAAGTAGATACCTCCGGTAAGCTCACGCACGACCATAATATCCACACCCTGAATGACCGCAGGCTTCAGACTGGAAGCGTTGACAAGCTCGTCATAGACCGTTGCAGGTCTGAGATTGGCAAAGGTTCCCATCTCCTTGCGCAGGCCAAGCAGTCCCGTTTCGGGTCTGAGGTGACGCTCCAGGTTGTCCCACTTCGGTCCGCCAATGGCACCAAAGAGTACGGCATCGCACTTCTTGACTCCCTGAATAGTCTCTTCAGGGAGCGGTACACCGGTGGCATCGATCGCCGCACCGCCGAGCAGAAACTCTTCATACTTGAGGTTGAAGCCCTGTGCTACGGAGACGGCATCGAGTACTTTCAGTGCCTCATCGACAATCTCCGGCCCGATACCGTCACCCTTGATGACGCCTATCTTATAGTTTCTTGTACTCATTTCGCTGCTCCTTGTGCAATCTCTTTTTTGGCGAAGTTGATCAGCCCGCCCGCATCGACCAGCTCCTGCATAAATTCAGGAATCGGTGTGAACATGTAAGTTTTAGACTGTGTGACGTTGATGATCTCGCCGTTATCCATATCGATACGCACGGTATCGCCCTCGTTGATCTCGTCAGCCTCTTTGAGCTCGAAAATGGGAAGCCCCATATTGAACGCGTTGCGGTAGAAGATACGCGCGAACGAAGGTGCGATAACGGCATTGATGCCCGCAGCTTTCAGCGCTATCGGTGCGTGCTCACGGCTTGAACCGCAGCCGAAGTTCTCGCCTGCTACGATGATATCGCCCTCTTTCATTTTGGAGACGAACTCAGGGTCGGCATCTTCCATAACGTGCTTGGCCAATTCAGCCGGCTCGCTTGTGTTCAGGTAGCGCGCGGCAATAATGAGGTCGGTATCGATATTGTCACCGAATTTCCAGACTTTTCCTTGCAAAGTAGATCCTTTACGCTCCGGCTTGGACCGGAAAAATTTTCGCGATTATAGCCAAAAAATCGAAAATTGCCAAATTGGACCGCCAAAACAAAGAAAATTTCGGTATAATCCACCTTTATCATATCTTAAGAGATTTCTCTCACATATCAAAAGGGTTTCAATGGCAGCAAAAGACACTATGAAGAATATCGAAGCGTTATTCAAATCCAAGAAGAAAGGTGATGTGGTCACCTTCGAAAACATCGCCAAGGAGTTCAACAAGGCTCCCACACTGGCGCAGGCAAAAAAAATCCACAAACTCTCCGAAGACAACAAAGTGCAGATCATCTCTGCTTCCGAATATGCCAAACACCTGACCGATAAAGAGAGCAAACGCCGCGAAGAGGCTCGCAAGCGTGCAGCCGACGGTGAAATCGAGGATGAATTCGACCTCAACAAGGAAAAAGAGCTGCTCGAGTGGAGCAGGTCGGACTCACCGGTACGTATGTACCTGCGTGAAATGGGTAAGATCCCGCTGCTGACTAAGGAAGAGGAGGTTGAACTCTCCAAGCAGATCGAAGAGGGTGAAGAGATCATCATCGACGCGATCTGTTCGGTCCCCTACCTCATCGACTACATTCTCAACTACAAAGAGCCGCTGCTCAACCGTGAAAGACGCGTCAAGGAGCTCTTCAAGAGCTTTGAGGATGAAAAGGGCGACTCTGACGACAAAGAGGATGCAGAAGAGACCGAGGGCGATACGGAAGAGAGCAAAACACCCAAGAACGACAAACGTGTCAAGCAGGTTGTAGAGAGCTTCAAACGTCTCGAAAAAGCCAAGAAAGAGTGGATGAAAGCGCGCGAGGGGCTCGATGAAGTGATCAAGAACGAGACAGACCCTGTCAAAGTGATCCATGAGCGCCTCAAGATCGCGTACAAAAAAGAGCAGCTCAAAGCTGCCCTGCTTGACCTTGGGCCGACCTCCAAACTTATCAACGAACTGGTAAAAGCTATGGAGACTGCACTCAAGAGCGATGACAGTTTCGAAAAGGAGCTCAAACGCCTGGAGTACAAACTGCCGCTCTTCAATGACCAGCTGCGCGAAAACCACCAGAAGATCCTCGACAACATCATCAATATGGACAAAGAGGATATCATCGACGCCGTACCTGAGACGACAATGGTGAGCACCTATGTGGAGATCAAAAAGCTCTTTGAAACCCGCGAAGCGAGTAAAGGCGGCTTCGACCTAAGCGAAGAGAAGCTTCAGGAGATCCTCAACCAGATCCGCCAGGGTAAGGCAAAAAGCGAAAAGGCAAAGACGCGTATGGCAAAGTCCAACCTGCGTCTGGTCGTCTCCATCGCCAAGCGCTACACCAACCGCGGTCTGCCGTTTCTGGACCTCATCCAGGAGGGCAACATCGGCCTGATGAAAGCGGTCGACAAGTTCGAGTATGAAAAGGGATACAAGTTCTCCACCTACGCGACTTGGTGGATCCGCCAAGCGATCAGCCGTGCCATCGCAGACCAGGCAAGAACCATCCGTATCCCGATCCATATGATCGAGACGATCAACCGTATCAACAAGATCATCCGTAAGCACCTGCAGGAGACCGGCAAAGAGCCCGATCTTGAGACCATCGCAAAAGAGGTGGGACTCTCTGTGGACAAGGTCAAGAATGTCATCAAGATTACCAAAGAGCCGGTCTCTCTTGAGACACCTGTGGGGGATGAGGATGACGGAAGATTCGGTGATTTCATTGAAGACAAAACGACCCTCAGCCCGACCGAAGTGGTCCTCAAGGACGACCTCAACAACCAGATAGACGAAGTCCTTGACCAGCTCAACGAGAGAGAGAAAGCAGTCATCCGTATGCGCTTCGGACTCCTTGAGGATGAGAGTGACAGAACCCTCGAAGAGATCGGCAAGGAGCTCAACGTTACCCGTGAGCGTGTCCGCCAGATCGAAAGCAGTGCGATCAAAAAGCTCAAGCACCCCAAAGTGGGAAGAAAACTCAAAAACTACATCGAAGAGTAGGCCCCAAGCCTGCCCTCTTCACTACAGCATATCCCCCTTTATCGTCATCAATCCTTTCTGTATCAGGCGTGACACGAACGAAGTAGTATCATCTCCGTCTGTCGGCGCGATGGTACTCAACAATGCGAACTCGTCGGCAAACCTGTCCAGAAAGGCTGTGGTGAACCTGCCTTCTTTAAAGTCTTCATCTTCGACAATGGCGCGGTGCAGCGGCAAGTTGGTTTTGATACCTTCAATGTAGTACTCATCAAGTGCTCTTTGTGCCTTGTGGATGACACCCTCCCAATCCAGTGCCCAGACGATCAGCTTGGCGATCATCGAATCGTAATGCGGCGGGATTGTGTATCCGCCGTAGATACCGCTGTCAAGCCTCACACCCGGACCTCCCGGAGTCAGGTACTCTCCTATGGTACCAAAGGAGGGCATGAACTCCTTTTGCGGATCTTCTGCGTTGATACGAAACTCGATAGCATACCCCCTGAACTGGATCTCCTCCTGCAAGAAATGAAGCTTGTCTCCCTCGGCGATCTGGATCATACGCTGTATGAGGTCCACACCGGTAGTTATCTCGGTAACGGGGTGCTCCACCTGGATACGCGTATTCATCTCGATGAAGTAGATGTTATCCTCCTCATCGACAAGAAACTCCAGCGTTCCTACACTCTCATAACCCAGGCGGTAGATCGCCTTTTGGGCGATGCGGTAGAGCTCCTTTCGTGTCGCAGCGTTCAGCCGCGGTGAGGGAGAGATCTCTATGACCTTCTGGTGGCGTCTTTGAATGGAGCAGTCACGCTCGCCAAGGTGGACGACGTTGCCGTATTTGTCCGCAATGATCTGCACTTCGATATGGCGCGGATTCTTGATGAACTTCTCGACAAAGAGGTCACCGTTTCCGAAATACTTCTCCGCTTCAGACCTTGCCGCCTCAAAGGCAGCGCCAAAGCCTTTGGCTTCCTCGACGATACGCATACCACGCCCGCCGCCGCCAAATGCCGCCTTGATGATGACCGGATAGCCGATCTCTTCGGCAATTTGCCGTGCTTCATCCACATTATGTACCGGCGCAGCCGTCCCTTCAATAACCGGTACACCGATCTCTTTCATCTTCTCCTTGGAGGCGATCTTGTCCCCAAAGAGGGCGATGTGCTCCGGGCTTGGACCTACAAAGATGATACCTCGCTTCTCACAGGCTCTTGCAAACTCGGCACTCTCGGAGAGGAACCCGTACCCCGGATGAATTGCATCGCAGCGGTTGGCCTTTGCAAGGTCTATGATGTTCTCATAGTCAAGATAGACCTGGACCGGGTGTCCCTTCATCTCTATGGTCTGGTCAGCCTTCTTTACCCAGACACCCTCTCTGTCCGCTTCGGAGTGTACCACCACACTTGTGATACCAAGCTCTTTGCAGGCGCGGATGATACGTAACGCGATCTCTCCACGGTTGGCTATGAGCAGTTTATTTATCTTTCTTTTTACGGTTTTTATCATCGCATATCCTTTTTTGTGCCATTATAGCCTTTGGTAGCACTCCGACTCTACACACCTTTTAGACTAAAAATTATCTTTTTTTGTCATAAATATATACTTTTGTTGCTATAATTGTTTTCATGAAAAGAGAGACATACTGGAAGAATATACGTGTGGCGAACGATCTGATGTTCTACATCTACACCAATATAGACACAGACATCAATATGGATGAAGTAGCCCGTTCACTAGGTATGGACCGGGTCTACCTGCACAAGGTTTTCAAAAAGGTCTTTGGCAGAAATATCTATGAGAGCATCAAGTCGATACGCCTCCAAAAAGCTTCCAACCTGCTGATAACCAATCGCCACTCCACCATCAGTAAAATAGCCGCTGCCTGCGGATACAGTTCGCAAACCTCTTTCATCCGTGCATTCAAGGCACGCTTTGGCATGACCCCAAAGGCGTGGCGAAACGGCGGCTTTCTTCTCTACTCCGACAAACTGCTCGGCAGCGTGGAGAGCGGCAAGCTTCTTGTCTCAGAGCCTGCGATCGTCAAGCAGGAGCCCATCGATGCGTTCTACCTTCGCGACAACGGCTACGGCCCACACATAAAACACTCCTGGCAGAAGCTGCAGACACTCATCTACACCCTCGAGCCCAAAAGCTATACGCTCATTTCCCTCTTTCATGACAACCCCGCCATCACCAGGCTCGATGCGTGCCAGCATGTCTCAGCTATCACGCTGGATGCAAAAAATTCAGAGGTGAATCTGCCCAAGTTCAAGATCGCAGGCGGCGTCTATGCCAAATTCGAAGTCAAAGGGGAGCGTGAAGACCTGCTGCGCTTCATACGCTGGGTCTATCACACCTGGCTGCCCCAAAGCGGCTATGAGACGACAACCAAACCGCCCTACGCCATCTACCGCACCAACCACCACCTCAGCGACGACGGCCATTTCGATATGGACTTCTATCTTTCGATAACATTGTAACTGCTATAATACCCGTTATGAAAACACCCACCTTCTTTGCCCTTATTATCGGTACCGAAATACTCAACCAGCGACGTAAGGATGCGCACTTTTCCTTCGTTGCAGATGCCCTTGCCAAAAAGGGACACCCCCTCTCAGGTTCGTTCGTCATCGCAGATGACCCCGCACTCATCGTTCAGACACTCAAATTCATCGCATCCCAGCCCAACCCTGTGCTCTTCAGTTTTGGCGGCATCGGCTCCACGCCCGATGACCATACCCGAAAGTGTGCCGCCATCGCACTGCGTGACGGGAACCTCTACGAACACCCCGAAGCCAAAAAGATCATAGAGGAGAGACTCGGTAAAGAGGCCTACCCGCACCCCATCAAGATGGCGCAGCTTCCCAAGGGAGCGAAAATGCTGGAAAACCCGGTAAACCAAATGCCCGCATTCTATCTCGATGAGCGCTACTTCTTTATGCCGGGCTTCCCGGAGATGAGCCACCCGATGGTGGAGCATATACTGGAGGCCATCATCCCCCAAGGTGCACCCACCTACCGCTTCACACTGACAGCCGAATGCAAAGAGAATCTTTTCATAGAACTGATGGAGAGTGCTCCCAAGGAAGTGGAGATCTCTTCACTGCCCAAACTCTACGACAACGGCTGGAGCGTGACACTCTCCGTCGCTTCCAAAGATGAGGCGCTGGCAAAAGCGACATTTGGGAAGTTCGTTTCCCTGCTTGAGCGTAAACATATCCCCTACACGCTGAATGACGAAAGCTGATGTCACGCTACATTAAAACACTCAGCCACCCCGTTGTCGCACGCCTTTCGCTGATACAGCTGATCAGCTACTTTGGAACCTGGTTCTCTCAGGTAGCCATCTTCTCCCTGCTTGTCGAGCTGAATGCCGGGCCGCTTGTCATTTCGATGACTGCCGCCATGGCGATGCTGCCTGCGGTGGTACTTGCCCCCGTTATCGGCATAGCCGTTGACCGCATTCCCTTTAAACGGCTGATGGCTACTCTGCTGGCAATAGAGATCGCCGCTACCCTTGGTTTTATGCTCATCGATTCGCTTTCGCTTGTCTGGCTGCTGATGGTACTCATCTTCATACGCTCGGCAGCTTCAAGTATGCTCTTCAGTGCGGAGATGACACTCTTTCCAAAGATCATCGAGGGTGAGATGCTCAAAAATACCAACGAGATCCACTCGATCATCTGGTCGTTCACCTACGCATCCGGTATGGCCGTTGGCGGTGTCATCACCTACCATTTCGGCTACCATGCCGCATTCATCACCGATGCACTCCTCTACACTATAGCGCTCACTATTTTGATGGGACTGAAGCTGGCACTGAGCCTCCCTGAGCAGACACACTCCCACTGGCAGATGTTCCTCGACGGGTTTGCCTATCTCAAGTCGCGCCAAAAACTGATACACCTCATCCTGCTGCACGCCGCGCTGGGGCTGACAAGCTTCGATGCGCTTGTCACACTGCTGGCTGACTACGAATACAAAACACTTATTGCCGTGCCCCTCGCCATCGGCTGGATCAACGCCGTGCGTGCCATCGCACTGATGATCGGTCCCTTTTTTATCGGCCGCTGGATTCACAACCGCAACCTGCACTACTTCTTCATCCTCGAAGGGATCGCCATCATCGTATGGAGTATGGTGCAGCACAACTTTTACCTCTCGCTCATCGCCCTCTTTGGCGTTGGCTTCTTCACCTCCACACTCTGGTCACAAACCTACCTGATGCTCCAGCAGGAGACCGACAAAGCCTATATGGGTCGTATCATCTCCTACAACGATATGTTCTTTATGCTCTCCAACATCACCACCGCACTCTTCATCGGCTACGCCTATGAGTGGGGGCTTTCACTGCAGGGCATTACCATAACACTCGGCATCGGTTTTCTGCTTACGGCAACGTACTATCTCTGGATCAGAAAAAGTTACCTATAGGTGCTTCTCTATCAGAGAAACAAGTGCCTCTATCTCTTCATCTGAGAGTTTGCCAAACTTTTTGTAGAGCAGCTTTCCGTTTTTGTCAAAGAGCAGTACGTCCGATGCATCGTCGGCGAGCTGCCACTGTTTTACAAGCACTTTCTGTTTGTCTTTGACATAGACCGTGTCTGGAAACTCCTTCTGCTTCTTTGCCAGCAGTGACTCAAGCACCATATTGGGCATCCAGGTCGCTGCCATATTGATAACGGCAACCGAAGCGAATCTCTTTCGGTCAAAATGGCGTTTTTTAAGTGCCTGTGTCAAGGCTTCGTTTGCTTTGCGTTCATCCGGGTCGACATAAAAAAGAATGTGTACTTTTCCCCTCAGCGTATCGGAGTGCCAGGCACTTCCGTCAACCTTCGCACCCTCTTTGCCCTCAAGCACCACTTTTGGCGGCACGTTGCCTACCTCTATGGCCATCCCGTACTCCAAAAGCAGCAATAGTCCAATCACGATACTCCTCATCGTTCACCTCCTTGCCTATATGATGCAAAATCATAACATTATTATCGATTTTATGCTACCATTAGCGCAAATTTAACCTATGGAGATATCGAATGGATATTACTAAAATCGGACACGGCGAATGCCCGGACAACGTCAAGGTCATCATCGAGGTACCCCTCAACTCAAACATCAAATATGAAATCGACAAAGAGTCCGGTGCGGTCGAAGTGGACAGAGTGCTCTTCTCTGCAGTTCACTACCCGGCAAACTACGGCTTTGTCGCCAACACGCTCTCAGATGACGGTGACCCGGCAGACGTTCTTGTCCTCTGCGACTATCAGCTTCAGGCCGGCTCTTTCATCAAGTGCCGCCTTGTCGGTGTACTGCTGACGGAAGATGAAAAGGGCGGTGATGAGAAGCTGCTTGCGGTACCGACTGAAAAGATCGACCCGACATACGCGAATATTCAGGACCTCTCGGATATCCCCGAAGCGACACTCAACCGTATCAAGAACTTCTTTGAAACCTACAAGATGCTTGAGCCCGGCAAGTGGGTGAAGGTAAGCGGATTCAAGGACAAAGCCGCTGCGACAGAGATTCTTGAGCAGGCGATCAAAAACTACAAATAGATAATAATAGGGAGCAGGTAGCAGGGAGTACTCCGCTGCGCCTCTCCTACCCCTTTCTCAACTAAATCTCCAACTCTTTCTGTCTGTTGTCAAGATAGTGGTTGACCCCCTCTACTATACCCTCTGCGATACGCTCCTGGTAGTCCGGATCGAACAGCCGCCTGCGCTCTTTGCTGTTGGTGATGTATCCCACTTCCACCAGTATCGACGGGCGGCTCGCTCCCACCAGTACATAGAACGGTGCAGGCTTGGCGCCGCCGTTTTTGACGTCAGCATATTTGCTGCGCAGACGCTTCATAATGTTGTTCTGCACATCGATGGCCAACTTGTGCGATTCGACGACCTTCGGCCCTGCCAGTACAGAGTCGACAATGACATTTCTGCTTAGGTCATCAGTACCACTGAGTACAGCAGCATTTTCACGCTGCGCGATACGCTGTGAACGCGCATCTCGCGTCTTTTGCAAAAAGTAGGTCTCGATCCCCTCGATCTGCTCGAAACGGCCCTTGTCGGCAATGGCGTTGGCATGGATAGAGATGAAGACATCGGCATCTTTCTTGTCCGCGATACGTGTACGTTCTCCCAGCTTCAGGAAGCGGTCGGTCCCGCGTGTCATATAGACACGGTATCCTGAGCTTCGAAACTCCTTCTGCAGCTTTTTGACAATCTGCAGCACCAGGTCTTTCTCCTGTCTGCCGCCACACTGTGCACCGCAGTCATGACCGCCGTGTCCGGCATCGATCACCACCAGCCTGTTGGAGCGGTCCGGCCCCATACATCCGCTAAGTGCAAAAAGAAGTGTGGCAAAAAGTGCCCATAGTGCGATATTTCGTTTCATACGTTTCCTTTGTCAGAGTTCGATCTCTCGCTCTCTGTTGTTCAGATAGCTCTGTATCCCGTCGGCGATCCCCTTGGCAATGAGCTCCTGATACTTCGGGTCGAAGAGGCGCTTTCGCTCTCTCGGATGCGAAATGTACCCCACCTCCACCAGAATGGAGGGGCGGCTGGCTCCCACCAGTACCCAGAACGGCGCATGGCGCACGCCGCCGTCGACCACGCCGCGATAGCGTGCGCGTACATTGGCCAGTATGTGGCGCTGCACATCGATGGCCAGCTTGTTCGACTCGATGATCTTTGGGCCGTTGAGGACTGAATCGATGATCACCTTTTTACTAAGCGAGGTTCCCGCCCCCTTGAGTACCGCCCTATTCTCCCGCGCCGCAATACGCTGCGACTTCGCATCACGCGTCTTTTGCAGGTAGAATGTTTCGATTCCCTGCGCCTTGTTGCGTTTTCGCTTCGGTACGGAGTTGGCGTGAATCGAGACGAAGATACGCGCATCCTTTCTGTCTGCAATACGCGTACGCTGCGGCAGTTTCAGGAACTTGTCGGTTCTCCTGGTCATATAGACACGGTACCCTTTGCGCCGAAGATGCTTCTCGACACGCTTGGCAATCTGCAGCACAAGGGTCTTTTCCATCTTCCCGCCGCCAATAGCGCCGCTGTCGTGCCCGCCGTGTCCCGCATCGATGACAATGAGCTCTCCCTTGCCGCGGCGGTAGACATTCTTGGGGGTATCGATGACATAGGCGTTGCTTTTAGAAGCAACCTTCTTTGTCTTTTTGGGATGTTTGCTCCTGGTGACCACCACTTTTGTTTTGATCCGCTTCGGTGTGTGTTTCACGCTCTTACCAACCTTGAAAGGGGGCAGCGGAATGTGGTAGGAGTTGTAGGCAAAGAGCGGGCGGTAGGGGGTACAGCCGTAGCCGCGCCCTGTCTCAAGGACCACGCGCACTGTTTTAGACTTATATTGAGAAATTCGGATAGAGCGGCAGTGGGAACTCTTCAGTCCTCTACTGACACGACTGCTCTTGAGTCTTGCGTTGGGAATGTCGAAAATTTCACGGTAGGGATGGTTTAGGGTGAAGTGGCGAATGTCACCCTTGTTGTAGCCTCTGTCGAACTTCAGGCGAAGTTCGTTGTTCTTGATCTCGGCCTTTTGTAACACAGCGACCGATGCAAAAAGTATCGTCGTACTGCATAGCCACAGCAACAGCAGAACAAGGCGTTTCAACTTACTTCTCTTCTCCGTACATCAGTTTGTCCATCAGCTCCTTGACGGTGATGATCTCGTTGAGGCGGTAGCCGTTGGCACCGGTAAAGAAGAGACCGGTCTCCTCTATGCCGTCATAGGCATCGGAGAGTCTGTCGGCAATACAGTAGCCGACAATCTTCGCCTCTTCACCGCGGTTGCATGGTGCCACACAGTTGGAGATACAGGCGACTTTGGGTGCAGTCCCCTCTTCGATACGCTTGTGCAGTTCACTCTTGACACCGCGTGCAGGATAGCCAACCGGAGACTTGAAGAGTTTGATATCCTCCTCTTTGGCATCGATGATCTTCTGCTTCATCACGTCACTCGCGTCACACTCTACCGTGCCGATGAAACGTGTCCCAAGCTGTACGCCGCTTGCACCAAGCTCCATCATCCGGACGATATCGTCATGATCCCAGACACCGCCGGCAGCAATCACCGGCATATCTCCCCAGTTCTTCGCCTCCTCTACAACTGGCGGCAGAATGTTCTCCAACTGGTTTTCAGGGAGGAAACACTCTTCGTACTTGAAGCCCTGGTGCCCGCCGCTGAGCGGTCCTTCGACAATGACAGCATCAGGCAGTCTGTTATGCTGTTTTTTCCAGCGTCTGCACAGGATTCTTAACGCCTTTGCCGTAGAGACAATGGGCACCAGTGCCACATCCGGATAGTTTTTCGTCGCTTCAGGCATAGTAAGGGGAAGTCCGGCACCGGTAATGATGATGTTCGCTCCGGCCTTGCAGGCATCTTCGACAACACGGTTGTAGTCGCTCTGTGCATAAAGCACATTTGCAGCAAGCGGTTTGTCGCCGCAAATCTTTCTGGCATTGTCGAAAATCTGCTTGAGCGCCTTGTAGGAGTAGAAGTTGATCGCATCTAATGGGCGGTGTTCCTTGCCCACCATCTCCTTGTCATCAAGATAGCTTCGGTTCTTGTAGACACCGGTACCTACCGCAGAGATAACACCCAGTCCCCCCTCTTTAGAGACGGTGCCAGCCAGCTGGTCCCAGGAGATACCTACCCCCATACCTCCCTGAATGATCGGCTTTTCGATCGTATATTTTCCGATTTTCAACGGTTTGAATGTCATGCTCCCACCTTCACTTTCGCAAATTTACGCTTCCCTACCTGCAGAATGTATTCCCCTTTTTCAAGGTTGGTCTTCTCGTCCGTTACCTTCTCCTGGTCAATACGCACGGCTCCCTGCTTGATATCGCGGCGCGCCTGTGACGTAGAGGGTTCGATACCGGCATCGACCAGCGCTTTGCATATCCACACACCCTCTTCGACGTTGACTTCGGGCATATCGTCAGGCAGCTTGTTGGCTTTGAAGACATTGTCGAACTCCGCCTTGGCAGCCCTGGCAGCCTCCTCATCGTAAAAGCGTGCCACAAGTTCCATCGCCAGATTCTCTTTTGCCGTTTTGGGGTGCAGCGTACCCGCCTCCACATCGGTTTTCATCTGTGCGATCTCATCAAGCGGTTTCTCACTCAACAGCTCGTAGTAGCGCCACATCAGTTCATCGGAGATGGAGAGTGTCTTCGCATAAATCTCTTTTGGTGCTTCGGTAATACCGATGTAGTTGTTCAGCGATTTGCTCATCTTCTGCACGCCGTCAAGCCCCTCGAGGATCGGCATCATCAGTACCGCCTGCTCCTTGCCGACATTGTAGGTACGCTGAAGCTGTCGGCCCATCAGCAGGTTGAACTTCTGGTCGGTTCCGCCGATTTCGATGTCCGATTTAAGCTCGACAGAGTCGTACCCCTGCAGCAGCGGGTAGATGAATTCGGAGATAGAGATGCTCTGTCCGGCTTTGTAGCGCTTCTCGAAGTCATCACGCTCCAGCATCCGCGCGACATTGAACGTGGTTGTCAACGCCACCATACCTGCCGCACCAAGCGCTTCGAGCCAGGTGGAGTTGAAGACCACATCGGTTTTCTTCTCGTCGAGGATGTTGAATACCTGATCGGTATACGTTTTGGCATTTTCAAGAATTGTCTCTCTGTCAAGTACCTTGCGCGTCTCGCTCTTGCCTGTAGGGTCGCCGATGGTCGCGGTAAAGTCACCGATGAGCAGTTGTACCCTGCCGCCGTGATTCTGGAATGCACGCAGCTTCTGCAGCAGCACGGTGTGTCCAAGGTGCAGGTCCGCTCCGGTCGGGTCAAACCCCGCTTTGACAGTGTAGGTCTCACCGGTTTCGTAATAGCGCTTCACCAGTGTTTCGATACGCTCCATATCGATAATTTCGGCAGTTCCCCTGCGGATCTCTTCCAACGCTTGATTGACTGACATTTTCTTTCGTTTCCTTCTTACTTGTTGTATGCATCATCCAGACTGATCATCTCGATCAGCTTGAACTTCTGTGCAATCTTCTCTTCGAGCACCTGCTTGCGGCTCTCGGGACTCTCCACTTCGATCTGGCAATACTCCGCACTCTCCGAGCTGTGAATACCCAATTCGATGCTGATGACGTTCATGTCCAGAGCAGAGAGCTGTGCCAGCAGCTGCGCGAGTATGCCTTTCTGGTTCTGCAGACTGATAATGAGCCTGTAGCGTGACAGTTTGGTGCTTCGCCACTCCACGAAAAGCATCGGTTCTCCGTGTACGATTTTCGCATAGGCTTTCTTGCACAATTTATGGTGTATAATAGCCTTACTGTCCTTATAAAACGCTACAATCTGGTCCCCAACTTTGGGGTGACAGCAGTAATCGAACTCCACCCCGTCCAGCGGCTTGTTGGTAAAGAAGCGGAAATGCTCTATTTCCTTCACCTGCGGCTTCTTGTAACCCTTTTTGAGCAGCTCCCAGAAGCGCACCTCTTTTGCCCCCATATAGGTGGCCAGTTTATGGATGACCTCTTTGAAGAAGTCAAGCTGTGTCGGCAGCTTGTAGATTGTCTCAGCCATCCCCAATGCTTCGATGCGCTGCATAATCCCCTCTTTGCTCTGGTTGAAGAGTGTAGCAAGGATGTTGTAGGCCGAGAAGGTATCGGTCTCTTTCAGACGTGCACGGCACTGGCTGCGGATCCCCTCTTTGGCCTTGGAGGTTTTGACCGCATCCTGCCATGAGCAGTGCAGATGCGGCTTCTCATCTTTTAGAATACGGACAATGTCACCGTTTTTGAGCACCGTCAGCAGAGAGGCTTTCTGCTTGTTGACAAGCGCACCTACAGCATGTGAACCCACTTCCGAATGAATCGCGTAGGCAAAGTCAAGCGCCACAGAGCCTTTGGGCAGTGTAAAGTAGTCGCCCTTTGGTGAGAATACAGTAATGTCTTCACTGAAGAGGTCGCTCTTTGCAAGCTCGTAAAACTCTTCGACCGATTCGTTCTGGTACGAGAGGCTCTCGAGCCACTGCAGGTTGACACTGTTGCTACCCTCTTTGTACTTCCAGTGCGCCGCAACCCCGTATTCGGCGAGACGGTGCATCTCACGCGTACGTATCTGCGCCTCCACAATCCCCTCTTCGTTGAAGAGTGTCGTGTGGATCGTCTTGTATCCGTTCTCTTTTGGTACGGCGATGTAGTCTTTGAAGCGGGAAATCAGCGGTGTGAAGTTCAGGTGCATCAGCCCCAGCACGTTGTAGCACTCCAGCGGCTGGTTGACAATAATGCGTATGGCCAGCAGGTCAAGTACCTCTTCGATACTCACTCCTTTGCGGTGCATCTTGAGGTAGATCGAATAGTAGTGCTTCACACGCCCGATAATCTCAAAGGCACTGCTTTCAAAACCGTTCTGCTCCATAATCTTGCGCACCTTCTGGATGAATGCGTTGAGTTTGAACTGCAGGTTCTGGGCATTTGCCTTGATGTATGCGTCGATTTTTGCGTAATCTTCGGGGTAGATGTAGTAAAAACTAAGGTCTTCAAGATGGTTCTTCAGACGTGAAATACCCAGGCGGTGCGCGATCGGTGCATATACCACCAGCGTCTCTTCTGCGATACGCTTCTGCTTGTGCGGCGGCAGGGCATCGAGGGTAAGCATATTGTGCAGGCGGTCACAGAGCTTGATGACCAGTACGCGAATGTCCTTGATGGAAGCGATCAGCATCTTTCTGAATGTCAGCGCCGAAGAGATAAGACGGTCGTCCGATCCCGACGGGACAAGCTCCTCGTCACGTATCTCGACGATTTTGGTCAACCCTTCGACCATATGCGCCACATCGTCGCCAAATCCTTTGCGGATATCCTCAAGATCGAATGTGGTATCCTCCACCACATCGTGCAGCAGGGCTGCCTGCACCATCGTCTCGTCTCCTGAAATAGTCGCCGTGATGGCAGCTACCAGAATGGGGTGGACAATGTAGGGCTCTCCGCTTTTGCGAAACTGTCCGTCGTGTGCGGTCAGCGCTAAATCGAGTGCTTTGGTAGTCTGTTCGGAGTGTTCGGGAAGTGTTTCCCAAAGGAGGGATGTCGCCTCCTCGATCGAATGAATCGCTTTGACTCTGTCGAGAAAGGCATCCAAGAGGGTTATCCCTCGAGTGAAACGTGCAGTTTGCCCTCTGCGATCTCAAGCAGAGCAATGTCCGTGTGCTTAACTGTCTTGGGGTCTGCATCGACCAGCGGTGCGGCACCGTTGGCGATCTCTTCGGCACGCTTGCCTACCGCTTTTGCCAGCAGGTACTTGTCGTAGTCGACTCTCTCTAGCGCTTTGGCAGTCAGTTGTTCTGTTCTAATCATCTGTTATCCTTCTTTTGTACTAAAATTGTTTCTCTGTTTTACTTGACAATGGAGCAGAGGTCCATATTTCCCTTGACAATGGCAAGCAGATTGCCCTTCTCGAACATGTTGCAGACCACAATCGGCAGGCCGTTCTCTTTGGCCAGCGCGATGGAGGTATCGTCCATCACCTTGATGTGGTCGTTGAGCGCCTGGTCGTAGCTGAGTGTCGGAAGCTTGACGGCATCGTCAAACTTCTTGGGGTCCTTGTCGTAGACACCGTCGACCTTGGTCGCCTTGATAAGCAGTTCCGCTTCGATCTCCGAAGCTCTCAGCGTCGCGGCCGTATCTGTCGTAAAGTAGGGGTTGCCCGTTCCGCCCGCGAAGACAACGACACGCCCCTTTTCAAGATGTCTTCTTGCACGTCTGACGATGAACGCTTCACCGATCTCGTGCATATCGATGGCAGACTGAAGACGCGCTTCAAGCCCTGCATGTTCCAAAGCTTCCTGAATGGCCACACCGTTGATGACCGTTGCGAGCATCCCCATGTAGTCACCGGAAGTTCTTTTGATGATACCGTCCGCCGCAGCCGTGACACCTCGAATGATGTTCCCGCCGCCGACGACGACCGCCACTTCGACACCGTTGTCGACCAGCTCTTTGATTTCGCCTGCAATGTAGTTGAGGATCTTCGTATCGATCCCGTAGCCCTCTTTGCCGGCAAGCGCCTCACCGGAGAATTTTACCAATACTCTTTTTGTCACCTGACACGCTCCTATAGAATTTCGCGATTATACCCAATTGCGGGTTAGAGGGGGGTTAAAGGCGAATCAGCTTGAGCGGGTTAATATGCTTGGAGTTTTTTGTCGCCTGAAAGACCAGCTTGCTTTTGACCCGGCCAATAACATAGCCGCGCTTGACCTTTTTGCCCACTCTGATCGTCGGGGCTATCTTGGAGAGTCCTGCATAGACCGTGTGCATTTTCCCGCTGTGTGCGACCACGACGACCTTACCAAGCATGCTTGACTTGCCGGCAAAGACCACCTTGCCGTTAAGGACATTTTTCACATTGGCATTGGGTTGCGGCGCCTGTAGCGTAATCGACTCGTTGAAGATCTTGATCTTGTAGATCGGATCGACATAGGTTCCGAACTTTTTGATGACGCGTGCGCCGGCAATGGGTGAGATGGTCTTGCCGCCGCGGTACTTGTAGACCGCCTCTTTTTTGTAGGAGGAGTTGATGTTGCGTACCTTCTGGCTCTCTTTGGCAATACGTTTTTTCTCTGCAGCTGCCTCTTTTGCCGCCAGTCTCGCTTTTTTACGCGCCTCTTCGGTCTTGGCACGCTGCAGCGCCTCTTTCGCCTTGCGCTCCTTCTCCTTGGCACGCGCCTTTGCAAGTCTGAGTTTGCGTTTGCGCTCCTTCTCGCGCTGCAGCGCAGCCTTGCGTGCCGCTGCACGTTTTCGCGCCTCTTCAACCTCCTGCTTGTGCAGGATGTTCAGCTTCGCCAGTGTCGCACGCAGGGCGTTCTGCCTGTCGACAATCTTCTGAAGCTGCGCGGTATACTTCTCCTCATCGGCCGCCAGCCGTTTGAGCAGCTTCTCTTTGGCCTTTTTCTGTCTGGCGTAGGATTCACGCTTTTTGATAATGCGCGCAAGCTGGTTCTTCGTATGGTTTCGGCGGTATTTCGTATTGGCTTTCTTCTTTTTAAGCGTCACAATATCCTGTTTGAGTTTTGCAAGCATTTTGGTATTGATCTTCTTGTAGGCTTTGTAGACTTCCTGGTCAATGATCGCCTTTTTGGTCGGCTCGTGCGCTTTTTGCATCGCGAAGTTGACCGAAAAACGCTCGGAGAGCAGCGAAATGAACGCTTTACGCTTCCGCTCAAGCTCTCTGCTTGTCTTCGCCAGCTCACTCTCGGAATCTTTAAGCGCCTTTTTCAGACGTATGTACGCCGCCTCCGTCTCGTTCTGGTCACGCCTGAGCGCATCGATCTTCTTGTCCAGAACGGCGATCTCTTTTTCGGTCTTTTTGATGTCCCTGGCGATCTTGTCCAGTTTGCGGCTTGCCTGCTTCTTCTCTCTTTCGGTCTTGCTCAAATGGCTCTTGGAGGTTTTGATCTTTTTGGTCGTCGATGTCTCTGCATAGAGAAATGTGGCCATCAAGAGAAGAAGCAGCGTGAAGCGTTTCACTCCTGCACCCCTTTGCTGCTGAATACCACCGTATAGACCGCCATAATCACCAGCAGCAGTGCGACCCCCAGCAAAATAGCCATATCGGTCATTTTGAAGAGCTCATCCTGCTTCTGCATCATCAGGTCGATGCCGCTTTGTGCCGCCCAGACAAATTTAACATAGAGGAACACGGCACTCGTCAGCAGTGTCGCAATAAATGCATCAAAAATCGCCACTTTGAAGAGCACACCCGCACGCAGCATCAACGGCGCACCGAAGATCTCCATCACCTGCATCCGCTCACGGTGGGCATACTTCCATATCTCCATCTGCTTGATAATGAGAAAGAGGCTGACGATTCCCATAAACCCTATAAAGACTTTGAGCAGGAACTTGATGAACGCAAAGAGACGGTAGGCAGAGGAGTAGCTGCTGCCAAATGTCTCCACACGCTTGATAGTAGCGTCTTTTTCAAGGTCTTTTTTGATCTTCTCAAGGGCTGCGGTACCAAGATAACTGTCAAGCCCTACATTGTAGAAGTACGGCAGTGCGGCAAGTATCTCTTTGCGGCTCTCCTTACTGACCCCTTTGGCCACTTCCGAGACGATCTGGTCACGCTTGATCGCTTCAAGCGTAGCAATGTGAGGGTTGAGCTGCTTGAGCTTTTGCAGTGTCACAGGCTTTTTAGTTACCACCAGCATCGTATACCCCTCTTTGAGGCCCTTTTCGTAACTGTCCGTCGTACGGTCGAAGACAAGGTAAAACTCGATACCGAGCAGAATCGCCATCAGCGGCAGAATAAACATCAGATGGTTTTTAATGAACTTCATAAACACCCTTGCTTTCAATGATGAAGTGCCGGTACGGCAGTGAGAAGATCGTAGGGATCTTGTGCGTTACGACAAGCACCGTCGTCTCCAGCTGCTGGCAGGCATTTTCCATCAGGTCCCAGATGACGTTGGAGGAGTAGTCATCGAGGTTACCGGTAGGCTCGTCGGCAAGGATCACCACAGGGTTCTTTGCCAGAGCGCGTGCCACACCCACACGCTGCTGCTCCCCGCCGCTAAGCTCAAGCGGGTATTTGTCGGCGTGTTCGGAGAGCTTGACGTGTTTGAGCAGGCGGTGTGCCTGGGTCTCCTGCACATCGAGCGAATAGCCTGCGATCATCAGCGGCAGCACCACGTTTTTGGCAACCGTCCACTCGTTGATAAGTTTATAATCCTGAAATATAATGCCCATATGGGTACGCAGCTCCTGCAGCTGACGGGAGCCTATGTTTGCAAGGTCTCTGCCCCCTACGACAAGGTTGCCCTCTTTGGGTTTGAGCTGGCCGTAGAGAGACTTCAGGAGGGTAGACTTCCCCGAACCGCTGGGGCCGGTAATGAAGACGAAATCACCCTTTTTGATGTTGAAGCTGGCATTTTTGATGATCTCTTTTCTGCCGTTGTCATACGCCAACGTCAGATTCTTTGCGCTAATTACGTTCGACATCGCTGAGTAACTCCGTTAGTTTTTGGTGAGCTTTGAAATTGACACTGGTCTTCACAGGCGGTGATGCGAAGTATCGGCACCCGCCCTCGTCAAGAAAGATGAATTTGTGTTCGGGTCTGTCGAAGCTGCCGAACGAACACTTTACCAGAAGCTGATTCGCATCCGTTTTGTAGAGCCGTTCGATATGTACGAAATAGTCCTCTTCCACCAGTGCTTTTTGCGGCAGGTTCTGCTCCAAGCCATTTCTATATTTTACAATATTAAAGTTAAAGTCACCCAAGGCTTCTCTTGCAGGCGAGTCCTCTTTGCAGGTGACATAGACGTCGTAGATATCCTTCTCCATACGCAGCCAGCGCGCTTCGTATTTGCTGGTCACCTCCAGCGCTTCGTTCTTGCGTACCTCCACTTCGATTTTGGGTACCGCGAAGAAGGTCTCCAGCGCATACCAGAAGTAGTTGTCGCTGTCGGTACGAAGCTCAAGTCTTCCGCCCTTTTTCAGTACTCGCAGCGATTCGTCAAGGAACATCGGGCTGATGACACGGCGGTGGGGCTTCTTGTCCCAGGGAACGGGAAAATGGACAAAGATCTTCTCAAGCAAATTGGAGGGCAGCATCTCCAAAAAGAGTCTCGCATCGTAGTTTACCACCCAGATATTCTCAAGCTCCTGCAGCTCTATCTGCTTGAGCACCTGCTGTGCCGAGGGGGTATGTATCTCAAGTCCTATGAAGAGCGTATCGGGGTGTTTTTTCGCCTGATAGAGCAGGTGTCTTCCCGAACCGAACCCCACTTCAACGCTGACCTTCTCCCTTGGAAAATCAATATCGTAGAAATCTTCGATCTTCTTTTCATAGGCCGAGGCATAGCGCACCTCTTTGTGCTGCGCGATATTGGAAGAGAGAATCTCGAGTTCCAGTTCCTCCGCCACTCTGGCAAGCGCCTCTTTGAGCAGATTGACCTTCAGCGGACGGGTGACCTTGTCGTACTTGATGAGCACCTCATCGTCGTAGTACTTCACCTGCAGCAGAAACTCCTCACCCTCCAGCAAAACACCCCAAAGTTCGTCACCGCGGTTGAGCGCTTTGGCACGAAAAGTGAGTATGTCGCTTTGGGGAATGGCGGCATCGACAACGGCCGTATCGAACGGTTTGACTTTAATGTGGGGCATGGTACTTTCCTGCAACTTTGGTCTTGCAGCGCCTACACTTCAAACCGCTCCTTGAGAAGCGTCGTATCGAATGCTTTCCCGACCGATTCAGGGGCGAAATACTTTGTCAGATAGTGCTTCATATCATCAAAAAGCGGAGCGGTAAACTCCATCTTCTCTCCCGTTACGGGATGGATTAGATAGAGCAGATAGGCGTGCAGATATACGCGGGGAATTTTATCTCTTTTGCTCTTAAAGCCGTATAAATCATCTCCCAGTATGTGCCGCCCGAGCGTACCCAGATGCACACGTATCTGGTGGGTACGTCCGGTAAAGAGTTTTGCGGCAATAAGCTCCGTATCGTGCGGCGAGGTGAGCAGTTTCCTAAAGGCGGTTTTCGCTTCCTTGCCATGCGGTACGACATCCATTTTCAGACGGTTGTTTGGGTTGCGCCCTATGGGTTTGTCGACAATGCAGTCATCCTTCAGCGGATAGTCGATGAGTGCCAGATAGTAGCGCCCCATACTCTTGTCCTGCAGCTGGGCACTGAGCTTTTCGTGTGCTTCATTTGTCTTGGCAACCACCAGTGCCCCGGTGGTCTCCTTGTCGATGCGGTGGACGATGCCGTGCCGCTCCTCACCGCTTATCGTAGAGAGTGAAATGCCCTTGTGCACCAGCCAGTCCACCAGCGTCGCCTCTTTGACAGAGGGTGCTGGATGTACCACCAGACCACTTGGCTTGTTCACCACTAGCAGATGCTCATCCTCATAGAGCACCTCTACATCAAAGTCCACCTCAATCGGTTTTCTCTTCTCAGCCTCTTTGAACACATAGGCAACTTCATCACCCTCTGCTACTTTGAAGCTTGGTTTGCTCACCACTTTACCGTTTACCGACACCAATCCGTCTTTAATGAGTTTTTCTACCTGATTACGGCTTACCTCAAGGGTTTGGGAGAGGATCTTGTCGAGACGGCCGCTTCCCTCTGACTGAAAACTATCTGTATGATTCAAAGGATGCCTTTAGTTTTTCAAGTTTTTTTGCCAATTCTGGAAGATTATCTTCTATAATTTCAGCAATCAGTTCCAAATCAACACCCTCATAGTCATGTGCGATAAAATTGCGCACACTGTAGGCACCTTTTGCATCTACTTTTAAATCATACAGTTCAAGAACCTCATCTTCAATCTTATTAAGTGTCTCTCCAATCTGCATAAGTGAAAGCATAATCGCCGCCCTTGCTTCGGCTTCATCTGCCAAAGCATTTTGAATGCCCCCATGCCGTTGCAAAACAGTATCAATGTTTGACAGCATTTTTTGGATATATTCTACCTTTGCTTCAACTGCGTCGTTAGACATTCAATAGATCCTTTTCTACGTACTTTTTGCTGACACTGTTCAAACCTTTTTTTGCAACAAAATCCACTTCTGCATTTAAATGTTTTGCAATGTATTCTTTCAACTCTTCCAGTCGTGTAAACGCACCAAAACCGCCAAACCGTTTGGCAAATGCCTTTGGATCATCGATGTCATACAAAATATCCACATCACTCTGCGGTGTCTGTTCATTTCGGGCATAACTACCGAAAATCCCAAGCAAAGTAATCCCCTCTTCTTTCAAGACAGGCTTCAATAGTTGCAGTTTTTCAATAAGTTCTTGCTGGGTCATCGTCGTTCTTTTGCCTTAATAATATATTTTTGTATTATAACGGATTTTTCAATAGACTGTTTTCAATTTTTTCATGAGAGCAGTTCCAATCCCTCATCTATATAAAGCTCCATCTTCCGATCGACCGTACAAAAAGTCATGCCGTGTGCTATCGCCTGCGCGATCAACATCCGATCAAAAGGGTCTTTGTGATGCATAGGAAGCGTACCGAGTTTCATAGCACTTGCCGCATCAAAATCCAACAGATTTATCTCCATCGCTTCACATGCTTTGAGAATGTCAAACTGAATCTCAATCTGCCCGATAGACTGCTTGATCATCAACTCGGCAATACTCATCGCACTCAAGTGGAGCTTGTTCTTCCGTGCCTGCAAAAGTGCCAAATGTTTTTTGGAAAGCTTTTCAGGAGAGGTAGCTAACCAGAGGAAGATATGGGTATCTATCAAAATCTCCATCAATCATTCCCGTAAAACATTGCATTGATCGCTTCATCTTCTTCATCAAAATTTTTGGGTATCTCAACCATTCCCTTGTATTGCCCAAATATCCTATGACCGCTATCCTCTACGTAAGGCACCAGCTTTGCAACCTTTTTATGCCCTCTGCCATACGCTATGACGATCTCTTCTCCGTCATCCTGCATCTGCTGAAGTATGGAGGAAAGATTTGCCTTAAACTCGGCAACACTCAATGTCTGCATCACAACTCCTTTTTTCTTCATTATAGAAGAAAGTTGTCAAGTTGTCAAGTTTTAAATCTCTATATCATCCCTGTCCCAGCGCTTGGGATCAAGAAAGGTATCGTCGTGGATATGTTTAAAAGAGGCTTTGAGCATTTTGAAGAGTTCCCTATTCTCTTTCTCCATCCCCTCAAGCCACGCTTTTGTCGATGCTCTGGCGTGGGGCATTTTGACATTTTTGAGCATAGCGGGGCAGGCTTCGTCACCGATGACCTGTAGGTTGTTCTGTGTCGCGAAGTCTCTTAGCTGGCGTTCACGCACCTGGATGAGTGGACGGATCAGATGAAAGCCCTTTTCGGTTTTGTAGATGGGTGCCAGCGTACGCAGGGAACCGTTGTAGAACATGTTCATAAAGAAGCTCTCGACCATATCGTCGAAGTGGTGTCCAAGGGCTACTTTGGTAAAGCCGCCCTCCTGCGCGAACGAATAGAGCGCACCCCTCCGCATACGTGAAAAGTAGGAGCAGAAAGAGGAGTTTTCGCGGATAGTGTCGTTAGAGATGGCGTAAATGTTGGTGTCATACACCGTGTGTTTGATGCCGTACTCTTTGCAGTGTGCCACAAGATAGTCGTAGCGCTCGTCCGGCATGCCATACTTGACCGTACAGGCTTCGAACTCAAAGTTGAACGGGGCATGTTTCTGGATGTGTTTTAGTGCATGTACCAGTGCGAGCGAATCTTTACCGCCGCTAAGTCCCACAAGTACCTTGTCGCCTTCACCGATGAGCCTGAAGTCGACATTGGTCTTGCCGATGACTTTGAGGAGTTTGCGGCTCATGGGAATGGATTTGCTCTGGTCTATTCTTCTTTTTTCCAAAATACTCTCTTTTTAGGTGCGTGGATACGCACCCTACAAATATGTATAACTAATTATCAAAACCCGTAGGGTGCGTATTCACGCACCGTTAAAGGTGTCAATCTTCCTGAATATGCTCAACCATTGAAAGAATGAAGTCCGCGGAGATCTTCGCTGAACTTTCCAGAAATTCGTCGAAATTGAAACTCGCATCCATATCAGCTGCATCGGAGATGGCGCGCAGAATGAAAAACGGTGTGTTGAGCGCGTTGCAGACCACGGCCACCGCCGCACCTTCCATCTCAAGCGCATGTGCATCGAAGGTCTTGCCTATCCAGTTCTTGCGCTCCACATCAGCGATGAACTGGTCACCCGTGGCGATGACCCCCTCTTTGAGTGTCAAGCCCTTTTTTGCTGCCACCGCTTTGGCTATGCTTCGAAGCTTCGGGTCGGTAGGAATACATACTTCTCCTTCGGGAACAAAGCCGTAAGGGTGACCGAATGCAGTAATATCAAGGTCGTGCTGACAGAGTCCGTCGGCAATGACAAGATCACCGATTTTCAGATCATCCGAAATCGCCCCGGCCACACCGGAGAAGAGCAGCATGTCACAGCCGAACTTCTCAAGCAGAATCGTCGCTGTCAGTGTCGCGAACACCTTTCCTATTTTCGAATAGGCAACAACGACATCCTGGCCTTTGTAGGTGCCTTCGTAGTATTTGTTGGCAGCATAGACCGTCATGGAGACATTGTCGAGTTTATCGACAAGCGGTTCTATCTCTTCGGGCATTGCGCCCATAATAGCTATTCTCATCACTTATCCAAGCTTACTGACCGCTTCAATGGCATCTGCCAGAGACTGCATGTCAGAAACCACGAAATGCGGCTTCTTCGTCGCTTTTCGGTTGAGCCCCTTGAGTACCCCGCCGTGACCGAATTCCACATAGCAGTCGACCTCATCGTCGAATTTGGCGATGGACTGCTTGTAAAGCACCGGAGAGACAAGCTGTTTTGGCAACAGTTTAAGTGCCTCGGCTTTGGTGCTGTACTTTTCAGCAGTCACGTTGGAGACCACCGGTGCGGTAAATTCGTCACGCAGCACCTCTTCAAGCTTTTCCTCAAGCGGTGCTGTCGCAGATTCCAACAGAGGACAGTGGGAAGCGACTGACATATTGAGCAGCATCGCACGTCTTGCCTTGTTCTCTTTCAGAATCGGCTCAAGTTCCTGCAGGTCACTCTTGATACCCGCAATAACAATCTGTCCCTGCGCATTGTAGTTAACCGGCCAAACTTTCTTGCCCTGCTCTCTCTGCTCTTCACACAGCTTTTCAACGGTTTCATCATCCAGTCCCAAAGAGACCAGCATACCCACATCCTGTCCTTCACACGCTTCAGCCATCAGCTTACCGCGCAGGTTCACCAGTTCAACCGCATCGATGGCATCGAGTGCTCCTACTGCAGTGAGTGCTGAAAATTCTCCAAGTGAGTGCCCCAGCGCATAAACCGGCTTGATGGGCATTTCATTCTCAAAAAGCCTATGTGCAATCGCCGAGACAAGAAGAATGGCCGGCTGCGTGAATTCTGTCTTTTCAAGCATATCATTCTCTGTAAAGAGAAGCTCCTTAAAATCAATACCTGTCCGCTCGCTTGCAGCTTCGATCATCTCTTTTGCCACGTCGGAATTATTGAAAAAATCTTCTCCCATGCCTACTGCCTGAGAACCCTGACCGGGGAATAAAAATGCACATTTTACTGACATAGATGTCCTTTGTTCGTTGATGTGCCGTATTTTACCATTTTTTCATTGAGGCACAGTTACTGCTTTGGCTTACTCTTCCAGAAAACATCTACCAGCAGGGTATAGACATCCTCCTGGGTTGCCGGCTTCGGCAGGCAAAACGAAGTACTCTCCTCCGACGGTTCTGTTTCATTGCACTCACCATAGTATGCAATAGCTGTACCGGCTGTTTTATGTGCCTTTATCAGCGGCCCTGCTGTATCACCTTCTGCAAGGTTGCGGTCAACAAGTACCAAATCAAAGTCTGCTACATCGTATTTCTGAAGATTGAGACGTTTCATCGAAAGGCTGATATCCATCGGAAAATAGCGGAACATCTTTGTCAGTGCCATCGCATCGTTGTTCTCCTCCAAAACGAGCAAAATCCTTTTGTTGAGCATCAAAGAGGAGGGAAGACGGTAGTGACGCCTCTCACCAAGCTCGGCAGTAGAGAGAGGTACATAAATCTCCAGACTGCCCTCCTTTTCATTGCAGACCAGCTCCGCATCCAAAGCTTCAAGTTCTCTTGCAAAACGCTCTTTGAGCACATTATAGACCTCTTTTTTGCGGAATGGGACATTGAGAATTTTGAATGCCACCTTCTCTTTGTAGAGGAAATCTTCGGGGGCGTCAAGTTCGACCATAAGGTTGGTCATACAGTCGTGTTTGATACACTCATAGAGGGTGCCGTAAAAGAGCTGCATCAACGCATCTTCATCTCCTTTCAATTCACATGGAAGTGTTTTTGAGAAGAGAAATGAAACGCGGGGGCGTGCATCTTCATTGCAACATTCGCTCAAAGCATCATAGAGCCCACGGACCAGATGATTAATGTTGAAAACAATCTCCTTTTCCATTTTCACAACCACCCTTTTATTCTTTTTTCATTATTGTATAGAATATGAGATTTAAACTCCATTATATTTTTATTTTTTAAAAAATATTCCATAAAGATTACACAAACAGAATATATACTTACAAAAAGGAGCATGTTATGGCACAAAAATATATCTGTACCGCTTGCGGTTACATTTACGATCCTGAAGTGGGGGATCCGGACGGAGGCATCGTACCGGGGACCCCTTTTGAGGCGATCCCTGATGACTGGGTCTGTCCGGAATGTGGTGTTTCAAAAGAGGATTTCGAACCTTATGAAGAGAGCTGACGCATACGTGCCACAAGCTTCTCACCGTTAATGAGTTCTATAGGCTTCTCTTCTGCAAAACGGTAGCACTCTTTTGTAAATTCACTGGTCGTTACAACGAATATTCTGTCTGCATCATACTCATACATCAAACCGTACATTTCACGGATGACTTTAATGGTCACCCGTGCATCCTCATACTTCTTACACTGGACAATACCGACACTGCGGCGCTTTTTTATCCATAAGTCCACACCGCCGTCAGCCCCTTTTTTCTCATTTTCACGCACCTGCCACCCCTCCTCTTCAAAAAAGATGCGGCAAAGGTGCTCAAACTCACTCCAGCTCAGCTTCTTGAGACGCTTGAGAGAGGCATGCCGTCTCAAATATCGTCGAGAAGAGGAGAGAGAGAAAAAGTGCCACACTTTCCAGAGAAAGAGTATGCAAAAAAGCAGTAAAACAGCAAAAGAGTAGAGTTGGGAGTCGGTATAGTTCTGCATAAAGGAAGTATAGCTTTAAAAAAGCATTTTGACTTGAGAAATGTCAAAATGCACTATTTAATGCCGTTTTAAAAAATTTCTGATTTCCCGCAACAGCTTCTCAAGTTCAATGTGGTATTTACGGCTGTAGACATCGAGCATATCCAGGTTGTCATACACAAACATCAGACTGATCTTTTCAGCGAGGTGTGCCACACGCTCCGCACCAATTTGACCGGCACGTTTTTCAAGGTCGATCGCGAACTCTTTGATCTGCCATACTGCCCTGCTTTTGGCAATATCTCGAAGATAGATATCGGATTTGTCAAACTTCTCCAAAAACCCCTTGAGTTCTTCCGTATAGTTCAAACCCAGTTTTTTGGTCTTTTCCATACCTGACTTTACATTGAGAACTTGCAGTTCGTCCTCGTTAGCTTTTTTATCTTCCTCTTTAAGTATGGAACGGTTCTGTAGAGAAGTCATCTGCTCTTTGATCTTCTCCATCTCCACATACGCCTCTTCACTCTTCTTGAAGGCATCCATAATATAGCGTTCCATATTGATGATCGGTTTACCCGCCTCTTTTCGGATTTTCCTCTCTTGCACATCCCCCTCAAAGAGCGAAATGATCAATTCAAACACACTCTCCTGCATCACCGGCTTGATCAGATAGGCAGAGACATAAGGTGCTGTAATAAGTTCCACATCTTTGGCATCCTGCAGAATGACAAACTTAAGCGGGTACTTCTCCTGAACCTTCTGTACAAGCGAGGTGATCCCCTCAGTTACCAGTGATTTTTCGAGTACGAAAATATCGTAATGGGCAAGATTGCTTCCACGCTTTTTATACTCCTCTGCTCCCACATCCACCTCATAAAGAAAGTAGCTGAACATCTTCTTAAGACTTTCGGAAACGGCGCGGCTTTTACAGATAAGCAGTACTTTTTTCCCAAGCATGCTGATATCGGGAAGACGGTAATAGCGGCGATTCCCAAGGTCGTTCAGTTTGAAAGGGATAGCCACAGAAATGGTCTGGGTCTCCTCATCGTACGATGCTGTTCCGTCGAGGCGTTCAAGTACCGGTTTTAGTCTCGCATCAAAAAAGCTGTGTGCCTTTTGGTAATTGATGCCGGTATCTTCTACAGAAAAGGTGATGGACTCTTCGTAAAGAAAGTCTTTGGGAGCGCGAAGCTTGAGTATCACTTCGCGTCTGGGAGTATTTTGAAAAATAAACACGAGAAGCTGTGTAAGCATATGGGTAACCGACTCGACATCGCCCCGAAGCTCTTTGGGAATCGTCGCCTCGATATCGAAAACAAGCTCTATCTCCTCCTCTTCGCGAATGTTCTCAAGGGCGGAGTAGATGGGCATCAGTACCATACTGATATCAAAAAACTTCTCGATTTTTTTCATTGTAGTATCCCTTTACTTATACCCGAATATGGTAACACAAAAATGATAACAGTAACGTTTAAGAAAAAAGAGAGAAAAAGGAGGGAGAGAGTAAAAAAGGTACCTCTACAAGTGAGGCACCAAAAGGCTTAGTGTCCGCAGCCGCAAGAGCCGTCTTCACAGTGAGCACCGCCAACCTGACCGGTTGCAGCCTCTTCGTCTGTCGCGTCTCTTTCAGAGAGGACTTTGACTGAGAACATCAGATCTTTGCCTGCAAGCGGATGGTTAAAGTCGATAGTAACCTCTTTATCGTTGAACGACTTGACAGTAACCTGTACTGTCTGTCCATCTTCACCCTGTCCGTAGAGTGTCATACCCTCTTTAAGGTCTACACCCTCGAACTGCTCGATAGGAAGTGTCTGTACCGCTTCAGGGTTCACTTCACCGTATGCATCTTGCGCTTTGACGAGAATGTCTGCGCTTTCGCCTTCGTTCATACCTTCAAGTGCTTTCTCAAGACCCGGGATGATCTGACCTTTTCCTGTCACGAACTCGAGCGGCTGTGCACCCTTGTTGCTGTCTACGATCTCGTTGCTTCCCGCTTCTTTTACTTCGTACTCGATTCCTACTACACTGTTTTCAGCTTTAACTGCCATAAAATGTTCCTAATGTTAAATTTGGTGCTATTCTATCCAAGCAAACTTTACCGATGCTTAACTACGCCCGTGTTTCACCATGACCGTAAATTTTGTATTTGTAGGTCGTCAGTTCGCTTACGCCCATAGGGCCTCTGGCATGCAGCTTGTTGGTACTGATACCCACTTCCGCACCAAAACCGAACTCTCCGCCGTCGGTAAACTGCGTGGATGCGTTGAGGTAGACACAGGCGGCATCAACCTCATTAAGGAAAGTCTCTGCAGTGGTATAGTTCTCGGTAATGATCGCTTCGGAGTGCTGTGAGCCGTAGATTTCGATGTGTGCGATGGCCGCTTCGACACCGTCTACTACACGGATGGTAAGAATGTTCTCAAGATACTCCGTTGCATAATCCTCTTCTGTCGCAGCGTTGGCCTCTATGATCTGTCGTGTACGTTCACAGCCGCGTATCTCCGTACCCTGTGCATCGTAGGCAGCTTTGATCTGCGGCAGGAACTCTTCGGCAATGACACTGTCGACCAGCAGTGTCTCCAGTGCCCCGCAAATGCCCGTACGGCGGCATTTGGCATTCACAGCGATATTGAGCGCCTTTTCAAAGTCTGCATCCTCATCCACATAGGTGTGGCAAAGCCCCTTGTCGTGCTTGACAACAGGCACGGTCGCATTCTCACTTACATAACGTATGAGTGCCTCCCCGCCTCGCGGGACAATAAGGTCGACATATCTGTCCTGTTTGATGAGCTTGGCCACCCCTTCGCGGCTGCTGTCAGGCAGGAGGGCGATGGCTGCCTTGGGCAGTCCGTTTGCTTCAAGCACACTCTGAAGCACACCGGCAATCGCACGGTTGGAGTTCTCTGCCTCCTTGCCCCCTTTGAGGATGGCGACGTTGCCGCTTTTGAAACAGAGTGCACCTACATCGGCGGTCACGTTGGGACGTGATTCGTAAATGACTCCTACCACACCGATGGGTACGGTCACCTTCTCTATCTTGAAGCCCGCATCTGCATACCAGCCGTCAAGCACACGGCCCACCGGCTCCTTGAGCGCAGCGATCTCCTCGATCGCCTTTGCGATCCCCTCGACCCGATTCTCATCAAGAAAGAGTCTGTCCTTGAGTGCCGATGTAAGATTATTTTCTTCGGCATTGCGCATATCTACGGCATTGGCTTCCAAAATGGTACCGCACTCTTCGCGCAGCTTCTGTGCCATCCCTTTGAGAATACGGTTCTTCTCACTCCCGCTCAGTGTCGAGAGCACTCTGCTCGATGCTTTGGCTTCCTGCAAAAACGTTTCCATTAACTCTCCTGCCTTCTATTAAAGTTGCCCGATTTTAGCAAATAAAACCTAATAATGCTATAATCTTCCCAATTCATTCAAAAGTGAGGGAACATGCAGACCATTACATTTATCGGAAACGGAAATATGGCACGCAGTATCGCCGAAGGGCTCAAGGGAAAGTACAACATCGAAGTAGTCGGTCGCAGTATGGAGAAGCTTGAAGCGTTCGAAAAGACGCTTGGCAAAGCGTGTGACAAACACCTCATCGACGAGTTTGACATGACAGACAAAACCGTCATTCTCTGCGTCAAGCCGGGCAATCTTGACACAGTATCAAAACAGCTCAAGGGCAAAGCTAAACTGCTTCTCTCCGTACTTGCCGGCGTTCCTGTGGAGAGACTCAAAAAGAAACTAAAAGCCAAAGCCGTTGTTCGTGCCATGCCAAACCTTGCCGCATCGGTCGGTGCTTCCATGACCACCCTCACAGGGGATGCCGACCACCGCGAAGAGGCCGAAGTGCTGATGCGCGGTGCGGGCAGTGTCTTGTGGCTTGAGAGCGAAAAGGAGCTTGACATCGCCACTGCCCTGGCAGGCTCGGGCCCTGCCTACCTTGCACTCATCGCCGAAGCGCTTGCAGACGGCGCTGTGCAGCAGGGACTCAAGAGAGATGATGCCATGGCAGTCATGCGCGGCCTCTTTGCAGGCTTTGGTGAACTTATACAGACCGAACACCCCGCGCTGCTTAAAGAGAGTGTGATGTCTCCGGGAGGCACGACAGCAGCGGGAATCGCCACACTGGAGAAAGAGAAAGTACGTGCCGCATGCATGGATACGGTCACTGTCGCCTACAAAAAAGCGGTTGAATTGTCAAAATAAGGGCTATTTTTTGCCTGAGTAGATACGGCGCAGATCGGGCCGTGCAAAGGGCATGTAGCTGTGCCGCGTGATGACCACGGGCATACCCAGACGCGACCAGCGGTAGATAACGGGCACATCTTTGGGGTCGATATGGATGCACCCATGTGACATCCAGTCGACACTTCCCTTGTGAAGGGCATGCCCCCATTTGGTAAATTTCATCATAAAATCCATATTGTTCACCCCGTTATCTTCAGGGTAAAGCGTCGACATATGGTGACGCTTTTTCTGAATAATATGGAACACCCCCGAGGGACTGCGAAACTGTGGAGCTCCGGAAGTGACCGGCCCGCTCCACCATACCGTACCGTCCCGGTCGACAGCATAGAAGCGTCCGTCACTGCCCGGCTCCCGGACAGAGACCAGAATGAAGTCTTTCCCTGTCAAATCAACAATGCGGCTCTTTCCGCTCTTTAAATGCACCACTTCAAATACTGTTTTTTCGATCGGCACCAGTTCACGCTTAAGCGGCACCATCGGCGCATTGGGATCATACTCCACATCTGCAAACAGCGCAAGCGGCAGCAGCAGCCAAAGTGGAAATTTCCATAGCCTATACATTAGAGAGCCTTTATCCTCTTTTTAGCAATGGCGGCTGCCTTGCTGTCAGGATAGGTCTCTATCACATTCTGGAAAAATACCTTCGCCTGTTCTTTCTGACCCGTTTTCTCCAAAGCGATTGCCGTATGCAGCAACAGCACATCCATATAGCTTGCCTGGTCATACAGACTTGCACTCTTTTTGTAATAGAAGAGTGCATCATCATAATGCTTTGTGTAATAGGCGATCTCACCAAGGTAGTAATTGGAAGCAGCAGGCTTGTACCCTTTTTTTGCCGTGATAGCAAAACGTTTCTGTGCTTCATCATAACGCTTTTTGACAAAAAGGCGTACCCCTTCGCTATAGAGCTTTGACGGTGCAGTCTGGCTCAAAGAGGGCTGTTTTGCAGAAGCTGTGACACTCTCTTTTCCCGATGCAGGCATCTTCGAACCCAGTATCTGCTTCAGTTCCGCCTTGCTGACATAAGTGGCATTGATCTTGTCTATCATAGCACCGAGCTCTTTAAGCAGCTTGACCGTCTCATTATTCTCTGTCGAAGCACTCGTATGCTTTTGTGCCTCTTTGAGCTGGGCAATTTGGGCATTGAGCCCCTCTATAAGCGAAGTGAGTCCGTCGATGCGCTCGTTCTGTTCCATCACTACCTGCTGCAGACGCATCAGTGTATGACGGTTCTGCATCGCAAGGTCACTGCGTGCAGAAAGGGGCATCACTATACCCGTCATTAGCAGTATGGATACAACCGACTTGAACATCTACTTCACCAGTCGAAGGTCTACCCTTCGGTTCTGCGCATAGCAGGCATCTGTCTGTGCCGTACAGGCAGGGTTGCTCTCACCGTAACTGACGAGCACCATACGCGAAGCAGGAATACCCTGCATTACCAGAGAATCCTTAACCGCTTTGGCACGTTTGAGTCCCAATGCGTAGTTATACTCGTCTGTACCGAATTCATCACAATTGCCCTCAACTTTGATCTTGCCGCTTACACGCTGCGCATTGGCTGCATCTTTGGTGATCGCGCCCTCCTGGCTGCCTGAGACCGTGTAGTCATCGAAGTCGAAGTAAACCGACTGAAAACCGTCACTGCTGCTGTTATAGGCACCATTGTTCCCGTATCGGCCCTCATCGATACTGACTGTATCGGCATCGGAAATATTGCTGCCGCCGATACCGCCGGGAGCGGGCTGTCCGCAGCCGCTTAGCAGTAGAAGTGCCATTGTTGAGAGTGTCAAAAGTGTTTTGTTCATTGTGTCATCCTTTTACCAGTCGATTGCCTGAATTCTATTCCCGTTTACCGGGAAGAGCTGACTCTGTTTTGAATAGAGGTTGATATACCCTGCCGAAGTGCTGCCGCCGAGCTGCTTGAGGTAGAGCACCACCGATCCGTCTGACGAAAAGGTCGGAAACTGATTGCTGCCAGTTGTCGTCAACGGCCGAGAAGCAGTATCATCCGTTGCTGTCAGGTAGATATTGAACGTATTGTTGCCAAAGGCACTGCTGCTTTCGCGGCTTGCGTAAACCACTTTGTTGTTAAAGGCATCACAGGCATTGTTGTTGCGTCCGCGATACACTATTTGGGAAACAGCCGAACCGTGAATAGGTTTTTTGAAAATATTGGCATACCCCAGACGGTTGGAGACAAACACGACACTGTTCTCGCTTTCAGCGTATTTCCCGCCTACATCGATACCGTTAAACTGCGTCACACGTGTCTTCGCACCCGTTGCCAAATTGAGCTCGTAAATGTCTGGCTGTCCCTGAGGCGCCATTGTCAAAAGTATTTTTTTGCCGTCTCTGCTTACATCGGAGCAGACCATCATCCCCTCCGAAGAGGCCACCCTGCTTTTGGCACCGCTGTAGATATTCAGACGGTAGAGTGTGGGCACCACACCGTTGAACGAAGTGTAGTAAAAACTGCGCTGCCTGCTGTCAGCCCACTTGGGAAAGAGGTTCAGTCCGCCTCTGATGATCGTCTTCTGATACGTAAAGGTGTAATCCGCAAGCACAATTTCACTGTGCTTTGGTGTCGTATAGCGGGAAAAGACTACGTAACGGTTTATCCAGTCGATAGAGGGAAACTTGAGTGCAGCATTGATGTCATAGACTGCTTTATGGATGAGAAAGGGCATCTTAGCCGAAGAGCCGATAGCGTAACTCTTTTTAAAGAGCATCGTACCGTTTGCGGTTTTAAAGAGTTTGACAGAAAGTTTCGTTCCCTGTGTCTGGGATATCGAAAACTTCAGGAGATACTCCTTGGACTTCAATGCCGGGTCTATCACCGTCGTAGCAAAATCTCCCTGCCGATGCGTATCGTCAGCCAAAAAGTGGCCCGAAATCTTCAGGTCGGAGAGGAAAATGTTGAAAGCACGCTCATTGGGGAGAGAGGAACCGTCTTCTACGGCGATTTTTGCACGCTGCTCGACATCCTTTTCGATGGTCAGCGTCGCATCGACAGCAAAAAGATTGAGGGTTAGCAGGAACAGTAAGAGAAAACGCAAAAAAAATCCTTTCTACAGCAGCATACACTACCGTTCTTGTAAAACTTTTTACATTGTATCAGTACGGCATTAACACTCCATTAATCCATACTGTGAAACGTTATAATCATAACATACAATTGTGGTAGAATTGTAACAGATTTTCCAAAGAAGAGGCGTCTACAATGGAATCAGTTCGAAAAATGGCGGTATCAGGCACCTTTTACCCGGCTTCGTGCCAAAAGCTCAAGGCAATGTTTCAGACATTCAACCGAAAGTTCGAAGCACTTGAAATTTCACCCAAAACCAGAAAAATTGTACCAAATGCTGTCATCGTTCCGCATGCAGGCTATATTTTCAGCGGCTACACCGCAAACTTCGCCTACCGCTTTCTTGCTCCCACCAAAGCCAGACGCTTCATTGTCATAGGACCAAGCCACCATGTCTACTTTAAAGGAATATCGGGCAGCTTCTTCGAGCAGTTTCAAACCCCCTGCGGCAACCTTGCCATAGACACCCCCTACCTCTTTGCTCTGGCCAAACGCTTCAACATCGGCTTCATACCGCAGGCACACGCCAAAGAGCACTCCACTGAAGTGCAGATGCCTTTTTTGCAGCACTACTTTCCCAAACGAAAGGTCATCGAGCTCATCTACGGCAATGTTTCCGTTGAAACACTGATGAACATCATTACTGCCCTGCTTCAAGACAGAGAGAACGCTGTCATCATCAGCTCCGACCTCAGCCACTTCCATCCCCTCAAAGAGGCTGAAGCCATCGACAGAAACTGCCTGCTTGGTGTCCAAAACCTCGACTACAACAGGCTGCAAAGGTGTGAAGCGTGCGGAGAGCTTGGCATCAAAGCGATGGTCCTTGCCGCCAAACCCCTGAAACTTCACAGCAAGCTGCTCGACTACCGAACCAGTGCTGCTGAAACCGGTGATAAGCAATCTGTTGTGGGGTATATGAGCGCGATGTTTTATATTCCTTAGTCTTTGGTTGGCTCACTGTTTTTCAAAGCTTCATACTCTGAGTAGTCTCCTGTCAGTTTCGCCTTTTGTCGTGCCTTATTGAGTGCCCTTCGCCATTCTCTTCTCTGTTGTCTGTACGCTTCCCTTCTTTCATTTTCTATCTTTCTTTGGGCCAAGATTTCAGAGCGTTGTAACTTTTGTTCTTCTATATTGAATCTATTTTCATCACGGGCTTTTTTCAGTGTAGTATCAATATCTTTATTGACTGACGTTTCAGAGCTATTCAAAGACACAATATCAATTTTAACTTTGTGCTTTTCCAATACAAAATTGTTTTTTTCATTATCGTGTATTTCTTTATCCGACAGAACTATAGCTGTCAAAAGTGCAATGCCAACCAGCACTACAATGGTTGGCACTACAGCTTTTCTATCCATCTGCCCTATACCTGCTCTTAATTCGAATAATCACTATTGTAGCCATCAACACCATCACAGTTCATATCTATGCCGTCAGTATCATCGCTGTCATCTGCATACGGATGAATAGATGCATTGTTATCGTTGCAGTCCCCATCCCAATCCTTGGTAAAGTAACCGTCTCCATCCATATCTACACCATATCGGTACAATGAAAATACATACCATCCTGTATCACCCGTACTGTTCACTGAGATATAATAGGTTTGAGATATATTTGAATGGTTCATTCCATCAAACGTACCAGAGATGTCAGTGCCATTTTCATCATAAAGGGCAAAATCCATACTGCCAATGTTATTTCTCCATGTTTGGTACCTAGCCTTTTCTTGAGGCTGTAATGAAAAGACCATATAGTCACTGTCGCCTGCCTCATGTAATGTACGCATCTGCGAAGAAATATCGTAACGGTGTTCAACCTCCTCATAAGATCCGCTTGTTTCAGGAGCTGGTTTGGCCTGTGCAATATCGTTATCTTCTTCATACCTGTCAGGCACATCACTTGCGAGTGCATCCACTCCATCACAGTCTTCATCAATGCCATTGCCGGGTATCTCGTCCGCATCAACATAAATGGAGGCATTGTTATCATTGCAGTCATACGTAGGTGTATAGCCGTCATCATCATTATCGACATACTCACGGATTCCAAACTGATAGCTGGTTGCTTCTTCTACACTGTAAGAACGCACTTTAATATAATAGGTTCCATTTCGATCCGCAGTAAAATCAATAAAACTGTCATAATCAATGTAATCGTCATTGCTTGCAATTTCACTGCCAGGGCTTTGATCTGTATCGTCATACAGATAGAGGTAGGTATCTCCTACTTCGTTCAAGTTATAGGAAAATATTTCATATCGTTTCCCTGCTTCAAGTTCAACTTTCATCCAGTCATAATCACCTCGTGGATAGATACTGCGTGCCTGGAGAGGAGCCCCAACTTCAACTGAACCTGCTACTGAAGCATTGTTATCTCCAGTTTCTCCCTCATATGCATCCGGTTTTGTAGGGAATACTGCCCGATACGTTGCACTTTGCTGTTGGGAAGCTGGTTCTGATGCTTCTGATGCAAATGTATAGTCCGTCTGTGTCCCTGAAGAGCCACTACATCCGTTTACCCCAATCAACACAGCGCCTGCGCAAAGCAGTGAAACTGTTCTACTTATTTTTAATTTCATATCTTTCTCCTCCTAAAATCTGTACTGAACACCAAAACTCCAGGCATTCACTTTTACATCCGCCTGTTTAGCCACATAGTCAAACCCTTTGTCATCATAGAGCCAGAGATACTCTCCATACAGACTCCAGTGATCTGTCATAGCATAGCTTCCTCCAAGTCCCCATCGAAACCCCTCTTCAACGGCATTGTCACCCAGAAGGTCGTTCAAGCGTACTTGGCCGAAACCCAACAGGCCGTATATGCCGAAATCACCAAAGGCATACTGCGGTTTGAAATAGATACCCCACTGGGATACCTTGCCGTCATAAACCTGTACCGGATTTACCACATTGCCCTGATCATACTCCGTATTGAAACCAAAAGCGTAACGCCCCTCAACAGCAAAGTATGAAGAGACCTGATACCCCAATGACAGCTCAACCATTGTCGCATCTATCTCCTCTTTGCTCGACTCATTTTTGACACTCAAGCGTCCCGCTCCAATTCCTGCATAAAACGCACTCGGTTCTTCTGCCACTATTGGTGTCGTCTCCACAGGTGCAATATCACCTCCTGCATACACAAACCCTGCCTCAAACAGGCCTAAAGCCAATACGACCAATGTTTTATTCACAATACTCCTCCTTCAAATAAATATACATAACAGTTGTGATGTAACTAATGATTTTCTGAGCAGCCTGGCGATCTTCGGAGAGAAGACCCATGGCTTTCCGTCCTGTCCTTGCAGACAGTTTGGCTTTGTGCAGATATATTTTTTATTTTACAAAAGCTATCCTGAAAATAACTTTAGGTTATGCATTATCTCTTCTTTATCCCCTTTGGAATGTAGCATATTGATTTATTTTTACAATTAGAATAATTGAACAATTTTCCCGTTTTACGATTTAAATTCTTTTTTTTTGCATTCAAAACTTGGAATTTGAACAAAATTACACCATCTTCAATCTATCTTCCCTATAATAGTTTCTGTTTAAAAAATCAATTACAAGGAAGAATGAATGAAAAGAATCACTCTGGCACTTACAGCGGCTTCACTGCTGGCAACTTTTGCGACAGCAAATGAACACGAGGGTAAAAAACACTGGGACTATGGTCAGAACGGACCGACACACTGGGGAGAGTTCAGCAAAACCTGTGCAAAGGGACATGCACAGTCACCCATCAACATCGTACCTGGAAAGACTGTCAGCCTCAAGCCTGTCTACAAACTGCACCTTAGCGAAGATGTACACACCACAGCAAAGGTCATCGACAACGGACACTCTATCAAGGTAACTCCCAAAGAGGGCGGTACCGTAGAGTTCCACGGTGAAAAGTTCAAACTGATTCAGTTCCACTTCCACGGAAAAAGCGAGCACACGGTAAACGGGAAGCGCTACGATATGGTTGCACACCTTGTTCACCAGAATCCGAAGACCAAGCAGCTTGCCGTCGTTGCCGTCTTCTTCAAAGAGGGCAAGAACAACCCTGTACTTGACAATGTGCTCTCCGGTATCGGAAAAGAGATCCGTATCGACCCGCAGGACCTGCTGCCAAACGATACACAGCACTACTACCACTACATCGGTTCTCTGACAACACCGCCATGTACTGAAAATGTACAGTGGTATCTGCTCAAGCAACCTGTCGAAGCGTCAAAAGAGCAGATCGAAGCATTCAGAAAATACTATGTAGACAATGAAAGACCCGTTCAGGAACTCTTCGACAGAACCATCGAAGCGGAGTAGACCGTTTCAATAGCCTCCACACGGAGGCACCCATCCTTTCGCTTTTGACTAACCATACTAATCTTTGGCTATGAATTCCGCTTCAAAAAGATAGGTACGCGGTCCTCTGTGCGGCCCAAACCCAAACTCCTGCAACTGCTCAAGGAACTCCGTCAACGCCTGGTTGAACGCCGGATTGTTCGAACGCCGTTTGATCTCGAATTCAAAATGTCCGGTAGGGTCTATTTTCAAATGTACCTTGACCTTCTCTCCTGCAAAATCACTCTGTGCCGGCCACGCTTCCAGCATCTCCTGCACTTTGGCAAGATAACTGTCTTCTACACCGCTGTCATGCGACTTCTGCTGTTTGAGTGAACTCTTGATACGCTCCGAAGCGGACATCGGTACATCTTTCATCTCAAAGAGCTGCTTTTTTGGTTTGCTGGCAATCGGTTTGTCGGTAATTTTGATGACCGGTTTCTTTTTAGGCGTTTTGATGGAGGCAAAAAGATCTTTTGCCCGCTTCTTTTTGGGTTTTGTCGTGTTGAGGTCTTTACGCTTCACACTCTTTTTCACCACTTTCTCTTTGATCACCTTTTTCCGGCTCTGCTGTTTCTTGGCAGGTTTGCTGTGCGTTTTTTTCGGCTTGTGCGCCTGCCTATTTTTGCTCTCTTTCTTTTTATGCTTCGTGGGAAGCACCTTCTTTTTTGGTGCGCTCAGACCCACCTGAATACGGTGCTCGTCTTTTTTTACATAATGTTTTTTCGTTTTTGCTTCGTGATGATTGAAGTAGAAGAATAACAGCGTAATCACAAAGAGGTAGATGGCAACGGCAACCACTCCCCAGACAATCCTCAGGTTCTGCTCTTTCATAGCGTAATGAGAGAGACCTTCTGGAAACCGGCGGCTTTGACACTCTTGAGCAGATACATTACATCTTTGTACTGCAAACGCTCGTCCGCACGTATGTAGACCTCACTGTTCTTGTCGAGCTTTGCTGATTGATTGACAAAATCATCTGCGAAGGTTGCCAGTGTGTATGTCTCTTTGTTGAGGTAAATCTTACGGTTCTTGTCCATACGGATCGTCAGGGTTTTTGGTTTGACAACTTTTACCGTTTTAGAACCCTCAGGCAGATCGATCTGCTCCTGATAGGTAATGGTCGGTGCGGTCACCATCAGGATGGCCATCAACACCAGCATCACATCCACCAGCGGCGTGATATTCAAATCCGGATTGTCATCCCAGGAGAACATGTTACGCCTCTGTCTGGGAGAGAATGACTTCAGACTGCGAATTGAGCAGTGAGGAGAGCTCATACGCCTTTCGTTTCAATATCAGATGGAAGGTATAGGCAAAGATCGCCACCGAGATACCTGCTGCTGTCGCAACCAGTGCTTCCGAGATTGCCGGTGCTACGACATTGAGCGAAGCGGAAGACTGCCCGCCAAGTTCGGAGAATGTCTCAAGAATGCCAATGACCGTTCCAAAGAGTCCAATAAACGGTGAAGTTGAAGCGATGATCGAAAGCCAGGTCAGCCCCTTGGTCGAAACCCGGATCGCATCGGAAACCGCCGCTTCGAGGATCGCTTTGTTAGGCCTGTTCACACGTGCCAGGTAAGTGAAAATAAGTGAGTTAGTTGCCACTGATTTTGACTGACCTGTGTAGAGCTGTTTCAGGGAACGAGCTTCAGCAGAGATACGTGATTTCAAAAGAAAAAAACGGTCAAGAAAGATCCAGAACGTTGCAATAAAATAGAGTGAAAGCACAAGCAGCACGAAGATCGTGATCGCACTGCTGCCTGTGAAGTAGTGAAGAAGTGAGCCCAACTTAGAGAGACTTCCCTATGTTTTCAACTTTGCTGACCGCTGCCGCAATCACTGTGCTCGAAGATTCCGCTTTTTTAAGCAGCTCTTTCGCTTCGCTGAGTGCCTTGGCAAGGTCCGTATCTTCTCCGGAGAGTGCAACCGCACCGTCAACGATACAGGTAGTCTTCTCTTCATCAACTTTGACGTAACCGGAGTTGATCGCCACAGCCACTTTCGATCCGTCGGCCTTGACGATCTCAATCACGCCTGCCTGGAGCAGAGAGACGAGTGTCGCGTGCTTTGGCAGTACACCGAACTCACCCTCAGAACCCGGAAGCGTGACCTGTCGGACTTCGTCATCAAAGATCACACCGTTAGGTGTGACGATTTCAAGCTTCATTAGTTCCATAAATATCCTTTATCAGACAAGAACTAAGCTTACTTAGCGTTGATCTTATCGTTTTTCTCAATAGCCTCGGCCATATTTCCTACCATATAGAACGCTGCTTCGTTCATATGGTCGTATTTACCTTCAAGCAGCCCTTTGAAGCCTTCGATAGTATCTTCGAGTGTTACATAGACACCCGGACTTCCTGTGAAGACCTCTGCAACGTGGAACGGCTGAGAGAGGAATTTCTCGATCTTTCTCGCTCTCTCAACAACAAGCTTGTCATCTTCAGAGAGTTCGTCCATACCAAGAATCGCAATGATATCCTGCAGGTCTTTGTACTTCTGGAGTGTCTGCTGGACACCACGCGCTACATTATAGTGCTCTTCACCAATAATCTGCGGATCAAGCATTCTTGAAGTCGAGTCAAGAGGATCGACTGCAGGGTAGATACCTTTTTCCGCGATTGAACGGTTCAGAACCGTTGTCGCATCGAGGTGTGCGAAGACCGATGCAGGCGCAGGGTCTGTCAGGTCATCCGCAGGTACGTAGACTGCCTGAACGGAAGTGATCGAACCTTTCGTAGTCGATGTAATACGCTCCTGGAGTGCACCCATCTCACGGCTCAGTGTAGGCTGGTAACCCACCGCTGAAGGGATACGTCCAAGCAATGCTGACATCTCTGAACCTGACTGCGCGAAACGGAAGATGTTGTCGATGAACATCAGAACATCCAGTCCCATCTCGTCACGGAAGTATTCTGCCATTGTCAGACCTGTCAGGGCGATACGGTTACGTGCTCCCGGAGGTTCACTCATCTGACCGTAGCAGAGTGCAACTTTGTCAAGGACGTTTGACTCTTTCATTTCGAAGTAAAGGTCGTTACCTTCACGTGTTCTTTCACCGACACCGGCAAATACAGAGTAACCGCTGTGCTTCATCGCAACGTTGTTGATAAGCTCCATGATGATGACGGTCTTACCGACACCCGCACCACCGAATAGTCCGACTTTACCACCTTTTGCATACGGTGCAAGCAGGTCAACGACCTTGATACCTGTTTCGAAGACTTCCGTCTTTGTGCTCTGCTCTTCGAATGGCGGTGGATCTCTGTGGATCGACCAGTACTCTTTCGCATCACATGGGCCTGCATCATCGACAGTGTCACCGATAACGTTGAAGATACGTCCGAGAACCTCTTCACCGACGGGTACCTTGATCGGAGCACCGGTCGCTTTGACCTCCTGCCCTCTTACCGTACCTTCACTCATATCCATTGCAATCGTTCTTACTCTGTTGTCACCGAGCTGTGCTGCAACTTCCAAAACCAGTCTGTGTTCTTTACCGTCGAATGTATATACTGTCTCCAGTGCCTCGTTGATCTCCGGCAGATAGTCTGTGAAATCCACATCGATTACTGGACCCAAGACTTGTACTATTTTACCTGTCATTACTTCTCCTCTACTTATTTCATTGATTCCATACCACTGATAATCTCTATGAGCTCAGTCGTAATTGCTTCTTGTCTTGCTTTGTTGTACTTGACCGTCAGTGTCTTTACCATCTCTTTGGCATTTTTCGTTGCCGCATCCATCGCTTGCATACGGGCAGAGTGCTCTGCTGCAAGCGAGTCGATGAGTGAGTAGTACATGGTGTACTCGACATACCGTTTGACGAGTGCGTCAAGCAGTGTATCATCGTCATCAGGCTCTACTTCCAGTTCGGAAGTCGAAGTGTCCGAAAGTTCCAGTTTGGACGGATCGATCGGAAGTACCTGGTCTTCACGAATCTCCTGACTGATCATGTTGACATATCCGTTGTGTACCAGTATGATTCTGTCCGTTTCCCCGTTCACATACGCATGCGTTACTTCTGTAATGAATTCCGCTGCTTCAGCGTAGTCGGGTGCCGCAGAAAGTCCTACGATCTCATTGTTCAGTTCAACATTGTTGAACTTGAAGTAATCGATCCCTTTTCTTCCTACCGCATGTAGACGCACTTTGACATTCTGTGCCTTGAAATCGGCGATCATCTGGTTCACACGCTTGATCGTCTGAGCGTTGAAACCGCCACAGAGACCTTTATCCGCTGTGATGAAAACAATATCAACAGTTTTCGGACTAGCTACTTCTTTAAAGTAGACATTGTCCAGTCCGTCGACATTGGCTTTTTGCATCTTCTGCGCGATCTCGTTAAGTAGTTCGGTAAGCTTGGCAGCATAGACGCGTGAACGCTTTGCAAGCTCCTCCGTTCTTCTCAACTTGGCAGAAGAGACAAGCTTCATCGCATTGGTAGTCTTGGCGGTGTTCTTGACACTCCCAATCTTACGCTTAATCTCTTTTAAATTAGCCATGACAAGCCTTTCTTACGCTTCAAAAGAAGCTTTGAAATCTTCGATCGCTTTTCTCAGTGCTGCTTCAGTCTCGTCTGTGATCTTCTTGTCGTTTCTGATCGCATCGAGTACATTCATATATTTCGCTTCCATGAACGGCATCAGCTCCGCTTCGAACTTCGTTACCGCACTGACAGGAATGTCATCGAGGTATCCGTTCGCACCGGCGAAGATGATAACGACCTGCTTCTCAATCGGTACTGGAGAGTATGGCCCCTGCTTCAGTACTTCGACCATTCTCTGACCACGCTCGAGCTGCGCTCTTGTGTGATCGTCAAGATCTGATGCGAACTGTGCGAACGCCTGCAGTTCACGGAAAGAGGCAAGGTCAAGTCTCAGGGTTCCGGAAACCTGCTTTGTCGCTTTGATCTGCGCAGCACCACCGACACGTGAAACGGAGAGTCCAACGTTAATCGCAGGTCTGATACCCGAGTTGAAGAGGTCTGTCTCAAGGAAGATCTGACCGTCTGTAATGGAGATGACGTTTGTCGGAATGTATGCCGCAACGTCTCCCGCCTGCGTTTCGATGATAGGGAATGCAGTGATAGAACCAGCCCCCAGATCGTCATTGAGTTTCGCCGCACGCTCAAGCAGTCTTGAGTGAAGGTAGAAAACGTCACCGGGGTATGCTTCACGGCCCGGAGGACGTCTGAGGATCAGTGACATTTCACGGTACGCTACCGCATGCTTGGAGAGATCATCGTAGAAGATAACCGCATGTCTGCCGTTGTCTCTGAAGTACTCAGCCATTGTTACACCCGCATACGGTGCAAGGAACTGAAGCGCAGCAGAGTCAGCTGCACCGGCGTTGACTACGATTGTGTAGTCCATTGCGCCGTGCTCTTCGAGCTTCTTCACTGTTGCGGCAACAGTTGACTGCTTCTGACCGATCGCAACGTAGATACAGACAACATCCTGACCCTTCTGGTTGATGATCGTATCGATCGCCAGAGTCGTCTTACCTGTCTGTCTGTCACCGATGATAAGCTCTCTCTGGCCACGACCTACCGGTACGAGAGCGTCAATCGCTTTGATACCTGTCTGAAGCGGCTCATGGACAGATTTACGTGCCATGATTCCCGGTGCCTTCTCTTCAATGAAGCGCTGCTCAGTCGCTTCAACAGCACCTTTACCGTCAAGCGGCTCACCCAGCGGGTTGACAACTCTTCCCATCAGACTGTCGCCAACCGGCGTTTTAAGGAGCTGGCCAAGTCTCTTGACACTCATTCCCTCTTTGATACCTGCGCTTGTTCCCAGTACAACGACACCGACATTCGCCTCTTCGAGGTTCAGTACGAGTCCCTTTGCACCGTTTTCAAACTCAACGACTTCACCAGCCATAACGCTGTTGAGTCCGTATACTGTAGTAATACCGTCTGCGATACCTACTACCTTTCCTACCTCGTTGATGTCGACATCAATCTCGAAATTCTCGATTCTCTCTTTGATGATGGAACTGATCTCGTCCGCTTGCAATTTTACTGCCACTGCTACTCCTTTCTTATAATGATTTCTTGATGAAATCGATTAGTTGTTCTTTGACTCTCTGCTTAGAGAAGTTCACCTCAATACCAAGATCTTCCACAGCAACGCGCAGACCGTCAAGGTCTCCCTTTTTCTGCTTCAGTTTGATCTTCGCACCTGTATACTTTTCAAGCGTCTCCTCCAGTCTGCCAAGCTCCTCTTTTTCAAGCTTGTCACTGCTGGTGACCACACCTTCATACTTGTTGGCCGCTTTCTGCAGGTCTGCGTTGAGTACCTTCGCGATCACAGGGATCAGCGTCAGTCTCTTGTGCTCTCCGAGAATACGGATAAAGTTTTTCAGTGTATCGTCTGCTGCATCACCGAGTGCTGCGATAATCATTTCAGTCTTCTTATCTGCATCTACGATTGGTGAAGCCAGTACCGAAGTGATCTCATCACTGTCGATCGCTTCGCTTAGTACTGTCAGCGCTTTTGTCGCGGCACTGACATCTTTCGATGCTGAAGAGAGTGCCGTTGCATACCGTTTTGCGATTAGCTCTTCCATTTACGCCACCTTCCTGGAGATAATGTCAACCACTTTGCTGCTGTCAAGCAGAATATCATCTGTGGTGATGTTCTCGCTCAGTACTTCGTCGATCGCTTCACGTGTCGCTTTGCGCTCTTCGAGTTCGATCTTCTCGTTGTACTGCTTCTCAAGCGCTTCAAGCTCCTGCACATTCGCCTGTGCGATCTTCTCAGCCAGAATCACAGCCTCTTTCTTCGCGTCTTCTACGATCTGCTCAGCTCTCTTCAGACTCTCGTCCAGTCGCGCCTGTGCTTCCTGCTGCTCTTCTCTGGCTGCTTTAAGCTTCTCTTCGATCTCAGTCAGTTTCGACTTGATCCCTTCACTTCTCTCTTTGAAGAAAGATTTGATGGGGTTGGCAAGAAGGTACCAGAGCAGTGCGGCAAAGATTGTGAAGTTGATCACTCTCGGCCAAAAATCTGTCTCTCTTCCTGTCTGTGCGAAGTAACGGCTCGCTTCCTCTCCATGTCCGCTGCTTGCCAGAAGCACCGCAGGCAGGACAAGCAGGGATACCAGTAACAGTTTTTTCTTCATATCCATCCTTCCTATAGCTTGCTGAACTTGGCTTTGAGGCTCTCTTTGAAAAGAGGCATCTGTGAAAGAAGCTCGTTCTTGAGATTCTCTTTCTCTTCCGCCAGCTTTTCAGCAAACTCTGTATATGCCTTGTCCAGCTCCGCCTGTTTGGCTTCGACTTTCTGGGCTGCCGATGCTTTCGCTTCTTCGACGGCTTTCTGTCTAATCGCGGCAGCTTCGCTCTTAGCTTTGCTAAGATTCTCTTCTGCTTTGGCGTTAAGCTCTTCGCTGTTGCCGCTCAGGCCCTTTGCCGCTTCCAAATCTTTTGCAATGGTACGATCACGATCGTCCATGAATTTCAACAGCGGTTGAAACAGCATTCGATTCAAAACGACAAGAAGGGTCAGAAATAGCGCCAGCACGAACAGCATAAGCCCTACGTGTATGTCAAGCATTCAAACTCCTCTAGTAATTTCGCATTATATTAGCATCTTATAGATGAGATAAGGGTTAATTTTTATCGATTTTTGAGGAAAGAGAGGAACTTTTCAACATCCTGTGTAGTTTCGAAAGTGATCTCGATACTTTTGGGTTTTACTTTATGGGAAAAAGGGAGTGTTTCACTGATTTCATCGGCATACTGACCAAGAAGATTTTCACTTTTGGGTCTGCTTTTGGCAGAGGTAGGCTTGTTCTGCTTGACCATCTTCTCCACATCACGTACACTCAGCTTCTGTCCGATGATCGAGTCGATGATGATCTTCTGCCGCTTCTCGTCAAGGCCCACAAGCACCTTCGCGTGCCCCTGCGTGATCTTCCCCTCGGCAAGCTGCTTTTTCGCATATGCACCAAGCGAGAGCAGACGCATCGTGTTGGTGATCTGTGAGCGGCTCTTGTGTACGATTTCTGCCAGCTCATCGTGTGTGATCTTGTGCACCTCGATCAGTTCGGCATAGGAGTTTGCCAGCTCGATCGCATTGAGGTTCTCTCTTTGGATATTTTCGATGAGCGCCAGTTCACGCAGTCTGAACTCATCGATTTCCACATTGGCAACGATCGCCTTGATCGCGGAAAGTTTTGCCAGTTTATGCGCACGCAGACGGCGCTCACCCGCAACCAAAAGGTAGCCGTCCTCTTTTTCAATAACCACAATGGGCTGCAGCAGGCCGTGTGCCTTGATAGAATTGCTGAGCTCTCTGAGTGCGGACTCGTCAAAATGCTTACGCGGCTGAAAGGGGTTTGGGGTGATCTTTTCTACCGGAATCTCCTCAACACGCGCACCCTGCGCTTCGAGCTCGAAACTGTCGATACCGCTGAGATCCTTCTCGTACGCCTCTTCTACCTCGGAGAGTATCTCTCCCAATCCTCTACCCAGTGCCATCCGCTATCCTCTGGCAATCACAGTCGCGAGGTCGCGGTAGGCAAGAGAACCTTTTGAGCCGGATGCATACTCGGTCACCGGCTTGCCAAAGCTGGGGCTCTCGGCAATTTTGACATTTCTTGGCACCACAATACACTCTTTGGAGTTCTTCTTCACATGGAAGAGTTTGTCCTTGAAATGATGGGAGAGGTCTGCGAGTACCTGCTTGGAGAGGTTATTCTGCTTGGAGTACATCGTCGGCAGGAACCCTTTGATCTTCAGTTTGGGATTGATCGTCTTCTTGAGCAGACTGACAGTGTTCAGAAGCTGCGCGAGCCCTTCGAGTGCAAAAAATTCACACTGAATAGGAATAATCACTGAATCGGATGCACTGAGCGCATTGATGGTAATGGGGCCCAATGCCGGCGGTGAATCGATGATGATGAAATCGTACTTTTTGGAGACTTCTTTGATCTTCTCTTTGAGCACCAGTTCGCGGTTCTTCTTCTTCGGGTTGTAGAACTCTTTCTCAATACCCACCAGACCGATATTGGACGGTGCAAGATCGAGCTTTTTGATGCTCGTTTTGAGGATCACTTCGGAGAGTTTTTTGCTGCCGATAAGCACATGGTAGATATTGTACTCATAGTCATTTCTGCTGAAGCCGAGACTCGTTGTGGCATTGGACTGAGGATCGATATCCAGAAGCAGCACCTTCTTGCCTCTTTCTGCAAGTGATGCGGCAAGATTCACTGCTGTCGTCGTCTTTCCTACGCCGCCTTTCTGGTTGGCTATACTGATTATTTCGCTCATCTTGAACTATATACCTTCTTCCCCTCGATAAGTAAAGAGCCGTCTTCGCATAACTGCGCATTTTCAAGGCTCTTTCTGCGGTTTTCGATATGTACCGAATACCCTTTGCTCTTTTCAAATTCTACCCGATACTCACTAAAAACCTGCTTCCATTTCGGGAAGTTGGAAAGCTCCTGAAGGTACATTTCAAGTACCTCTTGCGCCTCTCTTTGCAGCAAAAGTGCACCATAGGGCTCCGGTGCCGTTTTGAGGTTGATTCCCATACCGCATACCAGCGTATTTCCAACCTTCTGCGTGATCGTACCACCCGCTTTTTTAGAGCCGATGTAGAAATCGTTTGGCCACTTCAGCCAGAGCGCTTCTGACTCTTTTTGTAACACTTTTTTCATCAGAAAAGAGAAGTAGATTGAGGCCGATGCCAGAGGAAGGTCTTCGGGCAGCAGTGTGAGCGGAACGGCAATGGAGGCAAAGAAGTTGCCATCCATCCCCTCCCAGCGGTTCTCCCTGCTGCCGACCCCCTCCGTTTGCTTTTTACATAGCACTGCTGCAGGTGCAGCTATACGTTTATCCTTCAGAGTATCGACAAGATAGCGCTGTGTCGAGGGAAGCATCTCGAACACGAAAATATCGAAGAAGCCCGCACGCTGGCTCATAACAGTCTGTCACCCTTTTTCAGCCCGCGTCCCACACAGTATGCCTTTGCACTCATCGCTTTTTTCGATGGCGGCTGGATGGAGCCGATACGCAGGCTCCCTTTTGCACATCCCACATCGACATTTTCACCTTCGAAACCGAGAATCTCAAACGGTGTGTGGGATGTCCCCTCTCCAAGCAGCGCTACATCATCGAACTTCGTACCGTTTGCGGCGAAAATACCCGGCCACCCCTCGAATGCCCGGTATTTGTTGTAAACCTCTCTGGCATCCGAAAAATCCACCTCTCCGTCGCTTTTACGTATCTTCTTGCAAAGTGTCGCTTTGCTCTCATCCTGCTGCTGAGGAGTGATGTTCTCAAAATTCCGCAGTGTCGATAATGTCAATTTGCAGGCATCTTTAGTCAGCTGCGCCATCAGGGCATGCAGGCGCATATCTTCTGGAATCTCGAAGGGGATCATTTCAAGAATCGGTCCTGTATCAAGCCCCTCCTCCATCAGCATCGATGTCACACCGGTTACCTTGTCACCATTGAGCAGTGACTGCTGCACCGGAGAGGCACCGCGGTACTGCGGCAGCAGCGATGCATGCAGGTTGATACAGGGGGCAATGTCAAGCACACTTTTGGGCAAAAGCTGTCCGAATGCCGCTACAACAATGAAATCGGGCTGCTCTGCTTCAATCGCTTCTACCACCCCCTCTTCACTCAGCCTGCTTGGCTGCAGCACCTTAATGCCGTGTTCTTGTGCCAATACTTTCACAGGTGGCGGTGTAAGCACTTTTTTGCGCCCTACCGGGCGGTCAGGTTGCGTAAGGACAAGAGAGACATCCATATCTTCCGCATCGATTAGAGTTTGCAAAATCGCTTTGGCGTAGTGGGGTGTTCCCATATAGACGATCTTCTTCATCACCCCTCCTCTCCCTTCGGCGTAAAGAGCGTGCCGCCTCTGTGCTCTTTTTCAAGCAGGAAGGCACGTACATCACCAAGGTCGAATCCACTGGCAAGGAACATCTCTCTGCCGTGCTTCATCAGAAAATCTGCCGACTGCAGTTTCGTGACGATCCCTCCGGTAGCAAACTCGTTGTTGGGCGTATGCTCCGCACAAAGTTCCGCTTCGGAGATTTCGCTGACCACAGGACGAACAACCGCATCGCTGTGGCAGTTGGGGTCCTTGTCGTACAATGCATCGATATCGGAGAGGATTACTAGCATTTTCGCATCAAAATAGTGTGCTACGTGCGCCGAAAGGCGGTCGTTGTCACCAAAAACAAGCTCATCGATACTGACGGTGTCGTTTTCGTTGATAATGGGCACGACATTATTGGCAAGCAGCGTCTCTACAGCCTCTTTGGCGTGGGCTGTCTTTCTTCTGGAGTCGAAGACATCTGCACTCAGCAGCACCTGTGAACAGAGCAGACCAAAACGCGCAAACTTCTCCTGATACATCTTCATCAGCAGCGGCTGACCTATGGCTGCAAGTGCCTGACGGTTGGCTACAGAGTTTCTGTCGATAGAAAGCAGTGTAAAGCCTGCTGCAACGGCACCGGAACTGACCAGTACCACTTCATAGCCTGCCTTTTTGAGGTCGGCTATGAGTGTCACCAGTGAAAGCATCCTCTCTTTTGCAATCGTACCGTTCTCGGTCAGTACGTGAGAACCGACTTTGATGACCAGGCGCATCTACTCCTCCTCGCTCTTGGCTTTCTCCTCAGCTTCGACACTCTTGACAAAATCGGCCAGGGCATACCGGAGCGGTTCGGTATTGAGGTGCGCGACAGAGGAGATAGGCAATACAAAGAGCGGTGCCTTTTCAGGCAGGTCGACACCAAAATCCGTTTCAAAGCCGTAACTGAGGTAACTGCTGTCAGCCTTGTATTTGGCTAACGTCTTGTTGGGCTCCAGTCCGATGTCCGAAAGGAACTGTGCCGTCTTCTCGTTCACCTCTTCAGGGGAAAGTGCGTCTATCTTCGTAATAGCAATGGCATGCTTACGTGTCGCAAGTGTCTCGGAGTAGCGCTTGAGCTCTACCAGCAGCGTTTCGTACTGGTATTTCATCTCACGGTAGTTTGACGCATCGATCATCAGCAGCAGCGTCTTAGTACGCTCAATATGGCGTAAGAACTCCAGTCCAAGGCCGCGCCCGTCACTGGCTCCCTCGATAATACCGGGGATATCCGCCATCATAAAGGAGTCGTAGTCTCCCACATGGACGACACCGAGTTTTGGCGTGAGTGTCGTAAACTCATAGTTGGCCACTTCGGGTTTCGCGTTGGAGAGTGTGGCGATCAGTGTCGACTTTCCGACATTGGGATAGCCCACCAATCCCACATCCGCAATGAGTTTCATCTCCAGACGCACATGCTTGGTAATGCCCGGCAGTCCCGGCTGCGCATAGGTTGGCCGCTGGTTCGTCGAGCTCTTGAAGTGCATGTTTCCAAGACCGCCTTTGCCGCCTTCGAGAAACTTGACCACCTGCCCCTCTTCTACAAGGTCAAGTAGCTCTTCACCCGTTTCGGCATCAATGACGACAGTTCCCGGAGGCACCGTAATGGTCACATCTTTTCCCTTACGCCCATACTTCTTGCGCCCTTCTCCGGGACGTCCGTTTTCAGCTTTGATGTGGTTTCGCCCGCGAAGTGCGGAAAGGGTGTCGGTATTGTTGTCCACCTTGAAAAAGACCGACCCACCACGACCACCGTCACCGCCGTCCGGTCCGCCTTTGATTACAAATTTTTCCGTCCAGAACGAGATTGCTCCGGCACCGCCTTTTCCTGAACTGATGGTCAGTTCTACACTGTCTACAAACATTTGGTTACCTTACTTCTATATAAAAATTGTCAATAAATACTGCCGCGATACTTCGGACAGTAGAAAGATTGCTGCAATTATATCGAAATTCGTACACTTTTGATATAATCATTCAAAAAGAAGCATAAGAGATGAGGATGAAAAAAGAGACAAAAAAAATTCAAAGAGGTTTCACTGCAGCGATACTTGCCCTGCTGCTTGCAGGGTGCGCCTCCAATCAGTCCGGTCCGGCTCAACAGCCCTATCTTGGCGGATACACCTATAGCGGTGTGAGTTTTGGTAAAAACCTCTCCGAAATCTATAAAAGAGGGGTTAGAGACGGCTGTGAAACGGCAAAGGGCTACTACACCAAATCGCATAAACTTTTCAACAATGAAAATGATTATTATAGGGGATGGTTTGCAGGCAGGCACCGGTGCCGGCACCTGCTGATTATAGAAGAGGAGTAATCTAGTCTACAGGTCGTTGCAAAGCGGCACTTCCTGTTTTAAGCGTTACGGTACGCTCCTCTCCGACCACCACAATATCCACCACTGCATCATCACTGGCATTGACGATTCTATCTCCCGGTTTTACCGAAGTCTTCTCTCCGACATTCAAAGGAATCGTTTTTGCAACTGGCTGCTGTTGTTGTACGGCAGCGGCAGAACCGCCACCACCACCTCCGCCGCCACATCCTGTGATGAGTGCTGCGGCAGATACCATGCTCAGTAGTCTATAAACTCTTTTCATACATATTCTCCTTTTTTTACTGCTTAAATACACTGCTGCCAAAGGCAAGCGCTTTGTCTTTTGGCATAATTGTCGTCTTGCCTGCAAGCTTTCCGTCCTGTGTTTTGCTCACAGAGAAGACAAGCTCTTCATTCTCTTTCATTCCCTGAAGATACCCCGTCATCTCGAAACCACCATCAGCATTTCCGATGAATACCTTTCCAAAACCGTCAGTTGTCATCGAAATGATAAAGCGGCTGCCCTTGTCATCGAGCATATCACTGACAATCATTTTGTTGCCCTGATCATCAGTATGGATCCCATCCATATCGACCTGAATTACGACACTCTTGTTACCCGGCATCATTACTGTAACATTGGTAATATGATTGGCATCATTGCTATAATCTCGGTTAACCACCTCCTGATTGTTTTTGTCTCTAAGGATGCCATCAGTACCATAGAAGTAGACAATAGTCTCTACTATTTTGCCGTTATCGACAACGATACCGTCTATGATACCATCGCCATCTTCATCCTGCACACCATCATCAGTCTGACCATCACCGTCTGCATCCGCATCTGCATCGTTGACAATACCATCACCGTCAATGTCATTATCATGTGCATCATTGATACCATCACCATCCTTATCAGGCCCATTGTCAACAATACCATCTCCATTTACATCAGCATCTGCATCGTTTGCAATACCGTCCCCATCTATATCATCGTCGGAATCATTGTCTATACCGTCACCGTCTATATCATTGTCGGATGCATTGTCTATACCGTCACCATCGGTATCAGCTTTTCCCGTATCAATCTGACCATCACCGTTTGCATCTGCATCTGCACCGTTGGCAATATCGTCGCCGTCCATATCGTCATCCGCATCGTTAGGGATACCATCATTATCAATATCTGCTCTATTGTCGATACCTGGGTATCTATCCATAAAGTCAGGTACGCCGTCATTGTCTGAGTCAATATATGTTATCTCTACATTGTTCAAATGTGCAATGTTTTCAGCATCTTCAACTCTGTTGCAGGCGTAATCCTCATTGATTGCAGGGGGAACAACTCCCGGCATCATTTGACCAAAAGCCATACCAAGCGCAGTTGCTGCGGGGTCTTGACAAGTGATCATTTTTGTACCGAGCACCGTCATAAATCTAGCGCCATATGGCGTCATACCTGTCATATTACCCTGATCGTCAAACGTAAGCAGCATAGGCATAAGTCCCTGAAGAAGCTGTTGTGCTGCCTGAGGATCGTTTTCCATCATCGTAGCGAAACCTTCTATCATCGCCTGGTTGAAGTTGACAGACTGAGCGATATGCTGAATACCATTTGCGTCAATGGCAAGGAACATAAAATCAAGCATCGCTTTTTTGTATGCAGGCGAAACCTTACCGAGCAATTCGAACATCCTTCCTGCAGTTTGAGGATCACTCATTGCACTTTTCAACATACCTTCCCATGCTTTTTCAAGCGCATCATCATTATCTTCAATACTTCCCAAACTTGAAAACATTACAAATGCCTCCGTCGGGATTTCCGAAATGATGTTTACATCAAAAGAAGGATCCATCATGATCGGAAGCATTCTTTGCATTGCAACAGTAAAAAACTCTTCCGCTCTTGCCTGTGTATCTTCTTCTGCGATCAGTTTGCCAATTAGTGAAACCATATTTTCATTTTTCATCATGGCAATTAAAATATCATCAGTAATGATATTTTTATTCTGCATCAGATCGACCATAAGCCCAAAAGCGACATGTCCGTCAAGACTATCAAGCTGCAGCATCAGGCCAATAAGATAGTCTGCACCTTTTCCTGCTCCGTGTTCGAGTAAATACACAATACCATCTTCAACCGGCTGCAAAATGACATCATCAATGACATCCTCTACTGCATCCTGTGCCTCATCAAACAGGTTTTCCACCCTGTCGGTAAAACTGTCCCACGTGTCACTCAACCAACCCGCTTTCACTGGTGTTGGTGCAGTCACAAGCCCTAACACAAGTGCTGCTGCAACAACACTTCCTTTGATTCCTTCTTTTTTCATAAAAGAATGCTCCTTGTAATGTTAATGTGTGTGATTGCAGCCTGGCAGTCTCTCCAATGCGGGCGCATTATCATCGAGATCCATGGCTTTCCGGCCCTGCTTCGCAGCAGGTGTGGCAGTTCAAATATAAAATTTGAAATATGAGTATATCACTAGATTTACTTAATATAAGATAAATTATTTTTTATTCTTTATAATATTATTTAGTATAGTTAAATGAAATCTTATTCAACGCTATAATAATAAATTTAATTTTTATTTATATATATTGAATTGAAAATGTTTTGAATGATATTATGCTTGTATCGATATGCGGGATTGGTTGAATATTCAACTTAAAGAATATTGTGTTTTAGGAGAATGTTTTGCGCCCGAAGGCGCAGAGAAGGAAATTATGCAGGGATAACAGAGACTCTTTTCTGTGTTCTGCTGTGGTTTTCAAACTTTACGACACCTTCAACAAGTGCGAAAATTGTATGATCTTTACCCATACCTACGCCGTTGCCCGGCTTGACCTTTGTTCCTCTTTGTCTGATGATAATGTTACCTGGAATAACTTTTTCACCACCAAATTTCTTGACGCCGAGGCGTCGTCCAGCGGAGTCACGGTTGTTCTGGGTAGACCCTTGACCTTTCTTGTGTGCCATCTTATCTCCTTACCTTATGCGATTTTTGTAATTCTTACTCTTGTGAAGTCTCTTCTGAAACCTCTTTTGAGTTTTGAATCTTTTCTTCTTCTCTTCTTGTAGATAACAACTTTCTTGTCTCTACCTTCGTTGATCACTTCGCCTTTGACAACGGCACCCTCTACAAAAGGTGTTCCTACTGTCAACTCTCCGTTATCAATCGCGAGAACCTCTTTGAACTCGACCGCTGCTTTCGGCTCGAGACCCATCTTGTCAAAACAGATGATATCACCCTCTTGAACCTTGAACTGCTGACCGCTCGCTTTAATGATTGCGTACATTGCAAACCCTTTACTATCTGTGTATTTTAAAAAAGTTCGTGATTATACCCAATCAATGTTTAATATTTTTTGAAAATACCAAAGATTATCCGAAATCAACCAGCTGGTCTGCAAAAGCAATACACTCGATCTCCACCAGTGCATTTTTTGGCAACGTTCTGACAGCGATAGTACTGCGCGCCGGTTTGTGTTCACCAAAGTAGTGCGCATAGATCTCGTTGACCTTTTCAAAATCTTTCATATCTGCCAGATAGATGGTCGTCTTGATAACATGTTCAAACCCTGCACCGGCTTCTCTGAGTACATAAAAGAGGTTCTTCATGACCTGTTTTGTCTGATACTCAATCCCTCTGGTTTCCATAGTGCCGTCAGGCATCAGTGCAATCTGTCCTGAAGTGTATACAAGTCCGTTGGCGATGACTGCCTGTGAGTAGGGTCCGATGGCCGCCGGGGCGTCTTTTGTACTTACAAATCTCATTGATTCATCCTTTCCGAATTTTATTTTTTGTTTCGCTCATAGAAGACATAGGAGGTGGAGTAGTCCGAAAACTCGAAGTAAACCTTCTGCTCACCAGGATCTTTCTTGTAGTTGAAGTTCTCATCATCGATACCGTAACCGTAACGATAGGGACGCATCTTGCCGTCATTGCTGCCGTATGCCGTCGACACCTTGTCAATTTTGATGAAACGGTGTACCAGTTTGTCTCCTGCATAGATGTCAAGTACGCCGTTGGTGCCCGTCCAGTTCTGCAATGAACGGCTCAAAGAGTTCTGTGTCTCCTGTGTACAGGCAGTCATCAGCAAAAGCCCTGAAACAATAGAAAGTATGCTCAGTTTTCGTTTCACTTGCCCTCTCCTCGTGTTGGAATGAAAAATTATACCCCAAAACCATTTAGCTGCACATTGGAACTACATGATTTTATGCCAATTGGCTGTTCAAAGCTCTTTTTTTGGCATACCGAACTTCTGTGTCACCAGTTCTCCCTCTTCGTTGAAGTAGAGGTAGTAGAGTTTGTCTTTGGCTACGGGGAGTCCTGCCAGATAGCGCAGTGCCAGATTTGCCTGCAGCGAACCGATATGCATCACGATAGGCGCGGCAATACCGCCCGGTTTATGGTCGGAGATGTTGAAAACCTGAAAATCAGCATTTTCGAAAAAGCAGACCTGACCGTTGAACTCCTCCACACTTGCATAGACCCACGGCATCCCCTCTTCTTTCGCATATCTGTCGATCTCACCGCGTACAGGCAGATTGTCCGTTGCATCGAGAATCAGGTCGTAGCGGTTGCCCAGTTCCCTGAACTCTTCAAAACGCATATCAAACGCCACCGCTTTGACAAACGGGTTCTTTCTCTCTATCAGCGCCGCAATGGTCTTTGCTTTGTTCTTCCCCTCATCTTCCAGGGTAAAAGCGATCTGACGGTGAATGTTATGGCCTGAAACGATATCAAAATCGACCAGATGTATCTCTCCGATACCGGAAGTGCCAAGCGCCATAGCCAACGTCGACCCAAGACCGCCCGAACCGATAATGGCGATCTTCTTGCTCTGAAGGCTCTTTTGGGTTGCCTCACCCCATAGCTGAATCTGTCGGTTGAAGTACTCTTCGGGTATCATTTTTGCTCCTTTGCCGCTTCATGCTCTTTAAGTGCCTTTTCAAACTGCCATACTTTGCGATGTTCACTCACCTCTTTTTTGTCAATGACCTCTACCAGCATCGACTCTTTATCCTCAAGCATCATCTCCACCTCCCCTTCGGGAGAAACCAGCATCGTATCGCCGTAGAATTTCCACTTCACCTCATCGTCACTGTACTCTCCCAGACGATTGGCACGCAGAATGAAGCACCCATGCAGAAAGGCTTTTGTCTTGATGATCTCACGCCATCGGTTGTGTGAACCAAATGTCGAAGCGGTCGGCAACAGTACCAGATCAATCTTCTTCTCCATTACTTTCTGCCAGAAAGGATCAAAGTGCATCTCATAGCCTGCCATCACCATAATCTTGAAACCTTTGAGCTTGAAGACCATGGGATCCTTGAGCGGTTTGACTTTGTTGGCAAAAAATGCCTTTTCGTTCCAGTGCTCGTAGGGAATGAGAATCTGCTGTTCATAGTAGCGTGTATTCTTCGGGGTGATCTTGACGATAGTCTTGTAGTAGCCATCCTTTTTTGCCAATACGATGGGAGCAACAAAGACCATATCGTAACGGATGGAGAACTCCTTGAGAAGCTCAAGATGCTTTTTTGTCTGCGCCTTGACCATTCCCCGCGACATCGTCGCAAGCTCTTTGAAGAAATGGTTGAGGACATACTCCCCAAGCAGCATCACCTGCGCACCCCGCTCGGTCGCCTTTTTGAGGTAGAACTCCAGTCGGGTCGCATTCATCCCCAGTGTGGGCAGCTGTAATGCGGCGACAACGAGCTGCTTTGCCATCAGGCTTCATCCACCGTCTGATTCTGCTGGTCGATCACCGAAACCTTCAGCTTCGCCTCTTCGATGAGCTTTTGCGCCTCTTTGATCGTCTTGAGCCCCTCTTCATAGAGCTTGACCGACTCTTCCAGTGTGATCTCCGGGTCCATCAGCTTCTCAAGCAGTGCCTTTGAGTACGCCAGTTTCTCTTCAAATGTTTCCGTTTTCATGCCACCCTCTCATCAAATAAACGCTTTCTAAAAGAAAGCATACCATAACTCTTCACTCTTCACTCTTCACTCTTCACTCTTAATTCTCAAGCACGTCTCTAATGTGCTCTTCAAATTTCTCTATCTCGACCAAAAAGGCATCATGCCCGTAATCACTCTCCACCTCAAGGTAGGTGTATGGCTGCCCGTTTCGCTCGAGCATTTTGGCGATGTGCGCCATCTCTGACGGGAAGAAAAGATAGTCCGAAGAGAAACTTATCAAATGCACCCGTGCCTTGATACGGCTGATCGCTTCATGCAGCGAGTCATAACCGCGGCTGAGATTGAACGTATTGATCGCCTTGACAATGTAGAGGTAGCTGAGCGGATCGAATATGCGCGCAAAGTTGTTGGTATTGTACTCCATGTAACGCTCTACCTCATAGCGTCCGAAGAGTTCGAAGAGACCATCGTTGCTGACATAGTTTCGCCCAAACTTTCTGTCCATAGACTCAGGAGAAAGATAGGAGATGTGCCCAGCTATCCGTCCTATGGCAAGACCGTCAAGCCCCTCCTCTTTGAAGTCGTCCTTGTCGTAGTTTCCGTGCTTGAAACGCGGATCACGACGGATCGCTTCTACAGCCACCTTGTTGAACGCGATCGTCCAGGGGCGTGTCGCATAGGTGGCGGCAAGCGAAATGATATCATCGGCAAAGTTAGGATAATCCACGGCAAACTGCAGTGCCTGCATCCCGCCCATCGATCCGCCTACAATGGCACGTACATGGTAAATGCCAAGATCAGAGAGAAGATGCATCTGCGCGCGTATCATATCTTTGATGGTCACAACCGGAAACTTCAGACGGTAGGGTTCAAGTGAAGGGTAACTCTCACTCATCGGTCCCGTACTGCCAAAGCAGGAGCCTATGACATTGGTGCAGATGACAAAATACTTCGTCGTATCGATCGCTTTACCGTCACCGATGAGGCCGTCCCACCATCCTGGTTTTCTGTCACCCTCGTAAAAACCCGCTGCGTGGTGCGAACCGCTGAGCGCGTGACAGACCAACACGACGTTGCTTTTGTCTTCATTGAGCTCACCGTATGTTTCATATGCGATCTCATACGGCTCGATGATACGCCCACTCTCAAGATAGAGCGGCGAGCTGAAATGTGCGGTTTTGGTCTCTAATTTCATACACGGCTTTTGTGGTGGGATAGTGTTGCGCTATTTTATCGCAAATGGGCTGAAGGTAGCGGGTAGCGGGTAGCGGGTAGCGGGTAGCGGGTAGCGGGTAGCGGGTAGCGGGTAGCGGGTAGCGGGTAGCGGGTAGCGGGTAGCGGGTAGCGGGTAGCGGGTAGCGGGTAGCGGGAATTTTTCATAGTTTGCTTGACAGAAACCTTAAAAACGCCGTCATTCCTGTGAAAGCAGGAACCTTTGCGTCAATTCGCTGAAAAATGTCAAGATTCCGGATCAAGTCCGGAATGACATAAGAGATTGGTTCCTCATTCCTCCCTACTACCTGCTACCTACTCTCTATCCAATGCCTGCTTCAGATCACTGATGAGATCTTCCGTATCTTCCAGTCCGACACTCAACCGTATCAATCCTCCCGGAACACCCGCATCGATGAGCTCCTGTGCGGAAAGCTGCTGGTGTGTCGTACTAGCTGGGTGGGTGATGATTGACTTGCTGTCACCGATGTTGACGACGACAGAAAAGATCTCGGTCGAGTCAGCGATCTTCTGTGCCATCTCCTTGCTTTCAACTTCGAACGAAAGCAGACCGCTTGCCATACCCTCTTTGAAATACTTCTCTATAAGCGCATGCTGAGGTGAACTCTTGAGTCCGGGGTAGTTGACACGTTTAACCTTCGGATGCGCTTCAAGGAACTCTGCAATAGCCAGTGCCGAAGCGGAGTGCTGCTTCATCCGAAGCGGCAGGGTTTCAAGCCCCTGAATATGCAGCCAAGAGTTGAACGGGCTTGGTGCACCACCAAGATCACGCAGCAGTGCCAGTCGTACACGCAGTGTAAAGAGCGGCAGCGGCAGGTCGCTGTAAACAAGTCCGTGGTAACTTGCATCAGGCTCGTTGAAGTGGTAGTAGCGCGCATTGCCTTTGATCTTCTCAACCAGATTTTCACGCTCGACAATGATGCCTCCAAGCGCAAGCCCCTGTCCCGTGGTGTACTTGCTTGTCGAGTGGACTGTCAGGTCGACACCGTAAGAGAGCGGTTTACAAAGAACCGGTGTTGCCACAGTATTGTCCACACAGGTAAGCACCCCGTGTCTGTCGGCAATGGCGACGATAGCTTCGATGTCTGCCACATCGATACTCGGGTTGGTGATGCTCTCGAAGATGATCAGTTTAGTCTTCTCGTCGATGAGTGCTTCTATCTCACCCGGGGTTGTTACGTCAAAATATCGCGTCTCGATGCCAAAGCGTTTGATGGTATGCCCCGTCAGTGTCGTCGTTCCGCCATAGACCTGCTTGGCGACAACCACATTCTCCCCCGCTTCGGCCACATTGGCGATGGCATAGAAGATCGCCGCCATTCCAGAAGCCGTACCGATGGCCGCTACACCACCCTCAAGTGCGGCAAAGCGCTTTTCGAAGACATCGGTAGTGGGGTTCATCAGACGGGTGTAGATGTTTCCAAGCTCTTTGAGTGCAAAGAGATTTGCCGCGTGTTCGGTATCTCGAAACTCATACGCCGTACTCTGATAAATCGGTACCGCCATCGTCCCCTGCGCATCTTTTTCGTATCCTGCATGTATCGCTATGGTCTGTTCGTGCATTGTTCTTCCTTATTTAATTTGTATAAAATGGTTTTCTATTCTGCTGTGCTGTAGAGAGTATCACGATTGCGTCATCATCTACGCAATAAAAAATGTTATAGGGAAAGCAGTTTGGAAAGAACATGTTTCATTTTCCAAAAACTTCTTCGTAGGTTACTGTTTCCAGTTCACCTCTTTCATAAGCCTTGGAACGACGTATACTTTCTTCAATCCAAGCTTTCTCTACTTCGGGATTCGAAACATTGAGACTCTCATGAAGCTTCTCAATTATCAGATATCGGTCTTTCGGTGACAACGTAAGCGCTTCCTCAATAATATCATTTATGCTCATAGTATGTCCTTCTATTGCATTTGAAATATTATAACATACTCCAGTTATCACCACTTGGCTATTTCGTTTTCCATCTCTTTATTTGAAATCACTTTGCCGGCTTCGACATCATCAAACCCACGCTGTATCATCATATCAAATGCCAACTCTCTGACTATCTCTTCATATGTCGAATCTTCAGGCAATGTATCTATAATTCTCTTGGCTTCATCCTTAGGCACAGTCATAGAACATCTTGCAATTTTGTAGTGAAAATATTATAGCATACTTTGATTGTCGCATTTATTTTAATCCCGTAAATTAGCAAATGGACGTTGTCTTCCAAATTGTTTCTTGTACACACTTATCAAATCTTTCTCAACTTCTCTTGGATCTTGACTTTGTATCACCTTCCAACAAAAAACCAATTCACTGTTATGCTTGATTTGCCATATATATCGACCACCCTGATGACCTACCTTTTTACCCTCTCCAAAATCTAAATATTGCTTTATTCTTCGTCTTAAAGAACTGGCCTTTCCAATATATACTACTAAAGAGTCATCTACAAAGTTTTTACGTAACTCTTCTTTACTCACATTCGGATCTTTATTTTTAAAAAACCCACCTGTTCCTTTTTCAATAAAATCTGTATCATTCAAATTGAAGTTTAAAACCAAATACACGCCCTTTTCATTAGGAATAGTGGAGATATCCTTTCTTAACTCTTTAACACTTTTGAACCCTCGAAAACCATTCTCAAATAAGCTTTCTTTACTATTAAAGTCTATCATTGGTCTCCTTGACTTCTTGTTTTTGTAATAAGAAGTATTTAGAGCCACTCCCCAAAAAATGTATTGAGAGATCTTCTACCACAACAAACCCTATATTTTCCAATACAGACAGCACTTTTTCTGCAGACCAATATTTTATAGAAAAAGTATCTGAATAGTTTTTTGATGTTTGGTTTTGACGGAATACAGTCAAATCTTCCTTATATTCATAAAGATCATCACCCATTTCTTTAATATTTACAGTACGATTGATCATATTGTTAGAAAAACTATACCCTTGAAACAAATCTTTTGTTGGTATATCCAGTATTAAAAAAGCATCTTGTTTCAAACTATTATAGACTGCGGTAAAAGATTTATGGAGTGTATTTTCATCCAATAGATATAGTAAAACAGTAAAAACACATAATGCCAAATCAAATTCTTCATGTATATCCACATCTTCCATTTTTGCATTGACTGTTTGAATTGATAAGGCTTCACTCTTTTCTAAAAGTTTCTTAATCATTGATGCACTCGGTTCTACTGCTGTAACATTAAAACCCAATTCTGTCAAAGGAATAGAAAGGCGACCAGTTCCTGCACCATAATCAATAATCTTGATACCATTTGTAAAATTGTTAGTAATGATCTCTATCGTTCGCTTTGATAAATCAGTATAAAAAGTTCCAAATGCTTCTTCATATGCAATATCATAAACTTCTGCCCATGACTCATGAGGCGCACTTTCAGCATCTTTCATTGATTATCCTTGTTCTATTAACCTAAGAGGCGTGATACAGCTCAACTTCCTGGTCAATCTTCTGTTCCAGAAGTTCCCTGGCCGTCTCTAAATCATAACGATTTTGCAGATTCATCCAGAACTCGGCACTGTTGCCAAAAAACTTTGCAAGTCTCAATGCCGTATCGGCAGTGATCGATCTTTTTCCATTTACAATCTCGTTGATACGTCTTGGAGTCACATGCAGTGCTTTGGCCAAAGCATTCTGGCTCAGTCCCAAAGGCTGTATAAACTCTTCAAGAAGTATCTCTCCCGCATGCACAGGTGCTATTTCCTTCATCGTCATTCCTTTTTCAATGATAATAGCTCAAAGATAGAATATAGCACATATGTCGTTATATGTAAAGTTTTATGAAGGTGAAAATGAAGAAGGAGTGTGCACTACACCAAAGATGCAGTGCGAAGATGGTTATCCGTGATAGTTCGGGGACTCTTTGGTAATGGTTACATCATGTACATGTGACTCTTTGAGTCCGGCAGAGGTGATCTCGACAAATTCCGCTTTTTCCCAGAACATTTTGATACTCTCCGATCCGCAGTAACCCATTGAAGAGCGCAGTCCGCCGATCATCTGGTGGATGACATCGGCGATCTTTCCACGGTATGGAACACGCCCTTCGATTCCTTCCGGAACCAGTTTATCTGCCGCTGTACCCTCTTGGAAGTAGCGGTCGGTACTTCCCTTGGTCATCGCACCGATACTTCCCATACCACGGTACTCTTTGAACTGTCTTCCGTTGTAGATGATCATCTCGCCCGGTGCTTCGTAAGTCCCTGCAAGTGCGGAACCAAGCATCACACAGCTCGCACCCACGGCAAGTGCTTTTGCCACGTCGCCGGAGTATTTGATACCTCCGTCGGCGATAACAGGTACGCCCAGTTCATTGGCTACCTGCGCTACCTCATCGATGGCAGATATCTGCGGTACACCAACCCCTGCAACGATACGTGTCGTACAGATAGATCCCGGTCCGATACCAACCTTGACACCGTCCGCACCTGCATCGATAAGATCTTTGGCTGCCGCACCCGTTGCGATATTTCCTGCGATCACATCGACATCGAGTTCGTCTTTGATCAGTTTGACCGTATCGATGATGCCTTGAGAGTGGCCGTGTGCAGAATCAAGTACCAGCACATCGACACCCGCTTCCACAAGCGCCTTGGCACGGTCAAGCTGACCGACACCGATGGCTGCTGCCACTCTGAGACGCCCAAACTCATCTTTGTTGGCATTGGGGTACTGCTCTTTCTTCTCGATATCTTTGATGGTGATGAGCCCTGTCAACTTGCCCTCATCATCAACAATAGGCAGCTTTTCGATCTTATGCTTCTGGAGTACCTGTGCTGCTTCCTCAAGGGTGGTACCCTTCTTCGCCGTAACAAGCGGTGCAGGGGTCATTACTTCTTTTACCGGCAGAGACATATCGGTGATGAAACGCATATCACGGTTGGTGATGATACCGATAAGCGTCTTCTCTGCATCGACAACCGGCACACCGGAGATGCGGTACTCGCCCATCAGTGCATCCGCTTCGGCCACACTCGCATCCGGCCCGATGAAGATAGGATCAATAATAATACCGCTCTCACTCTTCTTTACCTTCTTGACCTGAAGTACCTGCGTAGCGACATCCATATTTTTGTGAATGACACCGATACCCCCAAGGCGCGCCATGGCGATAGCAGCTTTAAATTCAGTAACGGTATCCATCGCCGCAGAGACAATAGGAATATTCAGAGACACTCTGCGTGTAAGCTGTGTCTTGACGCTCACCTCTTTTGGCAAAACGGTGGAGTGCTGCGGTACCAGCAGTACATCTTCAAATGTCAATGCTCTTTTTTTGATTCTCATACTATATTCCTTTTGTGTTATTTAGTGTAGTTTACTGCTTTTTCCATGCTTGCAGCACCGTTAAAGAGTGTTTTCTCATCGAACGCTTTGGCGATCAACTGAAGCCCGATGGGCATCCCCTCGTCATTCTTGGCTACCGGCAGTGAAATACCCGGAAGTCCAGCAAGGTTGACTCCAAGCGTATACATATCCGACTTGTACATCTCCAACGGGTCGTGGATGGAGCCAAGTTTCGGTGCCACGCTCGGTGCAACCGGAGAGAGAATGAGATCGGCCTCATCGAAGATCTTGTTGTACTCGTCACGGATCAGGTGTCTGACCTTCTGCGCCTTGACGTAGTAGGCATCATAGTAACCGCTGGAAAGCACGAAGTTACCCAGCAGAATACGACGCTTCACCTCTTCGCCGAACCCTTCGCTTCGGGTATTGAAGAAGAGCTCTTCAGTTGTCTTGGCTTCTGCGCGTCTGCCGTAGCGGATGCCGTCGTAGCGTGCCAGGTTGGTCGCCGCTTCAGCTGTGGCGACAATATAGTAGGTGGCGATGTCATACTTGGTGTTGCTCATCTCTTTGTGGACGATGGTATGTCCCGCTGCTTCAAGTTTGGCAACCGTTTCGTTGAACGCTTTTTGAATCTCATCATCCGCCTCGGCCACGTGATTATCAATCACCGCAATCGTCAGTTTGACATCGGGGTCGAGGTTGTTGGCGATATCTTCGATCTCGAAATCGGCACTGGTGGAATCTTTGTCATCGTGTCCCTTGATCGCATCGTACAAAATGGCGGCATCTTCCACATTTTGCGCAATGGGGCCGATCTGGTCAAGGCTTGAGGCGTAGGCGGCCAGACCATAACGGCTGACACGTCCGTAAGTTGGTTTCATCCCCACACAGCCGCAGTAGGCTGCAGGCTGACGGATGGAACCGCCCGTATCGGAACCGAGTGCTGCAATGGCGATGCCTCCAGCAACCGCCGCTGCCGAACCGCCCGAACTTCCGCCCGGCACCCTGTTCTCACCGTGCGGGTTGAGCGTTGGGCCGTAAAATGAGCTCTCAGTGGTCGATCCCATCGCGAACTCGTCCATATTGGCACGGCCAAACGCCATCATCCCTTTGGCTTTGAGATTTTTCACTGCTGTAGCCTCATAGGGTGCGATATAGCCCTGCAAAATCTTAGAAGCAGAAGTGACGCTCCACCCCTCGACCTGAATGTTGTCCTTGATGAGAATAGGCACACCCTCACCTGAGCGCTCGAACCCTACATAGGCGTTCAGACCGCTCTGCTTTGCCTTGGCTTCCAGCTCGTTGGTGAGTGCCGCCAGCTCCTCTTTGCTCTTTGTCAATGCCTCTTTGAGTGTGATCACGTATATTTCCTTACTTGATGTCGAACTTCTTCTTGTAGTATGCCACAACCGCCAACCCGATGCCGACCAGTCCCAGAATGAAAACGATCGATCCGATAATGACACTCATCGAAACGGGCTGGGAGAGGTCGAACATTACGCCACAACCTTGCTGCAGCGTTCACACAGCGTCTCTTCTGCCGGGGCAGTGTAGCGCCAGCAGCGCGGACACTTGTGTGCGGTCGCCTTGTGTACGGTAAAGGTTTTGCCCTCCACTTCAAAAGAGGCAAGCTGTTCTCCATCGCTCTGTGCCTTGATGGCGGAGACGACGAACCAGTCTTCAAGGTCTTTGTCATCGCTGATTGGGAAGAGGTTTCTCGCTCCTGCTATCTCAAGCTCCAGCGTTGCTTTGATGACTTTCTCTTTTTTGAGTGAATCGATCGCTTCGGAGAACTTCTCACGCGCTTCCATCAGCAGCGTATCGTCAAAGCTTTCGGCAACTTCCGGTACCGCTTCATACAGCAGGTCGAAGACACTCTCCATCTCACCCTTGAATACCGCCGGTGCATAGTCCAAAATCTCGTCACTGGTATAGGTAAGTACCGGTGCAACCAGCCCCATCATCGCCTTGGCAATATGTAGCATCGCTGTCTGTGTCGCGCGTCTCACGTCAGAGTCCTTCGCTTCACAGTAGAGCCTGTCTTTGGTGATATCCATATAGATACCGCTGAGCTCGTTGGTGATGAAGTGGTTCAGTGTCGCAAAGCCCTTGAGGAAGTCATTGGCATCGAAACTTGCCTTGACCGAAGCGAAGACGTCGCCCGCTTTTTTCAGAATCCATCTGTCAAGCTCACCGAACGCTTCCTCGGAGACCGGTCTCTCAAGGTCGTTGACGTTTGCCAGCAAGAAGCGGAACGTGTTACGGATCTTTCGGTACTGCTCTGCAGTCTGTTTCAAAATGCCATCACTGATCTTCAGGTCGCTCTGGTAGTCACTGAGTGCCACCCACAGACGCAGAATCTCCGAACCGTACTGTTTAATGACCTTGTCCGGAGCAACAACGTTGCCTTTGGACTTGGACATCTTCTCACCCTTCTCATCGACCGTAAAGCCGTGAGTAATGAGTGTCTCGTACGGAGAGATGTGGTTGATCGCACTGCTTAGCAGCAGTGATGACTGGAACCACCCTCTGTGCTGGTCGCTTCCCTCAAGGTAGAGTGACGCTGGGTAGTTACCCGCATCGTAGTTGCCTGAGAGCAGTACGGAATTCCACGTCGAACCGCTGTCGAACCAGACATCGAGGATATCTTCGATCTTCTCCAGATCATCCGGGTCATACTTGCTGTTTTCGGGCAGCAGCTCCGCAATGCTCATAGAGTACCATGCATCCGCACCGTGCTCGTCAAAGAGTGCCGCGATGTGCTCAAGCACCTCATCATCCAAAATGACCGCTTTGGTGCTCTTGCTTCTAAAGAAAGCAATAGGTACACCCCAGCTTCGCTGACGGGAGATACACCAGTCGGGTCTTCCCTCGATCATCGGCTTGAGACGGTTCTTCGCCGTTTCAGGGTAAAACTTGACCGTCTCTATCGCTTTAAGCGCACTCTCTCTGAGTGTATCCTCAGAGCCTTTGGGCTTGTCGTCGATAGAGATGAACCACTGGTTGGTCGCTCTGTAGATAAGCGGTTTCTTCGTTCGCCAGCAGTGCGGGTAGGAGTGGGTGAATTTACTCACTTTCAGCAGGTTCTCACCTAGCAGTTCCAAAATAGGCTCGTTCGCTTTGAAGATGTGCATACCGACAAACTTTTCAGGTTCGGGCAGCAGGTTCAGTCCGACAACCGATTCGTCATAAAGCCCCTTTTCATTCACCGGCATGATCACTTCAAGCCCGTATTTGAGCCCTACCTTGTAGTCATCTTCACCGTGTCCCGGTGCGGTATGGACACACCCCGTACCGCCGTCCATCAGGACATGGTCGCCAAGTACCACTTTGGAAGGCCGGCCGTTGAGCGGGTTGATCGCCAGCAGCCCTTCAAGCTCCGTTGCGGCGATCTTACGTGACGCATGGCCGCTTACAACGCCCTCTTCGATCATCGCATCGTAGCGCGCTTCGGCAACGATGTGCCCGTCATCGGTCAGCACATACATCTCGTCGGGGTTGATGGAGATACCGCTGTTTGCCGGCAGTGTCCACGGTGTTGTCGTCCAGATGACCAGTCCGGCCTTGCCGTGGATGTCGAGCTTCTCCTTGGCCGCATCGGAGAGTTCGAAGTGAACATAGATGGAGTAGTCCTCTTTGTCCTCATACTCCACTTCCGCATCCGCAAGCGCCGTCTGAGCCGCCCAGGACCAGAAGATAGGCTTGTGGCGCTCTACCAGCAGGCCCTTCTTCGCCACTTCGCACAGTGTACGGTAGATGTTCGCCTCAAACTTGAAATCCATCGTTACATAGGGGTTCTCCCAGTCGGCGATGACACCAAGCGACTTGAATCCGTCACGCTGGATGTCGATGAACTTCGCAGCGTGCTCACGGCAAAGCGCTCTGAACTGCTCTGTGGGCATCGCCTCTTTCTTCGCCTTGCCAAGCTTCTCTTCGACCTTCTGCTCGATGGGCAGACCGTGGCAGTCCCAGCCCGGCGTCATGCGTACCGCTTTGCCCTGAAAGTAGTTGTATTTGAGAATGATATCTTTAAGGATCTTGTTGAGCGCGTGCCCGATGTGGATATCACCGTTGGCGTACGGCGGTCCGTCGTGCAGCGTAAAGAGTTCGGCACCTTCGCGTTTGGCTTTCATCTGACCGTATACATCGGCATCAAACCAGGCACTGTAGCGTTTGGGTTCGTTCGTGGGGAGATTTCCGCGCATCGGGAAGTCTGTTTTGGGCAGGAGGAGGGTCTCTTTGTAATCCATGGTCGATAATACCTTCATAGGGTTATATTATCGGGGGATTATATCCAAATGTCCATTAGAGGCTACTTTCGCTACAATTTCCCTATGGAAAAGACAAAAAGTTTGACAGAAAAAATCATACATAAACTGGCAGAGGAAAACAAAAGCGTCACCTTCGCCGAAAGCTGTACCGGCGGGCGCATTGCTGCCGCATTTACTGCCATATCGGGTGCATCGGCCGTACTGAACGGCTCCTGTGTCACCTACTCCAACGAGATCAAACACCGCTGGCTTGGCGTGGAGCAGGAGATACTGGAGAAGTATGGCGCTGTAAGCGAAGAGTGCGTGTCACAGATGCTTGAGGGCATCATCAAAATGGCAGAAGCCGACTACGCCCTTGCTGTCTCGGGCATTGCCGGTCCTACCGGCGGCACACCGCTCAAACCTGTAGGCACCGTCTACATCGGTGTATTGACATCGGAAAGCAAAGAGGTTTACCACTGTCTCTTTAAAGGAAACCGTGAAGCGATACAGCAGCAGTCGGTTGCGTTTGCCATCGAAAAACTGGCCTCCAAACTGGGAATTTGAAAAATTTTTTCATTTTTCATTTTTTTCCTTGACAATAAAGGGACTCTTGGCTATAATTCCGTCCACTTATTCAGAAAATCTGCATAAGACGTGTGACCCGTTAGCTCAGTCGGTAGAGCAACTCCCTTTTAAGGAGTGGGCCCTAGGTTCGAATCCTAGACGGGTCACCACCATTCGTAATGTGCGGCGGTAGTTCAGTTGGTTAGAATACCTGCCTGTCACGCAGGGGGTCGCGAGTTCGAGTCTCGTCCGCCGCGCCATTACAACACTTTTTTACCGTGACCCGTTAGCTCAGTCGGTAGAGCAACTCCCTTTTAAGGAGTGGGCCCTAGGTTCGAATCCTAGACGGGTCACCACCAAAACAATCACTCCGTTGGTCGCTTAGCTCAGTTGGTAGAGCGCTACCCTTACAAGGTAGATGTCACAAGTTCGAGTCTTGTAGCGACCACCATATTTTGTGTGACTGTTTGGATCTAGATGACCCTTTCATCTAGTGGCCAAGGATGCTACGTTTTCATCGTAGTCACAGAGGTTCAAATCCTCTAGGGGTCGCCATTTTCGGTCGCTTAGCTCAGTTGGTAGAGCGCTACCCTTACAAGGTAGATGTCACAAGTTCGAGTCTTGTAGCGACCACCATCGTATCTTTATTTTTTTTAGATACAATTCTTTTCAACCTTTCAAGGTTACGGTGCGGCGGTAGTTCAGTTGGTTAGAATACCTGCCTGTCACGCAGGGGGTCGCGAGTTCGAGTCTCGTCCGCCGCGCCACTTTTTTCTCTTATTGTTATGCGGATGTGGCGGAATTGGTAGACGCGCTAGATTCAGGTTCTAGTGGGAGCAATCCCGTGGAGGTTCGAGTCCTCTCATCCGCACCATTCTCCAAAAACTTTCATCACTCACTACAGACAGCGCGCACAATCACAACCTGCTTGATGAAGATTGCCTCTTGCATTCGGAAATGCTTTTTGTTATACTTGTATGACATATCATACAAAAGGAGCTATTGTGCTTTCAGTTCGCCTTACCAAAGAGATGGAAAAACGCATCGACAGACTTGCAAAGAGTACACAGCGCCCCAAAAGCTTTTTTGTCAAAGAGGCACTGAACAACTATTTGGAGGACATGGAAGAGTATTATGAAGTGCTCAAGCGCAGAAACGATCCAAACAGAAACTTGATCACTCTCGAAGAGCTGGAGCGTGCCCTCGATGTACAAGATAGTCATTGATGACAAAGTGATCAAGGATCTGAAGAAGATAGACAGAGTCTGGCAAAAACACATTATTGAGAAAATAAAAACTCTACTGGCTAACGACCCATACAGCGGGAAGAAACTGGTGGGTAACCTCTCTCCTTTTTGGCGCCTGCGTGTAGGAGACTACAGGGTCATCTATGCCATTGAAGAATCAATCGTCACCGTCGAAGTCATCAAGATCAAACACCGCAAAGAGAGCTATTGATCTCTCAATCGGATACGCACACTCTCCTCATGTGCTGTTAGCCCTTCGGTATGGGCAATCATCGCGCACTGCTCACCGATCTCGCTCATCCCCTGCTTGCTCATCATAATGATAGAGGACTTTTTGAGGAAATTCTCTACGCTTAACGGTGAATAGAACTTCGCCGTACCGCCTGTTGGCAAAGTATGGTTGGGGCCTGCGATATAGTCACCGATAGGCTCGGGGGTATTCTCCCCAAGGAAGATCGCACCGGCGTGTTTGATCTTGTCTAACAGCGCCATCGGATCTTCGGTCACCACTTCGAGATGCTCCGGCGCGATCTCGTTCATCAGATCGATCGCTTCATCCATATCGTCTGTGACAATGATGGCGCCACGCTCCTCAATAGACTTGCGGGCGATCTCTTCACGGCTTAGCGTCCCCAGGAACGCTTCTACCTTGTCGCTTACCCTGTTGGCAAGCTCAGCATCGGTCGTGATGAGGATGGAGCTTGCCATCTCATCATGCTCTGCCTGTGACAACAGATCGATAGCCAGGTAATCCTCTCTTGCACTGCTATCGGCAAGAATACCGATCTCGCTTGGCCCTGCGATCATATCGATGTTCACTTCACCGTAGACCAACTTCTTGGCTGTTGCGACAAAGATGTTTCCCGGTCCTGTGATCACATCAACCTTTGGAATCGTCTCCGTACCGTACGCCATCGCACCGATGGCCGACGCCCCACCTACTTTGAAGACTTTCTTCACTCCACAGAGGTGGCAGGCTGCAAGCAGCAGTTCGTTGAGTTCATTGTCCGGTGCCGGCGTACAGACCACGATCTCCTTAACCCCCGCTACCTGTGCAGGAATGACATTCATCAGTAGTGAACTCGGATAGGCCGCCTTGCCTCCCGGAATGTAAAGCCCGGCTCTGTCGACTGCGGTCACCTTCTGTCCCAGTACCGTACCGCTTGCTTCTTTGTCCATCCACGTCTTTGGCATCAACTTCTGGTGATAAGCTTCGATACGGTCGTAGGCAAGCTTGAGGGCATCCCTGAGTTCACTGTCGATGTTCTCATACGCCTTTGCCATCGCATCGGTCGATACCATCAGCTCCTCGTCACTCTGAGGCTCCCACCGGTCAAAACGCGCAATCTGCGCACGCAACGCGCTGTTGCCCTCTGTCTGGATCTCTTTAAGGAGCCCTGACACAATGCCCGTCACCCCTTCAATATCCATCTTCCCGCGCTCAAGAAGCTCGTTGAAATTGGCTTCGAATGTCTCATCACTGCTGTAAAATATTTTCATTGTTACCCTTTTTGGCACGAGGTTACGCACCCTGCATTCATAAAAGATTTCTGAAAGAAATCATACCAAAACTATTCACTCTACACTATTAACGCTTCACTCGTTATCAGTGGAAACTTCCGCTGGTAACGCCGCAGCATACTTTCGTTTCCCAACAGGCCGCCTTGATGGATGTATAGTAGCGGCTTACACAAAAGCTCTCTATGAGCAAGCAACGTACGCCATCCCAGCGGATCGTAAAGCAGGTCAAACTCCACACCCGTTTGTTGTCGTAATTTTAGCCAAATTTCGTAATTTTCTCTATAGAGTTTGCCAAAATGGTGTTTTTTGGGTAATGAAAGTATGGTTGGATGGTATGTTTCATCGGATTCAAGCATAGTAAACTGCTTTTTCAAATAGTCACTGTCTCCGACACAAGGCGTTGTAAATACATTGATTGATGATTGATGATTGATAATGGAGAATGATTTTTGGAGGTAGAGAGCTGTTGTGCCGGTACCGGAGGGGAGAAACACATTGAGCTCTTTGATATTGTTCTCTTTTTGCCAGTCAAGAATTTCCTCTGCCAAAAGTCTGATACCATACTCAGCCTCCTTCTGCCATCCCCCCTCCTCAATAAACAAAACATTATCACCAAACTGCTCCCTACTCCCTGCTCCCCGCTCCCTGATTACCATTCCGTTTTCAAATGCCGCTTTGTAGTTTCCATGCGGATTATCTTTGAGATAACTTGCAATATGATCGACATAGTACTCGAACCGCCATCCTTTCATCTTCGCCAGAACAGAGAGCGAATACATCGCATTGGACTGTACCGACCCATAGGAAACAACTGTGTCTATATGAGGAAAATCGTTTTGCAGGAAATAGTAGAGTTTACGTGCTTTGTTGCCGGAAAAGTCTGGGTGAATAAGATCGTCACGTTTGAGATAGAAGGTATGGTTTTCAAATGAAATAGTTTGGACTGGAGAGGGAAGATTGAGAGACGGAAAACCCGTCTCTACTGAACACTGAACGCTACGCACTGAACGCTTTAGTTTCGTCCGATACAGTTGAGATCTTCGTACGCCTGCTCGAGACGTTTGACCATTGACTCCTCACCGGCACGGAGCCACTTGCGCGGATCGTAATAGCTCTTGTTCGGCTTATCTTCCCCCTCAGGGTTGCCAATCTGTGACTGTAGGTAGTCATGGTAGTACTTTTCATACTGACGCACACCGTCCCAGAATGCCCACTGCGTATCGGTATCGATATTCATCTTGATTACACCGTAGCTGATCGCTTCACGGATATCCTTGAGCTCGCTTCCAGATCCGCCATGAAAGACGAAGTTAACAGGCTTTGGCCCTGTGTTGAACTTCTCCTCGATGTACTTCTGGGAGTTGTCGAGAATTTCCGGACGTAGAATAACATTACCCGGTTTGTAGACACCGTGTACATTTCCAAAGGAGGCTGCAACGGTGAATTTATCGGAGACCTTCATCAGCTCTTCATACGCATAGGCCACCTCTTCGGGCTGTGTGTAAAGCAGTTTATTGTCCACTTCGGTATTGTCGACCCCATCCTCTTCACCGCCGGTGATACCAAGCTCAATCTCAAGTGTCATGCCCATTTTGCTCATACGCTCAAGATAGCGTTTACAGGTTTCGATATTCTCCTCTATCGGCTCTTCGGAGAGGTCGATCATATGGGAAGAGAAAAGCGGTTTGCCCGTCTTTTCAAAGTGTGCTTCACTCGCATCGAGCAGTGCATCGATCCACGGCAGGAGTTTTCGTGCCGCGTGGTCGGTGTGCAGTACCACAGGCACGCCGTACGCTTCGGCAAGCGTATGGACATGCTGTGCACCCGAAATGGCACCCAGTACTGCCCCTATTTTAGAGTCGATACCCTTGCCGCCATAGTAGGCCGCACCGCCGTTACTGAACTGTACGATCACAGGAGAGTTGACCTTTTTTGCCGCTTCCATCACCGCATTGACCGAAGGGGTGCTGACCACATTGACCGCCGGAATGGCAAACTCGTTCGCTTTTGCAATCGCAAAAAGTGTCTGCAGGTCATCGCCTGTCACGACACCTGCCGAAATGGCATCCATCACTTTTGTAGACATCGTTACACGTTCCTTTGTTGATTTATTTGAGTTTTATTTTCGCATGCTTCATCAGGTCGCTTACCAGCTTCTCTTTGGCAAGCTCCAGCTTCAGCGCAGGTGCCAGCTTTTCGAAAGGCGGAAGTTCCTTTTTCGATTTTGCAAGGCGCTTCTTGATCTTGGCATAACGCTTCTTGACATCATCGTCACTAACTGTCACATTGACAAGCTGCTTCTGCATCCAGTAGTTGGTCAGTGCATTCTCTTTCTGCTCTTTGGTCAACTCGTTGTTGGCTGCAAGGGTGATCATCTGACGCGGTGCAACCATCTCGAGCACACGGGCTTTGTCTTTTTCTGGCAGTGTCGCCCAGGTTGCTTTCCCTTTTGTCATAATCTGAAGCGCCTTGTTCACATCATCGACACTTATGGCCATCATACCGGCATAACCGGCTACAGAGTCTGAGTTTGGTTCCACACGAATCTGCACACCGCGCATCAGATCTTTAACGATCTTCTGTTCTGCAATCTGCATTTTAATACGCTCTTTGATCTTTTCAAGGGGAGGTACCTGCGCAAGCGCACTCTGTGCTTTCGCCTGGGCTTTGATCTTTTCATAGACCTGGGCAATCGCTTCGTCGCTGACATTCATATCGGCAGATTTTTTCTGCATCCACAAACGGGAGAGGACAGTATCCGCCTCACCCTTGGAGAGACCTTTTTTTGCTTCGTTCGCCAGCACAAGCGGCAGAAACATCTCTTTTATAAGTGCAAGACGTTGCTTTTTTGGAAGGAGGTCGAAGTTATTCACCTTGCCTTTGGTACGTTCGGAAAGGTAGGCATCAGCCTCTTTTTTAAGTACTTTTTTTCCATTTACGGTGGCAACAACTGCCTTGGCCGGCCGGCTGACAGGTTTAGCAGGTCTTCCGGTACCCATCCCAAGGCCATTGAGATTTACCATTGCCGGCATATCATCTTTCTCGTTGAGCATACCGCTCAATCTGTCTTTCAAATGGTCAGCCATCAGCGATGACATACCAAGCATACAGACAACGCCAAGCGCTGCGATCGGTCGTTTCATTTGTCCTCCCCCCTTAAGCACTATACGTTACTTCTTAGCGCTTGCGTCTTTTTCCATATCGACAATTTTTGCTTTGCTTCTAAGCTCTTTTGCCATCTCAGAAATCTTTTTGGCAAACTCCTGCTGCTTGAGCGAAGCGATGATCTTCTCTTTGACCGCATCGTAAGGAACTGTTTTTGGAGCCTCTTTGCTCTCAAGATAGATTACATGGTAGCCAAACTGCGTTTTGACAGGCTTGGTAGTGATTTCACCCGGTTTGAGTGCCCAGACCGCTTTGGAGAACTCAGGCACCATCTGCCCCTTTTTAAACTTGCCGAGATCGCCGCCCTTTGGTCCTGAAGGGCCTGTCGATTTCGCTTTTGCCAGTTCGATAAACTTTGCTTTGAGTTTGTCGCCTTTGAGGCCTTTAAGCTGCTTGATGATATCGTTGGCTGTTTTTTCGTCTTTAACAAGAATATGTCGTGCATGAACGAGTTCAGGCATCTTGAACTTCTCTTTGTTCTTTTCATAGAAAGCTTTCGCTTCGCTATCACTGACAACGGCATTGTCCATCTGCTTCTTCATCCACATATTGACGGCAAGCTCGTTGCCGATCTTCTCCATGTTACGCTTGAATTCCGGTGTCTTGTCGATCCCCTCTTTTTTCGCCAGTTCGGCAAAGAGTGCTTTTTCAACCAGTGTCTTTTTCACCAGTGCTTTCTGCTGCGGTGTCAGCTGCTCATAGTGTACATTTGGCGATGTCGCACTTACAAATGCCTCAGCATCTTTTTTGGTGATGTTGTGCCCGTTGACTGTAACCAGAATATCCGAAGCGACAACCGATGTCGCCATAACCGCGACTGCGATCAGTGAAGTTTTTGCAAGTTTTAACATATACTCTTGTCCTTTTGATTTAAAATTATAAGTGCTAATAGTATATCCGTTATAGTTAAACAATTCATTAACAATTACGCGTTATGCTAAGATTTTTTTAAGGAGTTGAGTCACTATGGCTAAAAAGGTAAAAAAAGCGACAAAAAAAGAGATTGAGGAGATCAAGCATCTCTTTCTTGAGCACTATCCCGATTCTGTTACGGAGTTGAACTACCGCAACATCTACGAACTGCTCGTTGCAGTGATGCTCTCAGCACAATGTACCGACAAACGGGTCAACATCATTACCCCGGCTCTGTTTAAACGCTACCCCGATCCTGTTTCACTTGCCAATGCCGACCTTGAAGAGGTGAAATCCTATATTAATACCTGTTCATTTTTCAACAACAAGGCCAAGAACCTCATCAAGATGGCGCAGAGTGTCGTCGAAAATTACGGTGGCGAGATACCGCTTGAGAGGGACGAGCTTGTCAAGCTTGCAGGTGTGGGACAGAAGACCGCCAATGTCGTAATGATAGAATACACCGGTGCCAATCTGATGGCGGTCGATACCCATGTCTACCGTGTCGCACATCGTCTTGGACTCTGCGATGCTCCCACAGCCCTCAAGTGCGAAGAGGAGCTGACAAAAAAGTTCAAAACTGACCTGCACCGCCTCCATCAGGCGATGGTACTCTTCGGGCGATATCGCTGTAAGGCAGTCAAACCCGAATGTGACGATTGCTTCATGAAACCTTACTGCAAAACTACGGAGAGCTTCAAGGTTTAATTCTCGCTATGTGACCTTCTGTGGTAGCGCTCAACTACTTCAGGGTCATGGTGCAAGTTGATCTTTGCATCGCGTTTCCCGTCATAATCGATCGATGAGAGTACAAAACGGATCGACTCCAACCTGGCACGCTTTTTATCGTTGCTGTCTACAATGATCCAAGGTGCAAATCCGGTATGGGTACGGCTGAACATCTCCTCTTTGTAATAAGTAACCTTGTCCCACATCTCCTGCGCTTTCTCATCAACCGGACTCAGCTTCCAGTGCTTGAGCGGATTGGTCATGCGCTCCTTGAAGCGCTTCTGCTGATTCTCTTTGGTGATGGAGAACCAGAACTTGATCATAATAATACCGTCATCGATCAGCGCATGCTCGATTTCGGGTACCTCTTTCATAAACTTTTCATACTGCTCAGGCGTACAGAAATCAAAGACAGGCTCGACAATCGCGCGGTTGTACCAACTTCTGTCAAAAAAGGTGATCTCGCCGGGGTTTGGAAGATGCTGAAAATAGCGCTGAAAATAGAACTGCCCCGTCTCCACTTCTGTCGGTTTCTGCAAGGCGACAACCCTGAACTTCCTTGGATTGAGATACTGGGTGAAGCGCTTGATCGCCCCGCCCTTTCCTGCGGCATCACGCCCCTCGAAAATGATCATAACCCGCTTGTTATTCTCATAGACCCAGTTTTGCAGCTTGATCAGCTCCACCTGCAGCGCTTTGAGCTCCTCCTCATACTCAACGTTTCGGATGATCTTTGCCATCTTCTTTTTCTTCATAAGCTGTGAAAGCCCCTCTTTGGTTTTCAGCAAATGAAGGTTCTTTTCAAGCGCTTTGACTGCCTTGAGTGTCTCCTTGTCGTCTGCCACTCTCTTTTTGATGTATTCGACATCTTCGAACAGGGTCATTTGGTCTCCTTGGAAATAAGTATATCCCTCTATTTTACTCCTCTTTCTCTTAAGTAGTTTTGATAAAATTCATTACTTAGATTGATTCAATCACTCGATTGAGCACATCAAATGTCTTCTCCACCGAATCGAGCTTCACCATCTCCCGTGTCGAATGCGGATAACGGATGGTAGGACCGATAGAGGCGAACTTCATCTGCGGATACTTCTCGGCGATCACACCGCACTCAAGCCCTGCGTGGATCGCCATAAGCCTGCTTTGGCCGAATACTTCACGCATCTTGGTATCGACCAGTTTGGTAAAGTCGGTCACATCGGGTTTCCAGGCGGGGTATTTGTCTTCGACTTTCGTGGAAAAGCCGTACTGTTCAAACAGTGTAACCGTCTCTTGGGTCAGTGTGTCAAGTGCTTCCATATCCATCGCCCTGGCACTGGTCTCTATGGTCAATCCGCCCTTTTCATCTGCCGTGATAATGGCAAGGTTGATACTGGTGTGGGGAATACCGAGTTCCTCATTCATCTCATGTACACCATGTTTGAAGGCATTAATGAGCTCGATGACCTTTTCTCCCTCTTTGAGAATGTCGGGAGATTCGTTCAAGACCCGTACCGTCACATCTCCTGTGGCCTCAAGCGGCGTTTGGTTTCGCACTATGGCCACTGCATTGGCAGGGATGGCATTGCGCCGCTCCCCCGCATACATACTCACAAGCTGTGTCACCCCTGCTTCTTTCAGATAGCTGCCAAGCACTTTGATGGCAGAGGGGATACCTTTGTCGATATCCACCCCCGAATGTCCGCCCGGAAGCCCGTTGACGGCAACCTCATAACAGGTACCGCTTCCCTCAACGTAGTCATCCTGCTTGAATGCCGTAATATCCGCTCCTCCGGCACACCCGATGTACACTTCAGCTTCATCTTCGCTGTCGAGATTTAGCATATACTCTGCTTTCAGATCGAACGCCAGCTCGTTGGCACCGATGAGCCCGATCTCCTCATCAGATGTAAAGAGAAACTCAAGTACCTTCCCCTCCTCCATCAGCTGCATCATCATCGCCACCGCCATACCGTTATCCGCTCCCAAAGATGCCTCTTTGGCTTTCATCCACCCCTCTTCGACATAGGTTTCTATCTGCGGTGCCTTGCCCATACAGACCATATCGTAGTGCGCCTGCAGACAGAGTCGGGGTGTTCCTTTGTAAGCGTAGATATTCTTCGCCTCATCCACCTCTACCTCATAGCCTCTCTCCTTCGCAAACGCTACCAAAAAGTCACACAGTCCATCAGCCTCTTTCGAACAGTGCGGTATCTGCGTCAACCTTTTAAAATACTCAATAATTTTTGACATTTCATTCCTTAAAAACAGTTATCAATATCTGTCACTTCATACCGGGTGCACAGATGCGTTGTCGCCCATATGTGCGAAGCACGGCGACATAAGCATCGCCCGTGCACTTGCGGAGTGACGCTTTTTTGCGATACTTTTTTCTAAAAAAAGTATCAAAAGAGCAATAAACTAAGAGAAGCTCTGATATAAACAGAAGAAGTATAATACAATCACATAAAAATCAGGAGAGCCTCATGTGCCTCATCATCACCATCCTCTTCCTCGTCATGGGCATCCAAAATCTCATAGAGGGCTACTACAACATGGCAACGTTGCAGCTTATCATTGCTGCCGGCTTTGCCTTCATGCTATGGCGCAACATTCAGATGACGCGGTGTGAACGTACCGGCAACTGCAGCGGATGTACCTTTCCGGAGTGGCTGACGAAATGGTTTAGCAAAGAACGGAAATAAAGTAAGAGAAGATAGTTTTTTCCCGTCATCCGGGATCTTGACACTCTCTGAATAATTGACGTCAAGATTCCTGGTCAAGACAAGAATGATAAAATTTCAAAGGAGAGTTTTCAGTGGAACACTTTTTTACCTGCCCCTACTGCTGGGAGACCATCTCGATGGTACTTGACCCAAGTGAAGAGGAGAGCGACTATATCGAAGACTGCGAAGTCTGCTGCCGGCCTATTGAGATATCGTTCCGATTTTCGGAGGAGAGACTGGTGCGTTTTGAAGCGCGGAGGATGGAGGGGATATAGTATAAGCCTGCAGAGTTATTGGTAACTGGTGTATTGGTTATTGGTTACCGACTTGGAACCGGGAATTAATTCCCGGCCAAAGCTGAAAGAAAGTGTAAAGTTCATTCGCTGCAACATACGTCTCCATTTGAAAGGGCGAAAATAAATTTTCGCTTCCGAGACTCACCAATTCTCAGTTTAGCAAGGATAATCCTCGCTTCCAAAACTCATGATAACACACACTTACGCATACAAAAATGCAAACCTATCCACCAGCTCTCCGTTCACTTCCACCTTTTCGATAAACATCTCATAGGGCCGTACCCATACGCCGTAATCACCGTATAGCGCACGGTAGACCACCATCGGCTCCTCCGTTTCGGAATGTCGTGCGACCATCAGTACTTCATACTCATTGCCCTTGTAGTGTTTGTATATCCCTTTTTGTATCTCCATGACTTGACCCGCTTTTTTAGCCCATTTTAGCATAAAACCCATTCAGTCGTTCCCAAAGGCTTTTGGAGTACAATTATTCCTATCAGCATATTAAAGGAGCAACTATGGCACACAACATCTTCGACTGTCCGCTGCCCGATGAGAAGGGCTTTTTCGGTGAATATGGCGGATCGTTCATCCCGCCCGAACTGCAGACCATTATGGATGAAATCAGCGCATCCTACGATGAGATACGCAAGGACCCGGAGTTTTTGAACGAACTTGCCGACCTCTACCAGCACTATGTAGGACGCCCAAGCCCCGTTTTCCACGCCAAGCATCTTTCAAAGAAGTACGGCACCGATATCTATCTCAAGCGTGAGGACCTCAACCACACCGGTGCGCACAAGATCAACCACTGTCTTGGTGAAGCGCTGCTTGCAAAGAAGATGGGCAAAAAGAAGCTCATCGCCGAAACAGGTGCGGGACAGCACGGTGTGGCACTGGCGACCGCTGCGGCACTGGTGGGACTGGAGTGCGACATCTACATGGGTGAAGTCGATATGCAAAAGGAGAAGCCCAACGTCGTACGTATGCACATTCTGGGTGCCAATGTCATTCCCGCCACGCATGGAAGACGCACCCTCAAAGAGGCAGTCGATACCGCTTTTGAAAATTATCTCAAAGATCCGGTAAACCAGTTCTACGCTATCGGTTCGGTCGTGGGACCGCACCCCTTTCCTAAAATGGTACGCGACTTCCAGTCCATCGTCGGTGTCGAAGCCAAGGAGCAGTTTCAGGCAATGACAGGCAAGCTGCCTGACAACCTCGTTGCCAGCGTGGGCGGCGGCTCAAATGCAATGGGGCTCTTTACCGCATTCATCGACGATGCCGATGTGGCTATGCACGGGGTAGAGCCAGCAGGGCGAAGCCTTGAAAACCCCGGAGAGAATGCCGCGACCATCACCCTTGGAAAACCCGGCGTCATGCACGGCTTCAAATCCTACATGCTTCAGGATGAGCAAGGTGAACCCCAGGAGGTCTACTCCGTTGCCAGCGGACTTGACTACCCCTCCGTCGGACCGCAGCACGCCTATCTCAAGGATATCGGACGGGTCAACTACCACTACATCTACGACCATGAAGCAATCGATGCCTTTTTCGAACTCTCCAGAGAAGAGGGGATCATCCCCGCCATCGAATCGGCCCATGCCGTCGCCTACGCGCTCAAACTGGCAAAAGAGCCCGATGTCGGTACCATTCTGATCAACCTCTCAGGACGCGGTGACAAAGACATCGACTTTGTCGTCGAAAACTATGGTGAAAAATACGGTATTCCCTCATGAAGTGGTCGGCAAACTTCAGGGCCTGGCACTGGCTGCACGCAGCGGTGATCCTGGGGCTGCTCGGTACGGTTTTCCTGCGCAAAACCTTTCTGAGCTGGCGGACTAACAGTGAAATTCTGATACAGAAACTCTCCGGCTTTGGTATCGACATCACAGCTGAACAGGCCAAGGCGCTTGCCAAAGCGGTTCGTGCACCGATGTGGGAGTGGCACATCTGGCTGGGGTACGTACTGGTAGCCCTTGTAGTCTGGCGTGTGCTGCTCTTCTTCACCCAAAGCGGCAGACGAAACTACTCTGCACTGAAAGAGGAGAACCTGCACAAAAAGGCAGTCAAAGCAGGCTATCTTGTACTCTATGGTGTCATCGCCTTTATGGCCGCAAGCGGGCTTATCATCCACTTCTACGAGCTGCTGGGGCTTGCCAAGGAGACCGCACACGACATCAAAGAGGTACATGAGCTGGCATATAACGTCATTCTCATCTTCGTACCGCTGCACATTGCAGGTGTCGTCATTGCCGATATGACGAATGAGAAGTGTATCGTCTCCGATATGATCAACGGCGGAGAGAGATAGCCGCGTGCCGGACGTTTCTGCTGCCTACCCTTTGACTGCCTGAAGCACAAAGGCCAGCAGGTAGAGAAAGAGGATGGCCGAAACCGTCCAGACAAACGCCTGTTTAACATTCATGGAGGGGTTGTGCGTCCCACAGTAGGGACAGCGGCGTATCCCCTTTTCCACTTCGTGTTTGCAGTAGCGGCAGGGAACCGTTTTTTTCGTTTCAGACACTATATATCCTTCTTTGTAATATCACGATTACACGGCATAATAGGTCGCCTTTGGATGGTGGACCACCAGCGCAGTGGTACTCTGTTCCGGGTGAATCTGGAACGTTTCACTCAGTTCAATGCCAAACTCTTCCGGCTTCAACAGGTCAAAGATGATGCGGCTTTGCTCCAGGTCCGGACAGGCAGGGTAACCAAAGGAGTAGCGCGCACCGGGGTAGCGGTTCATCCGTACATCACGAAGATTGGCTTTTTCATCCTTGCCCAGTCTGTCAAGATCAATACGTATCTGCTTGTGCGCCACCTCCGCCAGCGCTTCGGCAAGCTCGACGGAGAAGCCGTGCACCATGTTGTACTCGAGGTACTTCCCGGCATCGTAGAGCTCTTTTTCATAAGCAGAGAACTTCGAGCCTGCACTCACACAGGTGATCGCCAATACATCGTGCCGCTCGTGTCTGAAGAAGTCACTGAGCGCACGGTAAGGCTTTCTGCGCTGTCTTGGAAAACTGAACGCATATTCCGCACGCCCGACAACCTCCTTGAAAGGCTCTCGGTTGGCGTTGGCGTCGACATTCCACCCCTCTACTTCCGGGAAGACCAGCAGCTCCTGATCGTTGCTACGTACCGGATAGTAGCCGTAGATGATTGTCGGATCGAAGAGATCTTTTTCGATGAATTCGCGTTTGAGGCGTTCATAGGCGGGATAGACCTTCTCTTCGAGCATCTTTTCATACTCGGCTTTGTCCATTTTGCCCTTTTTGTAGCCCCAATGCATCTTGATGACCGTCTTTTTGTTGACCCACTCAAAGACCGTTTCAAGGTCAAGGTCTGCTTTTTGCAGCACGCGGCGTCCCCAGAACGGCGGTGTGGGAATATCGACAGGTTCCGGCATCTGAATCTCTTCAAAAGGTGGAATGACCACCTCTTTCTTCTCTCTCTTTTCGGCACGTTCTACCATATCGCCTGCAAGGCGTGTGTCAAGTACCGCATCGGGATTGGTTTTGATCTCTTCGTTGTACTTCTCGATACGGCTCATCGCCACTACCCCGTCAAAGGCGTCGCGGCAGTAGAAGATGGGGCCCTTGTATATTGGCCGGCAGAAGTCGTCCACAAAGGAGCGCGTCAGTGCCGCACCGCCAAGGAGTACAGGGATTGTCAGCCCCATCTGTGCCATCGTTTCAAGGTTGTCTTTCATCACAGCGGTGGATTTAACCAGCAGCCCGCTCATACCGATGGCCTGAATCTCTTTCTCTTTCATCACATCCAGGTAGGTCTCAAGCTCGGTTTTGATACCGACGTTGATCACTTTGTAACCGTTGTTGGAGAGGATGATATCGACCAGGTTCTTGCCCACATCGTGCACATCCCCCTTGACCGTACCGATGACAAGTGTGGTGTCTGTCTCTTTCTCCTGTTTGGTCAGGTAGGGGTTGAGGTAATCGACTGTCGCTTTCATCGTCTCCGCACTCTGAAGCACGAAAGGCAGCTGCATCTGTCCGCTTCCAAAGAGCTCACCAACCACCTTCATCGCATCGATGAGTATCTCGTTGACAATACGGTCTGGGTGGATCTCATGGCGCGCCTCTTCGACCAGCGGGATCATCCGCTCCTTGTCACCGTCCATCAGAAGCTTTGCAATCTTCTCTTCGGTGTTCATCGCTTCGTACGCTTCATCATTGGCATCATTGTCGACCACTTTGTCTGAAAAGTGCTCGATGAACCTGAAAAGTGACTGATCATCGGGATGGAAGAGCAACTCTTCACACACATCGATATCCTCTTGGCTCATCTTGTTTAGAGGAATAATATGCTTGACATTGATGATGACCGACGTCAACCCCGCTTCGATACAGTGGTGCAAAAAGACGGAGTTGAGGTACATACGGGCATTCTTGTCCAGACCGAACGAAATGTTGCTAAGCCCCAGTGTCGAGCCCACTTCGGGATGGCGCTTGTGCAGTTCGCGTATCGCCTCAAGCGTATGGATGGCTGCATCGCGGTACTCTTCATCACCCGAACCCACCGTAAAGGTGAGCACATCGAAAATGAGGTTGTGCGGTGCGATGCCGTGACGGTTGACACAGAGGTCGTAAAGCCGCTCTGCAACAGCAAGCTTCTCCTCTTTGGTCTTCGCCATTCCCTTCTCGTCAATGGTCAGACAGACCAGTGCGGTACCGTACTTTTTGGCCAGGCCACAGATGGCATCGAGCTTCTCTTCACCGTCTTCAAGGTTAACAGAGTTGATGATGGGCTTGCCGCCGATACACTTAAGCCCCTCCTCCATCGTATTGACGCGGGTCGCATCGGGCATCAGCGGCAGCGGTATCTTCTGGTTGTAAAGCTCCATGACCGCACGCATATCTTTTGCACCGTCGCGCCCGGCGAACTCAACGTTGACATCAAGACAGTGCGCGCCGTCACGCACCTGCGCCTGTCCGACCGTTAGGGTCCCCTCGTAGTCACCCGCCAGTATCAGCTCACGAAAGGCTTTGGAGCCCGTTGCATTGCTACGCTCTCCAATAAGCAGCGGGGCCGGCTCCTGAAAGAGTTCCACCGTATTGAAGAGTGAAGCGATGCTTGGCTTGATGGAACCCGACGGTGTCTTTGGCTTGAGCGCTCCTACCGCTTTTTTGAGTGCCTGAATATGTTGTGGCGTCGTACCGCAGCAGCCCCCAAGGAAACTCACCCCATCAAACTCGGTAAACTCCAGCTGTTTGGCGGTAAACTCGTCCGGTCCCATTGGATAGTAGGTGTATCCCCCGCGGTTTTGGGGCAGTCCGGCGTTGGCATGGATGGAAAGCGGTATATCGCACAGTTCGCTGAGTACCTTGAGGTGCTTCTTTGCCTGCTCCGGTCCGGTACCGCAGTTGAGCCCCAGTGAGAGAATGTCAAATGGTTCCATAATGGTGACAATTGTTGCCGCATCGGTACCGATGAGCATCGAACCGCTCAGCTCGATGGTGACAGAGACCATAATCGGCAGGTCAGCTCCCTTGGCAGCATTGGCATCCTGACAGGCATGGAGTGCCGCTTTGATCTGCAGCGGATCCTGACAAGTCTCCAGCAAAAAGATGTCACATCCACCGTCGATGAGCCCTTCGGCGACAATCTTGTAGCCCGCATACATCTCATCGTAGTGAATATGTCCCAGTGACGGCAGCTTGGTTCCGGGCCCTATGGAGCCCAACACGAAACGCGGCTGTTCATCGGTGCTGTACGCTTCGCAGATCTGCTTGACAAGCTGTGCGCCCTTTTTGGAGAGTTCGTAAGCGCGGTCGGCAAGATCGTACTCATCCAGTACCCACGGCATCGTACCGAACGTATTGGTTTTGATCAGGTCCGCTCCGGCCATCGCGTAGCGCTTGTGGATACGGCCAATCAGTTCGGGTGCAGTGTCGTTGAGCAGTTCGTTGCACCCCTCCTGATCACGCCCTTTATGATCAATCCACGCCTCTTTGGGGACTTCAAGATCCTGGATCTGTGTTCCCATGGCACCGTCGATGACAAGCATGCGCTCCGAGATGAGCCGTTTGATCGTTTCTTTGACAGACACAGTTTTCCTTTTGTTGTCGTATGCAGCGCATACGGAATGATATGCAATTGTATCAAAGTATGGTTAAATCCCATCGTGTTGCATTTTGTGGTTTTTCGGTGGTATTATCAAGAGAAAGATGCTATAATTATAAGAAGTTATCATAATGAAATAGAAAAGCCAAACCTGTCGAGAGGCGGGGACGGAAAGCCATGGGTCCTGCAAGGGATCGCCAGGTTACCGATACCATGCTGCTTTCTTTGGTTCTCTTTTTCATCATTACCTAACTATAAAGGATAAAACGATGGGCCGAACCATTAAAAATATCATTACAGGCAAAGAGATCACCAAGCCGGATCCGGTCGATGAAGAGGTACCCTTTGACGGCGGTGTCATGATTACCGAAACCGATCCTGCCGGTATTATCACCTATGCCAACAGAAAGTTCCGTGAACTGACAGGCTACAGCAAAGAGGAGCTTATCGGCTCACCGCACAATATCAACCGACATCCTGATATGCCAAAAGCGGCTTTCAAAGGCATGTGGGACACGATCAAAGGCGGAAACTACTGGGAAGGCTATGTCAAGAATATGACATCAGAAGGGAAATACTACCTGGTCGTTGTATGGATCAAACCGAAATTCGATGAAGAGGGAAATATTATCGGCTACATTGCCGGGCGTAAGATACCCGACCCCGACTCTATGCAGGCTGCACTCAAACAGTACAAGGCCATGAAAGCACAGGAGGAAGCGTAAGCCCTCCTACAGTGCCTCTTTGGCTTTCTGCAATGCATCAATAACTGCATCGATGTTCGCTTTGGGAATGTGTACTTTCCAGTCCGGCTCTTTGGCCTTCGCCTGAAGCGCAATACCGATGCTGGCTACACTTTCACTCCCTGTGCCGTAAGGCTCTTCTATCGTCGTTACCGTGATCTTTCCGTCATTTGTTCCGCTGAGATTCATCTGGGCAATCTCTGTCACTTTTCCGCTCATAATCAACTCCTTTTTGAATTAAATTTTTGAATAGTTGATTATAGGCTCAAAAGGTTAACGATTCTTAACGATCCGCATCAGGGCCGCCTGCATCCGTCGCCAGAGGTGTATCTCAATAGCAGGGAACCCGGCATATGTCTTTCCGCCCTCCAATGACTTGGTCACACCGCCTTTGCCCGCGATCGTGGCAAAATCACCCACTTTCAGATGTCCTGCCGTAGCACTCTGGCCGCCCATGACGACATTACGTCCCAGTGTCGTCGAACCTGCCAATCCCACCTGTGCTGCCATCAGGCTATGTTCACCCACTTCACAATTGTGTGCAATCTGAATGAGATTATCCAGCTTCGTGCCTCTCTTGATACGCGTCGCACCGAAGACTGCCCGGTCGATGGCACAGTTAGCCCCTATCTCCACCTCATCCTCGACAATGACGTTTCCGTTTTGGTATATTTTGACGTGCTCACCCGTTTTGGTATGGGCAAAACCGTAGCCGTCACACCCGATGACCGTACCGCTGTGGACAATGCAGTTACTGCCAATCTCCGTTTTGTGATAGAGCGTGACATTGGGATAGAGCAGCGTGTTGTCTCCTACTGTGACATTGTCACCAAGGTAGCAGCCTGCCATAACGGTGACATTCCTGCCAAGCTTCACCCCTCTACCGAACCTTGCCGTATCGTCAATATCGCACCCCTCACCCATATGCGGCATCTCGGTCAGCGTGCTGACAGGGGGTGCGAAAAGCTTTGAAGCCTCCGCAAGCTTCAGGTAGGGTTCATCTGTGATCAGCGCAACCGTGCCTTCAGGCAGCTGTGATGCGTATTCGGAAGAGATGAGTACTGCTGCAGCTTTTGTTTTTGGCAGCAAAGCAGCATACTTGCTGTCGTTAAAAAAGCTTATTTGGGTAGGCGTCGCTTCTGCAAGGGTATGGATACCGTCAATCTCTACATCGTTACCTTGAAAATCTATCTGGAGGTTTTGTGCGATTTGGGAGAGTGTGTAGGTCATGATTATCCTTCTGTAAAAGGTATTGTTTCTCTCGTCCAAATTCATTCCCACGCAGAGCATGGGAACGAGTTGATACGTTTATACAGACAACCCAAATGATGGTTGCCGGAAAAGATTACCGCTCGATAGCCACGACACCGCCGCGTACAATCTCGCAGGGGTTGTAGCGTTCGGCAGCTTCGATGAAGTGCTTGACGCGCTTTGGTTCATCGGCCACCTGCGCGACGACCATCTCTTTGCCAACATTGACGATGCCGCCGTTGTAGGCAGCTGCAAGTGCCGCAATGTCACTGAGATTTTCGGCAATGGGGAACTTCACCAGTACCATCTCTTTTTCAACCATCTCTTCGTGCTCAATGACCTTGTAGACAGGCACAAGCTTATGCAGCTGTTTGGTGATCTGCTCCATCACACGGGCATTCCCTTTTGTCTCGATGGTGATATGCGACATATCGGTATGGGGGATGGGTGCGACCGTCAGCGACTCGATGTTGTATCCGCGTCCGGCAAAGAGTGCGGTAACGCGCGCAAGCACCGAACTCTCGTTCATCACGACAACGGAGATGACACGTCTTTCATTGTTACTGTTTGCCATTACTTCTCCCCCTCTTTTTCAATCTTCGGCGGCAGCATCATGTTAAAGAGCGCTCCGCCTGCCGGTACCATTGGCAGTACGTTCTCGAAGCGGTTGACCGCTACGTTCATAAAGCAGACCTTGTCCTGTTCGATGGCATCTTTAAGTGCCGCATCGAACTCCTCTTTGGTGGTAACGTCATAACCGATACCCCCGCACGCTTCGACCAGCTGCACCCAGTTTGGCTGGAAGGTCAGATCGGTCTCGGAGTAGCGCTTCTCGTAGAAGAAGGTCTGCCACTGGCGTACCATTCCCAGGAAGTGGTTGTTCAAGATGACGTTGATGACCGGTATCTTGTACTCGGCTGCAGTTACCAGCTCCTGTACGTTCATCAGAATCGAACCGTCGCCGGTGATGTTGATAACCGTCTTTTCAGGGTGTGCACGCTTTGCACCGATGGCTGCAGGCAGCCCGAAGCCCATCGTTCCCAGACCGCCTGAGTTGATCCACTGTCTCGGACGGTCGAACGGATAGTGCTGTGCCGCCCACATCTGGTGCTGGCCGACATCGGAGGTGATGATCGCCTGCTCGCCTACCAGCTCGCCCAGGCGCTCGATGGCCCACTGCGGCTTGATGACTTCATCGCTGTCGACATAGGACTGCGGGTGCAGCTCGTCGTAACGCTTGAGGATCTCACGCCACGCCTGGTAGCGGTCAGTGTTGACATCGTCAAGCAGCGGCAGCATCTTCTGTACCACCTGTGCCACATCCCCGACAATGGGGTAGTCCACGTCGACCAGTTTGGCGATGTTCGCAGGGTCGATATCGACGTGAATGATGTCTGCATACTTGGCAAACTCGGAGAGTTTTCCCGTAACACGGTCATCGAAACGCGCACCAAGAGAGATGACCAGATCGGTCTCACTCATCGCCATGTTCGAAGCGTAGTTTCCGTGCATACCCAGCATCCCCAGAAGCAGCGGGTTCTTCGCTCCCATGACACCGCGCGCCATCAGAGTCTCGACCGCAGGAATCTGTGTCTTCTCTGCCAGCTCGCGTACCAGCTTGTAGGCATTTGAGAGTACAACACCCCCACCGATGTAAAGCAGCGGCTTCTTGGCTTTTTTGATCGCCTCTACCGCCTTTTCGATCTGGCGGTTGTTCCCTTTGTAGGTCGGCTTGTAGCTTGGGATATGTACCGAATCGGGATACTTGAACTCCCCGATGTCGACAGTGATGTCTTTTGGGATATCCACCAGAATCGGTCCGGGTCTTCCGCTGCGCGCAAGGTAGAATGCCTCTTTGAGAATACGCGGCAGCTCTTCAAGGGAGCGTACCAAAAAGTTATGCTTGGTACAGGGTCTTGAGATACCTACCGCATCGATCTCCTGAAAGCCGTCGGTCCCGATAAGAGAGAGCGGTACCTGCCCGGAGATGACGACCAGGGGAATGGAGTCCATATAGGCGGTTGCAAGTCCGGTGACCGCATTAGTAAAGCCAGGACCGGAGGTAACCATCGCCACACCCACTTCGCCTGTGGCTCTTGCATATCCGTCTGCAGCATGTACTGCCGCCTGCTCGTGACGGGTGAGAATGTGTTCGAACCCGTCCTGCTTGTAAATCTCGTCATAAACGTGCATGATCGCTCCGCCGGGGTAACCGAATACGGTCTTGACACCCTCGGCGATGATCGCCTCACACACCATCTGTGCACCACTCATCTGCATGGTCGACACTCCATTGTTGTAGTTTTTTAATCCCCGATTATAGCGAAATAAGATTAGAAGTGACGGGCAGCCGCTTTAAATAAGAGTTTTTTAGTCTTATTTAGGCCCCAAGCGTAAAAAGGTGACACTACTGCGCATTTTCACACGCATTGATTGCTACGCCCTCACGCAATCCGTCATCGACGACAATGCACCGTTCCTGCTCCAGTATCGTGTAGAGATGTTTGAAGATGAGAATACCTGCCGCAATCAGGTCGCTGCGGCCCGTACCCACTGTTTCTTCCCGCTTCTCGAAAGGCATTTCAAGTAATTTTTTGAGATAGAAATCGAGCTCCATTTTTTCCAGAATGGTCCCGTTGATACGGTTGGCATCGTAGGTGGCATAGGTCTGTCCCAGCTTCATCGCTGCCACCGTTGTCGGTGTCCCCGCTGTTGCGACAAAGCTCTCTACACTGCCGCGTGTGGCGTAAATCTCCGCAGCGAACATCTGCATAGAGAGCATCTCCTGCGGCAGTGCCGCTTCGATCGCATCGAGGTTCCCATACTGCTGCGCGATAGTGACAATCCCTAAGGGGAAACTCTTCATCACCACTTTACTGCCATGGACAAAGATGATCTCCGTCGATCCACCGCCAATGTCTACCAGTACGAAGTTTTCCGAAGCACGGCAGAGTTTATTCAGCCGGAACCGCACCGCTTTGAGTGTCAAGGCCGCCTCTTTCTGTCCGTCGATGATCTCAAAACGCACACCCGTCTCTTTTTCGATACGTGCCAGCACCGCATCGGCATTTTCGGCACGCCGCACCGCTTCTGTCGTTACGGCACGTACCTCCTGCCCCGCAAAGTCGATCTGATTCTGCGCCTCTTTGAGCGCATAGATGACACGGTCGACAGCCTCATGGTCTATCACCCCCGTAGCACCCAGTTTGTCTGCGGTTTTGACGATCTTCTCAAAGGCAGCCGTCGCACGCATATGGCGGCAGTCGAACTCCAGCACCCGAACCGTATTGGACCCCAAATCGATCGCGATCATACGGCAACCCCAAACTTAAAAAAAAGCACTGCAATGCAGTGCAAACCGACACTCCTCACTCCTCACTCCTCACTAAAAAATCTTTTAATGTTCTTCTTTAAACGCAAACCCGCCCTCTTTAAGCTTTTTCCGTATCAGTTCCTGATGCTCCATGCCTTTGGTCTCCAGTGCCACCGAAACATTCGCGTCACCAAACTCCAGATCAATGGAGGTTCTGTCGTATCCTATCTGCACAATATTCGCACCCACTTCGGTCAGGATCTGCGTAAAGCTCTGCAGCGCACCCGGTTTGTCCACCAGTGTCACCATCAGCTTCATCTTGCGTGCAGATTTCATCAGCCCCTTTTCAATGATGAGCGAGAGCATCGTGACATCGATATTTCCGCCGCTAAGCACAATGCCTATCTTACTGCCTTTGGGGAAGTCCAGTTTGCCGTGCATCAGCGCTGCCACACCGACGGAACCCGCACCTTCTACCAGCACCTTCTGGCGCTCGAGCAGAAAGAGAATAGCCGAAGCAATCTCATCTTCACCCACCCCTTCGAAACGATCGACATACTTGAGGATATACTCCAGTGTAATGGGTGATGTGTCGCGTACGGCAATCCCGTCTGCAATGGTACGTACCGAAGTGGTATCAATGGGTCTCTTCGCTTCGTAGGACTGTCGCATCGCCGGTGCGCCTTCGGCTGAGACTCCAACGATTTCTATGTCACTTTTGAGCGCCTTTGCCGCTGTCGCCATACCGGCAATCAGCCCGCCGCCGCCGACAGGAACAACCATCGCATCGAGGTCGGGCTGAGTTTCGAGCATTTCAAGCGCCACAGTCCCCTGCCCCGCCATCACCTCCTCATCGGTAAAAGGGTGCACGAAATCAAAGCCTTTCTCTTCGCCAAACTTCACCGCATAGGCATAGGCTTCATCGTAGTTAGCGCCTTCCAGTATGACATTCGCACCGAAGGCTTTGACCCCCTGCACTTTGGTAAGCGGTGTCGATTCGGGCATGACGATGGTCGCATCGATGCCAAAGTGGTTGGCCGCAAATGCAACCCCCTGTGCGTGGTTGCCTGCACTTGCGGCAACCACACCGCCCCTTCTGCCCGCTTCTACCAGCGTAGCGATCTTGTTGAAGGCACCGCGCAGTTTGAACGCCCCTGTGCGCTGCAGGTTCTCTTTTTTGAGGTAGACCTCATAGCCGCTCATTTCACTCAGTATCGGCGCATAGGAGAACGGGGTATGGTGTACCACTCCCTCCAGACGTGCATAGGCCTCTTTGACCTGTTCCAGACTTAACATACTTCTTCCTGAAAATAGATTGGGGAAATTATAGCGAAAAAGAGGTGCCAGATTCCTGCAGGGCACTAACGGTACTGTGAGAGATACTCCCGTACCGCATCGGCACTGCCCTTGAATACGATGCGCTCGCTGTTCTTTTCGATCTGGTAGTCGTACATCGGATCGTAATACTCTGTGAGCAGATAGGCTGCCCAGTCATCATAGACACTAACGGTACTTCCCGCTTTCTGTCTGGCCAACGCCTCTTCGAACAGTCTGCTTACCTCCTGGTAACGCACTCCGCCAAGACGCTTCTGAATGCGCGCCATCGCCGCACGGATATCCTCTGCCCAGAGCGTTAGTCCCTCTTCACCGAAAGCCTTTTGGTACATCTGCTGCGCCTGTGTGACATACTCATCCACTGTAATGGCCACCCTCTCTTCATCAGGCGTCTCCAGTATCACCAGCGGTGCGGGAGCCAGGTGTTCCCAAAGGCTTTTGGGCAGGTAGAGCCTCCCTACGCTTTTGCCCTCATCTTCGAAGACAAGGTGTTTGAAGCCCCTGTCCAGTTTTTGGATCAGGTCGTAGGCAAGCGCATTTTCAAAGTTGATCGCAGAGGGCTGCGGGGTCACCTTGCGTCCAAAGGAGGAGCCGCGGTGGTTGGCAAGCCCCTCCAGGTCGACGGCATTGACGATCTCTTGCAGCAATATCGTCTTTCCCGACCCCGTTCTGCCGCCCAGAATGATCGGAGAGAACGTTTCTGTCGAACGCTCCGTCTCCTCCATCAGGTAGTTGCGGAACGCTTTGTAGCCCCCTTTCAGGCGAACGATGTCACGACCTGCATCATGGAGCCACTGCTGGGCAATTTCAGAACGCTGTCCTCCCCTGAAACAGTAGAGTTTTACGTTGGGGTTTGCATCGATAAAGTCCCTCCACGCTGCAATGCGTGCCTCTTTGACATCCCCTCCGACCAGCTGGTGCCCGAGCTTCACCGCTTCGGCATTGCCCTTCTCTTTGTACTTGATGCCCACCAGGTGACGCTCTTCATCTGTCATCAGCGGCAGGTTGACAGCACCGGGGAAGGCACCCTTTTCAAACTCTACCGGTGCGCGCACATCGATAAGCGGCGTATTCTCAAGTACGACAGAGCGGAAATCGTCGCTGAGGGGAAGTTGCATCATCAGAGAACCTCAATCAGGTGCGCACCGTTTTGTGCCGTTGTCTCACCGATGGGCTCCAGAGAGAGACCCGCTTTGTTACAGACATCGTGGAACGCCTCAAGCCCCTCTTTTTTGACAATGACCAAAAGGCCGCCGGAAGTTTGCGGATCGCAGAGCAGTTCGCGCTGCTGCTGCGTCATTTCACTGATCTTGTCGCCGTAACTGGCGAAGTTCTTGCGTGATCCGCCCGCAATGCACCCCTCCTGGCGGTAGCGCTCCACATTGGGCAGCAGCGGCACTTTGTCAAACCACACTTTCGCACCGATGTTACTGGCTTCACAGATCTCGCTCAGGTGTCCCAGAAGCCCGAAGCCGGTCACATCGGTCATCGCCACCACATCCTCAAGCGGCGCAAGGTCGGCTCCGACTTTGTTGAGTGTCGTCATCGCTTCGATCGCCGGATCAATGTGCCCCTCTTCAATCTTCTTCTGCTTCTGCGCAGTAGAGAGGATGCCTATACCGATAGGTTTGGTAAGGAAGATGTAGCACCCTTCCTCGGCGCTGTCGTTTTGCATCAGGTTGGCATTGTCCACCAGTCCTGTAGCTGCCAAACCGAAGATGGGTTCGGGAGAGTCGATGGAGTGCCCGCCTGCCAAAGGAATGCCCGCCTCTTCACAGATGGCACGTCCGCCGTCGATCACTTCCCGCCCTACATCGGCAGAGAGTTTGTCGATGGGCCATCCGAAAATCGAAATGGCCATCAGCGGCTTGCCGCCCATAGCGTAAATGTCGCTGAGTGCGTTGGTTGCCGCAATCTTGCCAAACGTGAACGGATCATCGACAATAGGCATAAAGAAGTCTGTTGTCGAAAGCACCGAAGTGCCGTTGCCAAGATCAAATGCCGCAGCATCGTCCTTGTTGCTGTTGCCTACAAGCAGCTGGGGGAAGTCGCTGACCTCCTGTGTGGTGCAGAGGATCTCCTCAAGCAGCATCGGTGAAATTTTGCACCCGCACCCCGCGCCGTGACTGTATTCGGTAAGTTTGACAGATTCCATAAAACAACCTTTTCTCTGATATAATGTTTCAAATCACTGCACACAAGCCTGTGCAGAAACGATTGGAAATTATATCACCGGGATATTAATAATGACAGAAATACCAAACTTCAAAACGCTCGATATCACCCATCTTGTCTGTGACTACAACGGTACCATTGCCAAAGACGGCATGGTCTACCCCGAAGTCAAGGTGCTTTTCGAAACGCTTTCCAAAAGCTATACGATTCATGTCATCACCGCCGATACCTTCGGCAGTGTGGCGGCACAGCTTGCAGAGAGTCCTGTGACTATCAAGGTACTCTCAAGCAGCAACCATACGCAGGAGAAAGCCGACTACATCGCTTCGCTTGGGGCGGATAAGTGTGTATCGGTTGGCAACGGCAACAACGATGTGGCGATGCTTGAATGTGCGGCGCTTGGCATCGCGGTTTTGGGTGAAGAGGGGTGTGCAACCCCTACGATGCTCGCCTCCACGCTGGTGTGCAAAGAGGTAACCGATGCGCTGAGCCTCTTTTTGCACCCCAAACGGCTTGTGGCAACCTTAAGAAAATAAAAGCTAGAGTATTGAGTACGGTATTTTATTCGATTATTGAATTGAGTTCTGTGATAACCATCGGTTTCACTCGATAGCTCTGGCAGTCGCAAACATGAGAAGCGTTAAGCAAAAGACAACTGCTTGTCTTTTGTAGCTTCGGAACCGAAATGGTCGGAGCAAAGCGCAGCCATGGAGGCGCCGCCCTACGGGTTGAGTGCTCCTTTGTCGCCATCGAGTGAAACCTTAGAGCGAAAATTCATAGATATCAGCCAAATACCATATACAGTAATAGATAACACCAAAAAAGGATTGTAAATGGAATGTGAATTTCCTACTGTAAACAGCAACAAAGAGGAGATCAAGGAGATCTTCGACAGTGTCAAGACCATTGCCGTTCTGGGGCTCTCTCCGGATCCGAGCAAACCGAGCCACCGTGTCGCGAAGTATCTGCAGGAGGCGGGCTACAAGATCGTGCCTGTCTACCCCAAGGAAGATACCATTCTCGGTGAAAAGGTCTACCGTTCTTTAAAGGAAATCCCGTTTGAGGTCGATATGGTCGATATCTTCAGAAAACCCGATGCCTTCGATGCCATCGCAGATGCGGCGATAGAACGTGGTGATATCAAAGTATTCTGGGGACAGCAGGGGCTGGTCAACAACGAAGCGGCAGAGAAGGCGAAAAATGCCGGTATGAAAGTGGTACAGAACCTCTGCGCGATGGTCGAGCACAGAAATTTGATGTAATTTTCACGCATAAAGGCATATAACAGTATATGGACATTACATCGATTCTTCTTGTCCTGACTGTTGTTACCGTCTTTGCGTACGACTTCACAAACGGTTTTCATGACGCAGCGGATATGGTTGCCACTGCCATCGCTTCACGTGCGATGAAAAGCAGTGTCGCCATTGCCATTGTGTCTGTTTTTACATTTCTCGGTCCTCTTGTCGCAGGACTTGCCGTTGCCGACACGGTCGGAACCTTTGTCGAAATATCCGGTGCCGATACACTCCATGCGCAGGCGGTTGTCATTGCCGCACTGCTGGCAGCCATCAGCTACAACCTTGCTACCTGGAAACTGGGCCTTCCCTCCTCCTCTTCAAACTCGCTTGCCGGAGGGTTGGTGGGTGCCGGGCTCTTTATTGTAGGCTCCTCCCATATCAACTGGGGTATCGATGCCCTGATGGACTTCAGGCTCGAGGGGCTCATGAAGGTGGTGGTGGGGCTCTTTGTCTCACCGCTTTTTGGCTTCATTATCGGTTTTCTCCTTATGAAAACAATCTTTTTTGTTTTTAGGCGATTCACCGTCAAAATCCGCCCCCTCTTTGTCGTTTCACAATATTTCAGTGTCGCGTGGCTTGGCTTCTCCCATGGCGCCAACGATGCCCAGAAAGGGATGGCCATCATCGGAATGATGCTGCTGGCAAGCGGAGAGACACAGCAATTCACAATCCCGCTCTGGGTTATACTGATGTGTACGACGGCCATTACACTCGGAACGATGTTCGGCGGCTGGAGTATCATCAAGACGCTGGGCTTCGAACTCTACCGTATCCGCATTATCCATGCTGTCGCCAACCAGCTCGGCGCCGCACTGGTCAATACACTGGCAACCGCCATAGGTGCCCCCACTTCCACCACCCAGGTGGTCACGGCGACCCTGCTTGGTAACGGTGCGGCCGAAAAGCCCTCCCATGTCGCTTGGGGGCGTGCCGGGCAGATCGTGGCGGGATGGCTGCTGAATGTCTCGGTCTCCATACTGCTGGGTGCCCTCTACGCCTACGCCTTCATCCATACCATAGGAGCGTTCATATGATCCACTCACTCATCAAAAAGTATATTCTTCCCAAAGAGGTAGATTTCATCAAAGGGCTGCATGAGCATGCAGGTGTCATCCAGACCATCATCGATGATCTTCTCCACTGCTTTACACAGAAAGACTCCAGCCGCTGTGAAAAGATCAAACACGATCAGCAGCAGGCTAAAGCGATCCGTGACAGGAACATGAGTGAACTGCTCAATGCTTTCATTACCCCTATTGACAGAGAGTCGATCTACCGCGTCATCACCGAGCTTGACTGGATCGCCATCAGTGTACGCCACTTCCTGCTCGAGGCGGAAGCCTACGGTGTCGACCATCTCAGCCACACCTACCACCCTCTTATCATCAAACTCTCCCACGCTGCAACGGTACTCGAGGAGGGGTTTGCAAATCTCAAAAAGGAGAATGCCCAGGCCATTGCGACACAGGCACAGGAGGTAAGAGAGACCTACGATGCACTGGTAACGATCTATATTCAGAAGATGGCCCAGCTTGCCGACTGCAATGATACCCGAAAGGTCTTCGTGGACAAAGAGATGCTTCACCAGCTCAAAGATATCGGGAAGCGCATGCGCATGTGTGCCAATTCGCTTGAAGATATTGTCATGAAGATGCAGTAGGCGCAGGTGACCTGCTGACTTCACCCTCCGGTTTATACGTCATTCCTTCCTCTCTTCCATCTATACACTGTAAAGATACTGTTGTACCGTCTCAAATGACACATTTGTGCCCATTTTAGAAAAAAAGACGCTTTTTTTCACAGAAAAATACACCAATTCTCCATTTTGGCACATTTTTGGCACATCTTTTTTTTATAATTAGGAAATGGGCCAAAAGGAGGAAGTGAAAATGCAAAAGAGAAGTGCATGCAGACACAACTGCATAGACAACTCCAAACGTTCTCTGATCAAAAAAGCACTCTACAACACACCCAAGCTTCTGCTGCTTGGCAGTATGACCGTTGCACCGCCCGCCGAAGGGGCAGGCTCCAATGTCCTGGGGTACCCTCCTGATCCACCGCCTTCCAGCCGGAAGCCGCAGCAGAATGACTGGCTCTTTTCGGAATGAAGCGTGACAAACAGAAAAACAGAATGAAAGAAAGGATAGAAAATGAAACCAAACAGAAAAAAGAGCCGATGGCTGCTTGCTCTTGTGACAGCGGGCATGATGGTATCGTCAAGCCTCTTCGCCTCGGCTGCACCGCCAACTACGACAAAAGAGGGCAAAGCCATCCCCAAAGGGCTCTGGCAGGCGTTCAGTGAAGCGCGTCACAAAGTGGAGCCGCTGAAGAAAAAAGAGTCGGGGTACAGCTATGGGGCCTACAACCCCAAAATGCGCTACGGCATCCACTATGGCAAAAAGGGCCTCAAACTCCTCAATCGCCAGTGGCAGTTCGGTATGCAGCTTTACGCTTACGGTACAGAGAACGCACTCTCTCCTGTAGGCAAAAATGCCCCGGTGGTACAAAACAACAGAGTCGAGTTTGACCACGGCAGCGTAAGCGAATGGTACGTCAACGACCCCAAGGGGCTGGAGCAGGGCTTCACCCTCAATCAGCCCAAGGGCTTTGACGGCAAAAGCCCGGTCATCCTCTCTTTGCGCTACGAGGGAGCGCTGACACCCAAAAAGGTGAGCGACACGGCTGTGGCTTTCTACAAGGGGAATGTCAAAGCATTCGACTACAAGGGGCTTAAAGCCTACGATGCAAAGAACAAAGAACTCGACGCGAAACTCTCCCTCAACAACGGGCGGCTGCATATCGTCATCGATGCATCCCAAGCCGCATGGCCCGTAACGGTCGACCCTATCTTTGCGACAGAGCAGAAAGTGGTCGGGGTTACTTCGGATGCGGATGCAGGCGACAGCTTCGGACTATCCGTTTCTGTCTCCGGTGACACTGTACTCATTGGTACTCCAAATGATCAAGGCGATACCAGCGTCCAAAGTGGATCAGTCTATGTTCTGGTCCATACCGCAGCGGGTTGGGTAACGCAGGCAAAGCTCACTGATCCTGCAGCGACGGGCTATGACCACTTCGGGAATGCCGTCTCCCTCTCCGAAGATACGGCGTTGATCGGCGCATACAAAGACAATGACGGCGGCACCGACAGCGGCGCGGCCTACGTTTTCACCCGTTCGGGGACATCATGGAGCCAGCAGGCCAAGCTGACCGCCTCGGACGCGGCAATAGGTGACCAATTTGGGAATGCCGTCTCACTCGATGGTGATACCGCACTGATTGGCTCTCCATACAACGACAGCACTGACACTGGCTCGGCCTACGTCTTCACCCGTTCGGGCTCAAGCTGGAGCCAGCAGGCAAAACTGACCGCCTCGGACGCAGCGTCCTATGACTATTTTGGAAATGCTGTCTCCCTCTCGGGCGATACTGCGCTCATCAGCGCGCACGGTGACGATGACGCCGGCAGCGGCAGCGGCTCGGCCTACGTCTTCACCCGTTCGGGCTCAAGCTGGAGCCAGCAGGCAAAACTAACTGCCTCGGACGCAGCGTCCTATGACTATTTCGGGTGGGCCGTCTCCCTTTCGGGCAATACGGCGCTAATTGGCGCATACAGAGACGATGACGGCGCTACCGATAGCGGCTCAGCCTACGTCTTCACCCGTTCGGGCACGACTTGGAGCCAGCAGGCAAAACTGACTGCCTCGGACGCGGCGGCGGGTGACTATTTCGGACATGACGTCTCCCTCTCGGGCGACACGGCGCTCGTCGGCGCGTACGCTGACGACGACGGCGGCACCGACAGCGGTTCGGCCTACGTCTTTACCCGTTCGGGCTCAAACTGGAGCTAGCAGGCCAAGCTGGCCGCCTCGGACGCGGCGGCGGGTGACCATTTCGGCTCTGCCGTTGCTCTCTCGGGCGACACGGCGCTGATCGGCACAGTCAATGACGATGACGGCGGTACCTACAGCGGCTCGGCCTATGTCTTCACCCGTTCGGGGACATCGTGGAGCCAGCAGGCAAAGCTGACTGCCTCGGATGCGGCGGCAGGTGACTATTTCGGCTCTGACGTCTCCCTCTCGGGCGATACGGCACTGATCGGCGCAAATGGTGACGACGACGGCGGCACCAGCAGCGGCACAGCCTACGTCTTCACCCGTTCGGGCTCAAGCTGGAGCCAGCAGGCGAAGCTCACCGCCTCGGACGCGGCAGCGGGCGACAATTTCGGCTATGCCGTCTCCCTCTCGGGCGACACGGCGCTCGTCGGCGCGTACGCTGACGACGGCGACGGCACCGACAGCGGCTCAGCCTACCTCTTCGTCCGTTCGGGCACCCAATGGTACGAGCAGAAGAAACTAACCGCCTCCGACGCGGGAGTAAGTAACTATTTCGGATATGATGTCTCCCTCGACGGTGACACGGCGCTGATCGGCACACCCTATGACGACGATGCCGGCACCGACAGCGGCTCGGCCTACTTCAAACGCTTCGAGTGCAGCTTCGCCGGCGCCCTCGTGGCCGACCGTTGGACAATGGTGGGTGTGCCGTGCCAGCCCGACAGCAATGCGAATACGGTCGAAAAGCTCTTCGGCGATACGCTCGACCCCAACGACTACTATTACCGCTGGGTCGTCTTCAAGCGGGATGAGGCAAACGATGCCTATGTCAGGCTCGACCTGAGTGATACCATCGAGCAGGGAGAGGGGTACTGGGTGCTGAGCCTTGACAACGGCTACTGGGATGCCACAGGTTCGCTGACGCAATACCCTGTGACCAGAGCTGCGGGCTGTTCCGACCCGCAGGGGTGTTACGAGATCCCGCTGACCACTCCCGATGATGACAACAGCAGCAAGTTCAACCTTGTCGGGCATCCGGGCAACCTGAGCATCAACTGGGGCGGAGTGCGATTTGTCTTTGACGGTGTGGCCTACTCGCCAAGCAGGGCAGAGAATGCGAACCTTGCCTCCAAGAACATTTGGAAATACAACGGAAACGCCTACGATGTCTTCGACGACACCACACCGGGCATGGAGGGAGAGCTCAACTCCCATGAGGGATTCTGGGTTGAACTGCTCCCCGGAGCGTTCAATACGAGTGCAAAACTGCTTATTCCGGCAAACAGTGTTCTTAGCGATCCGCCGGCACCACCAAGTCTGTAAGGAGGCACATAATGAAACGTAACACACTACAACGCACACTCTGGATGCTCACCGTACTTCCGCTCTCTTTTGCCATCCTGACAGGATGCAGCGGCGGAGGCAGCAGCGGATCTGGCGACAATAGTACAGAGAGCGCATCCACACAATCGGGAAATTCCGGTAGCGGCAACGGGGGTTCAAACACCCAGTCTGCCGCACCGCAGAAGAGACAGACATGGTACATTCGCCTCAGTGCGGAAGTCCCATCGGAAAACCTTGCAGACAAGGTCAATGTACTCGGACGCATCACAGATGGATCAGCAGGCTATGACCGTCACGATCTCAGGGAACTTAAACCGCAGATGGGAAGCAGCAGCTACCTGACCCTCCTCTTCCCCCATCCGGGATGGGAAAAGGGGGAGAACTATGCCAGTGACTATCATGGACTGGAAAATGTTTCTCAGGACAGCTGGACATTTGTCATACGAACAGACAATACCAACAGAGATGTCACCCTGTCATGGGATGGCGCCTATCTTTTCGATCTGGAACCGGACAGTGACGGAAATCTGCGGTATGTCAAGCATCGTGATGAAAACAGCACCTATACCAATGCGATGTATCTTGTCGATGTGGACAACAATACGTCGGTCAAGGCCATGCAGGATGGTCAGCTGCAAAGCTATACATTCAACATGGAGGGAAAAACGGAGCGTACATTCCAGTGGGTCATCGACTTTGACGGAAACTATACGCCACCCCCGGCGGCACAGCTATCCGGAACTATGCAGGCAGCCTCGGTACAACCTGCAGCAGTGCAGCGTAAAAAACCCTACAATAACGGAGACCCTCTCGGGCTTCCGCCTCAGCCATAAAGAGACCTTTTCCGTCTGACAAGACGGGAAAGCGGCCTCTTTCCGCTTCTACAGAATCCCCCGCCAGTAGGTATAGGCGATCGTAACGATCAGCATAATCCCCACAATATTGAAGACAAAGCCATAGGCTGCCATGGTTCTGACATTGACCACACCGGAGCTCATCGCAATGGCATTAGGCGGTGTCGCGATAGGCAGCATGAATGCATAGGAGGCACACACCGTTGCCACCATCATGATGAGTGTCGCATCCACACCGGTCTTCTGGCCTACCTCATAGAGTATGGGCAGCATGATGGAGATGAGTGCGGTATTGCTTGTGATCTCTGTGGTAAAGGTGATCATTGCCGCTACAATGATGATAAATGTCAGCAGTGAAAGCCCGGTAAAGGAGATGAGATAGTTGGCTATCTCTCCGGCCATCCCTGTCTTGGTGAACGCCGCGGCGATGGCAAAACCCGCCCCAAAGAGGAACATGATGCGGTAGGGGATATTCTCCTTGTCCTCCATCCAGTTGAGGGTATTGAACGGCGGCACGAAGAGCAGCAGTCCCGCACCCAGCAGAATGGCAGGCTCGCTGAGTCCTAACCCGCTGTAGTAGGGTTTGATAGGCGCGTTGATCAGCAGCAGCAGTACCAGTCCGCCAAGAATGCCAAGTACCCGCTTCTGGCTGCCGTCCAGCTTTCTTTTTTCCAGATTCTCTTCGATGCGGTGGTCTTTGAGGCCGATACTCAGTACAAAGCCGACAATGAAAAACATCACGAACACCAGCGGCGCGACCAGCATGATCCACTGCATAAAGGGAATGGCTTTCATCCCGAACTCATCCATCAGCCCCATCAAAATGAGGTTCGGCGGCGTGCCGATGGGAGTAAGGATGCCCCCGATACTCGCGCCGTAGGCAATCCCCAGTGCCAGGCGCATCTTCACCTTCACCTCATCGGTCAGAAAAAGTGCTATGGGCAGCAGCAGCAGGGTCGTTGTGGTGTTGGAGAGTACGGAGCTTAGCAGTCCGGAGGTAATAATGAGCGCGAAGATGATCCCCCGCACACTGCTTGGAAAAATACCCAGCATCTTGTTGGCGATCCACTTGTGCAAGCCCGTCTTCTCGACGGCAATGGCGATGAGGAATCCCCCCAGAAAAAGGTATATGATGGGGTTGGCGTAGTTGACTGTCGTCTCTTTTGTCGTCAAGATACCCATCGCTGGGAACATCACAATAGGCAACAAAGAGACCACCGCAAGCGGCAGCCCCTCGTTGCTCCAAAGCGTCACCATCAGCACGATGGCGGCGATGAGACCTGACTGCTGCAGTGTGAACGATGTCATCATAAGCCCAAAGGCAATGGCAGACAACACCACTGCCAAGGCTATCTTTTTTACCTGCTCCTGCGTATTCATACCTATCCTCCCATCTCTGCTTATCAAATAATTGTGCCCTTATCCAACTTAGAAATGACTAACAATCTGCTTCTATGCAAAAGTGATGTATCATTTTTACCAAATATGATAGATAGAAGGAAGCGATATGTCCCACCGTCCCTACCAAAAGCGCAAACAGCATATTCTGCAGGCAATCGTTCTGCTTGTCGCTCTGCTGATGTGGTTCCTGCCTGTGCCCGAGAGCCTCGAAGCGTATGTTGCCAAAATACCGCATGGGGATATAAGCTTTACCGCACAGACAGCCTGGCATCTTTTTACCATTTTCTCTGCCGCCATTCTGGCCGTCATCCTCAATGCCACCCCCATTTTCACCGCATCGATTCTTGGCGTCTCGGCTGCGGTACTGACGGGAACACTGACAGCCAAGCAGGCCTTCACCGGTTTCAGCGAAGATTGGATTCTCCTTATTATCGTTGCTTTTCTCATCGCAAGAGGGGTCATCAAATCAGGGCTTGGAAAACGCATCGCCTTTTTGATCATCAAACGTTTTGGCAAAACCAGCCTCGGTCTCTCCTACTCCGTAATGGCTGCGGATATGTTCATCGCACCCGCCTTTCCTAGCAACACGGCACGCTCGGGCGTGCTCTTTCCCATCGTCAATGCGCTTGCGGCAGACAGCGGTTCGAAAGTTGCTGACGGTACACGAAAAAAGCTTGGCGCCTACCTGATGATGTCCTCGATGGCGGGGCTTACCATCTCTTCTGCACTCTGGCTGACGGCGATGGCTGCCAACCCGGCCGGTGCAAAGATGGCAAAGGAGTTTGGCGTGGAGATCACCTATACCTCCTGGGCGCTGGCGGCAGTCGTACCGGTCATGGTGCTCTATTTCCTCATTCCGAGGGTCTTGATGAAGATCTATCCACCGGAGATCAAGGAGACCCCTGATGCCCCGCAGATCGCAGAAGAGGCACTGAAACATATGGGACCTGTACACCGCAATGAAAAGATCATGGCAGTGGTCTTTATCGGGATGGTCACACTCTGGATCGCTTCATCGTTCGTACCGCAGATCAACAAAACCGCCGTTGCATTTCTCGGACTGGGCGTATTGATGATTGCCAACATCTTCACTATCACCGACCTTGAGAAAGAGGGAAAAGCACTTGAGACACTGGTATGGTTCTCCATTCTCTATGCGATGTCGCTCTTTTTGAACAAGTTTGGCTTTATGGGGTGGATTGGTATGAATGTTTCGGAGGCGATAGAGGGGATGAGCTGGCCGATAGCGTATGTGACACTCATTGTCGCCTATGTACTCATTCACTACTTCTTCGTCTCGCAAACGGCACAGATGCTTGCACTCTTCTCTGTTTTCCTTGGAGTTGCCGTCAAGGCGGGCGTACCGACAGAACTGATGGCACTTATGCTTCTCTTTGCCACCAACTTCAATGCCGTCATCACCCCGCAGGGCTCTTCGGCAAACGTCATCTATGTTGGAAGCGGCTACCTTGAAGCCGGAGAGATCTATCGTGTGGGCGGGTTCATTACGCTGCTCAACACGATTGTTTTCCTCACCGTCGGTACTGCATGGATATTGCTGATTACCTAAGTGTTACGTACGACGCTTGAGAAAGACACCGCTCTCGATGTGCTCTGTATGCGGAAACTGGTCGAAGATCGCCGCTTCCGTCACATCATGTGTCTGTGTCAACGTCTCCAGGTCACGCGCAAGGGTCTCCGGATTGCAGGAGATGTAGATAATGTGTTCGATATCGCCAATAAGCGTGGCTGTACCTGCATCCAGCCCCGCTCTTGGCGGATCGACCAGTACCGTCGAAAAATCGTAGGCCGCCAGATCAATCCCCTTGAGGCGGTTGAACTCCCGCTTGCCGCTCAACGCTTCGGTCAGCTCTTCGGAAGCCAGACGCACGAAGGTGATGTTGTCGATGCCGTTGAGTGCACAGTTCTCCAGTGCCGCCTGAATGGAACGTTTGCTGATCTCTGTTGCCAGCACTTTTTCAAAGTGGCGTGAAAGCGGCAGCGTGAAGTTACCCAGTCCGCAGTAGGCTTCAAGCAGGTCTCCGCCCTGTACCTTTTTGGCCCGCGCGATCGCCCACTCGATCATCTTGACATTGACATAGGGGTTTGGCTGCGTAAAACCGCTCTCATACTCCAAGTAGCGGTAATCTGTACCGTCGATATGGAGCGATTCGGTGACAGACTCTTTGGAGAGCACCACTTTCTGTTTTCGACTCCGCCCCATGACACTGCACTCCAGTTGCGTCTCAACTTCTCTGGCCGCTTCACTCCACGCTTCATCAAGCTTTCGGTGGTAGAGCATCGTCACAAGACACTCATCTGTCGTGGTCGCCAGAAACTCCACGGCAAAGAGCTTCCTCTTGAGTACCTCCTGCGAAGCGTTGACAGCATCAAGCAGTTTCCACATCCGCTTTTCGATGGGCTCGATGACCTTGGGACACTCCTCTATGTTGACCGCCCCGTTTTTGGTGATGTTGCCCATGGCATAATGGCACACCTCACCCTCATGCCAGATACGAAACTCCGCCCGTGCCCTGTAGTGCGAGTCCGGAGAATCGAACACCGCAAGTGCACCTTTGTAAAACGGCGCAAGCAGTGTTACCACCCTCTCCTCTTTCTGTGCCAGCTGTGCGGCATAGTCCATAGCATACAGACTGCACGACCCGCAGCTTCCGAAATGTTTACATGTCACAATCGTTTCCTGTTTGATGAAATCTTTAGGCGTATTTTAGCCAATTTTGGGAGAAGATAAAGATACACTCATTCCGAGAATTGTGTGGAATAGGAACTGTATGAAAAGGAATCTCATGCTTTCATCCATCCAAGTTTACGATTTTTGAAATTTAAATGCAACAATTCTTTGCTACAATAAAACTACAGTAACTTGAAAAAAGGAGGGAGTGCGTGAAGTTTTTTATACTGCTGCTCATGACATACACTGCCGTTTCTGCTTTCAATATAGCACCAGACAAATTGGCATTTCAGGCATATAAAAAAGGCCAGTACGAAAAGGCTTTTAGACTCTACAAAGAGTCAACCAGCATCAAAGCCGCTTACAATTTGGGCCAGTTTTACGAGCAGGGCATTGGTACACCAAAAAATTGGCAGCAGGCAAAACAGTACTATGAGGAAGTCTATTCCCACATTGACCTAAACAGCTATAAAACTTGCGAAAGCGAGATGCTTCCGTACTACTATACAACACTTAAAAAGCTGCACAAGTCTGCCGATCTTCACAAACTTGAAAGTCTCTGCAAAGTCGATAGAAACCCGTTTCTACACAAGTGTCCATCTGCCAAAGCCATTCCAATGCGTTACCGCAGTGATATAGAGGATTTTCAATGCTTCTACTATAAGAAATTTCCAAATGCTATGAAACGTCTGCTTCAAATACATACCGAAATAAAAGGGTCTGATGTTGATTTATGGGACCAATTGACACAAACATATAAACAGAAAATCATTCACGCCATTCAACCGATTACGCGTTACTACATCCAAAAAGAGAGCCAATGCATTCAGCACGCGATGTACAAAAAAGATATTGAAGGCTGTCTTGATGCGTATAAAAAGTTTTTGTGGAAAGCATTTATCTCTGGAGAGATCAGCGTGACCATACCTGCAGAATCAAGAGAGAAATACGAGACTGCTGCCGCAAAAGAGCGTACACGCTTGGCTACCCCGGCAAGCCGGGATGACAAACAGAAAGCGCTGCAAGAGTTGCGCACCTTACACCAACAAATACAGAGCTATCATTTCTAAATATAATACCTTTGGCGCCTCTTTTCTGCACCTTTAAAGCCGATTGGGTATAATCGCATATTATCTTTATTTACATCTATAAAAGGGGACCCTCTATCCATGTCCATATCTGTTGTAATCCTTGCCGCGGGGCAGGGAACGAGAATGAAATCCTCCAAACCCAAAGTCCTCCACGAAATCAGCGGCAAACCGATGCTCTTTCATGCCATCGATGCCGCCGTTGCCGTCTCTGACGACATCACGGTCGTGCTGCACCACCAGGCAGAGCGCATCGAAGCGGAGATCAACGCCCACTACGACAACATCCGTTTCCATCTTCAGGATGCGGCGCAGTTTCCTGGTACCGGCGGTGCAATGAAAGGGGTACACCCCAAACACAGCCGTACCCTCATCCTCAACGGTGACATGCCGCTTATTACCGAAGCCTCGCTGCATGCACTGACCGATGGAAATGCCGACATCAACATGTCCGTGATCGAACTGGACGACCCAAGCGGCTACGGCAGGGTCATCATCGAAAATGGCGAAGTCAAAGAGATCGTCGAGCAGAAAGACTGCACCCCGCAGCAACTTGAGGTAAAAACAGTCAATGCCGGTATCTACGCGGTCAATACAGACCTGCTGGAGCGCTACATCCCGCAGCTTGACAACAACAATGCACAGAAGGAGTACTACCTTACCGACATTGTCAAGATGGCCGTGGAGGAGGGAAAACATGTACACCCTGTCTTTGTTGCCGAAGAGGAATTCAAAGGGGTCAACTCCAAGCTCGATCTTGCCCGTGCCGAAGAGATCATGCAGCGGCGCATCAAAGAAAACCTGATGATGCAAGGCGTCATCATGCGGCTGCCGGAGACCATCTATATCGATTGCCGTGCGATATTCGAGGGAGAGTGTATCCTTGAAAACGGGGTAAGTATCATTGGCAAAAGCACCCTCGTCGAAGCGCACATCAAAGCTGGTTCGATTGTGGATGATTCACACATAGAACACTCAGATGTGGGTCCTATGGGACGTATCAGACCGGGCTCCGTACTTAAAAATACCCACATCGGCAACTTCGTGGAAGTGAAAAAATCGACCCTTACCGGAGTCAAGGCCGGGCATCTTGCCTACCTTGGCGATGCGACCGTCGATGAGGGAAGCAACATCGGTGCCGGGGTCATCACCTGCAACTACGACGGAAAAAAGAAATACCCTACCCGCATCGGCAAAAATGTCTTTGTGGGCTCTGACACCCAGCTTGTCGCTCCCGTAACCGTTGAAGACGATGTCATCATCGCCGCGGGAACGACCGTAAACAAAGATGTCCAGCAAGGCGCACTTGCCATCTCAAGAAGCCCGCTCAAAACTGTTGCAGGGTTCTTCTACAAATTCTTCGGAGCGAAATAATGCAGATCGATCTTACAGGCAGAAAAGTCCTTCTTGGTGTCACAGGCAGTATCTCCGCCTACAAAGCGTGTGATGCGGCGCGCCTCTTTGTCAAGGCGGGAGCCGATGTCCATGTGGTTATGACCCCCTCTGCGGAACGTTTCGTCTCGGCACTGACCTTCGAAGCGCTTACCCGCAACCCCGTGCTGACCGAAAAGAGTGAAAGCTGGAGCGGTACGCTCAACCACATCGACCTTGGCAAACAGTGTGAAGTCTTCGTCATCGCCCCTGCAACGGCGAACAGCATCAACAAGCTCTCCAAAGGAATTGCCGACAACATTCTGCTGCAGACCGCGCTGGCCTTCAAGGGACCGCTGCTGGTCGCACCTGCAGCCAACACACAGATGCTGAAAAACCACTACACCGAAGGGTCGATCAAGATGCTCAAGGTCAACGACATCGAGATCATTGAACCCCAAAGCAAACTCCTTGCCTGCGGTGACACAGGAAACGGCGCGCTGGCAGAACCGGAAGAGATATTCTTTCAAACCGCGCGTGCCCTGCTGCGCGAACCCTTCTGGACCGACAGACGTGTCGTCGTCACTGGCGGCGGTACCCGTGAGAAAATCGATGAAGTACGTTTCTTAAGCAACTACTCCTCCGGCAAAATGGCCAAAGCGATGGCTACCGCACTCTACCTGCGCGGTGCGGATGTCTGCTACCTGACCACGGCCGACACCGATGCGCTTCCGCAGTCGATCTACACCATAGCGGTCGAAGATGCCGAAGAGATGCTTGACTACACGCAGGATGCCGTACGTGTGGCGAAAAAAGGGGTTATGAGCAAAGCGAGTATGAACTCTTCTGACCCCCGCATGCTCATCCAGAAGCGCCCTTTTCTCTTCATGGCCGCTGCAGTGAGCGACTACAAACCGAAGTTCCCGCAAAAAGGCAAACTCAAAAAAGGGGCGCTTGGCAAAGAGTGGAGCCTTGAACTGACCGAAACACCCGATATTCTGGTATCTTTGAACAAAGACGGCATCAGCACCGTCGCTTTCAAAGCGGAGATGGATGCCCAAAACGGATTTGAGAATGCCAGAGCGCTGCTGGATAAAAAAGAGGTCGATGCCGTCTGCTATAACCTGCTTCAGGACAGCAGCAGCTTCGGCAGCGACGAGAACGAGATCACCTTCATCACCAAAGAGAAAGCAGTGCCGCTGGGCAAGGCCGACAAGCTGACACTGGCACAGAAAATTCTCGATGAAGCGAAAGTCCTTGCCGATGACTGACACGCCATTAAGGAACCTTGCCATCATTATGGACGGCAACGGGCGCTGGGCTGCACAGCATGGGCTCAACCGTACCAAAGGGCATGAAAAGGGAGCTGAGATCATCCGTGACGTCACCACCTACTGTGCCAAACATCCTACGATAGAGACAGTCACCTTCTACGCTTTCAGTACAGAAAACTGGAAACGCCCCAAGCTCGAAGTGGACTTTCTGATACGACTGCTCGACCGCTACCTCCAAAAAGAGCTGGAGACCTACCAGAAGAACAATGTCCGCTTTCTTGCCATCGGTGATATCAGTGCTTTTTCAAAAAAACTGCAGGAGCGCATCCGCACTACCGAAGAGGCAACCAAAAACAACCAAGATCTTACCCATGTGCTTGCACTCAACTACGGCGGCCGTGCAGAGATCGTGAGTGCAGCAAACAGACTGCTTGCAGAGGGGAAAAGGGAAATTACCGAAACGGATATCTCTTCGGCCCTGCAAACACCCTACAGCGACATCGACCTGCTCATCCGCACCAGCGGCGAAGAGCGTGTCTCCAACTTTCTGCTCTGGCAGATATCCTATGCAGAGTTCTACTTTACCGAGACACTCTGGCCCGATTTTACCACTCAGGAGCTCGATGAGATCGTCACTGACTACGAACAGCGCAGCCGGCGCTTTGGAGGATTGAAATGACAATGACACTATTGATTGCACTGGCCGTATTTGTTTTTGGCACGATGATCGGCTCGTTTTTAAACGTTGTGATCTACCGCATTCCAAAAGGGGAGAGCATCGTCTTTCCCGCTTCCAAATGCCAGAGCTGCCAGACACCGCTGAAGTGGTACCACAACATTCCCATCCTTTCCTGGCTCTTCCTGAGAGGAAAGTGTGCCTTCTGCGGCGAGCCGATTGCCAAACAGTACCCTATGGTGGAATTTGTCACAGGCCTCATCTTCGTCGCACTCTACTTCAAACTAGGACTGGTCTGGTACCTCCCCTTTGTAGCAGGCGCTTTTGCCGCACTCTTTGCGCTGGTGATGATAGACTTCAAATATATGGCTGTACCTGACAATATCAACTTCGCCGCACTCGCATTCGCTCTGATACAGCCGGACTTCCTGCATGCTGCGATGTATGCAGCCATTGCGGCGGGCGGGCTTTACCTCATCGGCCTGCTATCATCGCTGATCGCACGTCGCGAAGCGATGGGCGGTGCCGATGTCATCGTCGCGGGCACGATGGGGGCATTGCTTGGCTTCCCCAATTTCTTCGTGGCTATCTTTCTTTCGGCGATTTTGGCGATGCTCCCTGCACTCATCAAGCGAGACAGCGGTGTACCGTTCGTTCCTTTCCTTGCAATGGCCACCTTCATTGTCTACATCTATGACACAGAGGCGACACAACTGCTGGAGAAGCTGATCTATGGTTAGCATCAGGGGCTACATCTCGACGAACTTCACCAAGTCGTTCATGACGATCTTTCTGCCCTTCTTTTTCATTATTGCACTGATCTATCTTGTCAAGATCTCCGCACTGACTGCCCAGATACAGATCAGTTTCGGCGAACTGCTGCAGCTCTTCAGCTACTCGGTACCCGATATCATCTTCTACACCCTGCCGCTCTCTTTTATCGCTGCACTGGCCAATACGCTGCTGCGCCTCTCTACAGACAATGAACTCATCGCCCTCTACGCACTTGGTATGAATGCAGGAAAGATACTGCGCGGCATCTGGCTTATCGCCCTGCTCTTTTCACTGCTGCTGCTGACTATCTCCTTTCTGGCAATGCCGATGAGCAAACAGCTCTACAAGTCGTTCAAAGATGAGAAGAAAGCGGAAGCCAAACTCAACATTGTTCCTGGAAAACTGGGACAGAAGTTCGGTGACTTCTATGTCTATGTCAAGGAAAAAAAGGAAAACGGACTCTTTAAGGATCTGGTCATCTACAACCGTACCGATATGACAAACGAACAGTTTTTTGCGGCAAAAGAGGGAAAGATGAACAAACATAACGGTCAAACTTCCCTGCTGCTTATGGACGGATTTGGCTACACCTACAGCAAAGACCATCTGCAGCAGGCGGAATACAAAACACTCGAAGCCTTCGATACGGCGAAGAAACACTCTTTTCATTTTGAGGATATCATTACCTACTGGGAAAAAGCCGCTACCGACAGACATATCATGCACCGGCTCTTCTTTTTTCTTTATGTCAGCCTCATCCCGCTGCTTGCCCTCTATCTGGTCGCCGCCTTTTCCATGATCAATCCGCGTTATCAGTCCAACCATACCTTTACGGTGATATTTGGCACGACACTGCTGCTCTACCTTACCGCCTCTTCTCTTGAGAAGTGGGGGAATCCACTACTGCTTGCCGCTGCCGTCATACTTACCGTTACGGCAGGATACCTGCTCTTCCAAAAACGGGTAGCAAGGTACTTCTGATGCGTGTCATGGCCACCATCGCCTATGACGGCAGCGCCTTTTACGGTTTTCAGCGTCAGACAAGCACACCACAGACCGTTACCGGGCACATAGAAGCGGTGTTAAGACAACTGCACATAGAAACGCAAATTGTCGGCAGTGGAAGAACTGACCGAGGCGTCCATGCCACCGGGCAGGTGATCCATTTCGATCTGCCGGACTACTGGCAGGATCTTGAAAAACTTCAACGCATTTTCAACAGACGACTTGATGCTATCCGGTTTCGCTCCCTGAAAAAAGTACCCGATAGTTTTCATGCACGCTTTGATGCAAAAAAACGTTTATACCGTTATCTTTTCAAAACACAGGTTCCGACTGTATTTGAACGAAAATATCTTTCATATTATCCAGCCGGATTTGACGTACATAAACTTCATGAAGCGCTTTGCCTGTTTGAAGGAGAGCATGACTTTCGTTACTTTCACAAGACAGGCTCAGAGCCGCACTCAACAGTACGCACCCTTTTTACTGCCCGCCACTACACAAGACAGCATGTTCATGTCATCACCTTTGAAGCAAACGGTTTTTTAAGATCACAGGTAAGAATGATGGTGGAGAGCAGTATGCAGTATGCCCTCGGTATGCTTTCCAAAGAAACGCTGATGCAACAACTTTCCGGCGAATGCAAAAGCATCACCAGGCTTGCACCTCCTGCCGGGCTGTATCTTGCAAAAATATCTTATTGATACTTCTGTAGTTTTTCTTTCACTTCAGAGACATGTATGCCTTCAATGATCTCTTCACAGCAAAAATCCATTTTCTGATGCGGTGCGCGGATCACGATCGGTATGGCACCGCTGTCTTTGATGGTATCGGAAATCAGACATCCCACCCTGACAAAAGGGCGTCCGTCAAACAACACATATCTGTATTGCTTTTGAACAATCTGATCCATCAAGGCATCTTCTGAATTGACTTTCTCTACCGTATAGCCAAGATTGTTCAGCATCTTCTCATACAGATTGCCAATCATACCCAAGGAGTGGTACAGCAGGATATCGGCTTCAGCCTGTTCCAAAGGCTGCTTACTATCTACGACATTCTCCTCGTTCGAAGTATCTGACACTTCAGCTTCATGCTCTGTAACGGTTTCAGCATTTTGCCTATTTCCATCTTCCCTGTCATTCTGGGTCTTAGCCTCTTTTTCGACATTTTTTGATGCGTTCAAGTCATTTACATGTTTCTCTTGTGACCCATTTTCGGCAACATTCTCTTCTTTGTTCTTCTTAAGGGCTTTTGCGGGGAAGTACTCATACAGCACTGTATTGAGCCGGTCAAGATCAATCGGTTTGGAAAGATAGTTGTCCATCCCTGCTTCAAGATACTTCTCTTTGTCTCCCTGCAGGGCATTGGCAGTCAAAGCAATAATGGGAATATGTTTCAAACGGTTCAACTTCTCATAACGTAAAATCTCAGCTGTCGCTTCAATCCCTCCCATCACCGGCATTTGAATATCCATAAAGATCAGATCATAGTCATTCTGTTTTCGCAGATTGAATGCTTCTTCTCCGTTATTGGCAACGGTGATTGTCAAGCCAAATCCTTCAAGCACCCTTCTAATGAGTTTTTGGTTGATCACATTATCTTCAGCAACCAGTGCATGAATGCCTTCAAACCTGTAGTAGTCTTTTTCAACTGCCTCTGCTTCTGTCGGCTCCTCATCTTTTTCACACACTTCCAGGGCTGTCACCAGTTTGGTAAAATTAACCGGTTTGTAAATGATCTTTGTCACTTTGTCCGAAGGCACATTGAAATCTCTCTGGAGTTCACCCGTGGTCACCAGTACCAGTTTTCTTCCCAGGGTAAAGTAACGTTCAAGTTCACCTTTATGGCGTGTATAGGACTGGAAGAAGAAGATCACATCCGGCAGGGATACTTCATCAGCCTCAAAGATCTCAGTATCATAATAGACCGTTAACGACACACCAAGGTAATCAAAATATGCGATCAGGTTAATGTCAACCTGTCTGTAAATATCTTCTGACGGCAAGACCAATCCTACACTCAAGCCTTTAAAACGATGTGCGTAATTGATCTGTTCAACATCTTTCGCTTTCTTGAAGCTGATATCAAAGAAGAAAGTTGACCCCTCTCCCGGCGTACTGTCGACATCCAGTTTTCCGCCCATGTAAGAGACGATCCTGCTTGAGATGGAGAGCCCAAGCCCTGTACCGCCGTATTTACGGCTGGTAGAACTGTCCGCCTGAGAGAAAGCTTCAAAAATTTTCGCTTTCTGTTCTTCTGAAATCCCGATACCCGTATCGGAAATAGAAAAGTGCAGTTTTATCTCATCTTCAGTCTCTCCTACGTTACTGATAATGACATTGATCGCACCATGCACTTCAGTAAACTTCGTCGCATTGCTGATCAGGTTGATGATCACCTGTGACACTTTGGTAGGGTCACCGACCAGGGTTTGCGGGATGGTAGGGTCAATGTAGATACCCAGCTCAATATCTTTGGAGAAGGCTTTTGCCGCGTAGGACTCTACCGCTGCTTCAAAGACTTCATAAGCATTGAATGGAATCGACTCGATCTCAAATTTGCCCGACCCCATTTTAGAGTAGTCCAGAATATCATTGATGATCCCGACAAGGTGATTGGAACTGGTATGGATAATATCGACAAACTCTTTCTGCTCTACATTCAGCGGTGTCTCTTTGAGCAGATCGGTAAAGCCGATGATACCGTTAAGCGGTGTTCTAATCTCATGGGACATATTGGCAAGAAAAGTCTCTTTGTTCGCTTCATTTGCTTCGTTAATCGTCTGCGCGAGGAAAGCATAGATTTTTCCTGTATCCCTTGAAGCAATGATCTGTTTAAGCTCCTTGCTCTTTTCAGGGGTAAGCCCAATCTCGATGCTCTTAAGCGTGTTTTCAAGCAGCTTTTTCTCTTTATACATAATCCGGAAAAGATAAAGCAGGAACAGTGCAATGGCAGCAAAGAAAAGAGATACATACAGATACTGTTCCATCTTCTGCCGCTGCACTTCTGTCTGTGCTGCAAACTGTCGCTGCATTTTCGAAAGCATATTTGTTAAAACACCTTCAAGCAATGTACGCTTTTTTTCAAAAACCTGATGTACATTTTCGCTGCTAACAGCATATTTTCCATTTTTTGCCCCCATCAGTATCATCGCTGTGTCATCCACACCCAGCCGGTCAAAGGCATCAACCGAGAATGGCAGCGTAATACTCTTCTCATCATACAAAGGAAATACGTTTTTGGTATGTATTCTGTCCCAGGCAGTGAGTGATTTGGCTGTCATAGGCATTCTGTCTTGGACAGTTGCTTCCAAGAACGCCTCTTCCAATGCAAGACGGTATCTCAACTTTTCCAGACGTACGAAAGTGGGAAAGATCTTCATCGGTATGGTTGCATTTTCATACATCTCTGTTAACGGTTCAAAAATATTTTCACCATATTCATTGAAAAATATATCGGCATAATTGTTGGCAACAGTATCAATTTTACTATGCAGGAAACCAAGGTTTTTACGCATATCGGCCAAATAGATACTTTTTTCTTCAAATTTCCGGTTTTTTTCAATCCAGGATCTAAAATCAGAAATCTGTCCCAGCACAACATTCCGTTTTTCCTTCGCTTCCGTTCTGTTTTTGCTCCCCATCATCTGCACACTTGCAACTACTTCATCAATCAGCCCACTTTCAAGATTGGCAATGTTCCTGACAAAAACAACTTCTTTCTCTTTTGCCTGTGCTGCACGGTATTCACGGTATGCTCTGTACGCATACCATGATGAGACAGCCAACCCGATAAATACAACCAAAAACAGAATATAAAAAATTGTTTTGTTATTAAAAATTCTTTTCATTATACTGTACTCCTTCTACAGGTTTTTACTATGGTACAGTGCCAAAACGTCTGCCTTTTCTTCAAAAAAGGAGATAGAGTCAAGCAATAAAGACGGAATAAAATATCTGTTTTCCTCCTGAACAACCCGGATATCCGATGAAAGGATATTGGCAAGTAACAGTTCTGTCTTTTTCAATGTTTCCGGATAAGGATACTCATTGAAACGTGTAAACTCTACTCCAAGATCTTGGACAGCCTGTTTCATATTTGCTTTGTTATTTTCCGTATCTAATCCCAGTTGCAATGCCATATAATATTTTCCCATACGCTCCAGCAGATATTTGATATTTTTGGATGCAACCAGCATCTTCTCCTCTTTGGAAAAGTCATAGGCGTAGGTTTTTCCTATAGAATCTGCCCCTTCAAGGAGTGTTTCGCTGTAGTCAAGCATCAACGCAGCGGTATCTCTCGTCGGTTTTTTCTTAAGAAAAGCCGATATTTCCTCTTTGCTGTAAGCCAGAAACTCCAAAACATCCTGCGTATCTTCATCTTTTGTCACCATGGAAATATCCCGTAAACTCTTTCCCAGCATGTCCAATGATGCATAAAGATCTTTATGCGTTTTTTCATTTTCAGGGTTCAGGAAAAAGAAAAGATACTCTTTCCCAAGCTTTTGACTGAGATAACGTATGTTTTCTGTCGCTTCAATAATTTGCACATTTCCCCGTGTCACTTTGGTACTTTCCATACTGCTCTTTTTTGAACTGTGTGCCGGTGATGCCTGCGCAACACTGGCACACCCCATAGAAAACAACAGCACAAAATATAGAACCTTTTTCATCATGGCTCCTTGTTATTTATAGAGATCAACATACATTGCCGTGATCTGGTTCATCTTCTTGGTAATATCATCGGTCGTGTTAAATACGATCAGTGGCAGTCCGCCCTTTTCGATATTGAGATAGAACTTGTAAACGATCTTCCACAATCTGTCGATATCATGCAGTTTACGGTTGATCTCCGGTGTATTTTTTGGGTTTGCCATCAATGCTTTGTGTGCCTCACTGAAAGCTTTGACTGCCGCTTTCATCTGATCAACAGTGTTTTTGTCTTTAATCCCTGCCTGGTAGGCAATGTAATACTTGGCGATACGCTGTGCCAGCATACGCTGTTTCCCTGCTTTTCCGACAATAGCCGACTCTTTGACTTTGACTTTGTCTTTCAGTGAATTGACCACATACTGGCTACCTTCGAGCATCGATTCACTCAAGTCGATGATCAGCTGGGCATTGTCCAGGCTGTAGGGTTCATTTGCTGTCGATTTGAAGTCTTCTATACTCAGCTGTACGAATGCCAGCAGGTTCTGAATTTCCGGATCGTTTATCGAATCTACCAGACGTTTATGGATCTTCACCATCTCTTCCATCGATGCTTTCATCTGCTTTTTCGCTTTGGAGACGGCTACTTTCTCTCCTGCATAGAGGTAGTCTTTGGCTATTCTCTGGGAGAGCATACGCTGTTTCCCGGCTACATCGATCAGTTCTACCATATCGGCTACAGCCGCTTTACTCATTGCCGTTCCAGTCTCTGCCGGCGCTGCATACACTTCAACACTGCCCGCACCCATCATCACTGCCGCAGCAACTGCCAAACTCATATTTTTCATCCATACATTTTTCATCTTCTCTCTCCTTTATTTTGATTCTTCTGCAACATACAGTTCTGTAACCTGATTCATATTTTTGAGTATGTCATCAGACTTTTTGTAAATCAGGCTTGGCACAAACTTCGATTTGGAGCGGTTCATCATCTCAAAGAACATGAACGCACGTTTGACTTTTGCCAACAGTTTCTTTGTCTCATCGGTGTTGATATCCGCTTTTTCAAGTGTCTCCTGGGACTGCTTGAACAGTGTGAGTGCATCATCCAGTTTCTGTTTAAACTCCGGATCGTTCACACCCCATACTTTCAGCATATACAGACTTGCCATCCTCTGCGAGAGCATACGCTGCCGCCCTGCCATATTGACAAGCTTGCCAGAGGATTTGCCTGATGCTTTTGCGAACATCTTTGTTGCTGTGTCAGAGGCTTTCAGCAGTGCTTCAAGTTTTTGTTGCAGTGTACCTGCTTCTTCCACACTGGGCGTCTCCTGAAGCATCGTTTTAAGTGGCTTCCACTCTTTTTCCACTTCGGAAAGCGCCTCTTTGGTCGCACTGTCTTTTGCATATGCCTGTAGTGATTTCAGATGATCATCAAATGCACTTACCGTGGATGCCAGATCCTTTTTGGGATCACCAAAGGTATTGCCCATGCCCACCATGGCATAATCTTTGAGGATACGCTGCGTGTACATCCGCTGTTTGCCTGCAATATTGATCGCAGCTGCATCGTTGGGGATTTCGACGGCCCAAAGGCTGCCTAAAAACAGGGAAGATACCACCATCCCTTTGAGTAGTTTATGTCTCTTTTTTTGCATCATTATTTCTCCTGTGCCGCATACAGTCCGGTAACTGTATTCATATCTTTGAGGATATCATTCGATTTTTTATAGATCAGTGCCGGAATGAACTTTGATTTGGACCGGTTCATAATTTCAAAGAATTTGAAAGAGCGTTCCGCGCGCTGAAGCAGTGTGTTGATCTTGGGGGTATTCATCTTGGAATGTTTCAATCGCTCCAAAGATGTTTTGAACAGATCCATCGTTTTAGCCATTTTCTCCTGGAACTTTGGATCATTCACGCCCCATACTTTCAGCATATACAAACTTGCCATTCTTTGTGAGAGCATACGCTGGCGTCCGGATATATTGATGATCTCTCCGGACTCTTTTCCTGTCTGTTTGGCAAACAGCCCTACCGCTTCGTTGGCCTGTTTGAGCAGTGCTTCGAGGTCTTCTTGCATTTTGCCTGCTTTGGTTTTGCTCGGCGGTGCTTTAAGTGCTTTTTTGATCGGTTCCCACATCTGTTTTACTTTTTGCAGGCTTTTAGCTGTTTGGGGGTCTTTGTTGAAGGCAATCAGCGCATCGAGATGGTCTTCAAAGTTATGCATGGTTGTATCGAGATCTTTTTGCGGATCTCCAAACCGGTTCTGAAGTCCGATCATCGCATAGTCTTTGAGCATCCGCTGTGTGTACATCCGTTGTTTCCCTGCCACATCCACTGCCTGTGACAGGTTGGCTATTTCCAGTGCGTATGCAAACTGAATACACCCTATGAGCACAATCCAGATTCCAGCAAACCATTTAAAACTGTTTTGTTTCATCGCATCTCCCTTTTGTATATAGGTTAGTTTACATTTACTTCACACTACAAACAATAAGACTTTTCTCAATTGGCATATTTTTATCTAAAAAGAGGCAAGCCACATCCGTATTTCATCCAAATTATCCGTATATCTCAACCTCTCTGCCCTGTTGGCGGCATCATGATTGCCAAGTTGGAACAGCAAGCCTTTGAGACCATGCAAAACCCCATCCAGCTCTTCGTTGTCCGGTTTTTCTTTCTCCAACACTTCTGAAAGGTGATTGATCGCACTCTCAAGATCGAGTAGCCCTTTCGTAATGACCGGTTCGAGTTCATCTTCTTCAAAACCAAACTCACGTAAAAAAAGATACGCTTTCTCTTTCGTTTCGTTAAGCAGTTTCTGCATTGGTAATCCTTTGTAAAATTTCATTGAGGTGTTCTGGCTGAAGAGGTTTTTCCAATATCCCCTCAAAGCCGTATTCAAATATTTTGTCATATGTCGATTTATAGACATCTGCGGTAAACGCATAGATGGGAGGCAGCGTCATATTGAGCTCTTTAAGCTTCCGCATCACTTCAAATCCATTCATCCCCGGCATTTTAAGATCGAGGAAAATAACATCATACTGTTTGACCTTACACATCCCCACCCCCTCATAGCCCCCTCCGGCAAGATCTACTTTGGCATTGGGGTAATCTTTGCCGATAAAAAGCCTGAAAATATCGAGATTTGTCTCTGTATCATCCACCACAAGGACAGAGAGTCCTACACCACTTGTCTTTTTATTGGCAGTCTCTTTTTTCAAAAGCTTTTCATAAATTTTTACCGGTGCACAATATTCATAAAGGTCATCGAAATACTTTAAAGAAAGATGTTGACGCATATTTTCCGCAATAAATATTGTTTTTTCAAAGCGCTTCCCGCTTCGCAGATAATAGATAAGGGCATCTATTTTTGTATAGTTTTGCGGTTCTGACAGCACGGAAAGAATATCGGGTATATTTTTGTGCGCATTCAAAAGAAAGTTGATCAGTGAATTTTCACTTTTGAACGTTTTTACCGTAGCACCATGCTGTTTTAGAAAATGTATCTTCTCTTTTACATATGTACGTTCCTGCATACTTTTTTCAATGTAGAAGTAAATTTTCTTTCCTTGGACACCCGGTTGATGTTCCTGGGTTTTTTCAAACAGATAAGAAAATGAAAAAGTTGTTCCTGCACCCGGTTCGCTCTCTACTTCAAGCTGGCCGCCAAGCCGGTCTGAAAGCTGCTTGGTAATGTGCATACCCAGTCCCAAGCCCTGTTTTTTCTTCTGGTATCGGCTATAGGGGTTAAACACATCCTGTACCTGATCAGGGGTCATACCGACACCGCTGTCCGATACACTGAAAACAGCTCTTATACCCTTTGTTTCTTTTTTGTATGTCATTTTAAGCCTGACAAAACCTTCTTCTGTATATTTGAAGGCATTGGTCAAAAAATTGATAATGATCTCCATCATATGCATCTGATCACCGTAAACCAGAAACGGTGCGAACATACTCTCGTACTCAAATGTAATTCTCTGTCTGTTTTTAATCTCAATGGAAAGATGGTCAATGCACTGCAGCAGCATCTCTTCCATGTCGAAAAAGGATTTCTGTATCTCCAGTTGACCACTGTTGATCTTGGTAATATTTAAAATGTCTTTTACCAGGGACTGGAGACTGACCGCTCCATGTATCGCTTTTTTAAGCTGAAACTTCTGTTCACCCCTCAGTACTTTACTTTCATCAATAATACTCAAATAGCCATGAATGGTATTGAGGGATGTACGCATTTCATGCGAAAGATTTGCGATCATACTCTCCTGTGTCTTCAAAACACTATTAAGACGGTCACTGACACTTTTCAAAATATGCTGCGATACCAGAGACTGTTCTTCCATCTCCTTGGCGTAGCCACAGCGTTCAATAAAAAGGAAATAGAACAATTGCTGTATCCCGACACCAAGTTTCTCTTTTTCTTCTTGATTGTCCGTCTGGTCATACAAATAAGTATATCCTTCAAAAAGGAAGTTCAATAATTTTTGTGTATAGGCCGGATCATTTTCTTTAAAAACACGATACTGAAGATAGTAAACAATTTGCATATCCCCTTCATAAAGCATTTTTTGCAAACTTTCTACGGTTGCAGCGGCTTCCTCTTCAGGTCGGCCAAACTCCTTTTTAATCCTTTCTATGAAAAACTGCTCTTGCTCGGTACTTAACTTCATCCCTTATCCTTTTTTGCAATCAATGCAACAGTAATGGTCTGATTGTGCAGTAAAATATCGTCAGCCGGTTTTCGTGAAGCCGGAGAGCCGATCTCACCAAATGAATGAAATCCGGCAAAAGAGACATCGATATGCTGTTTGATCTCTTCCAAATACAGATATTCCATCATTTTAAGATTTTCGGCAATACCGATACAGTGGAACATCAGTGCAGCACTCTTCTTTGGAGCAATGTCATAAAGCCTTCCAAGCCGTCTTAGCTGATCCTGTCTGCTCAGCATAATACCGACCTTGACGTACTCTTTAGGATGAATATCCCGATACAACTGGATACTTCCCTGTTCCCTATTCACCGAAACAATGGATGCCAACGGTGCATTCGACCACTCCATATCTGCACTTTTTTGGAGGAAAAGGGGATAACCGAATCTTCCCACAAGCCTTTCATCTATTTTGCCTGTAATCTCCTCTATCACATCGAGTGCAGGTAAACTGTTGATCTCATACAATGTCTTATGCTCTGCTTTTGTAATTTCAAGCGGAATACCTGCCGGACGGAACAGGTGCATACTCATCCCTTCAAGTACGTACTGTTCACTGTCAATACACCATGAAAGGATATGCCTTTCATAAAAATTTCCATTATAAAAAACAGACGGATGTTCGTTACTGCACAGTTCCACTCCTGCCACAGCACCATAGACTTTTGTGATCTTTTCTGATCTGGAAAAGTCTGAAAGATGTGCTTCAAGAGCCGGGGAAGCAAAACTGCTTAACAGTATCACCTGGTCATATGGCTGTTTTTCTTCAATATTCTCTTCTTCCGAAGACAGATGTACCACAAATGCATCTCTTTTCATGTCACAGCAAAAATAGACGACAGGAAACTGTTCTGTTGTTTCAACATAAGGGATTTCATCAGCGATGTTCACACTGCTGCTGCATCCAATGATCTCTGCATCAGGGTAACAGGCATGAAGCTGTTCGTATTCATTCAAAAAAGCTCTCTTTTGGCTGCCCCTGTAAAATGCGATGATTATTGTGGGAGCAAAACCAATATGTTTAAAATTATTATCTGAAACCGTTTTGTAATGCATTATTGACCTACCTGAACAGAAATATACATCAGGCGATGTCTAACAGTTTTTCAAACTTCTGTTTATAGGTTGTAGGCATAATCGGTTTTCGAAGCAAAAGATCGAAAAGATCCGAAGCCTGTTCATATTCATCAGGATAGAGCGTCAATGCGGCTATCTTTGTATGTTCACTTTTTTCATTTGCCTCTTTGGCAATATCCACCCCGGTGCCGTCAGGCAGATTGATATCGACAATGACAATATCATAGGGCGGATTTTCTTCAATTTTCTTCCTTGCTTCCGCTACATTCATCGCACTTTCCACTTCAATGGAAATGTTGTACTCTTTAACCAGAAGCCCTATTACTTTTTCTTCGAATTCCAGGTTATATTTAAAGTCATCTACAATCAATACTCTTTTGGACATATGCAACCTCCCAATTTCTGTTGTTTCATATGATAAAACAATCATCATCCAAAAACTATAGGACTTTTCTGACTTTAATAAAATAGAATGAGGAAAATTTAGTTTTTTTGTTGAAGGACGAAGTGTATCAGTTGGGAAGTATTGGAAAGAGAAAGCTTATCAAGTATATGTGCATGATGTGCCGACACTGTTTTTGGAGAAATATCCAGTTTCTCTGCAATCTCTTTGAAACTCAGTCCGGAAACAATATAGTGGCATATTTCAAATTCTCTTTTTGACAATGAATTGAGAGAGGCAATTTCTTTCTTCTCTATTGCAGTACCGTAATCCAGACACTGTACATATTGGGGGTTTATATATATTTCACCCCGCATAATGGTAGAAATTGCATCTTGAAATGAGTGCAAAACATTCGTTTTATGTAAATATCCGGATGCCCCTTCATGGATACACTCTATCGCATAAGGGTCTTCAGGGTACATGCTGCAAACAAGTATTTTCATTT
>JALTVI010000107.1:11823-144788 GCA_027049035.1 Sulfurovum sp. | reverse complement strand
GTAGAAATTGCATCTTGAAATGAGTGCAAAACATTCGTTTTATGTAAATATCCGGATGCCCCTTCATGGATACACTCTATCGCATAAGGGTCTTCAGGGTACATGCTGCAAACAAGTATTTTCATTTCGGGGTAATCATCGGATAGCTGCCGAATACTATTGTAAGAGTTGACATTTCCAAGGTGAAGATCCAAAATCATCAGATCATACCGTTTCTCATTCAGTTTTTCCATCATCTCATCATAGCTGAGTGCAGTATCAATGACATTTGTTTCACATGATTTACATTTTTTAAGCAGAGCTTTTATACCGGCACTGACAATATCATGATCATCAGCAATCAATATATTGTGACAATAGAATCCCATTCGTAACCTTTCTCCCTATAGGGCATATAATATATAATATTACAATAAAATATGTAAAATATAACATGAAAGTGTAATGTTTTTATAATAGTTTCAATTATTTTTTTATTCAATAACATATAGTAAAATACATGTATCCATATTAGATAATCAAAGGTTTATTATGCGTTATAAAATATTACTTACCCTATGTATTTCATCTCTTGTTTTTTCAAAAGAATCTATGCAGGAGCTCTATATGAAGAACGGATGCAGTGCCTGCCACGGCATCTATGCGGAAGGCATTGGTGCTACACCGAGACTGATCGGGCGTGATGCCAATGTACTCAAAGAACGTTTAAGAGATTTGAAAAAAGGAAAAACACGTTCGGCATTTGGAACAGTCATGGTCTCCTTTGCCAAGGGTTTGAGTGATGAACAAATCGATCAAATGGCGGAGTATCTTTCAACACTGAAAAAAATCCCGCCGGAAGAAAAATACGAATTGCTTCCCGATGAGGATGACGGATCATCCTGACCGGTCAGATAATAGTCAGTGTGTTTCAACCGGTACAGTCTGTGCCGGCGCTTCTTCTACCTTTTCCACTACAGGTGCTGGTGTATGTTCTGTTACCTCTGCGGCTTTTGCTTTAACCGCTTCAACAACCTCGGCACCTTTCGCTTTGACCGCTTCGACTGCTGCAGCGCCATTCTCTTTGGCACTCTCTACAGCTTCGCCTGTTTTTTTCGCAGCATTATCCACAGCTTCAGAAACCGTTTTCTTAACCGCTTCTACTGTTTCCGCAGCTTTTTGGCTGTTTGACTTCATCTCTTCTTTAAGCTCGTCAAGCTCCTCTTTGGCATCGAACAGATCACTGTCGAGGTCTGCAACACGTTCGACATTTGCACCATGTTCATACACAAGTTCGCCACCATCGTGCCCCTGCTTCAGGATACCTGCAACAAACACAACCAGTACCAACAGATAGAGCCCTTTCATAAGCCCTTTCTTAATGGTCGCAGACAGAAGTTTAAAGAGTACAACTACTACCGAAGCGAGCATCAAATAGGTTCCAAGCAGTTTATGTGCTTTCAGTTCCGCCTGCCCTGCCTGCGTCAGTCCGTCAAAGGCTTCTTTTCCGTCGATCGTACCGGTATAGTAAGCAGCAAATGCTGCCAACATTCCCACCACCAACAGGAAAAATGTGATCACACCGATCGCTCTTTTTTTGGCAAAAAGATTGATGATCTCAACGAGTAGGACAATGACAGGAATCGCGATCACAAAGTGATCGATTGGCGGGTGGAGAAGGACGGGGACATCAAACGGCAAATTGATTGCCGGCAGTTTCAAAGCTGGTAGTTCCATGGAAGTATTCCTTTTTATTGATTTATATCAACCGATTATATCACAAAATAATTATCAAAACGGTTTAACAACGACCATAATCACAATGCCGATCATCAGCAGTGTGGGTACTTCGTTATAGACACGCAGCCATTTGCTGCTTTTAAAATGAGGGTTGTCAATCATTATTTGTCTAATTTTCTCCAGTGAGAAATGATAGGCGATCAGCAGCGCAACCAGAAAAAGCTTTACATGCATCCATCCGCCGCTGCTGAAAATGCCGCTGTTGAGGTAAAGCATTGTACCGCCGGAAAGAATAGTTGCCCACATTGCCGGTACACCGATGTATTTCATCAGCTTGTACTCCTGTACTTCCACCACATCGGTAAATGCTTTGGTATCGGCATTCTCCCTGTGGTAAATGAAAAGCCTCGGTAGATAAAAGAGCATTGCCATCCAGCTGACAAAGCTCATGACATGAAATGCAAGAATCCAGTTGTAGTACGCCATCGTTACTTCCTTATGTGAAAATCTTTTTTACTGTAAACCACCAGCTGTATACGTTTATAATACCCAATATGCGCATAGTCTATGGTAAGTTTGGTACCGTTTTTCGGAGTGAGTCTGCGGTTTTTGAAATAGAGAGGTATTTTGTGACTGGCGGTGTATAAATAGCCGTTTTTATACGTCCCGGAAATGTTTCGCACTACTTCGTTCATCCGCAGTTTTTCAAGCGATCCATAATAGGCGTCAAGTGCGACACGGCCTTTCTCTTTGAGTTTCACCATCGCCGTGATCTCCCTGAGTCCCCTGTAGCTGCCGACCTCATCGACACGCAGGTCGTACCGCTTTCCCTCCTTCAGTCCACGCACTGCGCCGAAAACGAAGATACCCCTCCCCTTTGGAGACTGTTTGATCACCGCATAGCGTCCGCGTTTGAGAAGCACGACGGCATCTTTTAAAATGATGGGCTGCACCAGCTTTTGCGTGTCGTAAAGCATTTCAATCGTACCGACAACAGGCTGCTGCACACTGTCGTTGGCAGATGAAACGTAGGGTTTGGTATCGAACATCGCATAGATGGGCAGATGGTCGGAGTATCCCCTGCCTGTATGCTTCCCGGCTTTGATCTCCCAGCGGTTGATGTAGCCTTTTTTGGTAAAGAGGTAACGCGGTTTGAAAACGGTAAAGGAGTTGTTGATATAGTCGATCTTTTTGCCGTCAAACATCGTTTTTGGAAGCAGTATGTGGTCAAGCGTGCTTTTGTGACCGTAGAACTTGTGACTCCATCGCTGAGAGAACGGAAGCTCCTGCCAGAGGTCGTAGTGGGCTATGCCTTTACTGCTTCGCACCTGCGCTTCATTCAGAAGCGCACCCTCTTTTACCGTACCCAGCAGGTGGTTCAACCCCACCCTGCCGCCAGTATCGTTGAGGCGTTTGGGCAAGGTGAGGTAAGCGTCATAATCGGTATTGAAGTCGCCAAGAATGATGTACTCACTCCCCTTCGGCAGGGCTTCGATACGCTTCCTAAGTGCCTTGGCATAGGCAATACGACGGCTCTCATAGCCCCTGTTGCTCCGCGATTTCCAGTGGTTGACAAAGAGCTTCAGCGGGTACCTCTCTACAACGACATCGGCTTCAAGTATGTCACGCACACCATCAGCGTAGCTGACCCGAATGTCTTTATGGTCTTTTATGGGAAAGCGTGACAGCAGCGCCACCTGCACCGAAGCGTTCTTTTTTGCAGTGATGACCCCGTAACGGTAGGGGCAGCCTACCCGCTTGAGGTGCTTTTGCAGCTGCCCGAAGATCCGCTCGTTCTCCACCTCCTGCAATCCGACAATGTCGGCATCGAGATCGCAGAGCACTTCGGCAATGTAGTTGAGCTTTTTCTCGGCCATCCGCGCACTCCAGCCGTGCTTTCCGGGGAGGTACTCCGCATACTCCGTACCCTCACGCACAGCATCGAAGAGGTTTTCGACATTGTAGCTGGCCACCTTGAAGGGGTGTGCCCAGAGCAGCAGCGGTAAAAGTAGGAGAAAAAACTTCATCAAGAGATGCGCTTACTCTTTGTGCGCCTTTGCTTTCATTTGCGAAAGCAGCTCCAGAAACTCCGCTTTGTTTCCTCTCCCCTCGACCATATCTATCACTCTTTTGCCGTCACTTGTGATAAAGTAAAACGACGGCGTTCCCAGGCGTTTGATCCCAAGCGGAAGCTTTTCGATAAGCAGATTCTTTTTGACCAGCACGAAATCCTTGTCAAGTGCCGCTTTGACTTCGGGTTCGACCATCACGTTTCGGTCCATCCAGATACACCCTCTGCAGTATGGCAGGTACCCCTCTATGAGAATGATTTTACCCTCTTTTTGGGCGATCTTGCGCGCTTCATCATAGCTGTAGCGCTTGACACCGTGCCTGACCATCATCGCTTCGGCATACTCGTAGAGGAAATCCGCCAGCGCCTCTATCTCCTCTTCACTGGCCTCAACTGGCGGCATCTGGGCATATACCTTGCGTACATCTTTTGGCAAAATGGTCTTGAAACCCTTTGGATTTCTGAGAAAACGCGTCAGCCACTCCTCGATCTCGAACTTCTGCCCCTCGGCATCGAGGGTACGGTCACCCACCTGGTCCTTGATGCGAAAGGAGAGTTCCGTCACTGTGGGGGCGGTCAGGTTCAGGTCCTTGTTGTTATGCTGGTAGTTGACCACCAGCTTGCTTTGGGGGATGTAGTATTCGCTGTGACAGGGGGCACATTTCTTCTCAAAGACCGCTTCGCCCGAGAGAGCGAAGAGTGCGCTTGCCGCAATGAGCATCAGTCCAACGATTTTCATTTTCCCTCCTTGAGTGCAATGGCATCTTCGTGCAGTTCGATCCTCCCCGCATCGATGAGCGCCGTCAGCGTACGCTTGAAACTCTTTTTGCTCAGTCCAAAGGTTTTGGCAATCGCCTCCGCATCGCTTTTGTAGGTAAAGGGAAGCCTACCGTCCGCCTCTTTGAGCAGTTGCAGCACCGTCCCCTCCGCGACTGTCAGCTTCGCCGCCTTGCCGATAGGCTGCAGCGACATATCAAGCTTGCCGTCCTTGCGTACCGTTTTGATGTAACCCTTTTTCCTGTCACCTACTCTCAGTGTCTCGAAGATCTCGTTCTCAAAGAGCATCCCCTCGTAGAGGTTGTCGACAATCACCTTGTAGCCAAGCGGCGTCTTGGCAAGTACGAGCATCTCACACGCCTGGTTTTGCTGCAACCCTTTTAGGTCACGTTTGAAGTACTTTCCTATCTTCTGCGTTCCGTAGAGTCTGCCCGTCTTTTCATCCAGACAGACCCGCAGCACATACTTCTTGCCGATGTTGAAGTACTCTTTTTGCTGAGAAAGGGGTACAAAAAGGTCTTTGGGAAGCCCCCAGTTGACAAAGGCACCGTAGCTTTTGTAGTCTACCACGGTAAAGTAGCCGTACTCTCCGAGTTTCGCGTAAGGCATCTTCGTTGTCGCAACCGGCCGGTCCTCGCTGTCGGTATAGACAAAGACATCGAGCAGACTGCCCATAGGCATCTCATCTTCCATAATGTAAATGTTGGGCAGCAGCACCTCTTCATAATCTTTGGCACTGAGGTAGTAGCCATAGTCTGTATCGCGTTCGATTTTAAGGGTGTTTATTTCGCCGATGCGGATGTGGTCGTTTTGTTCTTTTGTCTGGGGCATGTTGTTCCGTTCATTTTTGTTTGCGTGATACACTCACGGGTTTTGTGTATTATAGCGCAATTCTCCAAAATGACACTTCTAAATCATTAGCTACCATGGTTTGATGACGACAAAGCTGCACTCAGGCTCTGCCGTTTGCAGCTGCCAGAGTTATCGAGTGAAACCTGTGTTTTTCAGAAATATTAAATCTGTATTTGGAAATTCTCATCGCACTCCACACCGCTACACATTTTTTTGCTACACTTCGACTATCCATTCCAAAGGAACCGAACGATGAAAATAGCCATACTCTTTTTTACCCTCGCCGTCACCCTCTTCGCCAAACCGCAGACCATCGTCTTTGCGGCCGGCTGCTTCTGGGGGGTCGAAAAACATTTTGAGCAGATGCCTGGTGTCATCAAAGCCGTCTCCGGCTATGCCGGCGGCAACTACGACAACCCAAACTACGATACCGTTCTAAAATACCGGCACCATACCCCAAAAGGCATTGTCAACCACACAGAGTCTGTCAAAGTCATCTACGATGACAGCAAAATATCTACAGAAAAACTCATCAAGTCGTTCTGGGAGATGCACGACCCTACGCAGAAGAACCGTCAGGGCAACGATGTAGGCAACAACTACCGAAGCGCCATCTACTACACCACACCGGAGCAGAAAAAAGTAGCACTTGAAACGAAAGCGCAATACCAAAAACGCCTGACCAAAGCGGGCTACAGTACCATTACCACAGAGATCAAGCCGCTTACGAAATTCTGGCCCGCAGAAGCCTACCATCAGGACTACCTCAAAAAGAATCCTTCGGGATACTGCCCCAACCATGCAACGGGCGTGAAGTTCACCGCACAAAAGCAAAAAAATAGCACCAAGATCAACCCCCTTGGCGGCAAGGAGATCCTCGTCATCACCGCACCCCACTGCCGTTTCTGCGAAGACTTCAAGTTCGACGTACTCGACCACTACCACGGCACGCTGCCGCTGCGTACGGCCCAAGAGAAGCAGCTAAGCGGCTTCAAACTCGATGGCCCCGTCAACGGCACCCCCACGCTGCTTCTCATTGAAGACGGCAAAGAGGTCTGGCGCCATGTGGGGTATATGGATGAAAAAGCCTTCTACAAAGCCATCGGTGCTTTCAAGCTGGGAACCAAGAGCGAAGCGTTTCATGTCGCATTCGCAAAAGGGACAGAGAGCCGCTTCTGCAAGCGCTATGAGAAGTTCAAACACACCGGTGACGGCGTTTTCATCGACACCATCAGCGGCGATCCACTCTTTGACACCCGCGACCGTTTCAATTCGGGTTCGGGGTGGCTGAGTTTCTACAAACCCATCAAGGGTGCCGTCATCGAAAAGGAGGACAACAGCCACGGTATGCACCGTGTAGAGATTGTCGCTGCCAAAAGCGGTGCACATCTGGGGCATGTCTTCAACGACGCACCTGGCGGCAAGCGGCGCTACTGCATCAACGCTACCGTCCTGGAATTCGTTCCAAGAGAGAAGATAAAAAAATAATGCAGCAGTTACATTCTCTGAATAATTTGGCTGTCAAGGTTGCATTCGATGGCGACAAAGGAGCACCCAACCCGAAGGGCGGCTCTGCCGTTTGCGACTGCCAGAGCTATCGAATGAAACCGATAGTGACACAAAAACCTCAGATAGGATTCGGCGGCGGGTGCCACTGGTGTACCGAAGCCATCTTCGCTTCGCTTCGCGGTGTTAAGCGTGTCCGGCAGGGGTGGATCGCCTCCACACTTGAGGAAGCGGGTACATTCAGCGAAGCGGTCATCGTCACTTTCGATGAGAAGACCATTTCACTCGAAACGCTCATAGAGATACACCTGCACACCCATAACGCCACCTCCAACCATGTGTTCAGAAAGAAGTACCGCTCCGCCATTTACACCTTTGGCGACGCACAAGAGCGCAAAGCCCGGAGCACTCTGTATCAACTGCAAAAAGGTTTCGACAAACCGCTGGTAACCCGCGTTTACCCCTTTGGGCGTTTCAAGGAAAACAGTGAGCGCTACCTCAACTACTATCACAAAAATCCACACCTGCCCTTCTGCCAGACCCGCATCGAACCCAAACTGAAGATTTTGTTTGACAAATATGCGGAGTATGCTATAGTAGCGGCAAAAAAGGATTGAACATGGCTTACAATACACTGACCCCCGAAGAGGAGTATGTCATCCTCCACAAAGGTACCGAACGCGCCTTTACAGGAAAGTTCTGGGACCACCACGAAGACGGCACCTACGTCTGCCGCCAATGCGGCACGCCGCTTTTCCCATCAGACGCGAAATTCGACAGCGGCACGGGATGGCCAAGCTTCGATGACGCCTTCCCAGGTGCCGTCAAAGAGGTACCCGATACAGACGGCAGACGCACGGAGATCGTCTGTGCCAACTGCGGCGGTCATCTCGGACACGTTTTCAAGGGTGAGGGCTTCACCCCCAAGCAGACACGCCACTGTGTCAACTCGCTTTCTTTGGATTTTGTTCCTGAAAAGTGATCTTTATCTAATGTATAGGGTACCTATAAAGGGTACCCTGACATGCTATGAAACGACTCTTCTAATTTAAAACTCTTTTTTGTACTTTGTTATACCAAGAACTAAAACAGTATCATTTGCTTTATCAACTTTATACACTATTGTATACCCTTTAAAAACCAAATCTCTGATACTTTCATCATCAAAATAGATCGATTTTCTACATCTGTAAGGCATACCTACAAGATCTTCGATCTGTTGTTTTAACGCTCTTTTAAACGTGTTTGCTCTGTTTATGCTGTCACTGGCAATAAAGTTCCAAATATGATAAAAATCGTTTACAAACCTTGGTTCATAAAGTATTTTCATATCTGGTCTATTTCGTCTCTTCCTCGATCTTGTCCCATACCTCATTATGGGAGAGCGGTTTCACTTTTCCGCTTTCAATATCCGATAAAACTGCATGAAAGTATGCTTTTTCTTCCTGAAACTTTTTATCAACCAGGCTCAACAAATACTCATTCACTTTTGCCTGCATATCGATACCTGTACTCATCAGTTTTTGATATACATCATCCCGTATATTCAATGATATCTGCATCTGTGATCCTTTTTCTAAAACAATTTTAACACATTTTTTCATGCAATCAAAATATGACAATAACTATCAGCGTGCACTCTCCTCATCAACCCTTTTCAGGTGGTCTGCAAACTCCTGCGGCTTAATGAACCCTGTCAGGCTCTTTTCGGGCAGGAATTTTCCGTTCTTGTCGAAGAAGATAATGTTCGGCGTACCGAAGAGTTCGTACTTCTTCAGCAGCGCCTTCTCCTCGTCGGTATTGTCGGTCACATCGACCTTGATGAAGGTGAACTTCTTGAGCTGCTCTTTGACCTTGGGGTTGGGGAAGGTAATCTCCTCCAGCTCCTTACACGCCGTACAGCTCTCTTTACCGAAGTCGACCACCACCGGCTTGTCGGAAGCCGCCACCTCCTTGAGCAGTCGTGCAATAGTGTAGCCTCTGTGATTGTTCTTGGCTTCCGTAGCAGCAATGACTGCGCCTTTTGGCGCTGTAAAGCGCTCAAAGGGTCTGAATATCGAACCTGCCCCGCTCAGCGCACCGACAAAGAGCGAAGCACCATACAGCATCAGTACCACGGCAAAGAGCTGAACAAGCTTTTTGGCTCCCGGTTTCTTGTCGCTGCCGTCAAAAACTCCCATATAGAGCGCAGAGCCCATAAAGAGCAGTGACCAGAGCATCAGTGTGACGCCGTTTGGCAGCACGCGTCCGAGCATGAAGATGGCAAGGCCCAGCATCATCACACCGAAGACCTGGGAGACCACGCTCATCCAGCCGCCCGGTTTTGGCATGAACTTCCCGGCACCGATACCCACAAGCAGCAGCGGCATCCCCATCCCGATACTCATCACAAAGAGTGCCACACCGCCAAGCAGGGCATCACCGGTATGGGAGATGAAGAGTACCGCACCCCCAAGCGGCGGTGCCACACAGGGGCCGACAATGAGTGCGGAGAGTACGCCCATTACCGCCGTACCGACAAAGCCCCCCTTCTGCCCCGCCTCGTCACTGGCACGGCTGAGCCGGCTCTGCCACGATGCGGGCAGGCCTATTTCGTAGTAGCCAAAGAGAGAGAAGGCAAGCGCAACGAACATCGCTGCAAACACGGTCAGCACCCACGGGTTCTGCATCGCTGTCTGGATATCCGCTCCCACCAGTCCGGCAACGACACCCACTACCGTGTAGGTGAGCGCCATGGCTATCACATAGACCAAAGAGGTAAAAAAGGCTTTGGCAACGCTTGGTTTACCGCTTCCGGATTGCGATACGATGATGGAGGAGAGAATGGGGATCATCGGGAAGACACACGGCGTAAGTGCCAGCAGAAGGCCGAAGATGAAGAAGAGCAGCACAATGAAGAGCGAACTCTCGCTGCCAAGTACATCGGCGATCTTGGCGGTATTGCCCTCGTGCGTGAGGGAGCTTATCTTGTCGAAGACCCCTGCCGCTTCACCTTTAAAATCGAAGCGCTTCCTGAACGGCTGGTAGCAGATACCCGCATCCGAACACCCTACCAGCTCCACCTCAAGCGTATAGCCCCCCTTGACTTTCGAGGTGATATCACTTACGGGAATCTTTACCGTCAGCCCCTTTTCGTAGACCTTGTCTCCGTCAAAGTCGTGTGCGGGCGGCAGTTTGGGCTTGAGCACGACCGTTTTTGGCTTGACGATGCGAAACTTCAAATCGTTCCTGTAGATGTGGATCTTATCCGCCAGTGTAATCTGTGTTTCGATCGTATCGCCCTTTTGTACGGCAGTGATCTTGAAGGCATCTTCGGGATCCAGAAACTTCTGCTTTTTCAGCGCGCTGCTGAATCCGGCATGGGAAAATGCGGTAAAGAAGAGGAGTGTTGCAAGAAGTTGCTTGAACAGTTTTGTCATTGTTACTCTCTGTAAATAAATTTTTATATAGGCATTGTATGCTACTATCCGTGTAGACGCTGTGTAATATTAGCAAAAATGCGTTAACTATTTATTTACATGAGGCCAACAACCATGTCCAACCATCTCAAAAACGAACACTCGCCCTACCTGCAGCAGCATGCCGACAACCCTGTCGACTGGTACCCATGGGGAGAAGAGGCTTTCGAAAAGGCGCAAAAAGAGCACAAACCCATCTTTTTGAGCATCGGCTACAGCTCCTGCCACTGGTGCCATGTCATGGAAAAAGAGTCGTTCCAGGATGCAAAGACAGCCGAAATTCTCAACAGACACTTTGTCGCCGTCAAGGTCGACCGTGAAGAGCGCCCCGACATCGACAAGCACTTCCAGGAGGTCTACCAACTGATGAACGGACGTCCGGGAGGCTGGCCGGCCTCCATCTTTCTGACAGAAGAGCTCAAACCCTTCTACTCGGCAACCTACATTCCGCCAGAACCCCGCTACGGGATGATGAGCTTCCCCACGCTTCTGGAAGTCATTGCCGACAAGTACAAAAACGAAAAGGGGCCGCTTGTCGAAGAGGCGGAGAAGGTGCTCAAACATCTCAACCCCGACAAGGACAAGATACAGGCGACAAAGCTTGACAACAGTATCATCGGCCGATACATTGAACAGGCAGGACAGCTCTTCGACCGCAGAGAGGGCGGCTTCAACAAGGCCCCCAAGTTTCCACAAGCCTCCACACTCGACCTGCTGCTTGACCTGCACAAACTCACCGGCAGCAAGGAAGCACTCGATATGGCTACCTTCTCCCTTATTGCAATGGCAAAAGGGGGTCTGCGTGACCTCGTCGACGGCGGCTTCTGCCGCTACGCCACCGATGACAGCTGGCTGGTTCCGCACTTTGAGAAGATGACCTACGACAATGCGCATTTAAGCAGCGTCTACCTCAAAGCCTATCACGTCACAGGCGACGACTTCTTCAAAAAAGTCGCCTTTGAGACACTCTATTTTATGCTGGAAAAGATGCGCGAAGAACATCTCTTCTACTCCGCAAGTGACGCCGATACCGAAGGTGAAGAGGGGAAATACTTCGTCTACACCTACGAAAAGGCACTCAAGTCTTTTGCCAAAGCTGGCATTCCCAAAAAGGAGCACGAAGCACTTGCCAAAGCGCTACACATCACACCTGATGGCAACTTCGAAGGCAAGAACATCGTACGTGTCGATTCGCCGGAGAGTACCGAAGCGATTCCCTACTACGACGAAGCCATCGCCGCACTCAAAAAGCGCAGGGAAGAGAAGCGCGTCTACCCCTTCATTGACAAAAAGGTCATCACATCATGGAACGCGATGATGATCACCGCTCTCTTCAGAGCTTCCAGAGTCGATACAAAGTATCTCAAACCGGCCAAAGAGGCGCTGCAGCGGCTGCTTGAGACAATGTACCCCAACTCGCAGCTCTTTCACTCCACACTCGTTGGCAAAAAACCGAAGATCCACGCCTTTTTGGAAGACTACGCCTACCTTGGCGAAGCGCTCATCGAAGCGTATGAGAGTACGCTCGATGAAACCCACCTCATCGTCGCACAAAAGCTGACAAACGCCGCGATCGAAAAGTTCTACCAAAACGGCATTTGGAAATTCTCGCGCGGCGAATTCGAGACCGATGCGGAGATTCACGACAGCTCCTACCCCTCTTCGCTTGCCACAATGGTCGGGCTCTTGCATTCCATCTCTTCACTTGTCGATTCTGTCTACAAAAAGTTCGTCTTCAAGTCGCTTGAGATACACTCCTACGACGTGATGCGCCAGCCCATCTCTACACCCAAGCTCAGCAAAATGGTCATCCGCTATCTGCTGGACGATGTCATCATCAAAGCCAAAGAGGAGAAACTGCAGCCGCACATCGCAGAGCTCGACACGCTACCCTACCCTTTCAGCCTACTGCGCACCGACACCAACGATGGCTTTATGATCTGCAACACCTCCGCCTGCTTCGGACACGAAAAGGATTTTACAGGCGTACACGAAGTGCTCCAAAAGCGCCAGCAGAAGTGATGCGACTGCCGCTTCTATTGGCGTTTGCTGCAACACTGCTTGCAGCGGAACCTATGTTGACACGCACCCGTGTACTGATGGGTACCTATGCCACCATCACGCTCCCCCAAAGCGCCAATACCCTTGCATCGAAAACCTTCGAACGCATCGCCGCGCTGGAGCGCTCCCTATCCACCTTCGATACAAATGCTTCCCTCTACACCCTCAACCATACCCACGCTCCCATCGAAGATGCCGCACTTGCCAAGGCACTGAGAGAAGCAAAAGCCTACTACCGTGATACCGGCGGCTACTTCGATGTCACCATCGGCTCCATCACCAAAGCACTCTATCACTTTGGTGAAGCGCACCCCGCTTCCCCTACCAAAGAAGCACTCACTCACGCCAAACGCAACATCGGGGGCATCCACATAGAGGATAATACCATACGAAGTGATACTGGCATCATCATCGACCTTGGCGGAATGGGGAAAGGGTTCGCCGTCGACAGTGGGGCCGATCTCCTGCTTGAGCACAACACCACCAAAGGACGCATTGCACTCAGCGGCGACATCCGCTGCATCGGGCCTTGCGAAGTGGCCATACAATCTCCGTTTTCCGAAACGACATTCGCTACTGCACACAGTCTCATTGCTGACCTCGCCGTCTCCACCTCCGGCACCTACCGCCGCTACGCGACCAAACCGAGCGAACACCACCTCATCGACCCCAAAAGCGCTTCGCAGGGGAAAGCCTTTGTCTCCGTTACCCTCTTTACCCATTCAGACAACAGCAAAATAGACGCCTACGCCACCGCCGTTTCGGTTATGCCTAAAGCAAAGGCGCTTGCCTTTTTGAAACACCATCCCGATATCGGGTACATCCTTGTCGAACCAAACGGGTGGATTATTGACGGGAACTGGGAGAAGCTGGTGCGTATGGTATGGAGAGTGAAAGAGCCGCTGAAGCGGTAGTGATTGGCGTATTGGTTATTGGGAGAGTGAGACGGTGACTGCACCAAGCAGTATCAGGAAAAGCAGTGCGAATATGGCAAGTGCTGCCAGTTTTATCCATCCGCCTGTCACAATGCCTGCGATAATAAGCGCGTAGGCAAAGATGTCCGCTAACGCGGCTATGTAGAGCCACAATGTCAAGCTCATCGAAAAGTGGCGTGAGACTCTGGTGCCAAAGAGCAGAAAGTGTGCAACGATGAAAATAAGCGCACCCATTGCAAAAAGGTGCGGTGTGGCAATCTCTATAAACTGCTGCCAGCTTTTGGCTGCGGGGCTTTGGCCAAGCTGGCGCAGTGCAGCATTCAGACTCCCTGTTTCCGACAATCCCTGCGGCAACAAAAAGAGCCAAATACCGCTTGCAACGATGAAAAAGGCAAAGAGCAGCAAGTAGCCGATCGGAATGCGGTAGCGCGGGTAGCGTTTCATGACGCAAGCAGCCTTTTGAGTGCAACTGTCCCCACAAAAAGAGCCAACAGATGCCAGACAAAAAAGGCACCCACCCAGCCATAAAGCCAGAAACTGCCGTTGAAGTAGGCGGCAACCAGCAGCAGCGGTGCGGCAAGAGCAGCCAAAAAGAGAGAGTGCAGCATACCTTTGCGCACCGACTCTTTGTGTTTCATACGCAGGTAGATAGAGACAACTATCAGTAGTGAAACGAGTGCCATAAAAAGGTCGATGTGCACCTGCAGCAGCAGACTCTCAAAGAGTATCGGCTCGACAAACGCCTCTTCGTTTCCATAAAGTGTTTGTGCAGCCGCCTGCGGGCTCAAACCTATCAAGTAGCCGTGCAGCAGCACATCAAGCAGCAGGTAGAGCAGCATCGCTATAGTGACGGCGATCATCAGCTGCCGAAGCAGCGGTGTGGGAGAGGTATCTTTTGAGACAAGAAATTTCATAATTTAGTGCTTGATCGCCTGCTGGAAAATGGCCCGTGCGATGCGGGCACCGTCGGTAATGCTGCGTGCCGAAAGCGTCGCGCCGCTGATCGTAGGGACATCGCTGCCCATCTTCAGCTGGGCGGTTTTTGGCTTCTGTTTGAACTGTCCCATCCAGGTGTCGTTGGGGATATACTCGGGCGGCTCGCCAAACGCCATAATTTCGGCAAACTTCAACGTCCCGTCGGGAGCAAAGGCATACAACACCGTCGCTTTCTTGGTACGCACCTTTCTAGCGATGAGTACGCCGTAGCCGACAACCTTGCCGCCGCTTTTGAATTCATAGTAGCGATAGACCTTCGTTGCAAGCTTCGCTCTGGCAGCCTTCTGCACCTTTGCAAACTGCGTTTTGGTCAAAATGAGCCGCTTTGGCTCTATGGTATCCACCTTGGCGAAGCTGCCTTTGACAGCCTGCTCCACCTTTGTATTGACCTTCGCATCAAGTGTGTGTGCACCAAAACCAAGCAGCAGCGCCGCAAGCAGAACCTTTTTCATCAACACCTCCGGTTAAAAGACAAATCCAAGGCCCAGAGAGAAGATGTTCTCATCGTCTCTTCCGCTAACCTTCTTTTGCGCATAATCAGCCTTCAGCACTACCTGGTCGGCAGGGAAGAAGTTTGCACCGATTGTAGTCGTTTTTGTCTTATACTTGTCTTCATTCAGACCATCGACGGTAGAGGCAACCGGGTTGAAATCCTCATACTGCACGAAGAGCGGCATCTTGTAGCCAAGCCCGGTCAGAGAATCGATATCGTAGGAGAGGTTGACGTAGTAGCCGCTTGCCTTCTCTGCAGCCCCACTACCGATCTTCTCCGCACCGCTCAGTGTCGTCTGCGTATAGAGTCCGTAGGCTCTGAACGGACCGTTTTCGTAGTTTGCGTGAATGTCGAACATCGTTGCATTGGTGCCTGAGACATCGGTCGGGTCATCTTTGAGGTTGGAAGCGTTTCCGTAATAGACCGAGGCTCCTACCAGCAGTCCGTTCACTCCTGTATAGTCCAGTCGTCCTACAAAGGCTGGCTCGAAGGATGCTTTTGCACTCGAACCCAGTCTTCCGGAGCGGATCCAACCGTTGGATGCATTGCGTGTATCGTCGTTGTTGAGATTTAGTGCATTGATCATTCCGATAGTATAGGAGATACCAATATCACTAAACTGTCCATAGATCAACGCACCATTCTCCTGCCAGGTACTTGGAAGCAGCTTCTGCTCCACCTCCGGACGCTGCACCGTATTGAACAGAATCGGTTCATGTCTGAGATTGACAAGCCCCATAGGTACAAGCAGGTTACCTACTCTGAAGTTGATCTCCTCCTTCCAGAGGAAGTCAAGGTACATAAACTCAATGGCAACTTCTCCACCGGCATCTGCATTGGCACCGTGCTCGAACTCTACCTCGGCGTTGAGGATGACATTATCGGAGAACTTGTATCCGAAGTAGGTGACAAAGCGGTAGACATCCGCATAGTCATCCCCATTGTCCGGATTGGCATAGTACATCTCACCGTATCCGCCGATGGAGAGCGGATTTTTGGAGTAGTAAACCTTCGATGCCGCAGGTCCCATACCGTTGTAGGTCTTCTCCGTATCGACCAGCGTAAAACCGCCCGTCTGTGTAGCCAGCACCTCTTCTGTCAGTGTTTCGTTCTGCGCCTCCAGTGCCGCTACTCTCTCTTCCAGTGTTGCCGCTGTCGCTCCTGTAGCCAGAATGGCTGCCAAACTCAGTGTCCATGTTGTCTTTTTCATTGTTTTTCCTTGTAATTGTTTTGATATTTATTATCAGATTCGTAATGTACAGAAACTTTTCTTAAAGCAAAATTATATTGATAACTGTTATTGTTTTAAGGTTTAACCGGATACAATTTGAAATCAATTATCAAAAAGGAAGAAAAATGACATCCCCTATTTCTGTAAAACAGACTCCCATTACCCTTGAAGCAGTGATGCAGCAGAATCTCTACCGTGCCATAGATGAGGAGAATCCTGCACTCCTAGAACACTACATCATCCGTCTTGAGGCATATAAAAGCGCCACTTCCCTTGTAGTGCTTTACCGATATGCACAGCAACACCAAAAGAGACGCTGCTGTACCTATCTCTCACAGCTCATAGGTACATTGGCAAACATTTGACTCTATCCTTTCAAGGAGGCACAATGCCTCCTCATAGCTCAACTTCTATAGATACTTCCGACTTTTATCTACAATCACTATAATATATGCCAATAACATAGATAGGAAGATATTATGAAGCCAATTCTGCTGTTCCCTCTGCTGGCCACCGCTTCGCTCATCGGCGCCTCGGCAACAAGTATCGTCTGCAAACAGTGCCATCCGACAATCTACGGTGAATACTACGACTCCGCACACAGAAAGGCTTCGGTATTCAACGACCCGGTCCACAGTGCATGGTGGAAGCTGATGCCAAAAAGCAAACAGGGGTACACCTGTGCCAAGTGCCACTCTCCCTCAGACAAAGAGGCACTGAAAAAGGGCGTTCTTACAGAAAACGGCATCCAGAAAGAGGAGCCTATCTCCTGCGTCTACTGCCATACCATAGACTACGTTCAGCAAAACGATACTGCCAACATCAACATCACGACAGGAAAAACACGCGAATTCTTTACCGCCGAAGCATCCAAAAAGGGCTCCGGCATCGCACACTTCCAAACCCATACCTCCTGGTTCGGGCTCAATAGAAGTGTCGAAAACTCCCCCTACCACAAAATCAACTACGACAATGAGAACTACTACAACGGCAATGTCTGCATGGGGTGCCACGCCCAATCCGACAACGGGCACGGTTTTGACATTGTCATGCTCGATGCACTCATCGACAAAAAAGACAAAGAGACCTGCATCAGCTGCCATATGCCTCAAGTCCCGGGAACGAAAGTCACACTTAAGGAGACAAAAACCCATGCCTACCACGGTATTGCCGGCATACATAACATGACTGAAGCACTGGGAAAGTACATCGATTTCAATGTCAGCAAACGCGCAGACGGATTTGACATCACCATTATCAACCATGCCAACCATGCACTCTTCGGACAGGCTTATCGTGAGGGGGTACTCAAGGTCACTCTCAAACGCGACGGCAAAGAGACAGCACTCCCGCCTGCCGTATTTACACGAATATTCGGAAAAGAGGGGAAAGAGACCCTGCCGTGGGAGGCGACCCAAACACTCAAAGACTCTCTCATCTACGGCAAAAAGAGGCTGCACTATCCTGTAAGACTGCAAAAGGGAGATACCCTGACACTGGTGCTGGGCGTAAGAAGAGTCAGCCAGGCGGGGCTTAAAGCACTGCACCTTCAGAACCACAGTGAACTCTCCCGCTTCAAACCGCTGAAGTATGAAACATACCGCTTTTAGCGTATCTACACGGCGGCCATTATGGACCGCACCAAAAAGGTAACACCGCAAGCGCAAAGAATGGCCAATCCTCGGTATTTAATCGTCCAAAGCGCAGAGTAGGCTATAATGAATCCCATGATAACAAGCCTGAAGATATTTGCCGGTGATTTGAAAAACTCCTTCACCGATCTGCTTCCCATCATCGTTGTCGTGGCACTCTTTCAGGGGGCGGTCATACGCTCCGTACCGGACAACCTCTTCTCCATCGTAGCGGGACTCGCCATCGTCGCCGTGGGGCTTGCACTCTTCATTCGCGGCCTGGAGCTTGGTATCTTCCCCATCGGTGAGGGGCTGGCTGTCGATTTTGCAAGAAAGGGTTCAGTCTTCTGGCTGCTGCTCTTTGCCTTTACCGTCGGATTTGCCACCACCGTTGCCGAACCGGCACTGATTGCCATCTCCCAGAAAGCCGCCTCTATCAGCAACGGTCTTATCGACGCTTTCTGGCTTCGGATGACCGTAGCATTCTCGGTGGGCTTTGCCATACTGCTTGGTGTACTGCGCATTCTGCTTGGGCACCCCGTCGCCTACTACATCATTGGCGGATATATTCTTGTCGTACTCATCACCTTCTTCGCCCCAAAAGAGATCATCGGGCTGGCGTATGACAGCGGCGGGGTGACCACCTCGACGGTAACCGTACCGCTTGTAGCCGCCCTTGGCATCGGGCTTGCCTCCTCCATCAAGGGGCGCAACCCCGTCATCGACGGCTTCGGGCTCATCGCCTTTGCCTCGCTGACACCGATGATCTTCGTACAGGTCTACGGCATTATCGTCTACGCCATGGGTGAGAGCGGCAGCCTGCCCATACTTGCACAGGCGATCATCGAAACCGAAAAGGCTGCACAGCACTTTCAGTGGCAGGATATCTTCTGGGATCTGATCGCAACAGTCAAGGATGTCCTGCCCATTCTGGCGGTCATCTTCTTCTTTCAGTATGTCATCATCAAGAAGCCGGTCGCACACCTGCACAAGATACTCATCGGTATCGCCATGGTCATCATCGGGCTCTACGCCTTTATCGTAGGGCTTGAGATGGGGCTCTTTCCCATTGGTGAGACCATCGCCTTTGATTTGACGGCGATGAAGAACAACCTGCTCATCTACCTTTTCGCCTTTCTGATCGGTTTTTCGACAACCATGGCCGAACCCAGCCTGCTTGCCATCGCCATCAAGGCTGAGGAGATCAGTGAGGGAAGCATTAAACAGATGCGCCTGCGTGCCGTCGTCGCTCTGGGAGTGGCAGTGGGTATTGCGCTGGGCGCTTACCGCATCGTCGCAGGCGATCCCATCCACTACTACATCATCGCAGGCTACCTGCTTGTCATCGCCTTTACCTACTTTGCACCCGACTACATCATCCCCATCGCTTACGACAGCGGCGGAGTGACCACTTCTACCGTAACGGTACCGCTTGTAGCCGCTCTGGGACTGGGACTGGCGGAGAACATCGAAGGACGCAACCCGCTTATCGACGGCTTCGGGCTGATCGCCTTTGCATCGCTCTTTCCCATGCTCACGGTCATGGGGTACGGCATCTATGCAGAGTACTACAGCAAACACACACTTTCACAGGAGGAAGAAGCATGAAATTCACTGCACTCGTTGTCGTCATCTCTGACAAGGATGAAGAGGCCGCTATACAAACGGCCAAAGAGGCCGGTGCGGGTTCGGTCACCATACTGCACGGAAAGAACATCGGTCTCAAAGAGAAAAAGGTATTCTTCGGTCTTACACTTGAAGAGAATGTCTCGGTTCTGCTCTTTGTACTGCCGCGCAAACTGAGCTTGCAGGTGATGCGCACCCTCAGAGAGAGGTTCGACCTCGACAGCAAGGAAAACAGCGGCTTTACCTTCACCTTCCCGCTCAGCCACGTAACGGGTCTGGACAATGAAGAGCTGCACACGTTCGAAGAGAATATCAAAAGTATGATTTAAAGGAGAATACGATGTTAGTCAAAGAAGTAATGACCCCAAAAGAGAAGCTCATAACCGTCTCCCCCATGGCGACAGTCCGCGAAGCGCTGCAGCTGATGCGCGAACACAAGGTACGCTCCGTAGTGGTAGAGAAGACCTCCCCCTCGGGCGCCTACGGCCTGGTGACCTTCAAAAACATTCTGCAGAGCATCGTTGCCGAGGATGGCGACATCGACCTGCTCAATGTTTACGACATCGCCAACACACCGGCCATCTCCGTATCCGCCGGGCTGGAGATGAAATATGCCGCACGTATGATGGTCACAAGCTCCATCAAACGCCTGCTGGTCATCGACAACAACGAACTGCAGGGTATCCTCACGATGAGCGATATCATCGGCATTCTTATGGAGCAGATGGGTTAACCCCCTAGTGATGTAGGTTTCACTCGATGGCGACAAAGGTGCACTCAGCCCGAAGGGTGGCGCCTCCATGGCTGCGCTTTGCTCCGACCATTCCGGTTCCGAAGCTACGAAAGACAAGCAGTTGTCTTTCGTTTACGCTTCTCATATTTGCACCTGCCAGAGCTATCGAGTGAAACCGATCAGCTACCCTCCTCCATTAGGACTTTAAAGGCGGGAACCAAAGCGTAAAGGTGGTGCCCTCCCCTACTTCCGAATCGAGGTCAAGCTTGATACGGTACTGCCTGCAGATCCCCAGCACGATATTCAGCCCTATCCCGAATCCGCCGCGCTCGCTGTTGGCACGCTTGTAGCGCTTGAAGATATCCTCCTGATCTTTCTTGGCGATCCCTATTCCCGTATCGGCCACCTTAAGCACACGCTCTTTGAGCGTCACATCGATACTGTCACCCACATCGCTGTACTTGACGGCATTGGAGAGGAGGTTGTCGATGAGCCGCTCGGCCGAACTGCGCGACATCTCCACCTCTGTGGGCTCCAGTGTCACTGACAACTTCAGCTTCTTGGAGTCGATCAGCTCTTTGATGTACCCCACCCTCTCCTCGACCACTTCCGCAAAGTCAAACCGCTCCACCTCTTCCTCTTTGCCCTCAAGACGGTAGGTAAGCGAACTGTACATTACATGCAGGCGCTTGGCACTTGCCTCAAGGCGTTTCATCTTCTTCTCATCACACCCCTTGAGCGATCGGATCGTCATCAAAATCGCTGATATGGGCGTGTTGAGTTCATGGGTCGTATCGGAGATGAACTGGTCCAGCGACTCGATCTGCTCACGCACCGGCTGCAAAAAGAGCCTGCCCAGAAAGTAGCCCACCACCCCCATCAGCAAAAAGGAGAGCAGCAGATAGCCGATGATCTTCAGCCGAAGCTGCTTGAAGCTCTCCATAAGCTCATTCTCTTTAAGCACCACGTAATGTACCCCAAGATGGTCGCTTCTGTCCTCCAGTACCGTATAGCAGCATCCGTTGTCGATATAAAACTCTTTATTGAACTTCGGAACGTCGTCTATCTCCGTATAGAGCGCATCCCCCTCTTTGTCGTAGTAACCCACATCGAAACGGCAGTGCTTCAATGAGGCGAGGAAATTGACCGCATCGGCCTCATCCATCCCCTTCTCCTGCATCGCCTTCATCACGATCTTGGAAGAGAGCATCCGCCCCTGATACATCATCTCGAACTTCATCGCACTCTTCATCGCCGTGCGGTTGTTTTCAAAAAAGAGATACCCGATGATCGCCAGCAGTACGAATACCGAAACCAGATAGAGTGCCAGAAAGCGGAAGAGCGACCGGCGTTCATACGATGTTAAAACGATATCCCTCTCCTTTGATATTTTCGAAATAGGGCTTGTCGAACATTCTTCTTAAGTTTTTGATATAGGTGCGTATCGTCGCGTGTGTAGGAATATTCTCATCTTCCCAGATATTCTCGATGATCTCGTCACAGGAGATGATCTTGCCTTGGTTACGGATGAAGTACTCGAGTACCTGCGCCTCTTTTTGACGCATTTCAATGGTTCTGCCGCCGACAATAAGCTGATGTGCTCTGGGGATAAACTTTATACCGTCAATCTCAATCTCTTCCTGTAGGAAATTTGCCTTGGCAATATGTTCAATACGCACCTGAAGCTCTTCAAGATCGAACGGCTTTTTGAGGTAGTCGTCCGCTCCGAGTGCGAACCCTTTTTTGAGGTCTTCAATACCTGCAAGAGAGGTAATGTAGATGGCCGGCGTGGTATTGCCGATATCCCGTAGATAGGCAAGAATTTCAAATCCGTCTATGCTTGGTACATTCACATCGAGCAGCAGCAGGTCAAAACGCTCCTCACCAATAGCATCGAGTGCCTTCTCACCGTCATAGAAGCTTACCACCTCATGACCGCACTCCTGCAGAAACTCTTCGATGATCTCCTGCAAAATCACATCATCTTCAAGCAGCAGTATCTTCACACAATATCCTTTACGGTTTCATTGCTGCCATTGTACCATGGCAGTGTGCAGAGCATTACACACATTAACGTATGCTACACTTCCGCTATGAAAACAACTATACTGTCTCTCTTTTTTATCTCGATCCTGCTGCTTGGCGGGTGCACTCAAGTAGTTACCGCACCTCTCTCTGCTGCCGGCACGGTAGTGGGTACCACCATCGGTCTTGCCGGCAGTACTGCACATGCGGTTGTCGGAGATGATGAAGAGGAACAGGACTAAAAGCTCTTTGCGTTGTTGAACTCCGCAATCTCGCTCTCTACCATTGCATCGATCATGCGTACGTAGAGATCATTGATGAGATTTGGGGAGAGTCCAAGAGCAATAGCCTGCTCTCTGGCACGGGAGATGACATCGTTGATACGCTCTTCAGCTTTTACCTCATCTACACTCGTCTTGAAGTGTGCGATCTGCTTGATATAGTCGTTACGTTTGGCAATCAGTTTGATGATCTCTTCATCCACCTCATCGATCTTTTTTCGTGCCTCTTCGAGTGTCGTACACTTTTGGGTTTCCATCGTTTTTCATCCTTTATTTCAACACATACTGATTTATACATTTATCAAAAATTGCTCAATGGGCTGTAATATATTTTAGCCTATAATACCTTTATGAACAGGAAAAACAGTATACTCATTTCAGCTTTCACTGCTATGCTCCTTTTGAGTCAGCCTCTTGCTGCAGACAGCACAGCAGAGACCCCTGATACCAATACATCCGATGAAACGGTCACGACCGCTCAAAGCAAAGACCTTGTCTTTGTTCCTTATGTATTTTCAACCGATTCTACCGGGTTTTCCGGTGGTGTCGGTGTAATCAAAAAAGGGTTCATCCAGCCGCAAACTACTGCAATAGCTACCGTTTTCTACGGTGCCGACCAGGATGTCACCGTCAACGGACAGCAGCAGACAGAAAACTTCTCCGGCGGTTTCGCTGCCATCTTCGACTATGTCGTCCCAGGCACCGACAGGCTGCTCTTCTCTGCACTGGGGCTTAAGAGCTACTTCCCAAAAGCACGCTATTATATGTACGATCATGACAAAAAATCCGATGAGAAGAACTATGTCGAATCTCCCGGAGATGAAGACTTCATCTATGTAACACTCAAGTATGTTCTCCCCATCGGTGAGGGGCTGAACAATCCGGAAGGACACTATCCTCTCAAACACGGTTTTGCCATTGACAGAGAAGGATACGGCGGCGGCACGCCTTTTGTAACCGGACGTACTGCACTGGGTATCACCGGTTTTTATGAACACAACTCCTTTGACAACTATCTCTCCCCGACAACAGGGATTGACCGCTCATCCAAGGGACTGCAGGAGTGGAACACCAACGGGCTGCGTTTTTTTGTAGAGCATGACAACACCGACTACGATCTCAACCCCTCCCGCGGCTACCAGTTCAAACTGCAGTACTCCCGAGACTTTGGATGGGGCGATTCACTTCAGACTTGGGACTTCCTGGAGTTCAAATATAACCATTATGTAGACCTGCCCACCTTCTCGTGGACACAGCAGAATGTGCTCGCAATGAGTTTCTGGACGGGCTACTCCTTTTCATGGGATGACAACAACGATGTCGACGGTCACCCCGGCATCACAAAAAACCGCCCGCCGCTCTGGGAAGGCGGACGCCTTGGCGGTATGTTCAGAATGCGCGGCTACAACACCAACCGCTTCACCGACAGAGCCGTCATCTATGGTGCCATGGAGTACCGCGCCGTTCTGAACTGGAATCCCTTCAGGAAAAATGATTACTTACCGGTGGCAGTTGATTGGCTGCAGATTGCACCGTTTATTGAAGCGGGTAATGTCAACGGCAGTTACAATGGTGGGCTCTTCGACAATATGAAGTTCGATGCAGGGATCGGCTTCAGAGCCATGGTAGCACAGGTGCCTGTTCGTGTCGATATCGCCTACGGCAGTGAAGGAGCAAACTTCTGGGTCATGGTATTCCAGCCGTTCGACTTCTAAACGCAAACGTGTGGCAGTTGTCGCACGTTCACCCCATCTACCTTTCGATTTCTCTATAAAGCACTTTTCCAAAACTCTCTATCTCTGTATGAATCTTATGGGACTATGGAAAAAAGTTGGCATAAAAAAAGCCCGATTCCCCTTTCGGGAAACCGGGCTTTGGAGGAAGTAATATAACTTAACTGGGCGGAGTGCCCATGCGACTGGTCGCACTGTTACAGAGGTTTACTCAACCTCTGCGTCGATGACATCGTCATCGTCGGCTTTCTTGCCTGCGTCACCGCCGGCAGCACCCTGCTGTCCACCCTGCTCTTTGGCGTAAACCGCTTCGGCAAGCTTGTGCGACTTCTCGGTCAGTGCTTTGACCTTTTCATCGATCTGCTCTTTGGTTGCATTCTCATCTTTGAGTACCGCTTCAAGGTCTGCAATCGCCGCTTCGATGTTCGCTTTCTCGCCTGCATCGAAACTGTCACCAAGCTCGTCAAGCGACTTTCTTGTCTGATGGATCAGCGCATCCGCCTGGTTCTTCGCTTCGACAACCGCTTTGCGCTTCTCATCTTCGGCTTTGTGCGCTTCGGCATCCTGGATCATCTTTTCGATCTCTTCTTCACTCAATCCTGACGAACCGGTGATCTTGATCTCCTGAGACTTTCCTGTCCCCTTGTCAACTGCCGATACTGTCAGGATACCGTTGGCATCGATATCGAAAGTAACCTCGATCTGAGGCACCCCTCTTGGTGCCGGCGGAATACCCTGAAGCTCGAACATACCAAGCGATTTGTTGTCTTTGGCAAACTCACGCTCACCCTGCAGTACATGGATGCTTACCGCAGGCTGGTTGTCTTCCGCTGTTGAGAAGATCTGTGACTTCTTCGCAGGAATAGTCGTACCCTTCTCGATCACTTTGGTCATTACGCCGCCAAGTGTCTCGATACCGAGGCTGAGCGGTGTAACATCCAGCAGGAGTACATCTTTGACATCTCCGGCAAGGACACCACCCTGAATCGCTGCACCGATTGCAACGACTTCGTCAGGGTTGACCGACTTGTTCAGCTCTTTGCCGAAGTACGCCTTGACCTTCTCCTGTACCAGTGGTACACGGGTAGATCCACCAACCATGACGATTTCTTTGACGTCATTCTTGGTAAGACCTGCATCCTTCAGCACGGCACCGATCGTATCGATGGTCTTATCGACCAGGTCAGCAATCAGAGATTCAAACTTCGCTCTGGTAATCTTGGTTACCAGGTGCTTAGGTCCGCTTGCATCTGCAGTGATGAACGGCAGGTTGATCTCTGTCTCAGTTGCGGAAGAGAGCTCTTTTTTCGCCGCTTCAGCCGCATCTTTGACACGCTGCAGCGCCATAACGTCCGCTTTGATGTCGATGCCTGTCTCTTTCTTGAACTCTTCGGCGACATAGTCGATGATTCTGTTGTCAAAGTCGTCACCACCGAGGAATGCGTCACCACCGGTTGCCAGTACTTCGACAACGCCGTCACCTGTCTCAAGTGCCGTTACGTCGAATGTACCACCACCCAGATCGTAAACGACGATCTTCTCTGCATCTTTCTTGTCAAGACCGTACGCCAGCGCTGCAGAGGTAGGCTCATTGATGATACGCAGTACGTTCAGTCCCGCGATCGTTCCGGCCTCTTTCGTTGCCTTTCTCTGAGAGTCGTTGAAGTAGGCAGGTACGGTAATGACCGCATCTGTCACTGTCTCACCCAGATACGCTTCGGCATCCTCTTTGAGTTTCATCAGTACCTTCGCAGAGATCTCCTGCGGTGTATAGGTTTTACCGCTAACCTCGATTGCACACGCACCGTTTCTGTCGATGATGTGGTATGGCAGTCTCTCTTTTGCTTCCTCTGCCTTCTCTTCGTTACACATCAATCCCATAATTCTCTTAATGGAGTAGATGGTCTTTTCGGGGTTGGTTACCGCCTGGCGTTTTGCCGGCTCACCGACAAGCACTTCACCCTTGTCAGTAAACGCGACAACAGATGGTGTTGTGTTCTTCCCCTCTTTGTTCGCGATAATCGCCGCCTCACCGTTGGTGTAGACCGCCATCGCGGAGTTGGTTGTTCCTAAGTCGATTCCTAATACTTTACCCATTGCTCATCCTTTATGTAGAGTTGTTTTCTAAATTTCTAGTGTCAGTATACACATTTTTTCAATGAATCGATGCAACTTTTGTTGCATTGAGTCACTTTTTGTCAAGTTTTTATTTAGCGGTGCTCTCCAGCCTACGCGGTCGCTCTGCTCCACGCTCCGGTTTCGCACCTATAAACGTGAGGTTCACTCACGTTTACTTAGCGGTGCTCACCATTGCAGGTCTGAGGACGCGGTCTTTGATGGTGTAGCCTTTCTGCATCACCTGGACGATATCGCCGCTGTCGTGCTCATCGCTGTCAACCTGCATGATCGCCTGATGCACCTCAGGATCGAATCCGCCTTCACACGAAATCTCTTTGATGTGGTTCTTTTCAAGTACCTTTCGAAGCTGCTCATAGGTTAATTTGACACCTTCATGCATCTTCTCAAGTACTTCGGACGCGTTCTCTTTGTCCGCACTCTCGATGGAGCTGAGCGCATTGTCGAACGAATCGAGTACCGCCAGAATATCCTTTGCGAAACTCTCATTTGCGTACGCTACCGCATTGGCCTTGTCTTTCTCCAGACGCTTTTTTGCGTTTTCAAAGTCGGCATGCGCTCTGATGTACTTGTCTTTGTACTCAGCCGCTTCCGCTTTGGCTGCTTCAAGTTCACTCACTTCGCCGCCTTCTTCATTTTGTGAAGCTTCAGTCTCTTCAACCGTCTCTTCATTCTGAGTCTGTTCAAGATCTTTTTCCGTCTCTTTTGCCATACAGACCTCCTTTTTTCCTAAACTTTGCACCCGTTTTCAAATGCATTGGATGCATTATACAACATTGAGTGCTAATTTGTCAAGGCTTGAGGCGATATTTTATTTAATAAACTTTAGTCTATTCCACTAAACTTTATTAAATAAGCATTATTCTATTACTAAAGAGTGCGCTACTATGACACTACTTTTTAGACTGTTGGGGATGTATAGGGATACTATATCCTGTACGACAAATCTTCATAACAGAAGTTTCGATCATTAAAAGTGGAAATAAAAGGGTAAAAAAGAAGTATTATGTATATAAAGAGCCAGGCGCAAAGCGCCCAACGTCGGAGAGAAGATTAGTTACGAATTCCGAGTTCGTCCTTGATCTTGTGCCATCTTTCGATGTCCACTTTCTTAAGGTATCTCATCAGTCTTCTTCTTTGACCGACAAGTTTGAGTAGACCGAGTCTTGAAGAGTGGTCCTTCTTGTTTGTTTTAAGGTGCTCAGTCAGGTACTTGATTCTCTCTGTAAGCAGAGCAACCTGTACCTCTGTTGAACCTGTATCGTTTTCGCCTCTTGCGTATTTAGCAATAATTTCTGCTTTTTTCGCCTGATCCAAAGCCATAATGACCTCCTGATTGGTATAATGAATTCCCACTTGTAAAAATGAGTGCGGTATTCTACCACAATAACCTTGCACAGGACTTACGCCAAATCCTGACCAGTAATATGCCGGAGCATCGGTAGAAACTGATGATCGATACTCTCCGTAGAGGACTCCTGGAGGAAAGGTAAACCTATCTATAATAGTATTTAGAGTAAAATACTCCTAATTAGACTTATGTAACAAAGGTAATCATTATGTTATTAACTCGTGCAAGCGAATATGCCCTGCTCTCGCTGGATGTCATTCGCAATGCAGAAAAACCCATTGGTGCAGAGCAACTGGCCAATGAACTCAGTATTCCGAAAAGTTTTCTTGCCAAGATTCTTCAGAGCCTCGCCAAAGAGGGAATCCTGGAGTCACGAAAAGGCGCACACGGCGGATTTGTCCTCGCCCGTGACGTTAATGAGATCACCGTACACAGCATTATTCTTGCAGCCGAGGGGAAAGCGCCTGCTGTCTTTGACTGTACCAGCTATATGAACACCTGTCCCAACGGTGCCATTGGAAACTGTGCCATCTCCCCTTTTTTGGCCAATTTTCAAACCAAGATTGATGACTTCCTCCACGGTCTGACACTCGGCGAGATTCTTTAATGGCACAACACGTTTATCACCTCTCACACATCGACCTTGACGGCTACGGATGCCAGTATCTGACCACCAAATGTTTCGGAAAGATCGAGTGCTACAATGCCAACTACGGGCCTGAAGTGACTGCACGCCTCGAAGAGATGGTCAAAAAGATCGAACAGGACAAATTCATCCAGGGTGACAGCACTGAACGTCTTATCCTTATCACAGACCTCAACCTCACAACCAAAGAGGGGAACTGGATCGAAAAGGAAGCCATGCGCATCGGCGCAAAACTGCAGCTGCTCGACCATCACGCTACCGGGGCAAACGCTGCGGAACGCTTTGCCTGGTATACGCTCGATACCAGCCGCTGTGCCACGCTCATTACCTACGACTGGCTGCAGCAACACTACGGTTTCGACCCTGAAAACGAATATGCCGACATTGTAAAGGCCATCAATGCTATCGACATCTGGAAAGATGAAGACCCCTACTTCGAATACGGAAAAGTGATGCTCGGCATGATCTCCGGAGCACGCGAGATCAACCGCATTCTCTTCCCCGAAGAGGATAGGGCGTTCAAACTTGCTATGATCGAAGCGGCAAAAGAGCGCATCAGTGCACACGAAGCACCTATCCAGCTCGATGATGACCTACACCAGATCAAGAAGGCCTTTTTCAAGAAGGGGACCAACAAAACAAAAGACAACCTCGTCGCCGACTACGTCACCGATCTGCTCACCAAAGACAAGCAGCGTCTGACCATTCACTACAAGGACTACAAAGGCATCCTTGGCTACAACGTCGGAAACACCTCTATTATAGGCAATACCTTTCTTGTCAACAATCCCGACTACGACTTCTATATGGATGTCAACTTCAGGGGCAACTTCTCACTTCGCAGCAACAACAAAGTCGATGTCTCTCAGATGGCGGCACAGATCGGCAACGGCGGTGGCCATCCCAATGCCAGCGGCGGAAAGATCGAAGGATACAAAGACTCTTTCGTCTATGCCGATGTACGCAAGTTCATACAGGAGTATATAGACCAGAAAACACAATAGCAGATACGACATAAAAGGTGCGTGTACCCCAAAGGTATTTCCACTAGGCACTGCGCACCCTGCATCTGTTTTATATCTTCACCCTCGCCTCAAGCGCACGTGAGAGCGATATCATATCGATATTCTCCAGCTCCACTCCCGTAGGCACACCCTGTGCTATCTTCGTAAACTTGATTGGCAGACCGGAGAGCTTGTCCTCGATATAGAGGATCATCGTATCGGTCGCGATGCTTGGAGGAAAGGCGAAGATAATCTCTTCGACCCCATCCACGGCATAGAAGAGATGCGACTCATCCATATCCTGCACCTGCGAGATAACATAGTAGACCCCGTCAAACTGCCCGCTCTCCTCGATGGTCAGAATATCTTTCGCACTCTGAACGATACAGAGCTTGGTAGTATCGCGGTAGGGGTCCGAGCAGATGGAGCAGAGTTCATCCTCACTCATGTTGTGACACTTGCTGCACTTTTGGATGGTCCCCACTGCATGTTCGATGGCATGTGCCAGCTTGAGCGCACCAAATCCGTCTTCCATCACTGCATGGTACGCCAGCCGCACCGCCGTCTTCTTGCCTATTGAGGGCAATGAACCAAACGCCTCCACCAGATTTTCAAACGCTTCTATTTTATGTTGTTTCATGATTACTCTTTTTGGTGCGTGGTTACGCACCCTACGCAATGCTGTTTATCTCAAATATTCAATCATAGAACAGAAGTCCTATATCTTAAAAAAAGCTTTTCGAAGAAAAGCAACCATCATCTTCCATTCTCCATCACCAATTATCAATCTACAATCCGTCATGCTTTTCGTAATCGACTACTTTTGAGTACTCCACGACCTGTTTGATAAAATCGACCACTTTCAAATGTTCAGGATGTACGGCATACGCCTCCAGTCCCTCTTTGCTCTCGAATGTCGTGATGATGCTCAAGTCCATTGCACGCTCCTCTTTGGAGAAGTTCATCCCCACATCGATGCTGCGCAGTGAGGGTACCGCACCCATCAGGTTTTCGAGCATCTGCTTTGCCTGAATCATATTGGCCTGTTTGTGTTCTTCTTTGAATTTGAAAAGTACGATGTGTACGACCATGATTGCCCACCTTTTTTTGATTAGCCATTATAACGAAATTATGGTAGAATTCGCCCAAGATTTTACCTATTTCAGGAGAACGCCAATGAGCGAAATGGACTACTACGAAATACTCGAGGTCAGCAGAGACTGCAGCGGTGCGGAGCTGAAGAAAGCCTACCGCAAACTGGCACTCAAGTACCACCCAGACAGAAACCCGGATGACAAAGAGGCCGAAGAGAAGTTCAAGCTCATCAACGAAGCCTACCAGGTACTCAGTGACGAAGAGAAGCGGGCCATCTACGACCGCTACGGGAAAGAGGGTCTGCAGGGACAGGGAGCCGGCGGCGGATTCGGCGGTGCAAACATGGATGATATCATGGATATCTTCAACTCCATGTTCGGTGGCGGCGGAGGCTTTGGCGGCTTTGGGCAGAGCAGACGCGACCCGGGACAGAAGTATGCTCTCGACTTTGAAATGGAGTTGACGCTGCAGTTCAATGAAGCGGTATTCGGCTGTGAAAAGACTGTCGATATCCGCTACAAGACCTACTGCCGTGACTGCCAGGGTACGGGTGCCAAAGACGGCAAGATGACCACCTGCGACTACTGTGGAGGCCAGGGACAGATCGTCATGCGCCAGGGCTTCATGACCTTTGCACAGGAGTGTCCGAAGTGTCACGGAATGGGTAAGAAGATAGAGCAGAAGTGTCCTACCTGTCACGGAAAAGGGTACGAGGTCAAAGAGGAGAGCGTTACGGTCAAGATCCCTGCCGGCGTGGACAGCGGAAACCGTCTGAGAGTACCGGGTCACGGAAACGAATCCAAAGACGGCAGACGCGGCGATCTCTATCTGACCTTCTATGTAGAAGAGGATGAGCACTTTGTAAGAAACGGCAACGACATCTACATCGAAGTGCCGGTCTTCTTCACACAGGCGATTCTGGGAGAGACCATCTCCATCCCTGCCCTAAAAGGCGAACTCGAACTCAACCTCAAGCAGGGCACCAAAGACAGAGAACAGTTTGTCTTCGACGGCGAAGGGGTTCCGGATGTCCACAGCGGCAGAAAGGGACGCCTCATCGCGCAGATCAAACTCATACTCCCCAAAAAGTTCAACGACGAACAGAAAGAGCTGCTGGAAAAACTGCAGGAGAGCTACGGTGTGGAGAGCCATCCACACAAGAGTGCATTCGAATCTGCATTCGAACGCATCAAAGGATGGTTCAAGGGTTAAATGAAAATTATTTTCCTTTAAGTACAACTCCGCTACTATAAATTATGTCAACTTATTTTAAAACATAATCTGTAAGGAGTTCACATGGCACGCAAAGGAAATTCAATCATACACGGTATCGAGATCAACGAGATCATCACCATGCTCAATCGAGCGTATGCAGATGAGTGGCTGGCATACTACCAGTATTTCATTGAAGCCAAAGTCATTAGCGGCATTATGAAAGATGCCGCTATTGCGGAACTTACCCAGCATGCTGCAGATGAACTTCGACACGCCAACATGGTTGCCGACCGTATCCTCCAGCTTGGGGGCACTCCGCTGCTGCATCCTGAAGCGTGGTTCACTCACACCAACTGCGGCTATGATGCTCCTACAACATACAATGTGGTTAACATTCTTGAAGATGCCATCAAAGGGGAGCAGTGTGCCATCAGTGTCTATTCCCAGATCGCTGAAGCAACACACAACAAAGACATTGTCACCTACAATCTTGTTTCTCAGATCCTTGCGGATGAAGTGGAGCATGAAGAGGACCTGCAGGCTCTCCATGACGATATCACCGAATTTGTCACAGAGATCAAGCAGCAGATCAACGGGTAGTCACACTACTTTCTGGTGTAATATCACCTTGCTCTCAGAAGGGGTCAAATCCCCCTTCTCACGACTTCCGTCATAAGCGATTACAAACACTTCATCACCGGATTGCAGATAGTTCTTCTCTCCAAACTCCGCATAAGCTGTCGCCCCGATGGAGATAAGCGCCTCTTTGGGGTACCCGCACGCTTTCAGATGTTCATAAATGTTCTCAAGGGGGCCAAAATCCTCCTGGTTGTTCATCTTGTCTACCAGCCAGTTCGTGAGCTTCCCGTAAAAGTAGCTGTAGCCTAGCAGCGGTGCATCCACACCGTACGGATGCAACACCCCGTCACGTCTGACATAGGAGCAGAGATGGTAGCGGTCCATGACCCCACCCGTTTCAAATCTGTCAATCTCGATCCATTTGTCACCGATTCCCTTGGAATTAGGACCCCACGACTTCTTCTCCGAAATCTTCTTTGCCCCCTCTTTGCGGATGGTGCAGTCGTTGAAAGTGGTAAAGCACTTGGCAACAAGCTCGCTCACACGCATTGCATCATCATAGACAATCTCAAACAGCACCGCAATCTCCGGTTCTACTTGCGCATTGGCTTCGTAAGAGGGAAGCTGCAGTGTGTCCGTACCAATACAGTAAATTCCCAAAAACCCTTCATTTCCCGGCAGATAGAAAGGGAAAATGCCCTTTGGGGCCTCCGGGGCCTCTGTTACAACATTCTCAAAGTCTTTCAGCTCTCCCGCCTGTTCGAGATGGTGCGCGAAGTTTCCTGCCACACCCAGTCCTATAGTCTCTTTCAAATCCATCGAAGCTCACTTTTTTTGATGACATTATACCATTTTGTACTCCACATACATTCCACATAACAGGTTTATACTGAAAAAAAAAGAGAAGGAGCAGCAGATGTGGTGGCGGAACTTTTGGAAAAAGTGTAAGGATTACCGCAATGTTATTCTGGTATCGACTTTCATAGGCAGTATGCTGGTCTTTATGCTTGCAACGGTTATCTATGTCACTTCACAGGTAGCCAACTGCTCCAGCGTAAAGAAAGCACGCAATATGTGTATGAATGATAATAAAACGGTTTTCGTTCAGAAAGTGGGAAAGGGGTGAAAGGTAGGCGACTGCCCAGAGGCAGTCAAAAGGCAATTACTTCGCCGCTGCAACAGCGTCTTTGAGCGTCTTACCGAATTTGAACTTGGGTGCAGTGTGTGCAGGCTTGCTGTATGTTTTGTCTGTACCAGGTACTTTACCGCTTTTCGCTGCTACTTCTGCTGTAGAGAAGGTTCCGAAACCTACGAGAGAAACTGACTCTTTTTTTGTCAGTGCTTCTGTTACAGAGTCAATGAACGCTTTTACCGCTCTCTCTGCTGCCGCTTTGCTCTCATACTCTCCGTTTTTCTGAACCAGTTCTACGAATTCTGCTTTTGTCATTCTTCTTCCTTTATTGTTAAGATGGTTTATTATAGCACAAACTATTCTTAAAATTTCATAAAATAGAGCAGCAACTTCCCATAAAATGGGCTTTTGAAGGCATTTTCACGATCTTAAAGGCAAATTTTGCGTCTTATTTCCCAAATGTCACAAAAAAGTCACTTTATGCCTTCTGCTTTCTTCCTATAAAATAGTACAGTAGTGCACCGAAGCCATAGAGAAAAAAGACAACCAGCAGCCATATCAGCTTGTTGATGCTGTCCTTGAAGTCACTTTTGAGAATATCGATCAGTGCCCAAACCCAAAAGAGAAAAATCCCAAACCCAAATATCAATACAATCAAACCGCCAAATGCTTCCATACTGTTTGCCTTGTTTGAAGTTACATTAAACTATAGTGTACTCTATTTGGATTGTAAGTGAAGTAAAAAAGATAAGTTGTTTAGAGATAAATTCGCCAATTCCAACAATAAGTGCAATTTCTGAGAAAGTAACGTGAAAGAGAGGGTTAACCGATCATAGGTTATCCTTTTTTCACCACAAAACTAGGAATGCACTATGAAATATAAACAGTTAACCCCAAAAGAAAGATACCAAATTTGGGCTTTATTGCAAATAGGCTGGAAGCAAAAAGATATTGCAGCAGATATAGGGGTACACCCCTCTACCGTCAGTAGAGAAATCAGACGCAATACTGAAGCATATATTGGAGAATATCGCTATCAGAGTGCACAATGTTTGACAGAGCTACGTCATCAGACCAAACCCAAATATACCGTGATCACCGATAAAGTCGAAAAGTATATCCGTGCCAAACTCAAAGAGCACTGGTCTCCAGAACAGATTGCAGGAAGAATGCAGTATGAGGGACTGGGTACTATCTCCCATGAAACGATCTATCAGTTCATTTACCGCAATAAAGCGAACAAAGGCAGACTCTACAAATACCTCAGGCACAAGAACAAGAAGTATCATAAGCGCTCCAACACCTATCAGCGTAGAGGCACCATTGTTGGCAGAACGATGATCGACAAGCGTCCAAAGATCGTAGAGAAGAAACGGCGTATCGGAGACTTGGAGATCGATACTGTCATTGGTAAAGACCATATCGGTGCACTGGTGACTGTGGTTGACAGGAAGTCAAAGTTCTCACTCATTCGAAAAGTGGCTTCCAAACATGCTGATGTTGTTACCAAAGCATTGATTGAAATGCTTGAGCCTATCAAGCCGGTACTTAAAACCATTACCAGTGACAACGGCAAGGAGTTTGCCTATCACAAGATCGTTTCCAATGTATTGGATACAGACTTCTATTTCGCACATCCCTATCACTCCTGGGAGAGAGGATTAAATGAACATACCAATGGACTAATACGACAGTATCTACCTAAAAAAACTGACTTTACAAAAGTCTCAAAGGAGGAAATCATTACCATACAGGAGAAGTTAAATCACAGACCGCGGAAAGTACTTGGATTCAGGACGCCTTATGAGGTGTTTTTTGAAGAATTTACGAAGGAAATCGCTGCGTGATTTTAGGTGAATTGCATTTATGTTTTGAATTGGCGATTTAAAAGGATGGTGCGTCAGAGAGGATTTGAACCTCCACACCACTAGGGCACTACCCCCTCAAGGTAGCGTGTCTACCGTTCCACCACTGACGCATTTTCGATAGTTTGAAACTATCTGAAGTTTTTAAATGAGGGCTTAACAAAAAGTTGTAGCGGAAGTATACCGCCACAACCTTAAAGTCTCCTTAGCTTACCCGATGAATGGGTTAGCGTAGAGAGCGATCAGCGCGATTACCAGTGTATAGATAACCTGTGCTTCGATCATCGCCAGAGCAATGAACATTGTAGTCATCAGCTTACCGCCGAGACCTGGGTTTCTCGCTGTACCAGCGATTGTAGCAGCAGCAGTGTGACCCATACCGATCGCACCACCAAGAGCAGCGAGACCAAGACCGACACCGGCAGCAACGACTGAGTATGCTTTGATCATAGATTCGCCTTCACCAGCGAAAGCAACAGCACCGAGTGCCAGGAAAAGCAGGAAAAACTTTTTCATTTCATATCCTTTAGATTAGTAGGTTTTAAGTCTCTTCGACTGTTTCCCAAAGTCCGTTCGGATAGCGTAAACAGTGTCTCCACTGCCAACCGGCACATAAATGCAACCGATTTCCCTACTTATCACTTTGTACAAACGGCGTAATTATACCCACTGCACCGTTAATTTTCGCTAAATCATGCTCCTTTGGGGGTGTCGTCATGCATCTCTTTGTCAAGATAAACCTTGATAGTTTCAATCAGCGCCTGCATCTTCGCTTCATAGAGCAGTGTATAGCGCCCCAGGAGATGTTCGTTTTTATAGGCAAACTGCATCAGAATCTCATGCACCAGCGCTTTCATGTCAAAGGCACCGATCTCCGTAAGGTCTGAGAGCAGCTCCTTGCACTCATGTGTAACACGGTCATAGCGTTTTTTTTCAATCCACTGCGGCAGCATCTGTGCACTCTGTGCATACTTATGCACAAAGGTATCCAGACGTTCCAGATAGAGTGCTTTGTCCTCCTCCGCATGTTCCAGTCCCGATGCAACATCAAGTCCCTGAATCTCGAGCATCTTCTCCATAGAAAGTCCTCTGTTGACATTTCCTACAAAAAGTGTGAAGACAGTATAGAGCTGATTGACATTGAGCGGTTTGGTCAGATAGGCATTCGCACCAGCTTCAAACATCGCCTGTATCTCCGGGCCGAGACTGAATGCGGTAAAGGTAATGATGGGAATATGATCGAGCTGATGTACACGGCGGATCATCTTTGTTGTCTCAATCCCGTCAAGCACAGGCATACTGATGTCCATTAGAATCAAATCGTAGTCTCTGTGCTCGTTAAAGAGATACTCCAGCGCCTCCTTTCCGTTATTGGCAATATCAATAATGATACCGGAGTGCTTCAGAACGTTCTGGACGATCTTCTGGTTGATCAGGTTGTCTTCTACAACCAGCAGGCGCATCCCCTTGAAGTAGGTAAAGCAGTCAAGATCGATGTTTTCCGATTCGGGGATAAGCTTGGTATAGACATGCGGCTTGTCTGTTTTTCTTTTTGGGGACTCCCCCTCCTCTTTCCATTGAGGTACAGGTTCCTTTTTCTCCTCAGGAGCCTCCTCTGTTTTCAAAATGGGTGCGGGATTTTTCTCTTCCTGCGCTACTTCTTCTTTTTTGAAAAGTGCGACAAGACGCTCACGGTTGGCATACCATAGCGCACCGGCAAGAAGAAGCAGAGCAAGGGCCATCTCGATATAGGTTCCGTTCATCGCTTCTCCTTTCCTGCTGCTGTTTTGTTACGCGCCTACGCCAGGTATTCCGGTGTGGCGAGCTCAACCTTTTTGCCCTTCTGTTCCATCACGACCACATCGATCTCGTCGCCTTCATGGTAACGCTCCGACAAATCGTTGATACGCTCTTTGGCCACCTTGGAGATATGCAGTAGCGCATCAAAGCCGTCCGGCATCTCGACAAAGACACCAAAATCGACCACACGCTTGACCCTGCCCTTGTACATTTTTCCGACTTCATAGGTCATCTGCTTTCGGACGGGAGCGTCGGCAATCTTTTTGATATGCTCTTTGGCTGCAGCGACCTTCTCTTTGTCACTGCCTGAGACTTTGACACCGCCGGCATCTCTGTCAAGATCGATGCTCACTTCGAACTTCTCTATGATGTCACGGATCGTCGCACCCGCCTTGCCGATGATATCGCCGATCTTGCTTGGATTGATCGTGAAGTGTTCCGTTGCAGGAAGTGCTTCACTCTCTACAATATTCTTCTCGGCCTCTTCCATCAGATCAAGGATGTGATTCTTCCCTCTGCTTGCCTGAACGAGCGCATCCTTGAGTACATGCAGGTCGATACCGCCGAGTTTAATATCCATCTGCAGCGCCGTGATCCCTTTACGGGTTCCGGCAATCTTGAAGTCCATATCCCCGTCATGATCTTCAAGTCCCATAATGTCCGAGAGAATTGCATACTGGTCTCCGTCATGGATAAGCCCCATCGCAATACCTGCAACAAGTGATGTCATCTCCACCTCTGCAGAGCGGAGCGCCAGCGAACCGCCGCAGATTGTCGCCATCGAGGAGGAACCGTTACTCTCGAGTACTTCAGAAACCAGTCTGATCGTTCCGTCGTAATTGAGAGGAATGGTCGGTTCCAGCGCACGCTTGGCCAGGTTTCCATGGCCAAGTTCACGTCTTCCCGGCGCTCCGATGTACGATGCTTCTCCCACCGAATAGCCCGGGAAGTTGTAGTGGACCATGAAGTTTTCAGACTGGCTGTTCTTGTCGGTAATCAGTTCGTACATCTGTGCATCTTTCTTGTCGCCAAGTGTCGCTGTCACAAGTACCTGAGTCTGTCCCCGGGTGAAGAGGCACGACCCGTGTACGGATGGCAGAATGTTCGTCTCAATCGCTATCGGCCGCACCTGGTCAAGCGCACGTCCGTCTGCACGGACCCCCTTCTCTAGAATCATCTTGCGTACCACGCTCTTTTTGTACTTTTCAAGCACTCTGCCAACCAGCTCTTTATCTGCCTCTTTACCCTCTTTCTCCAACGCTTCAAGAATAGCGCTGCGCACCTTTTTGAGCTCAGTCGAGCGCTCGGATTTGGCCATATGGGAGATGGCACCCTCTACTGCTTCAGCAAAATTTGCTGCAATGTATTCGTAGAGTGCTTCGTCGATCTTGACATCGCTAAGCTCCAGAGCAATCGGTTCTCTCACTACCGGTTCGAGTTCAACTGCATAGACACCGCTTGCCTCTTCAATGGCATCCTGTGCCAGTGCTATCGCTTCGATGAGTGCCTCCTCATCGATTTCGTTGCTCTCCTGATGCTCCAGAATCAGCGGTGCTGCTCCCAGCATCGGATCGATAGGATCAACTTCAATATCATCGATCACTTCCGAAGCCATCGTACGCATCTCAATCATCAGGATATCTCTGCCGGAGCCTACTACAAGCAGATCCAGTACGCTCTCATCCTGTTTGGAGAGCGATGGATTGACAACGAGCTCACCATCGATCTTCCCAATACGCACTGCACCAAGCGCCCGCTTGACAGGAATATCGGAGACATAGAGTGCAGCGGATGCCGCATGCAGTGCCGCCACTTGCATATCGACTTCACTGTCGCTGCTGACAACCATGACACTGATGCTTATAGGGTAGAAGAAGCCGTCAGGGAAAAGCGGACGGATCGAACGGTCGATAATACGCGATGTCAACGTTTCAAAATCTCCAGGCTTTGTTTCACGCTTGATGAAACCTCCCGGTATCTTTGCCGCAGCGTATGCCTTTTCAATATACTGCACCGTCAACGGAAGAAAATTCTCCTCCACCGCTTTTTCATCGACTGCCACAGCAGCGATCAATACCGCTTTTCCCTGTCGGTACATAACCGCACCGCTTGCCTGTTTCGCTATTTTGTTACACTCATAAATCTCTTCGAGATTGTTTACATTGACTTTGATAATCGTCTCTTTCATAATGCTGTACTGTTCCTTTTGGTTTATTCTTTTGTCTCTTCACGCACTTTTTCAAATTTTTCGTAAGACTCTACAATATGAAGAATCTCTTCAAAACTGAGGGGCGAAAAGTGTTTATAGTAGTATTCTATCGAAATATAGTCCTGAATTTTATGAGGGCAGAAAACACCGTCACAGACTGTCAGGAGATTTTCATACACTTCCCTGTCAAGAATCGGTGTAGCGATGTAAATATTCTTCGCCTCTCTGGCAATAACCGATTTCAGTGCGGCCATCATCGTAAGCCCCGTCTCCACGCACTCATCGGCAAGGACAACATATTTTCCTTTAAGCGGCAGAAGGTCTTTCCCTTTGCGGTAACGGTAGACATAGCTGAGGATATCTTCATCATATTTCCGCTGTGCTTCGCTGTAGACAAAATCCTCATTGATATCAAAGGCATCCACCAGTGCCTTGTGCATCACCACCTCTTCAGTCTCCGATATCATCGCAATCGTTGTCTCGGGATTGTTCGGTGCAACGATCGGTTCAGTGAGAAGGATATCCATCTGTGAACCAGTCGCTTTTGCGATTCTGTCGGCAAAGTAGACTCCTCCTTCACTCACACCGATAACCACAGTCTCGTTTTCACGCAGCAGTTCAAGCGGGAGTGTCTCTATCAGCTGCCTGGCAGCATCTTTTCTGTCTTCAAAATAGTAACGATCAGGGTTTGAATCGTCGCGCATGGTCTACTCCAGGGAATTGTCTGTTGATCTCATCTTCATCAAAAGTATAACGAAAATCCTCTATGTACTTCATCAAAAGCTGGTAGGCATGGTTAAGCTGCTCCATCTTCTGCGCATCACCACCGACATCCGGATGGTATTTTTTGGCCAGAAAGCGGTACTGGTTTTTAATGTCCTCTTTTGTAATGAACTTTGGCAGTTCCAGTATCTCAAGCGCCTCTTCTATAATATCGACCGGACTTTTCATCTATTGCCTTGTTCCGATACTGGCAAACGGAATAAAATTCAATTGAAACACAAAACTGTACTCTTGTGTATAGCCTGAACCATCTTCCGTTGCACGCGGTACGACATTGGCAGAGAGCTGTGCTGTCACACTCCAGCAGTCACGTCTGTAACCACCGCCAAAACGCCAGAGCTTCAAGTTTGTCAGATCTTTGTTTTCTTCTTCTCTCAAACTGTAGCTCACCCCTCCGTTGAAGAAGATGCGTTCATCATAGTCGTAACGGAAATCAAACAAAAAATCGTTAGCCGTCACCTTATAGGGATCGACTTCAAAATCCTCTTTATAGGTATGAGAAAGTGACAGATAGTAGCCGGAACCATGCACCGATATCCTGCTGGATGCTTCATGAATGGCACTATATTCAAATGAATAGTAGATATTGTTGTAAAAGCTCCAGTTCTTCCAGTTATACTGCATTTCATTACTCAGGTCGGAAAACGCATACTCCCTGTTTTGGTAATAGCGCTGCGAGAGACGCTGAAAGAAGATCAGTTTCATATTCTCATCATAAAAATACTGATTGAGCGAAAAACGCGCCTCCTCTTCGGGAAGTCCTACCGAAAAGAGTTCCTGCACATCCTGGTTGCTCTCTACAAGCTTCTCAAAAGGCAACGGTTTCTGACTCTCCGATCCCGGTTTGACATATCCGATGGAGGGCTGCAGCACATGGATAAAACTGCCATAGTCTTTTGTCAAATCCGCAAAGAGTTTCGCGGTGTGGATATTGCTGTGGTACTGAAAATAATCCGGTGTGGGTGCTTCAATATTGCCGAAAAAAAAGCGGCCGTAGTAGAGCTGCTCTCCAAGAGAAAGGCTCACATAGTCATCAAAGAACGATGCTGTAAATTCAATGGGAATACGAAACTCGGCAGAGTTGAGTGTCGCACCTTCTCTACGATCAAGCCTGCGTGTCTGCATATCCAGTGAATAGGTCAGGTTATCAAAAAAAAGCCTGTCGAGAAATTTATGAAACTGGAGTGCCGGCAGGGTCTGTATGGTTCTGTCATTATTTTCTACCCTTGTATCGATGAAGTATTTTGCATTGAGCCCGCCATACCAGTCATTGTTGTACAGAAAGTAATTGACCCTTGACTCTTGCAGCGGTACCTGGCCAAAGTGAACCAGCGAAGTCTTTTGCAGGTTAAGATAGTCAATATCATTCAGCAGTGTCACATTTGCATAGAGTCCGTCCGTATATCCGTCGGGGAGATACTTGCCAAGAAAATTCGACGAGTCGTAGAGGAACTCCAAACCGTAGTGTTCCGTATTTTTAAGGTTATACTCTTCCGCAAACTCCGGTTTGTCTTTGAAATACCCCAGTCTGAGTTGTCCCGAAGAGTAGGGTGAATCGGCAAAACGGTAGGTTGCATACATACCAAGGCTTCGCTTTGTTCTTATCTGAGGATTGAACTCAAGGTCCATACTCTCATCGATCGCCCAGTAGATCGGCTGTTCATAAATAAATCCTTCCTGGTTACTGTAGCCTATCAGGGGGAACAGCAGACCGGACTTTCGCCGGTTGTCTGTAGAGAAGGCGAGATAGGGTGTATAGAAGACCGGTACATCGCCAAAGTAGACACGGGTATTGTAGAGTTTCATATATTTGTCGACACTGTCGTAGGTTGCATCGGAGAAGTACATTTTCCAAAGCGGGTCTTTGATATCACAGCTGGAGAGCATACTGTCGCCAAAGGTATAGTTTCCGTCTGTTTTGTTCGCATCGTTGGTCAGAAGCCAGACATCATTGGCGTTGGTAAAGAAGAGCTCTTTAAAGTGTACCGTGTTTCTTTCGGTATCGATCTGCACATGGGAAGCATGCTCTTTGGTACCGCTGTAGCCGATCATTTCAATATTGCCGTCGAGTGTCAGCAGATGTTTCTCTTTCTCATACAGAGCTCTGTCGGCATGAATGACACTGTCCTGATAGTAGACAACCACACCGTTGCTTGCACGCATTGTCGTACCCGTTCCCTCGACATGTGTCGCAGAGACTTCGATATTGCTGTTCTCTTCTATGGCGGCATACAGTACGGCAGTACCGCACAGCCATACTACGAAAAGAAGCAGCTGTTTAGACATCGACCACAACACAGTTGGAGAGTTTGTCGTGCAGCGTCTGATGCAGTGGAGAGAAGAAAGCAAACACGAAACCAAGATAGAAGAACATTTCACTGACAAGCCTTACCGATGCACGCCAGAAAGCCTGCTGGAAACTGAGCCGGTTCCCGCTGTTCATATCGACAGCTTTGATCTTCATGATATACTTTCCGAATGTCTGACCGCTCTGCCATATCAGTACCGTATGGTAGAGTACCTTGATCGCAAATACGGTTGCAATATTATCCATAATGAAGGCATTCATTGTCATTACTGCCGTCTCATCAATCGTTGTGATCTCGGACATGAGCGCATTGATCTGCGAAGAGAAGATGATCATCAAAAAGAGGTTGACCACCATATCGTCGATGATGAATGAGCCGACACGCTTGGCGTTGGAGGCGATCGGCAGTGAAGTGACCTCCATTACGCCTCCTGCAGTGCCTGATAGGCGATATCGGTACGGCACTGCTTGCCGGCGAAATGTACCTGTCCGACCAGCATATAGGCACGGTCACGTGCCTCTTTGATACTGTCTCCGAGACCCACGCATACCAGTACACGTCCACCCGTAGCATAGAGCTTGCCATCTTCCCCGCGGCTGACACCGGCAAAGGAGATGTGCGCATTCTCTTGAAGCTCCTCATGATGGATCTCGTCGATGATGATCTCCGCCGGCGGTGAACTCTTGTAAGGATAGTCCCTGCTTGCCATAACCACACCTACGGCATACTTGTCATGAAACTCAATCGTGGCATTTTTCAGATCACCCGTTGCCGCCTTGTAGAAGAGGTCGCTTGCCGGCGATTTGAGCAGCGGCATCAGCTCTTCACACTCAGGGTCACCAAAGCGCACGTTGTACTCCAGAATAATCGGTTCGCCCTTGACCACCATGACACCGATAAAGAGTACACCGGTAAAAGGCATCCCCTCCTCTTCCATTCCTTTAAGCGTCGGTTTGATGACACGCTCATCAAGTTTTTGGTAAATATCATCGTTCACCAGCGGTGTCGGCGCGTACGCTCCCATCCCGCCCGTGTTGGGTCCCTCGTCGTTGTCAAGCAGCCGTTTATGATCCTGCGCAGCGGGCAAAACGACATAATCTTTCCCGTCACACACTGCAAAGACAGAGAGTTCATACCCGTCAAGAAACTCTTCGATGACAATCGCCGTTCCCGCTTCTCCAAAGGCATTGCCGCTGAGCATTTCGCCAGCCGTCTTTTTTGCCTCTTCGTGGCTCTGGGCAATGATAACCCCTTTGCCGCCGCAAAGTCCATCGGCCTTGACGACAATAGGGACCTCGAGTGTCTCGATGAAACGGTACGCCTCTTCGATGGAGCTGGTTTCAATGTATCGTGCAGTAGGAACGTTGTGGCGCGCAAGGAAATTTTTCATAAAAATCTTTGAGCCCTCAAGCTGAGCTGCCTTCGCAGTTGGCCCGAAGATAGTCAATCCTCTTGCCTTGAAGACATCTACAATACCCTCAACCAGCGGCGCCTCTGGACCGACAATCGTCAGATCAATGCCGTTCTCCTCCACGAAATCCGCCAGCGCGTTGAAGTCGGTAATGGAGAGGTTCTCTCCAAGTTCATCGGTCGCACCGTTGCCCGGAGAGAAGTAGACCTTCTCCACATTCTCGTCATGTTTAAGTGCACGTCCTATGGAGTACTCTCTTCCTCCGCTGCCTATGATCAGTACATTCATATTGTGATTCCCCCGTTTAGTAGATAATATTGTATTTTTCGAGTAGTTCAGCAGTTCTGTTCAGTCCATTGACCAACTCAGTAGTCGTTGTGCTTGTACGTAGGAGTTTTCGAAAAAATTAAAGGCGTACATACAGTACGTCGTAATTTTTTCGGAAGCTCATGCGTGCAATGACAATGACTAATGAGGGCCCGGATGGCCGTTCTGTATATCAGTCGGCCCTAATAAGCCAACGGTGCAGGAGAGAGGAGCACCTTAGGGGGCAGTTCCTCGCCTGTTTCCAGGCTCAAACGGAAGTGTCCGCACACAGTGCTCGCTACATGTCCCACAAATACGAAATGTTGGACCCCATATTACAGTGGTCGAACCATCCAGGTAAGAAAATTATAGCCTATTTGGAGTTAGAAGCGAGTAAAACTTCACGCGCTTTTTCCACACAGGCATCAATCAGCGGCCTGTCGGCCACATACGTCTCCGCTTCGGAAGGCAGATGGGCCTTTGTCGCTTCTCCGATTACCACCGCTTTATAGCTGCTGTCCCATCCAAAGTTTTTCAGGAAGCAGCGGATTGTCGAAGGTGAGGTGAAGATGATGATACTCCCCTCCTCCGGCTTCATCTGCCGAGCATACTTGCGGCAGGCAGTCTCATAGATGATCTGTTCCTGCAAAGCAATACCGACCTTTTGCAGATATGTCTTCGAGTCAAAAGAGACCTCTTTGGGACGCAGGTAGAGCAGTTTTCTGTCACTGAAAAAACGGACGATATCCTCCGCCAGAGATTTCCCGTAGAAGTATTCGGGGTGGTAGATCACCCTGCCGCCCAGGGCTTCGATCTGTGCTTTGGTCGCCCCGCCGATCGCGACTGTCGGGTACTTCTTCCATGATGGATCGATCGCCTCGGCGCTTTTGACCGCCTGCTTGGAGGTGAACATCAGCGTATCGCTTTCACCAAACTCTATAGTGTTTGCCGTCAGCGAAAATTCGATCATCGGAAGCGGCTCGGTCCCCTCCCGTGGCGTTGGTGAGAGCAGGTAGATCTTTGCCATTACGAATTGAGATTCTTCTTTAGAAGATTGAGCGCCTTGCCGTGCAGCATCGCTTCATTTATCTCCGAATCGTCATATGGATCGAAGTGAGGACTGATCACCCAGCGCTTGTCGGGATCGATCGCCATAATCTGCAGCTCTACCTCATCGGCGATGCGATGTGCCTCAAGCAGTGTCATATCGGGTTTGAGTACCATGTGAAACTCCACGAAGTTGGTACTACCGTCTGTACGTGTTTTGAGCCAATGGTAGCTGGTCACCTTTGGATGGTTGGCGATAATTTCACCAATTTTGGCAACCACTTCACCATCCAACGCCTTGTCAAGCAGTATACCAACCCCCTCAACAATGATCTCGTAAGCCGAATAGATAATGTAGGCACCGATCGCCATACCGAACACCGCATCGATCGCATCGATACCGGTAAAGTAGACCAGCCCCAGTGCAACCAGTACCGCACCGTTGCTGAGCAGGTCGGTCTGATAGTGGAGTGCATCAGCTTTAATGACGATATTGTCCGTCTCTTCGGCAATTCTCAGCAGATAACGGACCAGAAAGAAAGTGATGACAATGGAGATGAGCATCGCAACAATGGAAGGACCGAGTAGAGAGGTTTCACTCCCTTTGTGCAGTTTTTCGATGGCGACATAGATGATATAGAGCCCCGACATCGTAATAACGGTCCCCTCGATCACACCGGCGATCGCCTGGATCTTCCCTTTACCGTAGTGGTATTTCTCGTCAGGGTCCTCTTCAGCCTTTTTGATCGCAAAGAAGTTGAAGATGGAGACTGCCATATCAAGCAGTGAGTCGATGGCCGATGCCAGCACCGCCACCGAACCGCTGGCAATACCGATGATAAGCTTGACAAAGACAAGCAGTGTCGCGACCGATGTGGAGACGACCGTCGCTTTTTTCTGTGAAGACATGGGTTGATTGTTCAAAGTATTATCCTGTCGTGAAAAGGTAAAGGGGAATTATACCATAAAGCAGACGGGGCGATGTGCCCCGAACGGAAGAGATTTAAAGTGCTTTTGCCGCCAGCTTGGCGATGCGGTGCGCAAATGCCGTTTTGTCTTTTGGCTCAAGCCCCTCAGAGAGCTTGGCAGTGTCAAGCAGGACATGTGCCATATCCTCAAAGAGTGTTTTATCTTCCACCTTCTCAAGCTTCTTAACCATCTCGTGGTCGGGGTTAATCTCGAGAATCAGCGGAATCTCCGGCATCTCCTGTCCCATCTGGGCGAACATCGCCGCCATACTTGCCATCGGATCCGAACTGTCCTTGATGACACACGACGGGCTCTCGGTCAGACGGGTGGAGATCTTCACCTCCTTGACCTCATCGCCCAGTGTCTTCTTGAGCTTCTCTACCAGAGGCTTGAACTCCTCTTCGATCTCCTTTTTTTCCTCTTCGGTTTTCGAATCGGGCGCTTCGATGGTGGTGATATCCTTGAGTGTCCACCCTTTGTACTCGCCGATCATCGGCGTGACGATACTGTCGACCTCATAGTCGTCCATAATAAGCACTTCGATGTTGGCCTTCTTGTACGCTTCAAGCAGCGGTGAGTTTCTCAGTACCTTCTCATCCTCTCCGATGATGTAGTAGATCTCTTTCTTCTCGCTGTCCGCTCTTGAGATATAGTCGTCAAACGAAACCATACCCTCTTCGCTCGAGCTCTTGTAGCGTACGATCTCAAGCAGCGTCTCTTTGTTGGTAAAGTCAGTGTAGATACCCTCTTTGATCACACGGTTGTACTGTGACACAAAACGGTCGAAATCTTCGCCTTCAAGCTTTTTGATCGCTTCGAGGATCTTCTTGACCGAATGCTGCTTGATGTTCGCCAGTATGCGGTTTTCTTGCAAAATCTCACGGCTGACGTTCAGCGGCAGATCCTCCGAGTCGATGATACCGCGCACGAATCTCAGATACGGCGGCAGCAGCTCTTTGTCGTCATCGGTAATGAATACACGCTTGACGTAGAGCTTGACACCGGGCTGATAGTCGGCACGGTAGAGATCCATCGGTGCCGTTCTTGGGATGTAGAAGAGTGTCGTGAACTCTGTTGCACCTTCAACCTTGTTGTGAATGTAGGTCAGCGGCTCTTCACTGTCGTGTGCAATAGTCTTGTAGAACTCGATGTAGTCCTCTTTTGTCAGCTCGCTCTTTGGCAGTGTCCAGAGTGCAGTCGCGGCATTGACCTGCTCACTCTTCCATACTTTTTTCTCTTTTTTGTCGTCTCCTTCACCTTCATACTCCACCTCTTCGTAGTTGAGAATGATCGGGTAGGCGATGTGGTTGGAGTACTTCTTGATCACCTCTTCGACACGCCACTTGTCCAGGAACTCCTTCTCATCCTCTTTGAGCTTGATGTAGATAACTGTACCGTGCGCCTCTTTGGTGACCGGGTTGATCTCATACTCTCCGGTACCGTCAGTGGAGAATTTGTACGCCTGCTCCTCACCCGCTTTTTTGGTAATGACATCAACATGGTCTGCGACCATAAATACCGAATAGAACCCGACACCGAACTGCCCGATGAGGTTGCTGTCTTTCTTGGCATCTCCGGTCAACTGTTCTATAAAGGCTTTGGTTCCGGACTTGGCGATGGTACCGAGGTTCTCCATCAGATCCTCTTCGTTCATACCGATACCGTTGTCCCCGATGGTAAGCGAGTTGTCCTCTTTGTCGATCTTGACATTGATCTTCCCGGACCACTCCTCTTCCTTGAACTTCTCGTCTGTCAGATGAAGGTAGTTGAATTTATCGATCGCGTCACTCGCATTGGAGATGAGCTCTCGTAAAAAGATCTCCTTGTTCGAATACAAAGAGTGTGTCATAAGTTTGAGCAGCTGCCCAATCTCTGTTTGAAACTGATGTTTTCCCATACCGTTTCTCCTGATTATGCTGAATTTTTGTGTGATTATAGTCAATTTTTAAAAATATTTCAAGTTTTTTTGTAGGAAACTTTAGTTAAAGTGACTAAAGTTATGATTTTTGGCAGACTTCGCCTCCCTTAAATAGTAATTTGCTATAATTTATCAGAATAAGAAAAGGAAAAGGATACTTGAAGATGAAAAAGACAACTTTACTGACCGCAACAACCGCCGTAGCAATATTGATGGGAGGATGTGCACAGACCGCTCCTGCACCACTTGACGCTGAAGAGTGTGCCACACTCGAAAAGAAGATGAAGCAAACCGACCAGTTCATCAAAAATGTCTCGGCAATGGATCCTGCCCATACCGACGAAGTGATGATGGCCATCTCCGAAACCGAAATCACCACCGAAACAACCAAACCCAAAATGCTCCGTGACGCCAAACGCAGAAAAGCACGTCTTGAGCAGGAGTTCAACACTTCAGGGTGTCATAAGTCCGAGTAACTTTTGGAAGCGAAGATTTATCTTCGCATAACACTGAATATCAAAATGCGTAAGGCGGGGCTGAAGCCTCCGACTCCAAAAAAGAAACAAATATCCTGTTAAAATAATATCGAGTCCGGAATAACCATGTTTTAAAAGCGCAAATTGAACGAAGTGTATTCTTTTGGCGTATTTTGCACCTGGGCCGGGAATGAATTCCCGGTTCCGTTCCTGATTGCCCACAATTGACCATCTTTTCAGTTTACTTTAGATGTGAGGGTTGTTGAGAGGGAGCTTACTGAGAAGTAAGTGCACCCCACTTACGCTTTAGCGACGGGGCATCGGCATTTAGTGCCAGAACTGAACAAGCTCCCTCACAGATGAAGTAAAATATGAAAAATTGAACTTGCCCTTAGTTTGCGTCAGGTTTGGATGTTTGTGCGAAAGAGCTTACTAAAAGTAAGTGACTGAGCCACATCATCCAAAGATGATGCGAAATAAGGAGCAAGTTATTCCCATTCGATGGTAGCTGGGGGCTTGGATGAGATATCGTAAACTACCCTGTTAATCCCATCAATCTCATTGATAATTCTTCTGCTGATCCCCTCCAGCACATCGTGCGGAATGTGCGCGAAGGTAGCGGTCATACCATCGACCGATTCAACCATACGGACACAGACTGTGTTGTCATAGGTACGGTTGTCACCCATGACACCGACAGACTGGACATTGAGCAGTACGGTAAAGGCCTGCCATACCTTGTCGTAGTAGCCGGTAGCACGAAGCTCTTCCTGCATAATCGCATCACTTTCTCGAAGCAGTCTAAGCGCCTCTTCGTTCACCTCTCCCATGACACGGATCGCCAGACCCGGTCCGGGGAAGGGGTGACGGCCGATCATATGCTTTGGCAGTCCAAGTTCCAGTCCAAGCTTGCGTACCTCATCCTTGAAAATTTCACGCAGCGGCTCGACCAGTTCAAAGGTCATCCAGTCTGGCAGTCCGCCGACGTTGTGGTGCGACTTGATGGTCTTTGAAGGCCCTTTGACAGAGACGGACTCGATAACGTCGGTATAGAGGGTTCCCTGCGCAAGGAAACTCACGTCGGTATGCTTACTTGCTTCTTTGTCAAAGACTTCGATGAACTTCTCACCGATGATTTTTCGCTTGCGCTCAGGGTCTGTCACCCCTTTGAGTGCATCCAGGAACTCTTTTTTCGCATCGATGGTAATGAGTGGAATGTCAAGCAGTTTGAACATATCTTGTACCTGCTCCGCTTCGTCTTTTCGCAGCAGCCCCTGATCGACAAAGACACAGACAAGCTGCTCTTTTGGAAGCGCTTCATGCAGCAGTGCCGCCACCACGGAGGAGTCCACACCGCCGCTCACGCCGCAAAGCACCTTTCTGTCACCTACCTGCTTTCTAATTTCCGCGATCTTCTCTTTGGCAAAGCTTCCCATATTCCAGGTGCTCTCACAGCCGCAGATATGCTTGGCAAAGTTCTTCAGCATCACTACACCCTCTTCGGAGTGGTGCACTTCCGGGTGGAACTGGAATGCATAAATGTTTCTGCTCTCATCTGCGATCGCCGCATACGGAGAGTTCTCACTCGTACCGATCACTTCGAAGCCCTCAGGCAGTCTCTCTGCACGGTCACCGTGACTCATCCATACGGTAGAGTCCTGCTTCACATCTTTGAAGATAGGAGAGTCCTCTTTTTCGATATGCAGTTTCGCCTTGCCGTACTCGTGATGGTCTGCCGGGAGTACCTCACCGCCAAAGTGCTGGGTGATCAACTGCATGCCGTAGCAGATACCGAGAATCGGAAGTCCAAGACCCCATATCCCTTCATCGGGATGGTAGGCATCTTCTGCATAGACTGAAGCGGGACCACCGGAGAGGATGATCCCCTGTGGCTTGCGTGCCTTGATATCCTCAATCTTCTCGCGGTATGGTACCACCTCTGTGTAGACACCCGACTCTCTGAGCTTACGCGCAATCAACTGTGTGTACTGCGACCCGAAGTCGAGTACCAAAATAGGAACCTGTTTCATTCAATTTTCCTTCTGTTTATATGAATCAATCCTTCATAAAAGATTCAGTCATACAAATATGTGATGGTATGCATTCCCACCGAGACGGTAGGAACGAGCAAAAATGTTTCTACCCGCTACCTTCTACCTGCTACTCTCTTCTTATCCAATATGCAGCACGATGAACTGGAAGTACCAGACAGCAATGGAGACAAGGTAACCTACCAGAACAGTCCACGCATACTTCATATGCGAACCGAAAGTGTAGATACCGTGCAGTTTCCCCATGACGCCGACCCCCGCCGCAGAACCGAACGAGATGAGGCTTCCGCCCACACCTGCTGTCATCGTTACAAGCATCCACTGCTCTTTGGCAAACTCTCCCATGTTAGGATCGGCTTTCAGTACAGCAGACATGACAGGAACGTTGTCGACCACGGCTGAGAGGAAGCCAACACCGATGTTCACCGCTGTCGGACCGAACTGGTCGTAGAGCTTGGTGAAGTACTCAAGATACCCCAGGAAGTGGAGTCCGCCAACGGCTGCCAGGATACCAAAGAAGAAGAGCAGCGTATCGTTCTCGATCTTGGCAATCCACGAAAAGGCGTTGAGCTTCGTAGGGCCTGAATTCTGGTTGATGTAGTAGACGTAAATCTTCAACAGTGCCAGACCGAACATCATACCCCACATCGCAGGCAGATGCAGTACCTGATGTGAAAGTACGGCCAATACGATAGTCAAAGCAAACAGTCCGATAATCTGCTTGCCGCCTTCCTGAATGGTCGCTTTCTCTTCGGAAGCATTGAAAGGAGGCTGGCCATCTGGCACAAAACGGCTGAGCAGCAGCGCAGTGACGAACCAGCCAAGAATAGAAGCTGGGAAGAGAAACAGAAACTCATCGAACGCACCCTTGCCATCGACCCATACCATCAGTGTCGTAATATCACCAAACGGAGACCACGCACCTCCGGCATTGGCTGCTACAACAATATTGATAGCCCCCGGCACAAGGAAATTTTTATTTTCACGATCGATAGTAATAAGCACAGTCGAAAGGATCAGTGCGGTTGTCAAGTTGTCCGCTACAGGGGAGATAAAGAATGCCAGAAGACCTGTTACCCAGAAGAGTTTCTTGTAGGTATATCCCTTGGAGACCAGACGGTAGCGCAGTGCAGAGAAGACACCTCTGTCTATCATCGCTTCGATGTAGGTCATTGCCACCATCAGGAAGAAGAAGATGCCCGCGATCTCGTAGATCAGCTCTTCGACCTCTTTTTCCAGCATATGGCCGTCAAGGCCGTTCAATGCAAAGTAGACGCCAATGAGCATGAAAATACCCGTACCTGCAAGCAGTGCCGGCTTGGCTTTGTTAATGTGGTACTTGTCTTCTGCTGCGATAAAGTAGTACCCTACCACGAAAATGATGAGCGAGACGATCCCCACCCATGTCGTTGTCAGATCCAGATGCTGCGCCACCTGCCCGGCTGCTGTTTCCATACTCTCTCCTGCATGTTGAAAAATTCTATACAAATCTTACGACTCGATATAGTGAGAACCCAAAGATTCGGTACGCGCCAGTGCCGCTTCGACAATAGCCGAGGCAGTATTAAGACGTAGTTGAAGCAGTCTCCCAATCTCCTGATTTTTCATATCGTAGATCAGGTTCTTGGCTTCGTGAAGCCCCTTGGTCGTCCGAATAATACCTATATCATCCCACATCACCTGACGCAGTTTCTGTTTATAGGCCTTGTCGTTCTCTTTGTGCAGAATGTTACCATAATCCTTCTCAAAGAGAGGCATCGGTGTATCTCTGTGCGCCTTGCCAAGCAGGTGCTCTACCGCACGCTGGGCAAACACTACCCCTTCAAGCAGCGAGTTGGATGCCAGGCGGTTGGCACCGTGTACTCCCGTACGCGCTGCTTCACCAACAACATAGAGCCCTTCCATCCCCGGAATACATCCGTTCGTATCACATTTGATGCCGCCGTTCGCATAGTGAAATGCCGGAGAAATGGGCACACGGTCTTTGGGGAAGTGGTACCCCAGTGCTTCGAAAGTACGTGTAATGTTCGGAAAGCGCTCATGAAACCACGCCTCCTCGAACATTGAAAAATCAAGATAGGCTTTTTCACCCGTTTTACGCTTGTAGTCGAAGATGCCCCGTGCAACGATGTCACGGCTGGCAAGCTCCCCGCGCTCATCATATTCAAAGAGGAAACGGTTCCCCTTCTCACCGACCACATGGGCCCCCTCGCCCCGCAGTGCTTCGGTCAGCAGCAGTTTACGTGCGAAGGGTGTTTCGACAAAGACTGTCGGGTGAAACTGCATGAATTCCATATCGGCAAGTTCAATCCCCTTTTCGACACAGATACCGTGAATATCCGCCGAGACGGTTCTTGAGTTGGTATTGTAGGCATAGAGGGACCCGATACCACCCGAAGCGATGATCACATCATCGGCGTAGATGGTGGTAGGCTCGTAGTTGACCGTCGCCTTGACTCCGTAGCAGCGGCCGTTTTGGATCAAAAGGTCATAGACAAGCGTATTGCGCTGAAGCTGATGTTTGTTCTGCACCATCGCGAAGTAGTGCATGTAGCGGCCTGTCGCATCCCCGCCTGCATGCACGATGCGGGGAACGGAATGGGCCGCCTCCTTGGTATAGAGAATGTGTCCCTCTTCATCACGGTCAAATGCCATACCGCGTGCGATCAGTTCAGGTGTCGTCTCCAGTGAAGTACGGGAAAGGATCTCTACCGCTTCACGGTTGTTATGGTATGCACCTGCTGCCATCGTATCTTCAATATGCACCGGTACATCCGCTTCATCAAGCGCTGTTGCCATACCTCCCTGTGCATAGAAAGTGTTGCACTCCCACGGAATATCCTTACAGACAACCAGCACCTTCTTGCTCTGGGGCAGCTGCATCGCCGCATAGAGCCCGGCAATACCCGCACCAATGATAATTACATCATACTTCTTGTCCAAAATATCTCTCCGCTACTCTTGTGTCTGCAGACTCTGCTGCACATCCGAATTGTCCGGCACATAGATCGGGTCGGTCTTGTGTCCGCAGCCACTTAGTACGACACAGCAGATTGATGCTATAATCACCCTATGAAAAACGCGTCTCTCATTCTCTCTCATCTTGTAAGCCAGCCTCAGTTCAAATCTCTGAAACGGCATGCGTGCTACAAAAAGTTCATTTCGCTGCTTGGCGCGAAGTGGCAAAAGGCCATCGCCTTTGTCTACATCCGCAACGAAACGCTCTTTGTGGCTACCACGCATCCCGGTTTCAAAATGGAACTTCATTATAATAGAGATTTATTAAAAAGCGTATTAACGCAGCTTGCTTCTATCGATGCCGAGTGTCGCGAACTCAAGGCAAACGAAGTGATCATTTTCCACAGCAAATACCGTACTGTCATCAAAGAGAAGGCGGATGAGACGACAGTCCCCTACTACCACGAACGGGCAACCGGAAACTTCCCACTCAAAAGCAGCGATGCGACGCTCGCTGAAAAATTTGAAAAGACCAAATCGCTGATTGCATGCAACAGATAATCAGAAACCTCCCCGACACGCCCGGTGTCTATCAGTACTTCGATGCGGCGGGGAAACTGCTCTATGTCGGTAAGGCGAAAAACCTAAAACACCGTGTCAAGAGTTACTGGCGTTTCACCCCCACACTCCGCCCCAACCCCGCACAGAGCCCGCGCATTCTCAAGATGCTCTCGGAAGCTGCCAGGCTGGAGTATATTGTGGTCAAAAGCGAAGAGGATGCACTGATTCTGGAAAACTCCCTTATCAAGCAGCTCAAACCCAAATACAACATTCTGCTGCGTGATGACAAAACCTACCCCTACATCTATATCGACGAATCTGTCCCCTATCCGCGTTTTGAAATTACCCGGAAGGTGGTCAAAGGCAAAAAGATCACCTACTTCGGCCCCTATCCTTCCGGCGGACGGGCGCTCATCGATGCACTTTACGAAACCTATCCGCTCGTACAGAAAAAATCGTGTCTTAGAGAGGGGAAAGCCTGCCTCTTCTACCAAATCGGAAAGTGTCTGGCTCCCTGTGAAGGCAAAGTAACGCCCAAGCTCTATGGAGAGCTTGTTGAAGAGGCCAAAAGAGCGCTGAACAACCGCCATATACTGACCCAAAAGCTTGCCGGGCGCATGGAAAAGCTTGCGATGCAGGAGCGCTTCGAAGAGGCGGCGGCCCTGCGTGACGCCATCGCTGCCATAGAGGCGCTCACCGTCGACTCCTCCATCGATCTTGCCAACCGGCTCGATACCGACATTTTCGCCATCCTCAATGGTGATGAGCGCGGCGTCATTGTCAAACTTTTCATGCGTGAGGGAAAAATCATCTCCTCTTCGCACACCTATTTCCGGCATACACACATTTTCGAAACCAACGAAGCCTACCGCCAGGCGCTGCTGGAGCACTACGGGGTCGATACCCCGCAGATCCCAAAAGATATCCTTGTCGCACACGACTTCGAAGATGCCCCCGATGTGGCGCGTACCCTCTCGGTACGCTTTGAAAAAAGCATTGCGATCCGCCATCCTAAACGCGGTGCGAAAGCAAAACTGACCGCCCTTGCGCTGCAGAACGCCCGAGAGCTGCTGCGTAAAGAGCAGAAAAACAGCCTTATGGAACAGAAGATCGCCGATCTGCTTGAGCTCTCCGCCATCCCCTACCGTGTCGAAACCTTCGACAACTCTCACATGATGGGAGCTGCGACTGTCGGAGGCATGGTCGTCTGGAGTGAAGGGAAGTGGGACAAACCAAGCTACCGTCGCTACCGGCTTGAAGCACATGACGAAACAGGGCAGATGCGTGAGATGCTCAGCCGCCGTATCAAAGACTTTACTGCCCATCCTCCACCGGACCTGTGGATACTCGATGGCGGAAAAGCCAATCTCAATCTCGCACGCAGACTGCTTGAAGAGGCCGGGGTCAACCTTGATGCCATTGCCATCGCCAAAGAGAAGCTCGATGCAAAAGCACACCGTGCCAAAGGGGCTGCCAAAGACCTTCTCTACACGCCACAGGGCATCATCGAACTTAAACCCAACGATCCGAGACTGCACTGGATTCAGCGCCAGCGTGACGAAGCACACCGCTACGCCATCACCTACCATCAGAATGCAAAGCGCAGGGAAGATACCCAAATCTCGCTGCTGAACAAGAAAGGCGTAGGCAAAGCTACTGTCGCCAAACTCATCGACTACTTCGGTACCTTTGAAGCCATCCAAAAAGCCTCTTTTGACGAGATAGCGCGTGTAACCAATGCAAAAATTGCAAAAATTATTGCTCAAGATAATGAAAATTGATAAAAAACCCTTTTTTTCAGCAGAAACTTCTTTTAATTCATTCTATTTTTAGTTAAGTTGTTATAAAGTTTATCGTAAGTAATTGCCATGATGGTAAAGTGGCATTAAGATGCAAAAAGGGAGAATGTATGCGAAGGGACCGACCCGAACCCATAGACGAAGAGTACGAGTTCTCTGACGGATTGATCGTCAGCTCCACAGACCTCAAAGGCATTATTACCTATGCAAATAGGAAATTCTGTGAAATTGCAGGCTATACCAAACAGGAACTGACAGGAAAAAATCACAATATCGTCCGCCACCCTGACATGCCAAAGGCCGCCTTCAAGGACCTTTGGGATACTATCCAGTCCGGGAAGGAGTGGACAGGGATTGTCAAAAACCTCAGAAAAGACGGCAGATACTATTGGGTCTACTCCCATATTACACCTATCCTGGATGAATCCGGAGAAATCACCGGCTATACAGCTGCCAGAAGACCCACTTCCCAAAACGAAGTGGAAGAGTCTACAGCACTGTACAAAGAGATGCTTGCACAAGAGAATCAATAATAAGGAGATATGTAGCCCATGTACTATATTTTGAACCAACTGGACCAGGTTGTTGCTGTCGCACCGCGGCTGCTCAATGAACTTGGCATTCCGGACATCAACACTTTCTATCAGAAAATGGCACTCAAGGAGGTAGATTTCAGCCTTGAAGGCGACAAAGTCATCTTGACTGCCAACGGTACTTCCCATACAGTGCCTGCTCAGGTGGAAGACCTTGAAGGGATGCTGGGGAACGTACGTGTTGTCGACATTACCGCCGAGAGTCTTCAGGAAGCAGCCGAAGCACCCTCTTTGGAAGAGACACCCATCGATTTTCACGAGAACGAACCGCTGCTGAAGATCGAGGAGGAGGAAGAGGAAGAACCATCCGCTTCTGAGACAGGGATGCTCTCCTATGAAGAGGAGGACCTCTTTGAAATCAAAGAACCCGAATCCGAAATTGAAGAAACCCTGCCGGAAACGAAAGAAGAGATTGCCCAAACAGAGGAGGATGACCTCTATGAACTGACCATCCCTACCGATGCGGACAATGCCATCGCCACTATCGAAGAGGAGAGTACTTCGGAAGCTTCGTCTGCTGAAGCGGAGGGACCTATTTACATCGATGTTGTACGCATCAGCGAAAAGATCGGTATCTCGCCCGAGGACTACAATCTATTCCTTGACGAATATATCGATACTGCGCTTGGATATGAACAGGCACTTGTCAGCGACAACGACCAGGAGAAAGAGGAAGCGCTAAGTGCACTTTCCCACCTCTCCAACGTGCTTCAACTGCCTACGATCGGAGAGCTTCTCTCCAATATAAAAACCTCTGCCGATGCGGAACAGGAGAGTGCCATCAGCGCCTTCTTCACGGCACTCGGAAGGTTGAGCACCGCCAAGTTTGAAGAGACAGGGAAAACGCCTGAAACCGTAGAGGAAACCGAAGAAGCTCCTGCACCGCAAACCCCTGAAGAGAGAGGCGAAAGAGCAAAAGCTGCACTGCAGGAAGCGGGAGCACAACAACGTGCCCCAATCGATCTGAGTGACATCAAACCGATCCATTTTGACTTCCAACTGGAAGAGGCTGCCAAAGACTTGAGTCTGCCCGTAGAGCTCATCGAAGAGTTTGTCAACGATTTTATTGCACAGGCACACGAAGAGACCGAAAAGATGCTCAAAGCATACGAAAGAGGTGATCTTGAGACAGTGCAAAAGATTGGCCACCTTCTGAAAGGAACGGCAAGCAACCTGCGGATCAACCCGCTCTCTGACACGCTGTATGAGATCCAGTTTAACGAGGAGATTGACAGAGTACCGGAACTTGTCAAAAACTACTGGGCCCATTTCCTGTCACTGGAAAACCAGATCAAACTTATCTCAAACAAATAACTAAAGGATTCAGACCATGACCATACGAAACAGACTGAAACTGATCGCACTTGTACCGATCCTGCTGCTTCTCATGCTTTCAAGTTACTTCTTCGTAACTTCGTACATCAACTATGAGAAGGCACAGGCACTCAAAACAGCACTGAGCAACAATGCATACCTGAGTAAGTCCCTTACACAAGTAGGAACAGAACGTGGACTGAGCGCACTCTACATGGGTAGCGACAGGAAAGCCTATGGCGATGTCCTGAAGAAACAGTATGCGAACACAGATGCTGCCCTTGGGACACTGAGAAGCAAACTGGTCACAGATAACGGTAACCTTATTCCTTTCCTGCCGAAACTGCTTCATGAAACTACAGAGCTGGACAAGGCACAGTATGATCATATGCTGGCCAACTTCAAGAAACTTCCTGCCATCCGTAAAGAAGTACAGCAGCCCGACAGCGAATTTAAGAAGATCTTCTTCCAGGGCTATACGGAAACCATCACTACTCCGATTATGCAAAACCTGCTGCAGATCAACAGCTTTGCACTCGATACGGAGATCGCTTCTATGGTCGGTACGCTCTCGGAAGTTTATACGGTAAAAGAGAATGCCGGACTGGAAAGAGGCTTCGTCTCCTACTATATGGCTAAAAAAGCCTCTATGGCCTTCGATGAGATTGCACTCTGGGACAACTTCAAAACCAAAGCGAACATTTTTGATATCAAGCAGGTAACCAACCCGCAGCTTCAGGCACAGATCCAGAAAGTACTCGGCAGCAAACAGGCGAAAGCGGTACTCAAAGAGCTTGCGGAAACCTCTTCAGCCATCCAGACCGACGTCGATAACGGTGACTACGCTGAAGATGTTATGGACTGGTTCTCACTTCAGACACAGAAGATCGCACTCTTCTCCAAGGTTGAACTGATCGTCTCCAATGCCCTCTGGAAAAAAGCGGAAATCTATCTGCAGAAGCAGGTTTCACTACTCATCATTGCCACTGCGATTTTGATCCTGAGCTTGCTGCTTGCCTACCTGGGATACACTACTACGCGTGACATTACCCGAAACATTAAAGAGCTCGAAGACGTTCTTAACAAAGCGGTCGAAGATATGAAGCAGAGTGACCAGTATCTCTCTGCCGATACCGCAATGATCGAAAACATCGAACTCGATACCCACGAAGGAACGAGAGAGGCATACAAATTCCTCGAAACGCTTGTCGAAACGGCAAAAGAGGATAAGCAGATCGCTCTCCAGGCGAACGAAGCGAAGTCCCTCTTCCTTGCGAACATGTCACACGAAATCCGAACACCGCTCAACGGTATCGTCGGATTTACCGAAATTCTCAGAAGCACGAACCTCGACTCCGAACAGCAGGAGTTCCTGAACATCATCGAGAAGAGTTCGGAAAACCTGCTGAGTATTATCAACAACATTCTTGACCTCTCCAAGATCGAAAGCAACAAGATCGAAATTGAGAATATCGTCTTCGATGCGGCTGAAGAGTTCGAAAGTGCGGTCGAAACCTATGCTGTCGGTGCGGCAGAAAAGAACATTGATCTCAACTTCTATATGGATCCGACCATCAGTCCGAAACTCAAAGGGGATCCGACAAAACTCAAAGAGATCATCATTAACCTGCTCAGTAACGCCATCAAGTTTACCAGTTACGGCGGAATCATCAATGTTAAAATAGAAAAAGAAGCAGTTGAAGGTGATACTGCACGTATCAAGTTCTCTATCCAGGACAACGGAATCGGTATGACCAAAGACCAACAGGAGCGTATCTTCGATGCCTTCTCACAGGCCGACTCCTCTGTTACAAGAAAGTACGGCGGTACCGGTCTTGGTCTGACCATCTCCAGCCAGTTTGTTGAACTGATGGGCGGAAAACTGGAGCTTGAGAGTGCAAAAGACCACGGGACAACCTTCTATTTCACTGTTCCGCTTGAAGAGGTCGCTACGACTGAACCAAACTACAACAACGCTTTCAATGACGTTACCATCTGTAAATACGAAGAGGAGGTGCCAACGGTACTCGACACCTACCTGCAGTCCTACTTCGACTACTTCGGACCGGATGTCAAGAAGTTCGAATCGGTTGCTGAACTCAGAGATCTCAGCGACAAGGGTATCTGTCAGACCTTCTGGATTGATGTTGACAAGACAAAGCAAAATATTCTCGATGCTGTCGCCAACGTTGACAAATCAAAACTGATCGTCATTGCCAATGTTACAAGCCGTGCAAAAATCGATACCATGGGGGTCTCTCAGGATAATGTTATCTTCAAACCGGTGACCCTGACCAAACTCAAAGCGGTACTGACACGTACAGCCAACACCTCTCCTGAGCTGGTTGAGCAGGCGGTCCAGGCACAGGCGACACAGTTCGATGCAAAAGTACTCGTTACTGAAGATAACATTATCAACCAGAAGCTGATCAAGCGTGTCCTGGAGGATCACGGTATTACGGTCGACATTGCCAACAACGGCCTCGAAGCCTTCGAGAAGCGTAGAAACAATGACTATGACCTGCTCTTCATGGATATTCAGATGCCGGTTATGGACGGTATCGAAGCGACCCACGAAATTCTCGACTTTGAAGAGGATGAGGAGGAACCACACGTTCCGATCGTCGCACTGACAGCGAACGCACTCAAAGGTGACCGTGAACGCTTCCTTGCAGAAGGAATGGATGAGTATATCACCAAACCGATCGAGACGACGGAACTGCTTTACATTCTCAACAAATTCCTCTCACACAAGGCAAAAGCTACTGAAGAGAGTGATGCGGGCGAGTCTGCTCCAGCAAACGAACCACAAAAAGAGGAACCGCAGGCAGAAGAGAAGCAGCCGAAACCTGCCCCGGCAGAAAGCGTACAAGAGGAAACTGCAACAGAAGAGGAAGTACCTCTGCAGCTTGACGAGGTTATGATTGAAGATACCTCTGCAGGTAACGAAGAGAAAAAGATCCTTGTTGCAAAAAAATTCCTTCTTGAACGCCGTATTCTTACCAAAGTTATTGAAAACTTAGGGTATGATTACGACATTGTTGAAGATATGAGCCAACTGGAGTCAAAAGTTGCTTCCGGCGCATATGACATACTCTTTGCCGATGAGGAGCTTGTCACCGATGCACTGAGACAGGCAGCTGGTGATGTTGCTATTGTTACTGACAGTAAAGAGAAAGAGCAGATTGAAGCTGCAATTAAATCACATAGAGGATAAGATATATGGGACTGAAAGTACTGGTAGTTGATGATGATATGATCAACAGAATGCTGCTGAAGACACTGTTGAGAAAAAATCCGAAAGTGACTGACATCGTTGAAGCAGAGAATGGATCGGATGCACTCAACAAGCTGAAAACCGATCCTTCTATTGGGCTGATTCTGCTCGATATCATGATGCCTATCGTAGATGGTATCGAGTTTCTGAAGATCTTCCGTGCCGATATGAGTAACTCACACATTCCGGTCATTGTCCTCTCTACGGACGATACACGTAAAACGGAAGTGTATGACAACGGTGCAAACGACTTCCTGAGAAAACCGATCAAAGAGGAGATGCTCTTCGAGAAGATAGAACAGTGGTCGCAGAAGTAGAGTTTAGAGTTTAGAGTTTAGAGTTTAGAGTTTAGAGAATTTATCACAGTTCTTTTGAAGTGAAACTGAAATACTCCGTCATGTCATTCCTGCGAAAGCAGGAATCTTGATGCTAAACGGCAGATTATGTGGCAGCTACAGCAGTGCTTCTTTCAGTACCTCTTCGACGTTTGATACACCAATGATTTTTACATTTTCCTTGACCTCATCGGGGATATCTTCAAGGTCACGTTCGTAGTTCTTTACAGGGATAAGTGCCTTCTTGACTCCCGCCTTGTGCGCAGCGATGAGTTTCTCTTTCAATCCGCCAATAGGCAGGACCTTTCCTGTCAGTGTCACTTCACCTGTCATCGCCACCTTGTTGTCAACTTTGCGCTCACTCAGAATCGAAGCGATGGCTGTCATCATCGTGATACCAGCACTTGGACCGTCTTTTGGCGTTGCCCCTTCGGGTACGTGGATATGCAGGTCGTAACGCTTATAGACTTCACTTGGGTCCACTTCTATGCGCTCTTCACGCTCTTTCATCGTATGCGGGATAACCGAAGCGGGAATCTTCAGCTTTCGCTGGTCGATGAGGATTTTCACGACAGAGTGGGCGATGCGTACCGACTCTTTCATCACATCGCCAAGACTTCCAGTCAGCTGCAGACCGCCCTTGCCGCGAATCTTGATCGCCTCGATGGTCAATACGTCTCCCCCGACTGCCGTCCAGGCAAGACCGGAGACTACACCCACCTGCGGCTTCTTGTCGACCACGGAGAACTCAAATACCTTCTTGTCCACGAACTTCTCGAGGTTCTTCTTCGTGATGTGTACACTCTCTTTTGTTTTGTCTTCAAGCAGTATACGTGCTGTTTTACGCATCAACCCTGCAATACGGCGTCTGAGGTTTCGTACACCGGCTTCACGTGTGTATTCGTCAATGAGAATACGCAGCGCTTTGTCGGAGATGGAGAACTCATGCGGTTTGAGCGCATGTTTTTTCAGCTCCTGCGGGATCAGGTAGCGTCTGGCGATCTCGAACTTCTCCTTTGGCGTATAGGAGTTGAGCCCAATGAACTCCATACGGTCTCGAAGCGGTGCAGGGATGCGCCCAACGTCGTTGGCAGTGGCGATGAATACTGCCTTGCTCAGGTCGATGTTGAAGTTGAGGTAATAGTCACGGTACTTACTGTTCTGTTCGGGGTCGAGAATCTCAAGCAGCGCTGCGGTCGGGTCTCCCCGCATACTGCGCCCTACTTTGTCAATCTCATCCAGTACAATGACAGGATCCATACTCTTGGCCTCGATGAGCCCCTGGACCAGACGGCCCGGCATCGCCCCAACGTAGGTACGGCGGTGTCCGCGAAGCTCGTTGACATCCTCGAGTCCCCCAAGGGCGATGCGCACCAGTGGACGCCCGAGCGCATGGGCGATGGAGTTGGCCAAAGAGGTCTTTCCGACACCCGGAGGGCCTGCAAAACAGAGGATGGCACCGCCGGTCTCTTTTTGCTGCACCCCCCTGAGCATAGCCAGTTCGCGCACTGAGAAGAACTCGACGATGCGCTCTTTTGGTTTCTCCAGAGAGTAGTGGTCCTTGTCAAGTTCTCTTGCCACATCGTCGACTGAGAGGTTCTTCTTCGTATATTTGCCAAAGGGCAGTTCAAGCACCCACTCAAGGTAGCTCTGAAGCAGGTTGGCATCGGCCGAATCGGGGTGCATCCTCGCAAAGCGGTCAAGCTGCTTGCTGATCTCCTTGTAGGCATCTTCGTTCATGTAGGGCTTAAGCTGCTCTATCTTCTCGCGGAACTGGGCAATCTCCTCTTCACGCTGGGTATCCATTCCCAGCTCCTGCTGGATCTCTTTGAGCTGTTCCTTGAGGAAGTACTCCTTGTTGGTCTGCTCGATCTTGTTGTGTACCTTGGAGCGGATCTCCCGCTGCACCTTGGCGGACTCGATCTCGGAAGTGATCACATCGATGAGTCCCAACAGACGCTTCTCGATCTCGGGCTCGATGTAGAGGGCATAGGCTACCTCTTTATCGAGCTTCAGCATAGAGGAGACAAGATCGGCGATACGCTGCGGCTCATCGTTCTCCTCAATGGTCTTGACCAGATCTGCAGGTACGTGCGAGCTGAGTGTGGAGAGCTTCTTGATCTTGTCACGCAGCACATCCATCAACGCTTCCGCACGCAGCTTGTCGTAAGCCGGCTGCTCCACCACATCGATGACGGCACGGTTTATCTCACCGGGTACCGGCTCGACGATGCGTCCACGCGCAAGCCCCTGAAAGAGTATTTTCACCCTCCCGTCGGGGATATGTACCTTACGCATGATGGAACCGATAACGCCCATCTTGTAGATGGAATCGAAGTCTCGTCTACCCTCTTTTCCCGGCATGGAAGAGGTAACGAAGAGCAGTGAATTGTTCTCCATAGCCTCAGTTGCCGCATCGATGTCCTTCTGGTCGGTCAGAAAGATCGGGCTGATCATAAACGGGTAGAGAAAAAGTTCATCCTCCACTACCACCGGCAGTGTGTTTGGAAAGTTGTCGTAATCGCTAAGCTGCATGGAAAATCCTTTGGATTTTGAAAATTAAAAGTTAAATTTTAGTAAGAACGAAAGTATAGTCAATAGAAGTAAACAATTTTTTAATTTTTAATTTTTAATTTTTCCTTCCGAGCAAAAGCGAGGATACGCTTTTAATCGAATATCTCCCCGATAATGCCCTTCTCAGGCGGTGTGATATCGGCCATCTCCACGATGGAGTTTTTGTTCTTCTGGCGGTAGATCTTGGCTGCTTCGGGCTTGTCGGTACGCTCGTAGAGCGCAGCGATGTTCTCGTTAAGCAGATACTGTGCCATGTGCAGGCGGATGAGCATCGTGTTCACCAGCGGCGCATACTGCGAGCCTGGATAGCGCAGCTGGTATATTTTGGCTTTGTTGATGCTGTCCATGATGAGCTTCTGGTCTTTGTAGACATCTTTGATACCCAGAAACGAAGCCTTGAGCTTCATGAACTCGGTATACTCCATCGTCGAATAGTCCGCATAACGCTTGTTGTACTCATCAAGGTAGTAGCCTGCAAGCAGGTACTCTTCGTTCTGCATATGCGCCTGTGCCAGCATCATGATGGCTGTCGGCATCAGAGGCGACTGCATATGCTCGCTTTTGAGCGAAATATAATACTCATCGGCCTTGTCCATGTTGCTGGAACTGATACTGTTTGCAATCTGCTGGTACCAGTAGAGCGCAGGTTTGTTGAACTCCGTCACCTCATCGTCACTGCCGCACCCGGCGAGCAGAAGCAGTGCTGCCGCCCCTGCCAAAAGACTCTTTTTCAATATCATAGCCACCCTCTTTGTAAATGTTATCTATATCATATCCCAAAGTATGTAAAAAGTGTATTAGTCGCCTACCGCTAACACATTGACATGTGTCGTTTTATTATGCTAATATAAAAATTAATATATAAAATACAAAAGGAAATGCATGATTGAAACGACATTAAGTCAAATGCGGAACTCAAGCGACTTTTTCAAGACATCCGAAATCATACACATACTGGATGGACGAAAAAAAGAGGAGGTCGGCTTTTTTGTACCTGCAACCCTAAAAGGGGAGTTCCAGAAGTTCATAGAAAAGATCGAAAAGCAGAAAAAAGAGACACTTCTTAAACGTATAGCCAAGGCGCAAAAGACAGATCCAGTAGGTGACGGGAGCATTGGCGATGGCATTCTGTAGAGGGGACATACACCTTGTCGACTTCAATCCGGCGAAGGGTGGAGAGATGGGCAAACTCCGACCGGCAATTATCATGAGTGAACCTGACGAGAACGCCATTTTGGAAACCTGCATTGTCATTCCTCTCTCCACTGTCATCGTAGAAGATGCCCTGCCCTACAGGTACACCATTGGAAAAAGAGATGCACTCCACCATAACAGCGATGCCTGTATCAACGAAATCAGAGCCCTCTCCAAAACACGTATCAAAGAGAAACTTGCCTCACTCTCCCAAGAGGAGCTTGAGACCATACAACAATCACTCTGTAAGCTTTTGCTTTGAATGCATTTTCTACACTTCAACGTTTGGCCGAAGCTATACCCAAGGGCATACATTTCAATAAAGCGATCGGTTTCAAAACATAATACCCGACTAAATATGTAAATTTAATTGTATATTTAACTATTAACTGAACTTATTTTATATCTGTTTTATCTTAGATATGGTATATTTAGTTAAGTAGTGTATGGAGAAAAGCCAAACCTGCCGCGAGGCAGGGACGGAAAGCCACGGGTCTTACCAAGACAGCCGGGCTGCCTACCATGAACATTTTGTTTATGGCATCTTTCTCGATGTACATACGAACTTCAACCTAGTTACAACTGGGCAATATAAAGGTGCGAATAATGAAAAAATTTTATTTTATTTTCAGACTACTACTTTTTCCCTACTTCTTTGGTAAACTCTTGATAGCCTCTCATACAAATATAGCAAACAGAAAAAGAATGCTATTAAGTTATATTAAATTCTGTATTTTGATATCTTTTATTCCCATATCACTTCAGGCTGCCACTATTACAGCCACAAATTCCATATCAGGCCCCATTCGAGATAACCGATGCTTGGTTAGAACATTAAATATTTCCTCCTCTGTCACTATTACCAATGTTACTATGGAACTTAACCTTATACATTCATATAGGGGTGATCTCGATATATATTTAGGATCACCCTCTAGTACGTGGGTTCAACTATCCCGAAAAGACTACTATAATAATGCAGACAATCTGCATGTCATATATGACGATAGTGCTGCGACATCAATACAAAATGACTACAATAACCATACAACTCTTGTTGATAGACGGCCATACCAAGCACTAAGTAACTTCGATGGTGAAGATTCACAAGGCAATTGGACATTATACATTTGCGATAACTATAATGGTGACCAGGGCACTTATCAAAATGCTACACTTAGAATTGAGTATACTCCACCTGCACCACCAACCATTTCACCGATACCCGACCAGTATGTCGATGTTGGAACCACTTTTTCACTTGATGTTTCAAGCTATACTACAGGGAATAATCTAACCTATAGTGCAACGGGGCTGCCTCCGGGGCTTACAATAGACTCCTCAACTGGTGTAATCAGCGGAACACCGACAACTGTAGGTACATACCCGGTTACTGTAACGGTATCAAACGGGACACCGCCCGATGCCAGTACAACTTTCAACATCATTGTTTCTGCACCTGTACTACAGGCTGCTAACGATACCTATACCACATCCATGAACCAAACGCTGACAGTAAGTGCCCCCGGTGTCTTATCTAACGATTCTGGACTCAATAAGTATGTCAGTGCGTACACCCAGCCTAACAGTGGAACGGTCACACTGAACAGTGATGGCAGCTTCACCTATGTACCGGATACAGGCTTTACCGGCACTGTAAATTTTCAATATACAATTCAGGATAGTACCGGTTCAGGATCGTCCTCTGCGATTGTTACAATTATTGTGCAGGTTGTGACAGACTATGAAGATGAAGGTACTCTTGGGTTTACCCAGATCAATCCGGAATCTACGCAAAACGTCATTGGTGACTACAAAATTATGGGTAACACGGTATTGTGTCTGACAACTCTTAGAACTGGTTATGCGACAAGTGAAGATCAGTGTGTCGATACAACAAATTTGACTTATGATGCCACATCCAACAATTATGTAACCAAATTTATTGATATCGATAATGATCCAACTACATGGAACTCCTCTTCATCCTTTATTACTTTGCCGGATATTTATGCTCAGAATGGAGGTCAGGGTATTTTATGGGCAGGGCTTATTTGGCAAGGACGTTTTGCGTGGGAGAACTCCAGTGAATGTGGAGGACGGCAAACCTCTGGTTGTGTTTCAGACTTACACTACGGGAGTGCTTCTGGATGGGTAGAAACAGGAACGGGAACAGGTATCACATCCGTCGATTTAGAAAATGACGCAAAAGTCAATAAAATTAAACTCAAAATAGATAGTGGCAATTATAATACAGTAACTGCATATAAAGTTTACTCTTTGCAATCCTTAAACGGTATTACCTATTCATCTATAGCCGATGTCACTTCCCTACTTCGCAGCAGCAACCTCAATGCTGGAAAACATACCTTTACTGTAGCCAACCTGCCAACTGAAGAGGGAAGAGAATATACCCCCGGTGTTTATGGTGGATGGTCCCTTGTAGTCATCTATGCCGAAGATCCATTCCTTGGCAAACCGAGAAATATCACTATCTATGGAGGCATGGGGCATCTCGTAAGCAAATCGAGTGCTACGCCTATTGAAATATCCGGATTCAAACTACCCTCGGCAGGTAGTACAGTCAATGCCCACCTTTCAATCTTCTCAGGAGAGGGTGAACATGATTACAGCCCGGATGGAGTAGACATAAGCCTGAGCAATTCAGGACCGTGGATTGCAATTCCTGAAACAGGCAACAACACCAATGTCTTCGATGCTGTTCTAAGCAATGTCTCCCGTGATACTATTCCCGGACACAAAAATGATCTTGCTAACAATAATGTCGGGGTTGATGTCGACAATTTTGATATTAGCAATATTGTAAGCAATTTCCCACGCTCTACCACCAGCATGTATCTTCGATGGTGGTCTGATGGAGACTATATCATTCCAAGTATGATTGCATTTACTACAGAACTTTACCGTCCCACTCTCTGTTACGACTATACTCTGGATGTGGGAGGCATTATCATTCCATCAACAGACAATGAGATTAATACAAACCTTGGAATATATACGAATACCCCAATGACGACACGGATCAGTATTCGTTCCAATGAAGGGGATTTTGTACTCAACGACGTCAATGTCAGCTACAGAATAGCCGATACCAACCAAACGCAATATATTATTGGTTCAACAATGGTTGCACCAAATGGTGTCAACCGCTATGAGCCAGCAACTTCCCAGACATTCAATGAAAGTATTCAAGGCTTTGGCATTTACATTGGGGAGAACGCTGGACCGGGACAGGGAGGAAGTATTGCCCCATATCAGACAACCTACTTCAAGTTCAACAATGATTTGAACGGAAGTGTGGATACCACTTTTGACCTGAGAGCACAATTTACTGTTGATTACGGATCAGGACCTGTACCTCAAGCGATGGTTTTTGACTCAACCCATATTTGTAAAAACAGTGGCGGCTATTTCCCTGCACTTGGTATTTTCAATGTCATCTCCGATACGACAAGTACGAACGGCATTCCGTACAATCTGCAGACACAGATTGCCGACAGGGCATTCAATGTCAAAATGTTCAGTTACGACCCTGCCGACCTGACAAGCCTGATGAACAGCGACACGACGGTGGAGGTTGAACTCTACAATGCCGGACTCTTCAGTAGAGATGTCAACCTTACCTGTAAAAACCCCGACTCGAACATCACCGTACCGTTCTTCGTACCGTTCAACAATACCTATTCTGTTGACTTAACCGGATTGCGATTTAATGTCGCCATTCGCAATACCGCATTCCGGACATGGTACCTTTCACAGCCAGACGGCAGCGTCCTTCAGCACCACTGTACAGACCGGTACGATAATGACTGTTTCGAAACGCTCTATGCCGACAACTATGCAACCCATGAAGGCCCTGACGGCAACTGTACAACCGACTGTACGACTGGGGTCGCAAGCGGCAGTGACAGCTGTTACTCCTGCCTGAGAGCCTTCTACGGCACGCCCGTATGCTCCAGAGACAACTTCTCCATCAGACCGGAATCGTTCTCTGTGAAACTTTACGATACCAACGAAGACAACAGTACCACAGCGCCGGCCATTGAACTGGCTGATTCCCATACGGTCAATGCAGCCAAACTGGCCGCAGGCTATAAATACCGCTACGAAATCAATGCCAGCAGCTTCAGAAGCGACAGTGCTGTACCGCGCTACTTCATGATCTTTGACAATGTAAACAGCGGACCGTCCGTACGCGAGTGGAGTCCTTCGGGAAGCGTATCGGGCTGTAATGATACAAGCGGGAAACCGTTAAATACCGTTCTCTTTAACGGAACGAACCTCATTGCCGCAGCTCCTCAAGTATATACCCCTGATCCGGTGGAACAGGTAGGTGAATATGCCTATATTATCTCCGATCAGAACTGGACACGCGCAGACTGGGATCCTGCCGTACTGACACATCACACCTCTGCCTCTACCTGGCTCTTTTCCAACGGTACGCCGGCTACAGATTGTGAAAAAGACAGCAATACAACCTACGCAGAAGGCTCAAACCATATCCAGGGCTGTGTCACCACAAATGTCCATGATACCGGAAGAACCTACATTCCGCTGAAACTGGAGTTCCATCCGTACAGCTACGACGTTTCCGGCCTCTCCTACGGGGCTGGTCCTTCTATGCGTGATGCGAACGGTTCTGTTGTCTATATGAACACCCTGAGCCAGAGCTTCCCGTATCCGGAAGGCTACTACACCAGTTCCGGAACCCAGGCCGATGAGAATATGTCGTTCAACATTCAGGGTAAATTCTTTGCAGAAAGCTACACCGGTCAACTCTTGACCAACTATGTAGCCGGCTGCTATGCTGAACCGGTAGACATGAACCTGAGCCATACCTTTATGGATCCGGTCTCGTCACTCTACACCTGGCGCTATGACCTTATAGACACCAATGAGACTGACCAGACAGACATTATACTCCCAAGAGAAGACAATAGCCTCACTATCGCTGCGGACAGTGTTGTCACCCAGAATGCTGCCAACTTCAGAAGCGATATGCAGGGAGCGATTTTCATGGATCTTGGCTATAACTTTGACCGCTATATCAATATACCTCTCAACCCGGTGCGTATCACCTTTGGAGATATGAATCTCAGCAATGCGAACAAACCGGATATTGCCGTCAATATGGTACCAGACCATAAAATTTACGGCTTGCTCAACATAGATCAGCGTGTTCACTTCTACTATGGAAGAGTCAAGCCTGCCCAGCCATTCTATGACAATATTGCCACATCATCGGCCACGACGCCAGTTTCTGTAGTTATCTACTGCGATGCAACCCCTATTACGGCCGGCGGCCTTGGAATCAGTGGCTGTAATGCACGCGGACTGAGTCTGCAAAGCAATGAAATACAGTGGTGGAAGGCGGTAGACCACAATACAAGTGACGGTGACGGAAGTATCGGTCTGACGATCGGTACGCTGACTGAGGGTTCCGGCTCACCTTATCTCAGCAATGCCAGTGTAGCAATCAATGCTTCTAACGGAGAGAACAATACACTGTTCGTCGACAGAGGTTCCAATCCGACACTGCCAATGACCGTACCTGTTGAGCTGCTGCTCTATCCAAATGCAGTCCACACAGACAGGTGGCTGATTTACAATGAATTCAACAGCAGTGCCCCTTCACCATTCTACCGTGTCAGATTCATCGGTACAAGCGGATGGGCCGGAGAAGGGGAAACAGGACATGTTGTCAATGACAATGCTGATACACATAAAAATAAAAGAGTGGGTTGGTAAATGCAGAAACTTCGTCCAGCCATTGCGATGATCGAGCTTATCTTCGCTATTGTCATTATAGGAATTGTACTGATGTCTGCACCGCTGCTCATACAGACATCGGTGAAAAGCGGGTACGTTGCCGTGCAACAGGAAGCCATCAACGAGGCAGCTACCAGAATGAACATGATTATGAGTTACCCGTGGGATGAAAACGATGCCGACCCGCTCTACAATGCCCCCATTCTTCATGTCACCAACGGTGCCCCTGACCTGAATGAAACAGGCTCTACGGGAAAACGAAAAGGGATGCCTCCTCTCTCTTCCCGATCATTTATACGCTCAGACGGAACCGCTACCCTGTTCGCCTCCTCGACATTAGGATCTGACGGAGGTGATGCCGATGATATTGACGATTTTATCGGAGATATTAACCTGACACTTGTAGAGACGGCAAAATCGGACTATATTGAAAAAGAGAGTATTAATATCAACACAGCAGTTGTTTATGCTTCCGATACAGTAGGCGGGTATGATCAAAACGACATTACCTACAACCCCTTTGGAACAGGTGCTACGTCTACAAACATTAAAGCAATTACCGTTACACTGACAAGTGATGTTACCAAAAGTTCGGAAGAGATGAACAAAACGATCACTCTGCAGGCTTTCAGTTGCAATATTGGAAGCTACGAACTGGTTTATAGGGATTTTTAATGAAGAAAACTGATTCATTCAAACAGGCATTCACGATGGTGGAGGTGGTGTTTGTCATTATTGTACTGGGTATCGTTGCTTCGATTGCTTCAGAGCTAATCGCACAGGTTTACGAAAGCTATATCGTAGAACGGTCCCAGTACCGCGCCTCCGTAAAAACGGAACTTGCTGCAGCACAAATTGCCAACAGGCTTCGCTACGCCATTCCCCGTACAGTTTACAGAATTGATCCGGAGAGCGGGACTATTGAACATCTTGAATCTGCCATGTCAAGAACCGGCAGCGATTATAATGTGCTTCAATGGATCGGAAGTGACGGAGACAGCTTCGAGACAGCAGCTGCACCGGCCTGGAGCGGTTTTTGTGATGTGAATGCAAGTTCCAGAACAGTGATATCGACCCCCGGCTCGAACCTTAGTCTTGCAAATACAATTGAACAGAATCTTGGAAACACCAGTGGCAAATTTGCCCTCTTCTTCCCTTATGACAGCAGTTCTGTGGCAAACTACGGAAGCGGAACAGCTGCAACAATCACACTCGATGCCAACACATCCCACATAGATGAACACTATAAACTCGCCTGGTCCTCTTATGCGCTTGTAGTAGATCCTACTGACGGAAACCTCTATCTCTACTATAATTTCGCACCTACGATCCCATCCTCTGCCTCTACTGCGTTTTACAATCAGAGACCACGCTCTCTCATATTGGAAAACGTGACTACATTCAAATTTAAAAGCGACGGGAATACCATCAGATTCAAAATATGTCAAAATGAACGTCTTGATATCGACATCAATGTTACATCCTGTAAAGAGAAGGCGGTATTCTAATGAGAGAAGCATTTTCAATTATCACAGCTGTATTTGTCATTATTATCATGGCGACGGTGGCAGGATTTATTGTCAGTCTGTCGGGGAAAATGGTTCAGGGAACTACCGTGCAGTTTCAACGTGAACAGTCAATGCTACTGGCAAAAAGCTACACAGAATATGCCATACTCGCTGTCACAGGCAATGAACACAACAGCAGCAACTGCCTGAACAGTATCCATGGGGACTATGGTATATACAGCATCGATGTCAATATCTCCTACATTGCCAATACTGCGACAACCCTTGATGCGTCATGCACAAATGTGCTTTCGTCCAGTGTAACAACACCTAAGTCGCCGCTGAATATTATTATCGATGTCGATGTCAGCTATCCGATACTTGACCATCCTGTCGATCCCGCCCCAAGAATGCATTACAGACGAAGGAGCCTGCAAAAAATATGAAACACTTACATAAAACCAAAGCCGCCTTCACCATGCTTGAGCTTGTATTTGTTATTGTGGTACTTGGTATACTTGCTGCACTGGCACTTCCAAGAATGGATAGAGATATCCGTCAGGAAGCACGCAACAACCTGCTTTCAGCATTTCGCTACACACAACACCTTGCTCTGATGGATAATAAGACCGATCCTTCCCGGACTGACTGGCAAAAAACACTTTGGCAGATTCGTTTTACAGAAAAAGCTGCTGATAACACATGGAGCTATACAATAGGCACCAATCGTGACCATGGAACAAGTATAGACAAAGTCGAAGCTGCTGTCGATCCTGCAAACGGAAAGTACATGTACAACAATGACCCTTCCAATCAGGCAAGCGATGAAAGCCCCAATATCTTTATTTCGGACAAATATGGCATTAACGATGTCTCCTTCAGCAACTGCAGTATTGCCAGAGCAACAGGTACTACTGCAAAACATATTGCATTCGACCACCTTGGCAGACCCCATCGCGGCATTAGTACTGCAGGTAACGATTATGCTACCTATGTCAATTCGGACTGTAACATCACCTTCACTTTCTCATCAAGTGATATCACTCCGCTTATTTTCACGATTTCTAAAGAAACCGGTTATGTGACGGCAAACTGATTTCCTGTTGCTGTTTACCCCTCATTAAGTTTCTTAAGTTACAATTAAGTATAAAGAAAGCGTAACGCTTCTTTATACTTCAACACTAAAGGATCTATCATGAATAAAAGTATTACCGGTCGACATTTCGAGCTGACAGATGCCATCAAAGCATATGCGGAAGCACTGCTTGAGGGATTTAAAAAGTACAACCTTGATATTATTTCAGGAAGCGTTGTCATTTCAGCGGATGAAAAAAACGGGAAGAAGGGCTTTAGTGTAGAGATTCTGGTCAACCTCAAAGACAAAAACACCATTGTCATTACCGAACACAACAAAGATGTCTACGCCGCACTTGACCTGGGTGCAGAGCGTGTCAAGAAGTCACTCAGACGCCATGCGGACAAGATCAAGAACCACAAGGTAAACAGCTTTGCAGACCTTGGCGAAGAGGCAGAAGCAGTTACTGAAATTGAGGCAGAAGATATAGAGATCGTTCCTATGGATCTCGAACTTCACAAGCCGCTTGATTTCGATGAAGCCATCGAAGCACTCAAAGCGGAGAAGAAACGCCAGTTTATCGTATTCAATGACTACGACGGCAACATGCGCGTCATGTACAAAAGAGCGGATGGGAAGTTCGGGCTCTATTGATACAAGCGTTCAGCGCTTAGCGCTGAGCGTTCAGAAAGCTACTACAGTTCAAATTACCTCTTCAAAGTTCAATTTTTTACATAAACAGTCAATACCGTTTCGATACTTATCTCATCCCACATAGCATGCCCTCGATTTTTCAAACAACTTATTCAGAAACAACGTGTTATAGTATGTTTTTCCATTTTCCAATCAAAAGGCACTCGCCATGTTAAAATATATTTTTCCTGCGCTTTTACTGCTTGTCTCCACAGCTTCTGCATTCATCAGTCTTGATCCTCCGGTCATTGGGAAACAAAGAGGCTGGAACGGAGAGATAGCTGTTTCAGGCCAGTACAGTTCCGGAAACTCCGAGACTGCCTCCGCCGGTGCCAGTGCAAAAGCACAGTACAATGAAGAGAGATGGCTGCTCTACTCTATCGCTGCGTATGCCTATGGTGAAGCTGATCACGAAAAAAATACCAACAATGGACTTCTTCATTTGCGCTTCGTCCACAACATCAATGAGACACCATATGACTATGAGCTTTTTGTACAGACAGAGTTCAATGAATTTCAGGATGTCAAAATGAGAAATCTTGCCGGTGCGAACATCCGACGCAACTTTTCAGGATATTTTGACAAATGCTATATTGGCTTGGGACTTTTTTATTCCTATATGGAACCGGATGAAATAAGTGCTGTCGACCCGGTATATAAACGCATCAAGATGAACAGCTACCTCTCACTGGTCAAAAATCTCAATGAGCACTTTTCTATTACCTATCTTGGTTTTTATCAACCCAATGTTGAACAGTTCTCTGACTTTAGAACATTTCAGGTCCTGCAGCTGAGTACCTCCATAACAGACCATATGTCGATCTCTCTCGATTTTTCGCATAAACACAACTCCACCCCCTACCATCAGGTCGAAAAAAACGACTTTAAATCGATTATCAGTCTGAAATATAAACTGAAATAACCTCTTTATACCGTTTGGGAAACCATACTGCTTCTCAACCTGCTTTTCGCATACGCTATCACCGCTTCATCTTCTGCCATATCGAGCCACCTGAACTTTTGTCCGCTCTGTATGGTACCGTCGATGATGTCGCCACTGTCACGGAATTTGAGATCGAGCTTGGCAATGTCGAAGCCGTTGGTTGTTTCACAGAACTTCTGCAGACGTTCGTTCTGTGGTTTGTTGCTGAAGAGGTAACACCAGCTCTGAAGACCGTTACGCCCTACCCTACCGCGAAGCTGGTGCAGTGTGGCAAGCCCAAGACGCTCTGCCCCGACAATCACAATGAGGGTCAGACGCGGCAGAGAGATACCCACCTCAACTACCGTCGTTGCCAGGAGAATGTTGCCCCTCTCTCTAAACTCCAGCAGCACCTCTTCTTTCTCCCTATCCTTGCCATGCGTTACATAGACATTTTCAAAACGCTCCTCCCAAAACCCCCTGCTCTCCTCAAGCGACTGATAGGGGATCTCTGTACTCTCCTCCACCAGTGGATAGACAATGAGTACCTGATGGTTTTGCGATAGCTCCTCCCTGATGTGTTCCAGAAGGGCAGGAAACTCCGGACGCCCTATCACCTTCGTTTCAACCTCTCTTTCAAACGGTGTGGTCGTAATGAGACTCACATCGATCAGTTCACTCTCCATCATCGCCTGCGTACGCGGGATGGGGGTTGCGGAGAACTGGATGTAGTGGGGTCTATTATCCTCTTCAGTATCCATAAGTGCTTCAAGCATCTGGCGCTGTTTGGTACCGAAACGGTGCTGTTCGTCCACCATCACCAGCGGTGCCTTGGGAAGATCTTCTTTGTAAAGCAGCGCATGGGTACCTATGATGAAATCCGCTTCGCGGTAGTCTCCTTCATCATGCCCCTGCATCACCAGTGCGACCTTTACTCTTTCTGGCAGATGCTTATTTGCCTCTTCATAAAGCTGCAGTGCCAGCAGTGACGTAGGAGCCATCAGAATGCTTTTGTGTGGCCATGCCGTCATAGCCGCAGCCAGTATGACCATCGTCTTGCCCGAACCCACATCTCCAACTACCATACGCCTTGCGGCTTTCTCTTTGCGTGCCAGATCACTGCGTATCTGTGTAATCACCTGCTGCTGTTCAGATGTGAGTGTAAAGGGAAGCTTACTAACGAACAGCTCAATGGAGCCATTCAGTGCAGCCATGGCAGGAAAGTCTATGCGCTTGCCCCGAAGCTTCTTGAGGTGATTATAGGCTTCGATGAATTTCAGTGCCTCCACGAACTCCGGCTTGAAAGCCCCCTCCCGATAAACATCCTCAAGTGCATTGGGAAAGTGTATGTGCATCAGCACGGAAACCTCTTTGGAGTCGAGCCCCTCGTCAAAAAGGTTCTTCTCCGTGATATAGGCTTCGATGAGTGTGCGTATCTCGCTCTCTTTTAGCACTGTTTTGTACTTTGGTGTAACGGTACCCACCTTGTTTACGGAGCGGGGTTGCGGCATCTGAAGATAGCCGCGGTACTCATCGAGCCTGCCTTGTATGACATGGCTGCTGCCGGGCTCGAAGAGTTTGTAGTGGTAGGGGGTGGTGCGAAAAAAGGTCGAAGAGAGCCTGCGGCCAAAACGGGTCAGCTGAAAGTTGACTCTCAGTTTGCCGTTGTAGACACTGCTGTCGATCACCTTTGCCTCCACAGTACAGACCTTGCCAACCTCAAGCGTTTCGCTTAGGGTCGTATCGTTGTAGGAAACGGGAACAATGAGTGCCAGATCGAGCAGTGAATAGATCTTCAGCTTCTTGAACAGTGTCTTGGCCTCTTCCATCCTCTTCCTTTTATGTGTTTCATCCTAAAGTGCGTTTTTCTGCAGTTCAACGTCTATCCGAAGCTGAAGCTTTCGGTTCCAAACCTTACAGAATCGGAGGCTTTATCGGAGTGTATCCCCTTGTGGGATAGCCCCGCATCACGTTTTCTGCAATTCCACGTCAGGCCGAAGCTAAAGCTTTCGGTTCCAAAATTCATGGAGTCGGAGGATTTATCCCCGCTGTACGTTTTCATACAATTCCACGTTTTTCCGAAATTGCACCTAAAGGTATACACTTCGCTAAAACTTCGGTTCCAGATCATTAAATTTTCTATACAGCATAAATTATAGCGGATAGAACTCAAAAAACGGAGAAAAGATGTCATTTTGTCATGTATCGCAGAGAGTACCGGTCCGTGGAGGTGACGAATCTCCGCGTTTTACCTATTGCAGCTTCACTGTCAGGCAGATCAGCAACACAACAAGAATGACCAGACTCGAAGTGGACTCAAAGCAACCTCCTTTGATGGGTTCCCACTCGACCCACCACTTGAAAAAAAGCAAAAAAAAAGGCAGCCTGGAAAAAATCCAGGCTACCTTGTTATCCAACATCTGTCCGGTGGTCATTCAGATAGTATATAGGAGGTTGTCTTCGAGTACGGTGCAATTCTAACAAAAATAGATAAGGATGTCAATCCTTCTTCGTCACGATCGCAAACGAAAGTTCGGCCAGTTCAGGATGCGCTTTAATGAAAGCGTTTACCTCGTCCAGCGTTACTTTTTCTATCTTCTCAAGCTGCGCCTTGCTGAAGCCAAGCGGTCTGCCGTAGTAGTACTCGTTGTAAGCGCGGTTGAGGCGCTGGTTGAGGGTCTCCATACGCAGGGGCTCACTGCCTACAAGGAACTGCTTGGCAGCGGTCAGCTCCTCCTGGGTGATCCCTTTTTTGACGAAGTCGGAGACCACTTCCCGTACCAGCTTGACCGCTTCATCCTGCGTGGCAAGTTTGGTCTGCAGGTAACCGCTGAGGTATGAACCGTACTTGGCACGTCTAAGTACGCTGTAGGCACCATAGGTCAATCCGCGTTTGACACGCAGCTCCTCCATCAGACGGCTGCCAAACCCGGCACCGCCAAGCAGATATTCCGCAATCTTGGCTTTGTATTGATCTTTTTCCTTGTAGGAGTAGTCAAAAGGTGCACCGAAGTAGATGTAGGCCTGCTGCGTATCTTCGGCGATCTCTTTGACCTCTTTTTTGTCCGATGCCCTGAACGGTCCGACCGCTTTGCTGTGTGACTCCGGCAGCAGCGGCAGCACTTTCTGCACATACTTCTTTGCCTCATCGAAGGTAAGATCACCCCCGATAACCACAATGAGGTTGTTGTACCCAAGGTGTGTTACAATGAAACTTTCAAGATCTTTGAGTGTCATTGTCTTTACACTCTCCATCGTACCGTCGTAGGGGCGTGCCAAAGGTGTACCCTTGAAGAGCATTTCACGAAGTTTGGTGGCAGCGATGTAGTCGAAGTCACTCTTCTTCTGTGTCAGCCAGCCAATCTTCTGCCGTTTGATCTGAGAAAGCGCCTCTTCGGTGTAGTTGGGATCTTTGAGCAGTTCCATCAGGCGCTCAACGCCATAGTCAAACTCGCTTTTGAGCGAAGAGAGTTCGATGACGAAACTCTCCCTGCCCACCTGCGCATGCAGATCGACCGCGCGGTCATCCAGCTTCTTGGCAAAGCCTACCGCGCCGTCTTTTTTGGTACCCTCGTTGAGAAGCTTGGAAGCCATATCGGCCTGACCGTCCTTCTCGTTGCTCAGATGCCCCGCATTGGTAAAGACAAGCTGCATCGAAACGATGGGCAGCGTCTTGCTCTCTTCGAAAATAACCGGTATCTGTGCTTCTTTGTAGTTCAGTTTCTGTATGGTCTCTGCCATTAGCAATCCTTGCAATATAAAAATCATTGGGATGATTTTTAATAGTGAAGAGTGAAGAGTGAAGAGTGAAGAGTGTCGGTTTGCGTTGCTGCGCAATGCCTTTATTGACACAAAAGCTTTTTGAAAAAAAGCATACCCTAATTCCTCATTCCTCATTCCTCATTCCTCATTCCTCTCTTATATTCAACAAAAGCGGCGCCACCGCACCGCATACCTCAACTCTTAACTATTCACTATTCACTCTACTGATGCAAAAGCATCAGTAGTATCTCTCCAGTATTTCGTACGCCGTATTCCGCTTCGCCGGGTTCTCACCAACATCTTTGATGAGGCGTATCATCTCTTCCTGGTTCATCTGGTTTTTCGCACCAGCAGCGGAGACGACATTCTCTTCCATCATCGTACTGCCAAGGTCGTTGGCACCAAAGAGCAGTGCCATTTGACCGATGTATGACCCCTGCGTCACCCATGAGCTCTGGATGTTTGGCACATTGTCCAAAAAGAGGCGCGCCACAGCCAGGTAGCGCAGGTACTGGTTGGAGGTGGTTTTGGTAATGGTAGGCAGTTCGCGTTTGAGCTGCGTGTTGTCGCTCTGGTAGCTCCACATAATGAATGCCCTGAAACCGCCTGTCTCATCCTGCAGCTGACGAACGTAGTCCCAGTGTTCGACGATCTCGCGTGTGGTCTCTACCGTACCGTACATCATCGTCGCTGTGGACTTGATGCCAAGCTTGTGTGCCTCACGGTGCACCTCCAGCCAGGTGTCTTTGTCCAGCTTCTTGGGTGCGATAATATCCCGTACACGGTCAGAGAGTATCTCCGCGCCCGCGCCGGGAATGGAGCTGAGCCCCTTAGCCTTAAGACGGGCGAGCACTTCGGAGATGGGGATGTTAGAACGGCGTGCGATATAGTCTATCTCGATCGCCGAAAAACCGTGAATGGTCACCTGCGGATACTTCTGATGAATATGCTCGACAAGATCCTCGTACCACTCTATCTCAAGCTTTGGGTGCACTCCGCCCTGAAAGAGGATCTGTGTGCCGCCGATGGCAAGCAGCTCTTCGATCTTCTGATCTATCTCGTCAAAGGAGAGAATGTAGGCATCCTCTTTCTTTTCATGTGTGTAGAAGGCGCAGAACTTGCAGTCCACCCAGCAGATGTTGGTATAGTTGATGTTGCGGTCAACCACAAAGGTCGTCACCTTTTTGGGGTGCAGTTCACGCTTTTTTGCCAGCGCCATCTTCCCCAGTGTTTTAAGATCTGCCTTTTCAATGAGCTCGACCGCTTCGTCGATGCTCATGCGTTTTGTCATATTCATTGTCATCTGTTTCCCTGTAGGGTGTTGTGTCCCCACAACACCAAATAGTTTATATGATTTAACAGCGTGTTGTAAGGGTACAACACCCTACGAATCTACCTGCTACTTGCTACCCTCTTCCTTACCTATCGCATCCAGCACCCCATTGATAAACTTCGGCGCCTTCTCGTCAGCAAGCTCTTTGGCAAGTTCGACCGCTTCGTTGATGATGATGGCACGGTCGGTCTTTGCTACAAGGATCTCGTACGCACCAAGACGCAAAATAGCCTTTTCGACCTTTCCGATACTGTCGTAATCCCACTCGTTGAGGTGCTTTTTGATCTCTTCGTCGATCATCGCAAGATTCTCTACCGTACCGTCAAAGAGCTGATGGGAGAACTCACGCTGCTTGTTGCGTATCTTGTCCTCTTCGAGGATCTCGTCGGAGAACTTCGCGATATTCTCGTTGCCAAGGTCATAGGCATAAAGAAGTCCGACAACCGCCGTTCGTGCCTGATGTCGTGTCGCCATTAGTTCAACTCTCCATAAAGATTGATCAGCTCAATCAGGCTTACCATCGCTTCAGCACCCTTGTTGCCCGCTTTGGTACCCGCACGCTCTATGGCCTGCTCGATGCTGTCGACAGTCAGTACACCGAACGTTGCCGGCTTGCCGTGCTTGAGTGTCACATTGGCCACCCCTTTGGTCGCTTCTGCCGAAACATAGTCAAAGTGTGGTGTCGCACCGCGGATGACTGCACCCAGGCAGCAGACCGCATCATACTTGCCCGAAGACAGTGCCTTGTCCAGCGCAAACGGGATCTCGAACGCGCCCGGTACCAGAATGAGGTCCAGATCTTCAGGGTTCCCCCCGTGTCTTGCATAAGCATCCTTTGCACCCTCTACCAGCCTGTCAGTGATGAAGTGGTTAAAGCGCGCATTGATGATCGCCACCTTTTTACTCTTGTCTACGGAAAGATTTCCCTCTACGATTTTCATTTGTGTCCTTCGTTTAAAATTTTTGTCTCTTGAGCACTTTTTGTGCAGATGCGAAAGCGCCCATATGTGCGAAGCAAGGCGCTGAAGCCATCGTCCGCACAATTGCGAAAGAGACGCTTTTGGCGCTACCTTTTCTAAAAAGGCAGCAAAAACTACTCAATAATTGAACGGATCGCATCGATCTGCTCAATGAGCCCTTCGAGTTTTTGCAATTGTATCATATTCGGCCCGTCACTCAAAGCGATACTTGGGTCAAAGTGGGTTTCAAAGAAGAAACCATCCACCCCTACCGCTGCCGCCGCACGTGAGAGGTATGGTACAAAACTGCTGTCCCCGCCGCTGCTGGCACCGCCGCTTGCGGGCATCTGTACCGAGTGTGTCGCATCGAATACCACAGGAGCGAACTGACGCATAGTTACCAGACCACGCATATCGACCACAAGGTTGCCGTATCCAAAAGTTGTACCGCGCTCGGTCAGCCACACACGGTACTTTTGCGCATTTTCATAGCTGACTTCACCATCAAAGCCGCGTGTTTTAAGTACTTTGGCAACAGAGTGTTCCATCGCGGCAGGAGCAAGAAACTGCCCTTTTTTGATGTTGACCACCGCATCGGTCTTTGCCGCAGCAACCAAAAGATCGGTCTGACGGCACAAAAAGGCAGGTATCTGCAGTACATCGGCCACTTCAGCCGCTGCGGCAGGCTGGGTGTAATCATGCACATCGGTAAGGATCTTGTAGCCAAACTGCTCCTTGACCTCTGCAAGCATCTTCAGCCCCTCGTCAAGCCCCGGCCCTCTGAAAGAGTCCAGGCTGGTACGGTTGGCTTTGTCGAAGCTTGCTTTGAAATAGAACTCTTTGGTACAGTCCTCATCGTAGGGTTTAAGCACTTCAGCGATGCGCATTACGTTGTCGCGGCTCTCCAGCACGCAGGGTCCGGCTATCAGTATCATATCAACTCCATATCTTTTCAAATTCAAAATCTGTCTTGCAGCCGTCAAGCTCAAATGTGACGCTCTCTTCACACACATCCGCTACTTTGATGTAACGTCCCTCTCCATTGAGCCGGTAGACTTTGGCGATCTGCTGTGCCGGGTCAACTATCACATAATATCCTACCCCTTCACGCTCGTAGAGTTCGAACTTCAACCCTCTGTCTTTCTGCGCTGTCGAAGGAGAGAGGATTTCGAAGATGAGTGCCGGGGCTTTGAGCAGGTAAGCCTCGTTGGCAGGCTCGTGGCAGATGACAAGGTTGTCCGGCTGCACGACAGTATCTTCTGCGATTTTCCAGTCTACAGCCAGCAGCGCTTCACACGTTTCACACCCATCCAGTGCCTCACTCAGCACTCTTGCAATCTCGTTGCTGATACGCTGGTGGCGGATCATCGGTGCGGGTCCCATTGCATAGGGCACACCCTCTATCAGCTCCCAGTCACCTTCCCACTTGCAGTACTCGTCATAGGTATAGTGCGGCAGATACTCCTCTTTCAATGCACCCATCTTACACTCCTATGCTTTCTCTTTGACCAGGGCGACGATCAGCCCCGATAGGATTACCAATATTATACCCAAAACCGTCCAAAAATCGGGTATGGGGTCGCCAAGCGCGATGCCGATGAACATCCCAAAGACAATATTGGAGTAGCTGATGGTGCCCACAATGCCCGCTTTGGTCAGCTCGTACGCCTTGGTCATCAGCAGTTGAGAAACCGTTGCACTCGTACCCACCGCGACAATATAGAGCCACTGCACACCATGAGGCATCACGAAGGGCGCGATGATCCAGTCCCACTCGATGCCCACGCTCGCTACGCTTCCGATGGCCATAAAAAGCAGCGGCCCCAGCGTACCCACCAGCATGAAGCTCATCACGATGGCACGCGTGTCGTAGTAACGTCGCAGTTCACGGATAGAGGTGTAGGCAAGTGCCGCACCGATGCCTGAGAAGATCCCCAGTATGTCGTACTTATCAAATCCACCGTTTTCAGGCTGGGCGATGAGCACGATGCCGGTAAAGCCCAGTATCAGCGCGATGATCGCACTCCAGTGCAGTTTCTCTCTGAGAAACAGCCAGGCAAAAAAGGCGACAAAGAGCGGTGAAGTCTTGTTGTAGGTAATCGCCTCTCCAAGCGGAATCTTCCCCATGATGTAGAAGTAGGCAAGCAGGGCAAGAAACCCCATCGCCCCGCGGAAAAAGAGCAGGAGCGGTTTGCCTCCGGGCTGTTTGAGCGGCACCTTCCAGATAGCAAGCGCGATGATGACCACCCCGAAGATGTTGCGAAAGAAAGTTACCTCAAGTGCGGGCAGCTGCTGTGTGAGCAGCTTGGCAAACCCGCCCATCATTGCAAAGGTAAGAGAGGCCAGCAGCATCAGCACGATGCCCCGGTCAAGATTTTTGATGCGTTCTTTCATGGTTCCGTTTCTACTGTTTTTTCGTCGCGCAAGTGTACCATAAATCGGTGTGAAACGGATGAAAATGCAATATTACTGCATAACGATATTCTGTCCAGTCAAGCGATTGAACTCATCTAAAGACATGACTCTGCGCTGGTAGTAGACATACCCTTTTGGCGGCGTTATCCTCTCATCACCACACCCGATGGTACACGGATAGATCGTCTGCTTCGCTCCGGGAAGCATTTCGGCATACTCACTGCCACACCCCTGAAACAAAAACATACATCCCAGCACACAAAAACTTCTTAGCATCACCGTCTTCATCTTCTTCTCCCGTATCCATTTGCAATCGCCCTCTTTGCCCAGTACTCATACATTTTTCTGTTTTTCTCTTCCGCATAGATCTTGGCAAGCTCCGCCTGCGCCAGTGGGTAATTGTTCTTCGCAGCAATCCGGTAGTAGTGTTTGGCTTTCTCTCTGTCCGGCTTCACCCCTTCACCATTGCGATACATAACTCCAATATCATAGGCTGCATTGACATAACCGTGCTGATAGGCCATTTTAAAATAGTCCATTGCCTTACTATAGTCTTTTTTGACACCATCTCCGCGGGTATACATCATGCCGTACAGAAACATCGCCCGTGCATCACCGAGCTTTACTGCCTCTTCCACCTTCTCCTTCGCGACAGCATACCTTTTTTGCTGCAGCAACACATTGGCCTCTTTTACAAGTGTTTCGCTACGTTTAGTCTGTGATGAAACTGATGAAGATGATTCGCTGCATCCGTTGAAAGCGAACAGTGTTGCCGCCAATGCTGTCATGAAAAACGTACGCTTCATCTCACTCTCCTACTCTGCAAATGTCACGACCAACCCTTTACGGGTATGGCACTGTTTGCTGATGGTAAAGTCCACTCCCCGGTTACCAGGTAGTTGATGGAGCACCACCGAAAGCCCGGAACGTTTATCCTCGCGCTGTGATTTTGGATCTTTAAATACCCACACTTCGTAAAAATAGGGCGGCTTATGCTCCACAATCCGTGTCTCAACCAAATCCTTCTCCCTGAACCCGCAATGCTTGCGTATCGTTTTGAATACATCGGAGCGTACCTGTTTGGCCTTTGCTGTCGCACTTTCACCTTTTACCCCTGCGAACGCCTCGACATACCGCTTGCCTTCCTTGTAACTTGGATCTTCCACATACCGCACCGGACTTTTACTTTCAGCCAGGTCATGGTTCAACCTCATGATCGGAAGATTGCCCGATGCACATCCAACCAATAAAAAGGCACCTGTCATAGTTACCAATAAATACTTCTTCACTGTTTCATTCCTCCTCTTTTCATATGGTGTTATCCAGTCGCTTACCGTTTGTATCAACATATCTCTTTCATCTATTCGCCTCTTACCCTCCTTTATATGGTTTTAATTCCATCCGTCTTTGATGTAAAGGCTATTAAGTGTTCTTTTTGCTCTGCGTTTCAAGTCGTCAAATGTGTACTCACGTGCAAGGTGTCTGTATTTTTTAGGAAGTTGCGGGGATTTGGTGTAAATGAGTTTGACAATAACAGATTTGAATTTTTTATGGTCTGGACTAAATTTTAAACACTCATAGACAGCATACTTTTGCATGCTATTCATTCTCTTAGTAAATTCCGATACTTCACAAACATAGTTTTCCTTACCAAAATACTTAACACGTAAACTATTTTTATTACTGATTTTTCTATGGGAAGCAATATAGTCAAAATTATGATCTTCTATAGCTTTCTGCATTTCACCATACTTCCCAGTATAGGAAGAAATACTGATCGCATAGTTCAAAAGCCCCGGATCTTCTTTCATATAGAGTGCAAGCATACTCCCCTGCGCATCCTCTACTCCACGCCATCCCGCCATTTTACTCCAATCCTTAGCATACGTTCTGGGCGGAAGTGCTTTGTAATTTTTGTCACTGAAGTACCAGCGTTCCACTTTTTCAGGTGCTGTAAAATAGAAACGGTAGGGTGCTTTGTTGCCTGCAGCACTTGCCATAGCATTATCTATCTGTACCGTACTGCATCCGGAAAAAATGCCGGCTATTAGCAGCAAAACTCCTATCATTGTATATTGCATTATCACTCCTCATTCATGGTTTTACCGGATTTTTCGATTTATTCTTTTTAACTGAGCTACCCACATTGGCTCTCCCAGGGTCGACATGAACAATGTTAAGATAATAGTTCTCAATAGGTACTCCCTGTCCTATTGCAACATCGTAATATTCGTCTTTTTTCACGGTAATCTCCTGCTCACCACAGCCAAGACTACAGGCATAACCCGAATGGGTTGAGGGAGGTTTACCTGTTTTACCATGGGAGAGTGTCGGAACACCGCGTGTAATCGCATAGCCTACCTGCTGCCAGAATAGTGCTGATGTAATTGGTGCATTGCTGTTGACACCACCGAAGTTTCCGCCAAGAACTCCGACAGGATCACCAGGGTTTATTTTTGACCAGAAAACATCTTCAACTGTTCCTTTTTCAATATGCGATTGTATTCCTGCTTCTCCTCCATATAATCCATTCACGACCAGATCTGCTACCGCTTCAGAACTCACTGGTGCCCCAGAGTTTTGTAAACTGAAAACTGAATCGGGATTCTCACGCAAATCCTGTGCAATTTCATCCTTATGCTGTTGTAAACCAAGATAGGTTTGATCCGTTCCCTGAGAGTGCGCTGCCATCCTTATATTGCCCTTGTTGATCCGTGACAACTCTGCCGATACATATCCAGTCTGTCTCGCACTGCCATTGATAATGTAACCCATTGTCAACACCCCAGGAACCTTGTCAAACATAATCGTTGCCTTTTCCAAAGCAACTTCCGTAAGCAAATCTCCCAATACACCATGTGTCTGGTTGTAATTCAGATACGCTGCATCCGGAAATCCTTCCTGCTCCTGCTGGTTTGCCAAAGCTTCATTGACACTGTTGTTCATCCCGTTTGTAAACATATGATTCAATCCGGCAGCTTTTACCACTTCTTCAGGAAAATATATTTTATATGTTTCTGTTTTAGATAAATCATCTTCTGTTATCTCAGGACGATTGCCAAGAACAACTTTCTTGTCAGGATTGGTTCGGTAAACAACACTTCCATTACTTCTTGTTACTTTTTCATAATCCCATTCATTTGGTTTGTCCCCCTCCTGTCGCTCTCTCAGATGCAGTGCTTCAAATACACTTTTGTCTCGCAAAACCACTATTCCCCGATTATCCCCAAACAGGTTGACAGCAAGCTGTGTAATGTATCCACCGTCATTTGCAATACTGGGCAATATACCCGCTGTTTTGTCTCCCAGTGTATCCAGCAGTACACCTACTGTACCATCGATCATATCGCCTTCTCCATCCCCTACTTTGCTTTCACTCGGCAGATTCTCTACAATCTCCACATGTGCCGCCAGTCCGACATCTTTGAGATTCTGCTTCAGTCGTGCAATCGACTGCTTCGGTGATGCCGCAAGCTGCAGAGTTTTGTCACTAACATAGAGTTCCGTACTGCTGCTCTCTTCCTTTGTACGCTCCTGCCGTTTGTTCACGTCACGGTGGAGGGAGCCTGTAACATGTACTGCTGCAAGCGTTCCGTGCCCGACCGTGGCACGGTTTATCTGCTTGCTGCTGCGTGTCTCACTGCCGTAACTGAGTGTACTGATGCCTGGTTTCCGGTCGATGCTGCCGACACCTGCTCCCGCCATAGTGCTGCTGTAACTGTCTACATCGTGCATATCCGAAACACGGAGTGTTCCTGTGTTAAAGACCAGATTACCATCATCTTCGCCTTGTTCATCCATATTGGTGATGTAGGCGCCTTTAAGGCTGGTTGTTCCGGCAACATCGATCTCTATACGCTCTTTTGCGTTGATGCCGCTTTGCATCTCTACCCATTGGCGTTCTCCCCGGCTTTTCCCGATATTGAGGGAAACGCCCGAGACAAGTGTCGGCATGGAGAGCCCGACCGTTGTCGTTGCACCGGCAGAGCTGCCCGAGATCCACTGCCGGTCCTGAAGACTTTCGATCTTCAAGTCGCCGCCGACATGCAGCGCCAGACGCCCGGTATCGATGTTTGCACCCTGCATGTTCACATTGCCTGAAACAGAAATGGCTGCATCTGCGGCACGCAGGGTGCTGTTTCGGTACGTCACGCCCTCTGTCAGCAAGTCGTTTTGCATATAGGAGGCCGTTGTTTCACCAAAGCTGCCGGCATAGAGGCGTGTACTCGTTCTCTCCTGATCGTTCTGGGAGACCTGCCGATAGGTACCCTCTCCGGCATAAAGGTTCACATTCTCCGCATCTATCTCAAGCTTGCCAAAACTCTGGATATCGCTACCGCCCACCTCGAGTGTATGGACAGCACTCAGTACAAGGGCATTTTCTGCAACGATAGATGATGCCACCGATGCTGTACTTTCTCCAAGATTGCTTGTTCCCGATGACTCATACACCGCTGCTACACTGACAGAGACCGGATGCTGGGCAAAGCTGGCAAGTGCGTCGTACGCCTGCAGTGTACGGGATGCTTTTGCAGTAGCATCTTTGGCTTTGCCGACTGCACTGACCGCATCGATCACATCTGAGAGGTGCTGTCTGACACCCACTTCCACGCCTGCACGGACTGAGCGGCTGTACGATTCACTCTGCACCCATGCGTTATCAGAGACAATATGAATATTCTGTGAAGCGATAGCAATGTTGTCGCAGCTTATTTTGGAGCCGACAATATTGGTGTTTTCAGCATCGATATCCACATTCCTGGCCTGCAGTGTTGCAACTGCCGCATCACTGCGCAACATACTCGTTCCTTCCGTATCTTTCCAGTAGCCGGCAAAGAGAGAAGCTTCACGGCTGTTGAGCGTAAACGCCACGCCAATCTCTGTTTTCGAGCGGGCTTCACTGTAGCGTGTCACATCTTTGCCGCTGAGCAAGTTGAAATCCCCGCTGGCATCGACTTTGGCGTTTCCTGCCACAATATGCAAAGCGGCCACCGTTGTATCTTTCCCGCTTTTGAGCAGAAGATCCGAAGCATTCAATATAGAAGCCTTATTGCGCATTGAGACCATATTGCTTTGGAACTTCTCCTCTTTGGCAAAGGTCATTTTCCCTCCATCTATGCCAAGCGCAAGCCCCCGTTTTGTTTCCCCAGTACGGGTTTCAAACTGCTCCAGCCCGAAGTGTATATCGATATTCTCTTCGGCTTCAAGGAGCAAAGCGCCATTTTGTACAGAGAGTGCTGCCGCTTCCATATCGATATTTTTTCCGTTGACGACGATATGGTTTTGTGCCAGTGCTGTCGTACCGGTAAGCAGCGTTTCACTCTGCTCACGCAATGAGCGCTCCTGGAACAGCCCACCCAGGGTACTGCTTTCACGCAGCTGTATCGAAGCGTTCGTGTAGGCTTTGGTACCAAACTTGACCCTGCCCTGCTCTGAACGTATCAGCATCCCCTCTCTGGCCGACAGCATTACCGACTCAAGCGAAACCCCTTTGGTACTGTCAATATAAATATTGGATGCATCGATGGAGGTGCCCACAACATGCTGCCGCAGCTGCATATCGGTTGCACTGTTGCTTTCAAGCAGGTCGATGTTCTCATTGTGCTCCAGCCGGTAGTTGCTTTCCACAACAGATGTAACATCAACGCTGTTCCCCGCAGCAATCACTGTACGCTCCGCTTTCAAATCTGCCGCCTCCAGGGTTATATTATTTGCAGCTCCAAGCTGGAGCAGTCCATCGGAATGCAGCATACTTGTTGCATATGTACGATGCTTCTGCTGAGTGTAACCATTCTCATGCACTATCAGAAAATCTTCATTGCGCGCTATACTCCTGACATCAATAACTCCGCCCGCCTGAAGTACTGCCGCCGTTTTCCCTTCAATGGATGCTGCAGTGACTTCGATATCCTTTGCCGCCTCCATCAGAAGCAGACCGTTTTGGGCCGTAATACTCGCGGGTATATCGACGACAGTAAAAGCGTAAGCATCTGATCCGGCATCACGATGAAGCGTTCTGTTGACAATACTCCCCTCCCGGCTTCTCAACATAACATCACGGCCTTGGATAGTTCCGGAAAGGTTTTCTATGTCACCCCTTGTATCGATATCGACCGCTCCGCCTGAAGCGATAGTGCCATGATCGTTCACCGCACGGTCGGCAGAGAGATAGACATCCTGCTCTGCTGAAACCCTGCCACTGTTCTGCAGCGTTCCCTCCAGAGAGAGTGCCACCGTCTGTCCAGCGATCAATGCACCACCCGCATCCCTTTTTCTGTTACTCGCAAGGTAAAGTACCGGTACCAATACCTTCTGGCCCTCCACGGTACGCTCTTCAAGCCACACCATATCCTCTTCAAGATTTTCACGCGCTTCGTCATCCAGGTGTTCACCCACTTTCAAACCGTACTTTTTGGCGTAGCGTACACCGTTCTCCATCAGTGTGGCATACTGCGTATTGTCACTGTCGGTATCGACAATAAACCGTCTGCCCGTCTGCGCCATCACCGCGTCGCGTATCAGCTGCGTCTCGTAAAGCGCATCTCCAAGGCGCCGTGTCTGCCCCATGGCGTCATAGCCAAGCCGTGCGAGCATATACTCCGAACTGACAAAATTATTGTAGTCGGTATAGAGCGGATTGGTCTCTATGAGAGGCCCCTCCGGATCTGCATTCACCACAAATATGCCATTGCTTCCCTGAGGCAGCGTTATTTCAAAGTCATCCCTGCCACTTTGCAGACCTCCATTTCCAAAAGAAGCCAGCGAAGTGTCGATAATACTTCCTGAAGATGAACCATTATTCAGAATATTTCCCGTACCGATAATCGTACCGCCTGCAAGGATCTTTGAGGTTCCCCCGACATGCTGTCTCCCTGCGTTTACCTCTCGATAGTAGATACCCAGTGCCGTATCGTCATCGGTATCCCAGTCATTATCGATAAAGTACCACGCTACGGTATTAACGGTCCGATAGAGATTGACCTCTTCGCCTGTAGGCGTGTTGTCCACGGTATCAACATCCAAATAGAAGTTTTCCGCCGCGGCAATAGTCGCATCTTTGTTTCTCAGATATTCTGCCTTCACAGACATCGTTTTACCGCTTGAAATAAGTGCGGGAACTGTAGTGGAACGATCCTCTACAATGGTTTTGAACTCTGTCCATGCTACGGCATGCGACTCGTCATCATCCCCGATGCCGGAACTGCCTTCACGATGCGGGGCACTGCCATACACCGCCACAACCTTCCCAAGTAAGCCGTACGCACGAAGCACACTGTTTACGCCGGAGAAATCTTCATCTCCAAATTCACGGTACCCCGCCCTGTAGCGTATCCATCGCTGTTTTTCAGCACGACTCATCAGAGTGCCTGTAATCAGATTCTGATAAAAAACATCGTAATCTATCTGCGTCTCACCCTCATTCAGTATTTCCGATGCTACCAGCGACATCGCTCCTTCAGAAACAATCGAACCGGTACTATTTTCCAGTCGTCCAACAGGCTGTACCTCCGATCCAATGGACAGGTCACCTCCCGAATAGATCTCACTGAAGTTTTTCAGCAGTCTCCGCAACTGCAGTGACATAGACTCTTCCGAATAAAGAGTTTGCCTGTTCAGAAGCGTCTCTCCCGACAACCGCATCGACCCTCTTGAAGCGACAGCCCCGTCATTGACCATCTGTTCTGCATCTATATCCATCGTATATGATGCAAAAAGTGTTCCGCTGTTTTCAAGAAGCTTCTCTGCTTTCAGCCCTGTTGTTCCAGGTCCGTTTACCGTAAAACTTTCGTCAACCCCGGAAGCGACTATTCCATCATTTTTGATCTGCTCAGCTGATACCGATATATCTCTATTTGCACCTATGTTCCCCCTGTTATGGAGCTCTTTTGCAGCAGAGAGTGCCACTTCGGTACCGTATATGCCACCCTCTATTTCTACCGAATTGTGGCGGCTTTCAATATCCACCGTACCGCCACTTACGGCCTTGCCCACAACAATCTTCCCGTCACTGCTTAGCTGCAGACGATCCTGTACCAATATCTAACCGGGCAGGTTCACTCCCACCCCTTTCTGGGTACCCATTAGGCGGATCGTATCGGCATAGATGCCGCCAAGTGCCGTTGAATCGATACTGAACACCTCTGAGGACTTCCCACCCCCCTCCAATACTGTAACATCCCCGCTTGAACCGATACGGTTGGAGCCTGTTACCACATCCAGATCTTTGGCATGCAGTTTCGCATTGAGTTTGAGTGCCTTGGTATAGAGTGCCAGCTTGTCGGTTGTCGAAGCATCAAGCCCTTTGCCGTTGATGTCGATGTCACCCTGACGCACCTCAAAGGCTGGCCGGCCCGCTTCCATATGCACCTTTCCTGTTGTCAGTGTCGCCTTTGGAATGTTGATGAAGCCCCCGCCGTTGACACTGATGCCGTTTGGGTTGGCGACAATCACATCCGCCGCCTTTCCCGCCACCTCAAGATAGCCGTTCATCTGCGTACGGTTGGTTCCGGTCACTTCGTTGAGAATCAGCGCTGCCTCACCGTTTTTGACATTCTCGTTTCCGTAGATGTACCCTGCCAGCTCTGTGCGGGTCTCACTTCTGGCATTGTTGAGAATCACCCCCTGGGTGGGGACATTGAATTTGATGTAGGTGTTGTGGGAGACACCATCGGCATTGGGTCTGGCGATATTGACCACATCTACGCCATTCGCCGCATGGTCGAGCATCGTGTGACCCGCACGGTTCTGCCCGGCAGGATCAAGCACAATCGGTCCTGCTGTACATACTGCTGTCCAGAAAAAAAAGGTGTATCGTTTCAACATCTTCTGCTCCTAAAAACGGTAGGTAAGTTCGAATCCCAAAAAGGGTTTGTCATCTTTTACGACCATATCCCCATTGGGCCGATAGGCAATATGGTTGGAGTCTGCCACAGACTTTGAGGCAGACAGAGAGAGCATCCACTGTTTCTCTTGCAGTCGAAACCCTATGCCAAGTCCGGCGATGCGACCGCCGTAACTGTAATCGTTCTCCTCCACCACTCCGTAGTCGAACGATACAAAAGGTGAAAAGAAGAAGCTTGAAACCGGATAGGTGACCGACCATTCGTTACGCAGGTAAAAACCGTTATTGCCGGAGAGCTGCTCCTCATTTCTGAACCCCCTTACGCTGTATGGGCCGCCTATACCTATCTGCTCGGTTGCAATGATGTCCTCTGGCGCCAATTGTCCATAAAAGCTGAAAGTGTAGGAGACCGGATGGTCAGTTCCAGTGAACCACTCCTGCGAAAAAAGAATCGAAAGCGTTGCCTTGTCAAAAGTAGGCTCTGCAAAAGCACCGCCGGTCGCATCAAACCACGGCACACCCCTATGGTAGGTGAGTGTCGCATATCCATGCCACGTTTTCCCGCTTACCGTATGGGTATAGCCTGCCTGCAGCACACTCAGCACACTGCTTGAATTCTCCAGATAGACACCGGCAAGGTAGTTGTCGTTGCGTTTGCGCTCAAGTGCCATAAAACACTCCCCGCGGCTGTTGGCACCATGAAAGAGTTTGTAGTCTATACGCAGCATCACATTGCGGCTTTCCCCTTCGGAGAGGTAGTCTTTATTCAGGCCATTGACGATCTGCGTGTAGTCGAAACGGTAGTAACGCAACTGCAGATAGGCACGCCCGACGGGAATGGCGTAGCCGATACTGCTGCCAAGCGAACGGTTGTCGCTCTCCTGCCTGTCGGTCGTGTTGAGATTGAGCGTAAGTATGTCGTTCCACCCAAGAGGGTCTTCCCAGTACAGTGTGCCCGAAAACTGCACCCTGCCGGAAGCCTCTGTACCGTAGTTGTTGACACCCAGCGATCCATGCAAAGGAAAACCGTTTTGTCTGCCCTCAAGCAGCACCCTGGAGTAACCGGTCTTGCTCCCCGGCTCCAGTGCCATCGTCACCGTTTTCGACTCCAGACGGTTGAGCTGCTCGATACCTGTTTCCAGTTCACGCAGATTCAGGGGTTTATCTTTGGCACCCCAGAAGACAAGATCGGGCTTTACTCCTTTCCCCTCTACATCTTCGATTTTCCCCTCCACTGCCGAAATAACAAGTTTTCCGGAAGCGATATCCTGCGGCTTGAGGTATGCCATCGAGGTGATATATGCTTTCTCGATGTAGAGATTGTTGATGCTTCTAATGAGATTCTGAATGTCAGCCATCGTGTTGCAGTGGTTGAGGTGGGGTGCAACAATCGCCTGCAGTTTCTGCCTATCAATGAGACGGATCGCACTGGTATCGATCTGCTTCAGCGTCACACAGGTGGCATTGCGGTCAGCTTTTTTCAATGGGTGCTGTGCCAAAGGTGTATATGTTTCTGCCGAGCTATCTTGCGCTTGACGCTGCTGTGCTTCGTAGATTCTGCGCTGCGTATCATAACGCAACGGATCGGTCAATACTTTTCCAATAGGGAGTGCCTGCAGTGCCACAACTGCAAGCAGAGAAAAAAACACGGGTCTCATCCTCTTTTCCTGTCAAAAAAAATTGATGCAACCCGGCTGTCTGCATACACAAGCACCGGCAGACCCGTGGCTTTCCGTCACCGCCTCACGGCAGTTTTGGCTTTCAAACGCAAATTATAAAAATCCAAATATTAAACAGATTTTAATATATAAGTAAATCTATCTATTTTATGATAATATAAATTTAAGCATGTTACATTTGGATACACTTTCTATTTTTTGATATACCTCTTCAATGGTCTCAACTGTTTCCAAACACGCATCCCAAGCTTTCCCTTAAACCTCAGTACTTACCCCTCAATCCTCCCCCACCTCAACGCTAATACTCTTTTCGCTATAATACCTCCAATAATTCTAGACAAATGGGGGGGGGATCACACCCAATGACCAATACACCAGTAACCAATAACCGTCTCCTACGGAGGCTCCGATGATCAAGAAGTGTCTCTTCCCCGCAGCCGGCTACGGCACCCGCTTTCTTCCCGCCACCAAGGCAACCCCCAAAGAGATGCTGCCGGTACTGACCAAACCGCTCATCCAGTACGGTGTCGAAGAGGCTCTTGAAGCGGGCATTACCACCATGGCCATCGTCACCGGACGGGGCAAACGCGCCATCGAGGATCACTTCGACATCAGTTACGAGCTCGAACACCAGATCAAAGGCACCTCCAAAGAACCGCTGCTCAACGAAATTCGTGACCTGATCACAAAGTGTACCTTCTCCTACACCAGACAGTTGGAGATGAAGGGCCTGGGACATGCCATCCTCACGGGAGAAACACTCATCGGCAGCGAACCCTTCGCCGTCATCCTTGCCGACGACCTCTGCACCCCACCCGTCACTCCAGACCCCAATCCGGAATCTTCACTTCCCAATAACCAATACACCAATACACCAATAACAGAGAATTCCAAAGGAATTCTCACTCAAATGATTGAAGTTTTCGAGAAGTACCAATGCTCTGTCGTCGCTATTGAAGAGGTGCCCATGAACCAAACCCACAAGTACGGCATTATCGCCGGCAACCTTGTCGACAACAGTGACGATACCTACCGTGTCACGGACATGGTAGAGAAGCCAGACCCAAAAGATGCACCTACCAACATGGCCATCATCGGCCGCTATATTCTCACACCGGATATCTTCGACATTCTTCGCAATACCAAACCCGGCAAAGGCGGAGAGATACAGATTACCGATGCCCTGCTCGAGCAAGCCAAGAACGGCAAGGTCATCGCCTACAAATTCAAAGGCAAGCGGTTCGACTGCGGGTCCGTTGACGGATTTGTCGAAGCAACTAACTATTTTTACAATCAATCAAAGGGATGAAGATGAGTCACAAGATTGCCGTTATCGGCCTCGGATATGTAGGTTTACCATTAGCACATGCGTTCAGCGAAAAGTACAAAGTGGTCGGTTTTGATATTGCACAGTGGCGTATAGATGAGCTTCGAAGCGGACACGACCGTACTCTGGAGCTTAGTGACGAACAGGTCAATGAAGCGATTGACAACGGTATGGAGTTCACCAATCAACTCGAAGATATTGCTGACTGTAACATCTACATCGTAACTGTACCCACCCCCATCGATGAGCATAAACGTCCGGACCTGACACCGCTTATCAAAGCGAGTGAATCCATTGGAAAAGTACTGAAAAAGGGTGACATCGTCATCTATGAGTCAACAGTCTATCCCGGTGCAACGGAAGAGGACTGTGTGCCTGTACTTGAAAAGTTCTCCAGGCTGAAATTCAACAAAGATTTTTTCTGTGGTTACTCTCCGGAACGAATAAACCCTGGAGACAAGGAACATACAGTCACCAAGATACTGAAAGTGACTTCAGGCTCAACACCCGAGATAGGCAAGGTTGTCGATGATCTTTATGCTTCCGTCATTACAGCCGGTACCCACCTGGCACCTACCATCAAAGTGGCTGAAGCGGCAAAAGTCATTGAGAACTCCCAGCGCGACATCAACATCGCTTTTGTCAATGAACTGGCCATCATCTTCAACAAACTCGGCATCGATACAGAAGCAGTACTCGAAGCTGCCGGTACCAAGTGGAACTTCCTACCGTTCCGTCCGGGACTTGTCGGCGGGCATTGTATCGGCGTAGATCCCTACTATCTGACACATAAAGCACAGGAGGTAGGCTACAATCCAGAGATCATCCTTGCTGGTCGTCGACTAAATGATAACATGGGTATGTACGTCGCAAACCAGGTACTCAAACTCCTTATCCAGAAAGAACACAAGATTGCAGGTGCAAAAGTGCTTGTACTTGGCATCACCTTTAAAGAGAACTGTCCGGATATCAGAAACTCAAGAGTCATCGATGTCATCCGTGAACTTCAAGAGTTTGGAACAGATGTTGTCGTGTATGACCCCTGGGCTGATCCCAAAGAGGTCAAAAGGGAATATGACCTGGATCTTCTCTATTCTCCAGAGGGAAAATTCGATGCAATCGTCTTAGCCGTGGCACACGACAAGTTTGACGAACTTGATATTGAAGCCCTGAAAAACGGCAACGATACAGTTATCTATGACATTAAATCAAAACTAAAAGAAAGTGACGGAAAGCTTTAGCGCTATGCACGTAGTAAAATTTGAGACGCTGGAAAAAAAACTCATCACATTGAGAAGTACGTTGGTGCTGCTCGATAAAGATGTAGCTTCTCTCTATGGTGTCGAGCCAAAAAAGCTAAGACAGCAGATCAAAAGAAATATTGAAAAGTTTCCAACAGATTATGCGTATCAGGTTTCAGATGAAGAGTTAAATATCTTGGTGTCACAAAATGTGACCCCTTCAAAAAAGCAGTATGGCGGTACCAACCCATGGGTTTTTACAGAAAAAGGTCTTTACATGGTGGCAACCGTGCTTAAAAGCCCACAAGCTGTCAGTGCAACTTTCAGTATTATCGAAACGTTTGCCAAGATCAGAGAGCTTTCACGAAACATCAATGCTATTATGAAAACTACCGATGAATCGGTCCAAAAAGAGTTGGCACAAAGCTCAAACAAAATCCTGGAGGAGATTATCGATATTGAACCTGATGTTCTAGAAGATAGTGAAGATGGTGAAGTGATAGAAACAACTACAAAGTTTGAATTTAACTTAGGTTTTGCCAAAGTTAGCAGAAGTATTAAAAAGGTAAAAGGAAACTCAAAATGACAGCATTCGAAAAACTATTAGAGACATTTAAAACAGAGCAGAAAACGTGGCTTATTACCGGTAATGCCGGTTTCATCGGCTCCAACCTCACCGAGTTTCTCCTGAACCATAACCAGAAAGTGATCGGTCTGGACAACTTCTCTACAGGGTATCAGCACAACATCGATGACGTACTTTCTCAAGTAGGTGAAGAGAATGCAAAGCACTTCACTTTTATAGAAGGCGATATTGCCGATATGGAAACCTGCAAAAAAGCGTGTGAAGGTGTGGACATCGTTTTACATCAGGCGGCACTTGGCTCGGTTCCTCGTTCCATCGATGACCCTATCACTTCGAACCGTTCAAACATAACAGGTTTTCTAAATATGATAACCGCTGCGAAAGATGCTGGTATTAAACGGTTCGTTTATGCAAGCTCCAGCTCTGTTTACGGTGACTCAAAAGAGCTTCCGAAGGTTGAAGAGAGAACAGGCAATGTTCTTTCACCATATGCCGCGATGAAAGCGACCAACGAGCTTTATGGTTCTGTCTTTTACAAGGTCTACGGTATGGAGACACTGGGGTTGCGTTACTTCAATGTATTTGGAAGACGACAGGACCCTAACGGTGCTTATGCAGCGGTCATCCCAAAATGGGTTGCATCCATGCTCAAAAGCGAAGATGTGTTCATCAACGGCGACGGTGAAACCAGTCGTGACTTCACTTACATAGACAATGTTATCCAGATGAATATCCTTGCTGGCCTGACAGAGAACCCTGAAGCATTCGGAGAAGCCTTCAATGTAGCAGTTGGTGGCAGAAACACCCTCAACGAACTTTTCGAGCTCATCAAAGATCAACTCAACAACCAATTTAAAATTCAAAATTCAAAATTCAAAATTAATCAATCTCCGATCTATCGAGATTTCCGCCCGGGTGATATTCGCCACTCCAATGCCGATATCTCAAAGGCAAAAAGGATAGTCGGTTATGAACCGACACACGATATCTATCAAGGCATGGAAGAGGCGATTGAGTGGTATATTGAGAATATTGGAGAGAAAGTAGCAAAATGAAAGGTATAATTTTAGCAGGGGGAAGCGGTACACGCCTTTATCCTGTTACCAAGGGTGTGAGCAAACAACTGCTTCCTGTCTATGACAAACCTATGATCTATTACCCACTCTCGGTTTTGATGCTGGCCGGTATCAAAGAAATATTGATCATTTCAACGCCTCATGACCTGCCAAGGTTCAAAGAGATATTGGGAAGCGGCCATGAATTGGGTATCTCTTTCTCATATGTTGCACAACCCTCCCCGGATGGCCTGGCACAAGCATTTATTTTGGGTGAAACATTTATCGGAGATGATAATGTATGCCTGATCCTTGGCGACAACATCTATTACGGACAGAGGTTTTCACCTATTTTGAAAAATGCAGCAGCCCGAAAAGAGGGGGCAACCGTTTTTGGATACCAGGTCAAAGACCCTGAACGCTTTGGCGTCGTTGCATTCGATGAAAACAAAAAAGCTGTAAGTATAGAAGAGAAGCCTTCCAAACCAAAGTCAAACTTTGCTGTCACAGGGCTCTATTTTTACGATAACGATGTCATTGAAATTGCCAAAAACATCAAACCTTCCCAAAGGGGCGAACTGGAAATCACTTCTGTCAATGAGGAGTATTTAAAACGAGGAAAGCTACATGTTGAACGTTTGGGAAGAGGGTTTGCATGGCTCGACACGGGAACACATGACTCATTGATGGAAGCATCTCTCTTTGTACAAACAGTGGAACACAGACAGGGCTATAAAATTGCCTGCATCGAAGAGATAGCCTACCGGAATGGATGGATCTCCAAATCACAACTGATCAACCTTGCAAAACCGCTCAAAAAAACCAATTATGGCCAATACCTGCTTGAAATAGCTGAAGAAGAGATATAACGATGTTCGATAATGCCAACAAAACTATTTTAGTAACGGGATGCGCAGGATTCATAGGCAGTAACTTTGTACCCTACTTTTTGGAAAAATATGCAAACTATAACATTGTCAATCTCGATCTTCTCACCTATGCCGGAAACCTCAAAAACCTCAAAGAGGTGGAAAACCATCCACGATACAAGTTCATCAAAGGGGATATCTGCAACCGTGAACTCGTAGAATTCATCTTCAATGAATATGACATCCAAGGAGTGATCCACTTCGCAGCAGAAAGCCATGTAGACAACTCCATCAAAAATCCGAGTATCTTTGTAGAGACAAATGTAAACGGCACCTTTACCCTCCTCGATGTTGCCTACAAACATTGGATGAAAAGCCCCTTCAAATACAAAGATAGGTATTTGAAGGGAATTAAAAATGATAAATTGAAAATGGGTGAAGGAAGCGAAGCTGACCACAATAACTCTTCACTATTCACTATTCACTATTCACCAGAAATCTCGCTACCGAGATTTCATCACATCTCCACCGATGAGGTCTACGGCACCCTCAGTGACGATCCAAACAACCTCTTTACCGAAGAGACACCCTATGCACCCAACTCGCCTTACTCTGCTTCCAAAGCCTCCAGCGATATGCTCGTGCGCAGCTACGTAGAGACCTACGGTATGGACTGTGTCATTACCAACTGCTCCAACAACTACGGTCCAAAGCAGCACGATGAAAAGCTCATTCCTACCATCATTCGAAAAGCCCTGGCAGGTGAGCCCATTCCCATCTACGGTGACGGAAAGAATATCCGTGACTGGCTCTATGTGCTCGACCACTGCAAAGGCATCGACCTTGTCTATCACGCCGGTAAAAAAGGCGAAGTCTACAACATAGGTGGTCGCAACGAACGTACCAATTTGCAAATCGTAGATACTATTTGTAAAATCCTGGATAAGAAAGTGCCACCAAATAAAAACCAATTACTAATTACCAATAACAAATCACTCAAATCTTATCAAGATTTGATAACTTTCGTTCAAGACCGTGCAGGCCATGACCGCCGCTATGCTATCGATGCCACAAAGATAGAGAACGAGCTTGGTTGGAAAGCGGATGAAAACTTTGAAAGCGGTATAATAAAAACAGTAGAGTGGTATCTTAACAAATATAAGGAACTGCGATGATCAATGAACAACGCCTCACACACCTCAAACAGCTCGAAGCCGAATCCATCCATATTCTGCGTGAAGTTGCTGCAGAGTTTACCAACCCCGTTATGATGTACTCCGTGGGCAAAGACTCTTCTGTCATGCTTCACCTTGCTATGAAAGCCTTTGCTCCCGGAAAACCGCCTTTCCCCATGCTCCACGTAGACACACTCTGGAAGTTCCGTGAAATGATCGAGTTTCGTGACCAGCGTGCCAAAGAGCTCGGGTTCGATCTTGTGGTCCACTCCAACCCCAAAGGCAAAGAGATGAACATCTCCCCCTTTGAACACGGCTCCAAAGTGCATACCGACATCATGAAAACCGAGGGGCTCAAACAGGCCCTCAATGCAGGCGGCTACGATGCCATTATCGGCGGTGCAAGACGTGACGAAGAGAAGTCACGTGCCAAAGAGCGTATCTTCTCTTTCCGCGACAAACACCACCGCTGGGATCCAAAGAACCAGAGACCGGAGCTCTGGAACATCTACAACACCCGTATCAACAAAGGCGAAAGCGTTCGTGTTTTCCCCATCAGCAACTGGACAGAACTGGATGTATGGCAGTATATCTATCTTGAAGGGATTCCCATCCCTTCACTCTACTTCGCCAAGGAACGTGACGTTGTCGAGTATGAGGGTACCAAGATCATGGTCGATGATGAACGTATGCCCGAAGCACTCAGAAAAAAAGCGAAAAAAGAGATGGTGCGCTTCAGAACTCTGGGGTGCTACCCACTCACCGGTGCCATCAACTCCACTGCTTCCACCCTGCCGGAGATCATCAAGGAGATGCTGCTCTCTACCAGCAGTGAACGGGAGGGCCGCCTGATTGACAAGGACCAGGAGGGTGCGATGGAGATGAAAAAAATAGAGGGGTACTTTTAAAATGTTGAATGTTGAATGTTGGATGTTGAATGAGAGGGGTGCTATATGTCTGTAGAGAACAAGATTGCCGCCGATATTGAGTCTTACCTCAAAGAGCACGAGAACAAAGACATGCTCCGCTTTCTGACCTGCGGGAGTGTCGATGACGGGAAAAGTACGCTCATCGGACGTCTGCTCTATGACAGCAAAATGATCTTTGAGGATCAGCTGGCTGCCGCAGAGAGTGAAAGCAAAAAGTACGGCACTACCGGAGAGAAGATCGATATGGCTCTGCTCGTTGACGGTCTGCAGAGCGAACGCGAACAGGGCATCACCATCGATGTTGCCTACCGCTTCTTTGCAACCGACAGACGCAAATACATCATCGCCGACACTCCGGGACACGAACAGTACACAAGGAACATGGTCACGGGTGCTTCCACAGCGGATGTTGCCATCATCCTCATCGATGCCAGAAAAGGTATCTTGACGCAGACAAGAAGACACAGCTTCATCGTTGACTTACTCGGTATTCGCCATATTATCGTTGCTATCAACAAAATGGATCTCGTTGATTTTTCACAGGAACGCTTCGAAGAGATAAAGCAAGCCTATGAAACGGAAGTACTCGACCAATTGCCATCGACCATCGACCATCGACCGTCAACCTACTACATCCCGCTCAGTGCTCTTGACGGTGACAACGTTGTAGAGAAGAGCGAAAACACGCCATGGTATGACGGGAAACCCCTGCTGGAACTTCTTGACACTATGGATATTTCAAGGAAAGAGACAGCAGAAAACTTCCGTTTCCCTGTCCAGTACGTCAACCGCCCCAACCTTGATTTCAGAGGCTTCTGCGGTACTATTGCAGCAGGCTCCGTCAGGGTGGGTGATGAGATTACGGTACTTCCCTCAGGCAAAACCACCAAAATAAAAAGCATTATCAATGCCGGGGAGATCACGGAGAAGAACAGAGAGGTCACGACAGAGGAAGCCTATGCCCCTATGGCTGTTACGCTAACAACTGAAGAGGAGGTCGACATCTCCAGGGGTGATATGATCGTCCATACCAAAGCCCTCCCCCGTGTCTCCAACTCGCTTAAAGTGATGCTTGTCTGGATGGATGAAACCCCGATGGAACCCGGAACAGTCTATGACATCAAGCGTGCCACCAGCGTCGTAAGCGGCAATTTCGAACATATCAACTACAAAGTGGATGTCAACACCTATGAGAGACAGAGTGTCCACAAACTGGGCCTGAACGACATCGCTTCGTGCAAGATGGTCCTTACCCAGCCTATTGCGGCAGATCCCTACAAAGAGAACCGCCTGACCGGCTCCTTCATTGTCATCGACCGCATTACCAACAATACAGTCGGTGCGGGGATGATCGTGGGAGTAAGCCGGAGGGAAGAAGATATTCAGAAACGGACCACACGCGAATATACCGATGCAGAGCGGGCGCTCAACCAGTACATCAGAGACAATTTCCCAGAGTGGGAGTGTAAAAAATGTTGAGTTCAGGGTTCAGAGTTCAGAGTTCAGGTGTAAGAAGAATGAACGGTATTATTTATCCGAACCCCGAACCCCGAACCCCGAACCCTCATTCAAAGGCACTTTGAATGTACAAAGAGACCAACACCCGCTCCATCGTCAAAGGTATCAGCTGGAGAATCGTAGCGACCACCACGACCATCATCATCGTCTATGTCTTCTTTGGCAGGCTCGACCTTGCCATCGCCGCAGGACTCATTGAGACTGTACTGAAAGTAGCCCTCTACTGGGGGCATGAAAAGGTGTGGCAGAATATCCACTGGGGCAAGAAGAAGATCGAACCTTTCAACCTTTGGTTCACCGGGCTGCCGCTTTCAGGCAAAACAACCATTGCGGACAAAGTCTACGAGGAACTGGAGAAGCTTCACATCCCTATCGAGAGGATAGACTCAAAAGACATCAGGGAGCTGGTGCCCAACATTGGCTACACAAGAGAAGACCGCAACCGCCATATGATCCGTATTGCCCACCTCATCAAAACCCTGCAGAAGAATTCCATCTCCACGGTAGCCTCCTTTGTCTCCCCCTACCGGGAGTCACGGAAAGCCATCAGGGAGATGGTCAAAAACAACATTGTCGTCTATGTCAAAGCAGACATCGAAACCTGCAAACAGCGTGACTACAAGGGTGTCTACGAGAAGGCCCTTAAGGGAGAACTTCAGAACTTCTCAGGCATCAACGATATCTACGAAGAGCCGCAGCGTGCCGAAATCGTCATCGATACGGACAGTATGAGTGCCGATGAAGCCGCAGCATACATTGTCAAATATGTAAAGAAACATTATGTGAAATAGAGTTCTGGGTTCCGGTTTCGGGGTTCAGGAAAAGAGGAGGGAAGATGAAGTGTGAGAAACTTGATGTTTGGAAAATGAGTGCACGATTGTCGGCGAATGTTTACAAGGCGTTTGCAACCTGTAAAGATTATGGTTTTAAAGACCAAATTACACGCGCAAGTCTGTCGATTCCCAGTAATATTGCTGAAGGGCTTGAAAAAATGTCGCTTAAAGATCAAATCAGATTTTTGGACATCGCAAAAGGGTCCGTTGCCGAATTTTCGACACAAACTTATATTGCTATGGATATCGGTTATCTTGAGAAAAAAACAGGAAAAGATTGGATTGAAACTGCTGACAAGCTTTTGGCTATGCTGACAAAACTGCAGCAGGTAAAACAGGAAAAGATGATATGAAATCTCCGAACCCCGAACCCCGAACTCCGAACTCTGTTGCCTCCGGAAACGTCGTCTGGCACGATCACCATGTCACGAAAGCCGAACGTGCGCAGATCAAACAGCAAAAGCCCTGCATCCTCTGGTTCACCGGGCTGAGCGGTTCAGGCAAATCGACCATTGCCAATGCCGTGGAAGCAGCACTGCTAGAACAGAAGAAACACACCTACCTGCTTGATGGTGACAACATCCGTATGGGACTCAACAAGGGGCTTACCTTCTCGGATGAAGACCGCATCGAGAACATACGGCGCATCGGAGAGGTTTCCAAACTCTTTGTCGATGCGGGGCTCATCGTACTTACTGCGTTCATCTCACCTTTCCAAAAAGACCGTGACATGGTACGGCAGTTGGTTGAAGAGGGAGAGTTCATTGAAGTTTTCGTAGATACGCCGCTTGAGGTATGCGAACAGAGGGACCCCAAAGGGCTCTACAAGAAAGCACGCAAAGGCGAGATACCCAACTTTACCGGCATCGACTCCCCCTATGAAGCACCGGACACACCGGAAATACATATAAAAAACGATAAAATATCTATTGAAGACGCTGTATTGCAGGTCATCAACTATTTAAAAAAGAAGAATTACCTAGATGCTTAAAAATATACAGATAGAAAATATCATTTCCATTGCCAAAGAGGCCGGTGATGCGATCATGGAGATTTATGCTAAAGACTTTCAGATAGATTACAAAGATGACAAGTCTCCTTTGACAGAAGCCGACTTAAAATCCAATGAGATTATCATGGCAAGACTTGAAGCTCTTAATTCAACACTCAACATTCAACATTCAACATTTAAAAGTATTCCCATTATGTCGGAAGAGGGGAAAGAGATCCCTTACGAGACAAGGAAAAACTGGGAGTACTATTGGTGCATAGACCCCATTGACGGCACAAAAGAGTTCATCAAGAAAAACGGTGAATTTACCGTCAATATTGCACTTATTCACAAAGAGACTCCCGTACTCGGTGTGGTCTATGCACCTGCACTTGGTGAAATGTACTATGCAAAACAGGGTGAAGGTGCTTTCAAGAACGGACAGAAACTGCCGCTGGAGACCAACACCGCACCCGAAAAATTACTAAAGGTTGTAGCATCCAAATCACACCTTTCCGAAGAGACACAAGCGTTCATTGATACCCTGGCAAAAGATACAGAGCAGATAGAACAGGTTTCCAAAGGAAGTTCTCTCAAGCTGGTCATGGTAGCAGAAGGCAGTGCCGATATCTATCCGCGTCTTGCTCCCACCATGGAGTGGGATACCGCAGCGGCAGATGCTATTGTCAGAGAGAGCGGAAAGATGACCTATCAGTATGACCCCCAGGCTCTGACCCCCGAACCCATGAAGTACAATAAAGAGAATCTTCTTAATCCATGGTTCATTGTAAAATAAGGATTTGAAGCTTTTTACCATAATCTCTTATCAAAAGAATTGAGGATAGACCATTATGCAACTTTCTATTGTAACAACCCTCTATAAATCTTCTTTATATATTGATGAGTTTTATGAACGGATTAGCAAAGAGGCTAAAAAAATAACAGACGACTATGAAATTATCTTTGTCGATGACGGCAGTCCGGATGATAGCCTTCAAAAAGCTGTCGAGTTATATAAAAAAGACAGCAAGGTAAAAGTGATAGAACTTTCAAGAAACTTTGGCCACCACAAAGCTATTATGACCGGACTTTCCCATGCCGAGGGTGATTTTGTTTTTTTGATAGATAGTGACCTTGAGGAGGAACCTGAACTATTGGGTAAGTTTTGGCAAGAGATTCAAACCGATATAAATGTCGATATGGTTTACGGTATACAAAAAAATAGAAAAGGTAGCTGGTTTGAAAGGTGGAGCGGTAAACTATTTTATTCTCTATTTAATTTCTTTAGTGATACAAAAATACCAAATAATTTTTTAACTGTTCGTCTCATGAGTAAAAGATATACCAAAAACTTAATCCGTTTCCAGGAAAAGGAACTGGTATTTAGTATATTAACTGTTTTAACCGGATTTGAGTCAAAAAGAATAATAGTCAAAAAACACAGTCATAGCCCAACTACATATTCACTGGTTGATAAAATAAAACTTCTTGTACGTATTATTACCTCTGCCTCATCAAAACCTTTGTGGCTTGCTTTTAATACAGGCTTGTTCATTACATTGACTTCGATTGTCTATATAATATATTTGATTATAAATAAAGTTGTAAACCACAAAGTTATTGATGGTTGGACATCTGTAATGGTTTCAATATCATTTTTTGGTGGTATGATTATTTTATTTCTGGGTATTATTGGAATTTACTTGGCTCATATTTTTATAGAAGTAAAAAACAGGCCACTTACGATTATCAAACATATATATGAGGGAGATTGATTTATGAAAAAGTTACTTATTTTTGGTATTGGAGAACAGGCAGAAATGGCCTATTACTATTTTACAAATGATAGTCCATATGAAGTCGTTGCATTTACTGCGGATTCATCTTATGTTCAAGAGAAAACAACCCTGTTTGGACTACCTGTTATTGATTTTGAACATATAATCGATGTTTTCCCTCCAAATAAATATGAAATTTTTATAGCAATTGGATATAGCAAACTTAATCAAATACGGACTGAGAAATATCAACAGTGTAAAGCATATGGATATAAAATTGCTTCTTATATTAGTACAAAAGCATCAATTTTTACCAAAAATATTGGTGAAAACTGCTTTATTCTCGAAGACAATACGATTCAACCTTATGTTACAATACACAACAATGTTACATTGTGGAGCGGTAACCATATTGGACACCATTCAATCATCCGAAGTAACTGTTTTATTACATCACATGTTGTAATTTCTGGTGGTGTAGAGGTGGGTGAAAATACCTTTATTGGCGTTAATGCCACATTGCGTGATCATATAAAAATCGGTAAATCAAATGTTATTGGTGCCGGCGCACTCATTTTAGGTAATACAGAAGATAACAAAGTTTATATGGAAAAAGCAACCGAAGCATCAAGGGTACCTAGCAACCGACTAAGAGGCATATAAAAATGAGATGGAAAAAACTTGGACAAGTTTATTCTTGTCAGCCTATAGACAAATATTTAATATCGCATGCTTCCAATCCTCTTGCAGTACATTTAAGAGATGATATTTTTAGAGTGTTTTTCAGTGGTAGAGATAAAGAAAACAAGTCCTCTGTCGGGTATGTGGACATAGATATTTTAGAACAGAGCGTCATCAATGTTTGCAAAGAAGCAGTTTTCATTTATGGAGATAACGACAGTTTCTATTCACACGGAATCAGTATCGGTAATATGTATAATGTGAAAGGCGTAAACTATATACAGTTTATGGCTTGGCAGATACGCAACGGTGGCCATTGGAGAGGAGATATAGGAAGATTCAGGGTAAATGATGATTTTGAAACATTAGAACTTTCTCCTGACAAACCATATATTGGAGCTGATGAAGAGGATCCGGTAAGTCTTTCCTACTCTTGGGTTATGCAGGATGAAGAGAGTTATAAAATGTGGTATGGCTCTACCATAGACTGGACAAGTGAAAACGGTGAAATGATACATGTAATAAAGTATGCAACTTCCAAAGATGGTGAAACATGGCAAAAACACGGTTTGGCAATACCTTATGAAATAGGAATCGCACAAGCATTTTCGAGACCAACTGTAATTAAAGATACAGATGGTTACCATATGTGGTTTTCATATCGTTCAGGAGACGGAACGAAATATAGAATAGGTTATGCATATAGCCCGGATGGGCAGAAATGGGAGAGAAAACAAAATTCCGGAATAGATGTAAGTGAGGTAGGATGGGACAGCGAAATGATCTGCTACCCATTTGTCTTTGATCATAAAGGAGACCAATATATGCTATACAATGGAAATGAATATGGGAAAGAAGGGTTTGGTTTAGCCGTTTTAGAGAGGGACCTGTGAAGAAGATAGCCATATTACAATCAAACTATATTCCATGGAAAGGCTATTTTGACATGATAAACATGGTCGATGAATTTATACTCTATGATGACATGCAGTATACCAGAAGAGACTGGAGAAATAGAAATAAAATAAAAACACCGCAGGGCTTAAAGTGGTTGAGTATTCCGGTTGACGTAAAAGGCAAATATTTTCAAAAGATAAATGAAACGAAAATCAGTGATGACACGTGGGGGAAAAAACATTGGGAGACTATAAAGCACAACTATGGCAAAACAAAATATTTTAAAGAATATAAAGATATTTTCGAAGAACTGTATTTAAACAGTAACGAAGCGTACCTCAGCCAAATCAACTATAAGCTTATTATTGCAATCAATGATATTTTAGGCATATCAACAAAAATAAGATGGTCCAGCGAATTTGATCTTGTGGATGGTCAAACAGAAAAACTTCTTGGAATCTGCAAAGATTGTAGTGCAGATATCTATTTAAGCGGACCCGCAGCAAAAGATTATTTTGATGAGAACTTGGCAAAACAGGAGAACATAGCAGTAGAATGGATGGATTACAGTGGATATGAGGAGTATAGTCAACTGCATCCACCATTTGAACATGGTGTGACAATATTGGATTTGATTTTCAATGAGGGTAGCAATGCAACCAAATTCATGAAAAGTTTCAAGGAAAAAAATTGAAAGAAAGATTAAAAAATATAACCTATATAATAGGAATGCCAAGAGCGGGGACAACATTTTTATATCACAATTTAAATAGACACCCTGAAATATATGTTCCTTTTAGAAGAAAAACAAATTATTTTAGCTTGCATAGAGATAAAAGTTTAGACTGGTTTTTAGAGCACTTCAAAGAAATGGAAGAGTCTCAAATAGGTATTGACACCGAAACTTTATATTTTGCTGACAGGAATTTAAAGAGCTATAAAAGAATTAAAGAAATAAATCCGAATGCCAAAGTAATGCTTTTTGTGAGAAAACCTGACGAATGGGTTTATTCATTTTATAAACAAATAGCAACCTTTGACAAATCCATATGTTCCTTTGAAGATTTTTTAGAAGGTAAGTATACTTTAATTGAAGACGGGAAAGAAATTCCATTCAATATTCAAGATGGTGATATCCAAAACCTGATCGAGGATATCAAAAAAGTATATGGTAACCATGTATTGATTATTGATTTTAAGTTGTTTTCAGATAATCCTTTGCAACTACTAATAAAAATAGAAAACTTTCTTGAAGTTAATAATTTTTTTAATGAATCAAACTTTCAAAATAAAAAAATAAACGCCAGTAATCGAGGTCATATATCTTTATTGGCGAATCTATTAAGACAGCAATGGCTTATAGAGTTTCTCAGCAAACTGCCCCCTTCCAGCGTTAAAAAGATTCGATTACTTTATGATAATATAAGCAGCTTTTTCACAACAACTAACCACAACCCCAATAATACACCAGAAAGTGATAAAAATATTTTATTAGCTAAACAATATTTTTCAAAAGATATTGAGTATTATAATAAACTATTTAAATGATTTAAACTATGTTAGAAATTAAAAAAGTACATTTGGTTCTTTTGGGTGTTTTCCTGCAATCTCTCTCTTTTTTAAGTATCAAATACGCATCAGTTTATCCAACATTAAGCATAATTTTAATGATTGTGGCATTTGGGTTCATCATTGCAAGGGCCTATATATGGCAAATTATTTTGCAGTACAATGAACTTTCCAGAGTCTATCCGTTTAATTCTCTGGTTCAAGTATTAATTTTTTTATATGCAGTTCTTCTGTTTCATGAAACCATTACTTTGACAAACATAGTGGGTCTTATGTTGATGGTTACCGGCCTATACCTTATCGGAAAGAAAAACTTATGAAAGTAATATTAATTAGCTTGTTTCTAATTATGATAAATACTACGGGCCAAATTTTTTTAAAAAAAGCCACTATGACAAAAGGACACATGACCATATTCTTTTTGTCTTTGGGATATATTTTATTTATATTTGCCATTATTACATCCTTCTATTTAATGAAAATAATTGAACTGAAATACTTTACTGTTATCATGAGTTCTGTATATCTGTCAGTTTTAATAGCCTCAGTATATTTATTTAAGGAACCTTTGAATAAAAATAAAATTTTGGGAACCATCCTTTTAACTTCGGGTATAATTATTTTCATAGGAGGAGGAAGATGATAAGTAAAAGAAAAATATTGGTAAGTACCTACAGTTATATCTACAATATTTTCTTTATTTGTTTAGAGTTATTACCATTTTTATTCAAATATCCTATTTACAAATTAATATTTAATAAAATGGGTTCTAATGTTCATATAGACTTTAAAACATATTTTCGATATCCAAGCCAAATCAGTATAGGGTCAAATGTCAGTATTAACCGTGGCTGCAGCTTTTATGCCGGCTATAAAATAAAAGATGCAAAAATCATTATTGAAGATAATGTCGCCATAGGACCAGAAGTCTCTTTTTTTGCAGCAGGACATAATTCAAAGTCCCTAAACCTTGAAGACAGTGGTGCCCCGATTATTCTCAAGAGTCACTCATGGATAGGCGGTAAATCAACAATTTTAGAAGGAGTAACGATTGGAGAAGGTGCCATTGTTGCAGCAGGGAGTACAGTAGTCAAAGATGTTGCTCCCTATACCATAGTAGGAGGGACACCTGCAAAATTTATTAAAAAAAGGGAGCTTGATGATACCATTCAACAAACCACCAGTAACGGGTAATGAAGAAGTATATCTCCTAAAAGCTTTGCATAGCAACAAGCTCTCAGGTGATGGTGAGTTTACACAGCAATGCCATACCTGGTTCGAAGAAAAGTTGGGTTGCAAAAAAGCACTTTTAACCACCTCATGCACCCATGCACTCGAGATGGCAGCGATTCTCATAGATATACAGCCAGGAGATGAGGTCATCATGCCAAGCTACACTTTTGTCTCAACTGCCAATGCTTTTGTATTAAGGGGTGCAAAAATTATCTTTGTCGATATACGGCCTGATACAATGAATATAGACGAAACGCTGATAGAAGCAGCCATCACAGAGAAAACCAAAGCCATAGTTCCAGTTCACTACGCTGGTGTTGCCTGTGAAATGGATACAATTATGGATATAGCTGACAGACATAACCTTTTTGTCATTGAAGATGCTGCACAAGGTATGATGAGTACCTATAAAGGTAGAGCTCTTGGAACAATCGGTCATTTGGGAACCTATAGTTTTCATGAGACAAAAAACTATACCAGCGGAGGAGAAGGCGGATTGCTCATCATCAATGATGAGCGTTTCATAGATCGTGCAGAAGTCATAAGGGAAAAAGGGACAAACAGAAGCCAGTTTTTCCGGGGCATGGTCGATAAATATTCGTGGGTTGACATTGGGAGCAGTTATCTTCCAAGTGAATTGAACGCTGCCTTCCTTTGGGGACAGCTTGAAAAAGCTGATGAAATCAACAAGAACAGACTGGCAAGCTGGCAAGCCTACTATAATGAATTGAAAGAGTTGGAAGAGAAAGGACTTTTGGAACTACCCATTATCCCCCAAGGGTGTGTACACAACGCCCATATGTTTTACATAAAAGTAAATAACCTAGAAACCAGGACAGAGTTGCTTGCATACCTTAAAGAAAAAGAAGTATGGGCTGTTTTCCATTACGTACCATTGCACAGCGCACCGGCAGGATTGAAGTTTGGAAGATTTAGTGGTGGGGATGCATTTACCACAAAGGAGAGTGAACGACTGATAAGGTTACCCATGTATTATAGGTTAGAAGATAATGAACAAAAACATATTATTGAGGCTATTTATGCATTTTTCAAGAAATAATTTGATTCATTTTTCCCTTTATCTTTTTTTGATTCTGTATCCTTGGTATATGGTGATATCAGGAATTGATATGACAGATACAGGTTTTTGGCTTACCTACTATAAAAACTTTTGGAACGATCCTGCTTCCATGATTAAGATATTTCCCACCTGGCTAAGTGTTGTTATCGCCTCCTCGATAAATTCCATGTTTAATGAAATTGGATTATTCGGATTCAAGGCCATGCACATTATGCTCATATATTTATCCTTGATTTTGGTTTACAAAATGCTAAAGCCTTATACTTCCAAAACGCTTCTTCTACTTAGCCTGTCTGTCACTATTGTCTTTGTTAATATTGATTTAGGAACTATTATCAATCATAACAATCTCACTGCCTTTTTCTATCTTCTGGCCATTTATTTCCTCTATTTCGGGCTTATTGACAATAACAGAAAATACTTTCTTTTCTCAGGAGTAATTCTTGGGTTAAATATATTTATTCGTTTCCCAAACCTATTGGGAATAGGCTTTCTATTGCCTATTCTTTATTATGATTTCATCACACATAAACCTTTAAAGGAAAGTTTTAAAAAATCCCTTTTATTGGTATCTGGGTATTTAGTCTCAATTCTTTTTACACTCACAGTAATGAAAGCTATTGGACAACTTGAGTTATATGGACAAGGGTTGCATGGTTTAATGCATACTGCAAAAGAAAGCTCGAATACTCACAATCTTTTTTTTATGCTGAATAATTTCCTGAAAGATCAGTTATCTGCATTTGGGTATGGTACGGTTTTCGCTTTAGGAATTATTTTTATTGGTTGGATTAGTAATTTATGGAACCATAGTCAAAAACTTTCATGGCTGCTCGCTTTTATTCTTTCCTGCATCACTGTATTTATTATTATGCTCGTCAGTCATATATTGTCTCAACCAACCTACTATTTTATTCATAAAGGCATTATAGGTCTCTTTTACATTATCCTTATCTTCATTACTCTCAAGAATGCTCGTACCAGCCCTGCTTTTTCATTACTTGCTTTGATTGCTTTTCTGCTAATCGAAATTTTACCTTTGGGATCAGATACTCATTTGCGTAAGTATGTTCGAGGCATGTATTTTGGTCTGCCAATTATTCTTGTTTGGCTCTACAATCTTTCATCATTACAACTAGGGCTGTTCTCTTTAGGAAAGAATCGGGTATTTTTTCTAAAAAAATATATTAGCGTAACACTTGTACTGTTTTCCATCATAGTGTCAACCTTTTACTTTGCTGCCTATGGAGACAATCGTGCCAAATTCAGCATGACAGCCACCGTGGATCATCCACTTTTGAAATACAACTTGACAACACAAACGCGTGCGGACACATTGACAGAACTTTTGAACGTTTTACCAAAATACACTATACACTATAATTACATGCTAACATTTGGCAGGATTCCTTTGGTACAATACCTAAGCAGTACCAAGCCGTATATTGACAATCCTAATCCACTCTATGAAACACCTCTGACACTTGAAAAAAAACTGTTAAAAGCACAAAAAGAAAAAGATTTGCCCCTTGTCATTACTGCCAAAACACAAACGAATGCTAAATCTTGGCCAACAGAAAGAGAAAAAATACCTTTAACAAACAAAAGGTACAAACAACAAAATACAATTATCAAAAATTTTCTAAAAAAACATAATTATGTCAAAGTTTGGGAAAATGATGATTTTATCATTTTTACACCCCGGACAAAACCAAAAAACAATCATAAATAGATACATATCATGATAGAATACTTTAGATATTTAGAGAAGCTCTTGGCAAAAACCTGCAACAGAACCATAAACAATGCCTTATCAATCAGGCCACTGAAATATAAAAAGATTTTGAAACAAATAAAAGGAATCCTATAGTGATTAACGTCACCAAAACCCATCTTCCCAGCAAAGAGAAATACAAGAAGTATATAGATGAGATCTATGCAAACGGGTGGGTGACAAATAACGGGCCGATGGTCAAGCAACTTGAAAAGAGACTGGCCAAATATCTTGGTGTAAAAAATGTCGTCTTGGTAGCCAATGGGACAGCGGCGCTTGAGATTGCTTACAGGACACTGGACATCAAGGGGGTTGCCGTTACAACCCCCTTCTCTTTCGTCGCGACTACAAGTTCGCTCGTGACCAATGGCCTCCTTCCCATTTTTGCAGATATCGATCCTGATACACTCAATATCGACCCACACAATATAGAGGCTCTGATAACACCGCATACCTCCGCTATTGTACCGGTGCATGTCTTTGGCAATGCCTGTGATGTTGAAGCCATTGACAAGATCGCAAAAAAGCACAACCTGAAAGTCATCTACGATGCTGCACATGCTTTTGATGTAGACTATAAAGGTGAGAGCCTGCTGAACTATGGAGATATCTCGACACTCAGTTTTCATGCCACCAAGCTGTTTCACACCATTGAAGGCGGCGCGTTGATAATCAATGATGACAACCTGGTTGAAAAGGCCAGATATCTCATAAACTTCGGGATCGAGAATGCAGAGTCCATTCCTGAACTGGGTACGAATGCAAAGATGAACGAGTTTGAAGCAGCAATGGGGCTCTGTATGCTTGATGAAATGGATACAATTTTTCAAAAACGAAAAGAGGTTACGGTACTGTATGAAAAAGAACTGCACAATATCGTAAAATTTCAAAAGCAAAATGAAAATGCATCAAAAAACTATAGCTATTTCCCTGTGATCTTCAAAAGTGAAGAACAGCTCTTAGACGTTAAACAAGCTTTGGCTGAAAAAGGTATCTACCCAAGAAGATACTTTTATCCATCTTTGGATACGCTAAACTATATTGAGCCAAAGCAATACTGCCCAGTTTCCAGAGACATAAGTGAAAAAATATTGTGCTTGCCCATTTTCCCAGAACTTACAGAAAAAGTACAAATGGAAATTGTCACTGTTATTAAGGACCATCTGTGAAACTAGCTATCATGCAACCCTACTTTTTCCCATACCTGGGATATTGGCAGCTTATAAATGCAGTAGATACATTTGTCATTTATGATGATGTCAATTTTATAAAAAAGGGGTATATCAATAGAAACAGCATTTTGATAAACAGCACCCCACATAGGATTACACTAGAATTGACTGGTGCAAGCCAAAATAAACGTATCAATGAAATAATTGTCGGCGGAAACAGTGTAAAAATCCTGAAAACCATTGAGACAAACTATAAAAAATCTCCGCACTTTGAAGACGTTTTTTCTTTGCTAAAAAAAGTTTTAGATCAAAAAGAAAAAAATCTGGCAAAGTTTTTGGGAAATTCGATTGAGATGATAAATAGGTATTTGGATATATCGACAAACGTAATATATTCAAGCACCCTTGAAAAAAATGATTCACTCAAAGGACAAGAAAAAATTTTAGACATTTGTACAACACTGGATGCCAAACAATATATAAATCCTATTGGAGGACAAGAACTTTATGACAAAAAAGATTTTAATGAAAAAGAAATACAGCTGAACTTCATTAAAATGAAAAATATAGTGTACAAACAGTTTTCAAATGACTTCATACCTAACTTGTCTATCATCGATGTACTGATGTTTAATGATAAAGACAGTATAAAAAAAATGTTATTGGAGTATGACCTCATATGAGAAAAACCATAAAAAAAATTGCAATTCATTCTGTTCCACGTTCCGGATCATCCTGGCTGGGACAAATTTTCAACAGTTCACCAAAAGTAAATTTTAAATTTCAGCCGCTTTTTTCATATGCATTTAAAGATGCTCTCAATGAAAAAAGCACACAAGAAGATATTGATACTTTTTTTGCACAAATTGCAAAAAGCGATGACAGCTTTCTGTTGCAGCAGGATAAAATCGACAAGGGGGTATATCCTGTTTTTAGCAAAGATGCGGACTTTTCACACATTGTCTACAAGGAAGTCCGCTATCATCATATTTTAGAAAATATGATGGCAGTCCATCCGGACATAATTGTCATCGGCCTTGTCAGAAACCCTTATGCAGTGATAAACTCTTTTTTAAACGCTCCCCGAGAATTTAGAAAAGATTTGGGCTGGGATGCCATAGAAGAGTGGAGAGAGGCAAAAAAGAAGAACCTTGGCAAGCCGGAAGAGTTTTTCGGATACGAACGCTGGAAGGAGACGACATTACTATTTCAAAAACTGCGCAAAGAGCATCCCCATAGATTCTATCTTTTAAAATATGATGACTTGCTTGCCAATACTTCCACAGAAGTGGAAAAAATGTTTCGTTTCTGCGGCATTAAGCTGGAAGAGCAAACAGTGGCTTTTTTGAATGAGAGTACAAAGAGAAACCATGAGGATGTATATTCTGTTTACAAAAATAAAGAAGTGGATGACAGTTGGAAAGACTCTCTAAATCCCACTATAATTAAAGAGATCACTCAAGACTTAAAGAAGTGCAATTTAACTGAGTACATAAAAACTGGAGAAGGAAACTAACAAATGTCAATGTTTTTTTTAATGTGTTCAGAACGTTCAGGCAGTAATTTTATAACAAAACTTTTAAATGGACACAATAATATATGTGGTCCTTCTACAAAACATATTATCAATCCGGTTGCAAGAAACCTTTTTAGATATAAAAATTTAGATGATGAGCAGAACTGGAATGATTTACTGCAGGATATTCACAACTTGATAAATGTGGAGTTTTCCATCTGGAAAAAGAAATTTACATTTGACGAACTAAAGCATATAGCTCCAAGAGGTAACATACAAGCATTAATTCAAAATATATTTATGTCTGAAGCAAGAGAACATGGTAAACAGCATGTATTCATTAAGGAGAACCATATCTATGAATTTTTACCCTTTCTATTACTTAATTTTCCAGAGTCAAAATACATATATTTAACCAGGGACCCCAGAGATATGGCTCTATCCTGGAAAAAAAGCACTATCCATCCCGGTGGCGTTGTTCAAGCCGCAAAGCAGTGGCAAAAAGACCAACAGAATACTTTAAAAAATTTCTATGAACTTGAAAAACGTGGGAAAGCATATTTTCTCCGATATGAGGATCTCATTTCTGACGCAACACACTATACTAAAGAAATCATAGATTTTTTAGGTTTACCTCATGATCCAGCTATTGAAAATTTTTATGAAGATGAACTAACACAAAAAAATGCGAAAATGCAAAAAGCATGGGACAATCTTTCAAAAGGCATTATAACAAACAACAAAAAAAAATATCTCAAAGAATTAACAGAAGAAGAAATACAAGTTATAGAAAAAATATGTTATTTTGAAATGAAAGTATTAGGGTATGAACCAGAATACACCAAAGAATATCTAGATCAAATTTCAACAGAACAAATAGAAATGCTTAATACAACTGAGTTGACAACTATTCCCTGTCGAAGAACGAAAGGAGTACAGAAAAACATGAAAGCAAAAAAAATTTTTTACCAAAAGATAATTTAAACTAAAAATTAGTAAAAAGTAAATTCTCCCTCAATATATTATATACTTATCCAACAGAAAAGGGCTACTTCATGGATCATGAAATTATCGTTTCTATAGCTACAGTAACATATAATCATTCAAAATATATTGAACAGTGCATTCAGTCAGTTCTTAATCAAAAAACTGACTTCAAGTTTGAAATGATTATTGGTGATGATGCCTCTACCGACGGAACTACGGAAATCATTAAAAAATATGAAGCGCTTTATCCTGAAATAATAAAACCGGTTTATCATCAAAAGAATATGGGGAAAAATGGTTCAGGAGGAGGAAGAGAAAATTTTAATAGCATTATAGAAAAATGTACAGGCAAGTATGTAGCTATACTCAATGGAGATGATTTTATGCTGCCTGGCAAACTGCAAAAACAGGTTAAGTTTATGGAAACAAACCAACAACTATCCATGTGTGGGCATAATGTAAAAGTTATTGATCAAAGTGGAACTTTTTTACACTACTTCAATAATAAAAACACACCCCTAGTTGCAGATGCCGAATATCTTGTCAAACATGGAACCTACATTGCTAATACTTCTGTATTGTATAAGAGACAATACTTGGATATACATATGTACAACAAACTCCATCCCTATACTCATGGAGACTGGCTTTTACATATTATTGTCGCTCGGGCAGGAGGGGTTGGATATATAGATGAGCCTTTAGCGGTTTACCGAAAACATACTGGAGGCATCACAAATAGAAATAGAGCCTCATTGGCTGCAAGAAAAAAAGTTTTTAACCTACAATTAAATATCATAAATGCTGCCTCAAAACTTGGTTTGGACAAAAATGCTACCCAAGAGGGGAAGGGAAGACTTTATTATATTATGGCGATCGATATGCTTGAAATGCATCATTTTGACGATGCAAAAATATATTTGAATGAGTGGCTAAATATAGTAAAACCAATAACCGTAAAAGAAAAAATTATGGCCTTATTCCGTAACTATCCAAAACTTATATATACTTTAATACATATAAATAATTTACTATCAAAGTATACAAGTAGAATCGGCAATAAATAAAATAATATGTCAATACGTAAACAATTTTCATTGAGTGCCATAGGAGCTCTTGGCAGCAAACTGATTCAATTCATTGTTTTCATTATCCTGGCGAGACTTTTATCCCCTGAAGATTTTGGAACCATGGCTATTCTCATGATTTTAAGTACCTTTTCCAGAATCTTTATAGAGATGGGGCTTGGAACGGCACTTATTCATAATCAGAGGGCAACAAAAAAACATTACGCGACAGCTTCCCTAATCAATATCGTAATGGGAATGATTTTCACTTTTTTGGCTTACATTTCTGCACACTCGATTGCCATATTTTATGAAAATAGCCAATTGGAACTTTTAATTAAAATATTTTCTACAATTTTTATTTTGAATGCCCTTTCAGTCATTCCATCAACCATTTTACAAAAAAAAGGAGACTTTAAATCTATTTCTGCAAGTGAGTTGATTTCTCTGTTCTCCGCTTCATGTATAGCCATATATATGGCTATAGAACATTATGGCATTTGGTCGCTCATTGTATTTCAACTTTTTAATGCTTTTTTAAGATGGATGCTGTTTGCCTACTACAGTCAGTGGGTATTTTCTTTATCTGCCGGCAAAAATGAAATAAAAGAACTTTGGAAGTACATCAAATACGTACTTGGTTCACAACTATTGAACTTTAGCGTGAATAATCTTGACACAATGATTATTGGAAAAGTATCTGGGACCTATGAACTTGGACTTTACAATACAGCTTTCAGACTCATTTCATTACCTCAGGAAATCATAAGGTCTATTTTTAATCGCGTACTCATAAGCAAATATGCAAAACACCAATCAGAGCTGCATATCATAAGAGCAATTCATCTGAAAACCTCCAAACTTGTCGCATTTTTTACGTTTCCTATCAATATAGGGCTGATACTCTTTGCCAATAGCTTTGTTATTCTCGTCTTTGGAGAAAAGTGGTCTGAAATGAGCTATATACTCCAACTCTTTGCCATTATTAGTTTTTTTAAACCGCTTGGAGTAATCAACAGCACTATTTATCTTTCACAGGGCCAAACAAAATTACAATTTTATGTAAATATTTTTCTAAAAAGCACGGTTATTCCGGCTATACTTGTGGGATCCTTCTGGGGGGTGTATGGCATACTGTATGGTATGTTGGCTGCAGCAGTAATCAATTTTTATCCAAATTTTTATTTCTCATCCCGGATCATCGGTTTAAAAGTCAGTGAAGTTTTAAAAAATCTAATGGGAGTCATTATTCCCCTAAGTGGAACAGCATTCATTTCCTCTATTCTAAAACAAACCTACTTCGTTGAAGCAACCTGGACTAACTTTATTGCTATCCTTTCTATATATCTGCTTCTTTACATATTGTTAGTATATAATATGAATAAAGCATTTTTTCAAAACTTTCTTTCCAATAAACAAGGATAATACAATGATAATAAACTATAGGAAAAAAGATATTATACTACCAGATTTTCTCATTATTGGTGCTGCAAAATCAGGTACATCCTCATTAAATTATTGGCTTGATTCCTATGATGAAATTTTTATGCCTGATCCAAAAGAGCCAAACTTTTTTTCTTTTGAAAACTTTCAACAGACCTACCAGGAAAAGCTGGAACTGCATAAAGCAACTAATTTACATAACTTTAACTTCAACGAATATCAACAACTTTTCAAAGAAAAAGAAAATAAAATTATCGGTGATGCTTCAACCGGATATATAAGATATCCAGACAACGTTATCTCAAACATAGAAGAATATTATGGTGACCATGCTAAAAACTTAAAATTAATCTGTTTATTGAGAAATCCCGTTGATAAAATCTATTCCCACTATCTAATGTTCGTTAAATGGGGAGTTGAAAGCAGGGAATTTCGTGAGACTATTATACCAAAGTATAAAACACACAATAATATAATTGAACAACAAATTGACTATTTGGCACCAGGATTTTATTATGAAGATCTTAAAAAATATAAAGAATATTTTGGAAGTAATCTAAAAGTATATCTTTTTGATGATTTAATAAAAAATAAAGAAGAAGTTCTCAGAGATGTTTTAAATCACATAGGGCTGAAAACAGAAAAACTTCCAAACAATATCAACCAGGTGTTTAACGAAGGTGGTATTCCTAAAAATAATTTCGCAAAAATGTTGATAGCATACCGGGGTAAAGAGCGGAAGTTGAAGAACTTTTTGAAATCTGTTCTTCCTTCTGCTTTAACAGAGAATATCAAAAAGAAGGTTGACAACCTTAACTCAACTTTAACCTATAAACCTAAAATAGATAAAACTTCAAAAATGTATCTTCAAGAGTTATATAAAAATGATATTATAAAAACATCCAAACTCATCGACAGAGACTTAAGTTCTTGGTTGTCCTGAGCAATTGCTTATAGCTTTTGGGCTATATACTATATCAGTAACTTAAGGGTACAATAGTATCCAAAAATTTTACTACAAATTAAAAAAAGATTTTAAAATGTGCGGAATCGTCGGCTTCATTGATAAGAAAAAACAACAAAACAAAACTATTTTGAACAAAATGACCGATGTCATCCATCATCGAGGTCCCGATGACAGCGGATACAGCTTTTATGAAGAATCAAGCCACATAGGCCTCGGGCATCGGCGGCTTTCCATTCTTGACCTCTCTTCTCACGGACATCAGCCTATGGCGTTTGATAAGTTGGAAATTGTTTATAACGGAGAGGTATACAACTTCAAGGAGATAAGAACAGAGCTTGAAGCAGAAGGATATACTTTTGAATCAGATAGTGATACAGAAGTTATATTAAAAGCATATCATAAGTGGGGCATCAAAGCGGTAGATAGATTTAACGGGATGTTTGCCATTGCAATATACGATAAAATGCAGCAAACCATTACCCTTATCCGTGATCGCTCAGGTATCAAACCGTTTTACTATTATTTTAAAGATGGACTGTTTCTCTTTGGCAGTGAGTTGAAAAGTTTTCATGAATGCCCCGATTTTGAAAAAGAGATTGATTTTAATGCTCTTGCACAATATTTTCACTATGGTTACATCCCACAGCCCTACAGCATATTTAAACACACTCATAAACTCGAAGCCGGACACTACCTCACATTCAACATTCAACATTCAACACTCAACATTCAAAAATATTGGGATGTGAAGGATTTTTACAATCTTCCTAAAAAAAACATCGCTTACGAAGATGCAAAAGAAGAGATGGAACAGTTGCTTATCTCAGCATTTAACTACCGCATGGTAGCAGATGTGCCGGTAGGTGTGTTTTTGAGTGGTGGATACGACAGCTCGGCTGTGGCTGCACTTTTGCAAAAACATTCGGGGCAGACCATTAAAACATTTAGCATTGGTTTTCATGAAGAGGGGTACAATGAAGCCCATCATGCTAAAAAAGTAGCAGAGTATCTCGGGACAGAACATACAGAGTACTACTGTACACAAAAAGAGGCACTTGAGATCCTCCCAAAACTTCCGGAGATGTACGATGAACCCTTTGGTGACAGCTCCGCCATCCCTACCACGCTTGTGAGCAAGCTGGCAAAACAGGATGTGACCGTAGCTCTCAGTGCAGATGCAGGCGATGAGATATTTGGTGGGTATGGAAAGTACCGCACATCATTAAAATACTACAACTTCTTTTCCAAATTCCCAAGTTTTTTACATACGCCTATGAGTATGCTTCTAAACACTGTTAATCCAACCAAACTGCCGGTGCTAAAAAAAATGTATAATATCGACAGCCGTTTCAAGAAGATGGCAGATATCCTTCAAGCAAATAGTGCGGTAGCCGCTATGAAATACACAAGCCATATGTTCACACACCATGAAGTAAAAAAACTTCTCAATGTAGATTTTGAAGAATATGAGACACTTTTTGACACAAACGATATGCTAAACGACACCAATGATGAAGCCAACAGAATGTTTGCCATCGACTATCAAACCTATTTGCCTGATGATATCTTGACTAAAGTGGACAGGGCGACTATGTCGGTGAGTCTGGAAGGAAGAGAGCCCCTGCTTGACTACCGCATCGTCGAATATGCGGCACAGTTGCCCTCTCACTTCAAAATGGATGCCACCGGCAACAAGATCATACTTAAAGATATAGTGCATAAGTATATCCCCAAAGAGATTATGGATAGACCGAAGATGGGATTTGGGGTGCCAATTTCAGAGTGGTTTAGGGATGAGCTTAAAGTCTATTTTGAACACTATTTTGAAACAACAAAACTGAAAAAAGCAGGGCTCAATGCCGAGGAGGTCCTGCGCCTGAAGTTCGAATACCTCAATGGGCAGGAAATCAATACCAGACGGCTTTGGTTTATCTTGATGTATATGATGTGGCATGAGAGATGGATGAATAAATGAAAAACACCCGTAAAATCGAATACAGACCAGATATTGACGGATTAAGAGCAGTAGCCATTTTAGGGGTTCTGCTTTTCCATGTTGGCAACAAACACTTTACCGGTGGTTTTGTGGGGGTAGATGTTTTTTTTGTCATTAGCGGTTTTTTGATCACAGGTATTATTAAACGTGAAATTGAAACAACCGGAACCTTTAGTGCCAAAAATTTTTATGCACGTAGAATTAGGCGCCTTTTCCCTGCAATGTTTCTTGTACTTTTTTTCACTGCATTCTTTGCTGCTTTGGTGTTCTCTCCCACACACTTGAGCCGTACTGGCGGGGCGCTCGCGAGTGCCATCGCCAGTGTATCCAACATCTATTTTTGGCTGGAAGCAGGCTATTTTGACATCTCTGCAAAACTTAAGCCTCTGCTACATACCTGGTCACTCGGTGTGGAGGAGCAATTCTATTTTTTATGGCCTTTTTTGCTTCTTCTCTTGATCAAAATGAAAAAAAGCTGGCTGCCGCCACTGTTTTTGCTCTTGATAGGGATTTTTAGCCTTTACCTCAATACTGTTTTTGGTGATGGTCAGGTCGCATGGATAAGCCGACATTTTCCGACTGTGGCAAAATGGATTGAAGACGGGCAGGCGACCATCTTCTTTTTGCTGCCTTTTAGAGTGTTCGAGTTTGCCATAGGTGCCCTTACGGTATGGCTCATGCATTACCAAACCCGCCAATGGGTTTATGAAGTTCTGTTTGTAACGGGCTTGATACTTATTGTATATGCGATGCTGACATTTACTGACAAACTGCTTTTCCCTTCATTTTACGGTCTTCTACCAACACTGGGGGCTGCACTGGTTATCTATTCCGGCCAAAAGAGCAGCTTACGCATACTGCTTACCAATAAAATAGCGGTCGGCATAGGTCTGGTCAGCTACTCTCTCTACCTGATTCACTGGCCGATTATCGTATTTTGGAATTATTTAAGAGGCGAAATTAGTCATAGCATCATTGCCGTTGGAATCATTGGTGTGAGCATTGTAATAGCTGCTTTCAGTTACAGATATATTGAACAACCGTTTCGAAATCGTAAATACGACCTTGCCAAACCAAAATGGAAATATTCAAGCATACTTGCTGTGACAATGTTGTTTTTTGTTGGACTGCACATGAAATACAGTAACGGATGGACATGGCGTCTCCCAAAATCCGAGATTCTTTTTCCTGATGCTGGAGGAGCAATGAACTTCCATAAAAAATACTATGGGGGAGCCGGCTATTATGGGTTTTATCCAAAATATATAAAAAAACCAGACATTATCCTTATGGGTGATTCGCATGGAAGACAATATGCATACGGGTTGGATAAGCTTCTTGTTAAAGATAAAAATGTTAGCATGTATGTTGCTGGTGATGCATCTTCAATCTATCTTCCACATTTTGCAAGAGTTGATACAGACTCCTCCTTCAAAGCTTCTAAAAAGGTATTACCTGAAGTATTAAAGGTTATGCAAGCTGCAAAGCCAAAAATGGTTATTTTATCAGAGTCATGGTTATATCAAATGCATAGAGCGGACCTTTTGGATGAAAACGGAAAACGACTGCATAAAGAAATAACAACTGCTGACATTATTGAAGGTATTCTTGCATTAAAAAAGAAGATAGGAGAGAGTACTCTGGTTGTGATCGGCAATGTTCCGGGAGCCGGCTATAATCTCTATGATATTTTTTCAAGGCCGCGTCTACCAATGTTTTCCAAAGTTGATGCAAACAAATATTTAGGTCGCAGTATCAAACCAACCAATATGGCATTCAATAATGCCCTGCGAAATGCAGCTCTCAGTAGCGGAAAATTTATCTTTCTTGATCCTCATGATATTTTGTGCCATGATGGTTGGTGCAAAAACCTTGATGAACAGAAACGGTTGATCTATTCAGATGCATATCATTTAAGCAGGTATGGTTCAACTGAAGTTATCCGGGGGTTTTTACCAATCCTTGAAAAACTTCTTATACAAACAAGTAGTCTCAATAAAAAGGAAAAAAGATATTGAGTCGAAGAAAAGTACTTTTTATCCTTCCATCTATGCGCGGAGGAGGCTCAGAACGGGTAATGTCACTGCTTGTAAGATATCTTGACAGAAGCAGGTTTACCATTGTTTTACTGCTTCTGAACAAAGAGGGAACCTATCTAAAAGATCTGCCTGACGATATAGAACTTGTCGATCTCAAAGCACCACGACTGAGACAGGCTGTTGTCAAACTGCCGTTTGCCATCAAAAAGATCAAAGCGGATGTAGTGATGTCCACACTGAGCCATGTCAATATCTTTATGGCTATGATACGACCGTTTTTCAGTCAAAAAATTACTTTTATAGCAAGAGAATCCAGCATTGTTTCTGTAAACAATCAAAATACACCCTACCCTCGTCTTTTCAATTGGCTATATAAATGCTTTTTTGGCAATTTTGATCGCATTGTTTGCCAGTCGAACTACATGAAAAATGATTTGATCAAAAATTATAGTATCGATGAAAAACTATTAACAGTAATCCATAATCCGGTTGACATCGATCGTATCTTGCATCTTGCGGAAAATGATACCAAACTGTACAATACCGATAAAACGAACCTGCTTGCCGTAGGCCGATTAGGCAGAGAAAAAGGATTTGATCTGCTTTTGCAATCAATGGTTCATCTTGATAAACACTTTTATTTAACGATTGTGGGAGAAGGGAATGAACTTGAAACACTGCAACAGTTGGCTGCAAAATTGGATATTGCAGACAGAGTAGAATTTATCGGATTTCAGGAAAACCCATACCAATATATGCAGCAAGCCGATATGATGATACTCTCGTCTCGTCATGAAGGTTTCCCTAACGTTGTTTTGGAAGCCAATGCCTGCGGCACGCCGGTTGTAGCATTTGACTGCCCGGGAGGAACAGGGGAGATCATTGAAAATGGACTAAATGGTTTTTTGGTAAAATGTGGAGATACTGAGGAGTTGGCAGAAACTATAAAAAAAGCTTCTAACTATCCATGGAATAATGAAGCAATCAAAAATCACATCATACATAGATATGGACTGACGCATATCATTCACCAATATGAGGATATACTAGGTGCCAACATATCATCAAAATAGAAAAGTTCTTTTCATCATCCCCAGCCTGCGCAAAGGAGGAGCCGAACGTGTGCTCTCTTTGCTGCTTAATGCATGGAGTGGTAACAAAACCACCTGCCACCTTATGCTGACAGACGATAGTACCATTACCTACGACATACCCGAAAGCGTACATACAACCATACTGTCACACCATCCCAAAAACGGTTTACAAAAACTGATGCTGCTGCCTTTCAATGCATACAAAATTGCAAAGTATGCACATGAGAACGATATCGATACGATTGTTTCATTTCTCTACAGACCAAACTACAGTGCTGTAATGTCACGCCTCTTTGGCTTTAAGGGAAAAGTCATCATCAATATCCGCAGTACAACTTCCCGCTATCTGCAGGAAGGCTTACTGGGAAAAGTCAATCTCTTTTTGATCCGGAAACTGTTCAACAAAGCCGATCTTATCATATCAAATTCCATGGGTGTCAAACACGATCTTGAAACACTAATGCCTGTAAAAACACGACACATAGCCATTCCAAACCCAGTTGACCTGGCAACTATAGATCTCTTGAAACATGATACCAGAGATATTGCATTTATACCACAGAAAGATACAAGATATATCATTTCTGTTGGACGGCTTATTCCGTTAAAACGGCATAAGGACCTCATCGATGCATTCGCATCCATACACACAAAACTGCCCAATACAAGACTGCTTCTCCTCGGAGACGGCATACTGAAAGAGGCATTGGTATCACATGCCAAAGCTTCCGGTATTGATAACAAAATAGACTTTTTGGGCAATGTCGATAACCCGTTTTACTATCTTCACCGGTCTGATCTCTTTGTGATGACCTCTGAGATAGAGGGCTTTCCCAATGTCCTTGTCGAAGCTATGGCATGTGGTAAGGCTGTGATATCTTCAAATTGCAAATCCGGTCCAGCTGAAATACTTGACAACGGAAAATACGGATTACTGTATGAGGTAGGTGATGTCAAGACACTGTCTGGACACATAGAGGCACTGATGCAGGATGATGAAACAAGAAAACGCTATGAAAAACTTGCAAAAGAACGGGTAAGAGAGTATGATATTTACAAAGTTTTAAGTCAGTTTGAAAAAGAAGTGTTTAATGAAGAGACCTAAACTAATCCGAATCACAACGGTTCCCATATCATTAAAAATACTCTTAAAAGGACAGTTGGGCTTTATGCGTCAATACTTCGACGTGGTTGCTGTATCCAGCCGGGGGAAGGAGCTTGATGAAGTTGAAGCCCGTGAAGGTGTCCGAACTGTTGCACTCGACATGAGCCGTGAGATCACACCCCTCAAAGATTTTATCTCACTCATCAAAATGTGTATATTGTTATGGAATGAAAAGCCGGATATTGTCCATACACATACACCCAAGGCCGGCCTTATAGGCATGCTGGCTGCATGGGTCACTAGAGTACCGCACAGACTGCATACAGTCGCCGGACTGCCGCTGATGGAGAGCCGCGGCATCAAACGAAACATTTTAATGCTTGTTGAAAAACTCACCTACACATGTGCTACACACGTCTATCCAAACTCATTCGGCCTTGAAGCATTCATTATCAACAAACACTTATGCGATACAAACAAACTGAAAGTACTTGGAAACGGCAGTTCCAACGGCATTGACACTGACTACTTCAAGTATACAGATGAGATTGAAAATCAGAAAGCATTGCTGCAGCAAAAACTGGGAATTCAAGAAGGTGACTTTATATTTGTTTTCGTAGGCCGTATTGTCAAAGACAAGGGTATTAACGAACTGCTGAAAGCATTTGAGCAGTTGAACCGGGAGATACCTTGCACCAAACTGATACTCGTCGGGGCATTCGAAGAGGAACTTGACCCTGTTTCCGATCACTCCAGAAGCATACTAAAAGATAATCCGGCTGTTATTTCGGCAGGCTTTCAGCAGGATGTACGCCCCTTTCTGGCACTTGCTGACTGCTTTGTATTTCCAAGCTACAGAGAGGGATTCCCCAATGTTGTCATGCAGGCAGGCGCTATGGGCCTGCCTTCGATTGTAAGCGACATTAACGGATGCAATGAAATCGTAAAAACAGAAAAAAACGGTATGATTATTCCACCCAAAAATACGGGCGCGCTCTATGCAAGTATGCAAGAGATGTATCAAAACCGTCCATTGAGGGAAACGTTTTCAGAAAATGCCAGAGCTATGATAGTAGAACGCTATGATCAGAAAGTAATGTGGCAGACAATCAAACAGGAGTATGACAACTTGCTGAAAGAGAGACAATGACCAAAACACTTTTTGACAAAACCCTTGCACTGATTCTTATCATCCTGTTTTTGCCTGTTTATATTATTGTAAGTCTACTTATATGGTGGAAAATGGGCACTCCTGTATTGTTTCGGCAAAAAAGACCAGGACTGCATGGAGAGATATTTGAAATTTACAAATTCCGTACAATGACCGATGAAAAAGATGAAAATGGCAACCTGCTTCCTGATGAACAGCGCCTTGTCGGCATCGGAAAGTTCATACGCAGTACAAGCCTCGATGAACTGCCGCAGCTCTTCAATGTGCTCAAGGGGGACATGAGCTTCGTCGGTCCGCGTCCGCTGCTCATTGAGTACCTGCCGCTCTACAATGAACGGCAGAAGAAACGCCATGATGTCAAACCGGGCATTACAGGCTGGGCACAGGTGAACGGGCGCAATGCCATCAGCTGGGAACAGAAGTTCGAGTATGATGTCTGGTATGTGGAGCATCAGTCGTTTTGGCTCGATATGAAGATACTCTGGATGACCTTTTTGAAAGTTATTAAAAGAAGTGACATCAGTTCAAACACGTCTGTAACCGTGGAAAAGTTTCAGGGCAGCGAACATTCTTGACACTGCATCCCTTTTGGGATATAATCAAGAAAAAAGGAGCTACCATGTCCAAAACACAGACAACGATCCGACTGGAAGAGAGTGACTACAAAGAAGCACGGGAAATACTGGAGTACATCGGTATGAGCTATGCCCAGGCAGTCAATATGTTCAACCGTATGATCGTACTTGAAAGAGGCCTGCCTTTTGAAGCCAAAATACCCAATGAAACCACTAAAAAAGCTATGAGGGAGGCGTTGGAACTGGATGGAGAGTTTATCAGTTTGGATGATTTGAAGAGAGAAAATGCAGCTGTTTCGAACCAAGACCTTTAAAAAAGAATACATGAAGGTCAAAATGTCAGATACACAATATGCCAAATATTTAAAGTATATTGCCTGTATTTTAAATGATGAAGATCTCCCTTCTGAATCACGAGACCATAGCTTAAGTGGAGAATATAACGGATTTAGAGAGTTGCATATTGGTGGAGATTTATTAGTCATATATGTCATAGAAGATGATATATTACGATTGACCAGAATCGGTTCACATTCACAGTTGTTCAAATAAGGATGGGTATGCAAGTCGTAAGTCTTCCAGAAGCACAGAATAATCTAGATACCATTTTAGATAGTGTATATTTGGAAAATAAGGGAATTTTTATTCAGGGAAATAATAACGAGCAGATAGTTATTATCCCATATGAACAATATAAAACTTTGAGGCAGGTATATTCATGTGATCATATAGAAAAAACAGGCTTTCACTCACAAAGTTTTGTAAAAGATGATGAGGATTATTCCAAATGGTAGGAAGACGCTATTGAAGACAATATACATTTACGGCGCAAGCGGACATGGACTAGTCGTAGCAGACATTGCTAAAAGCTGCGGCTATGATGAGATCCTGTTTATAGATGACGGAGAGAATCAGTACCCCTCTTTTGAAGAGATAAAAAACTGTACTGACATTCCCATCGCACTCGGTGTAGGGGTCAATTCCGTTCGAAAAAAACTTTTTGAGAAGGTAAACGCTGCCGGCTTCGAGATTGCTACCCTGGTACATAAAAACGCAACAGTCTCTCCAAGTGTCACCATAGGCAAAGGCACGGTTGTCATGCCTCACGTCGTCATCAATGCAAACAGTGTCATAGGTAAAGGGGTGATACTCAACACCTCCTGCGTCATAGAGCATGAAAATATCATCGAAGATTTTGTACATATTTCCCCTAATGTCGCGTTGGGTGGGGATGTACAGGTGGGCGAATTGACCCATATCGGTATAGGGAGTTCTGTCATCCAATGCCTGAAAATAGGAAGCAACTGTATTGTCGGTGCCGGCTCGGTTGTCATCCACTCCATCAAAAACAATACATTGTGTTATGGGAACCCCTGTAAAGCAGTAAAGGAACTGAAGTGAAAAAACGACTCTTTTTGTCCGCTCCACACATGAGCGGCAATGAGCTGAAGTACATTGAGAAGGTATTTGAGAGCAACTACATCGCACCGCTTGGCGAGTATGTCAACAGGTTTGAGGAGAGCATCAAGGCGTATACCGGTGCTTCCAATGCACTGGCTGTCTCTTCGGGGACGGCGGCACTGCATCTGGCACTGAGGGTACTCGGTATCGGAAAAGGTGATGATGTCCTTGCATCAACATTTACCTTCATCGGTTCAGTTAATGCCATTTTGTATCAGGGTGCCAACCCTGTTTTCATTGACAGTGATGCAGCTTCATGGAACCTTTCGCCCAAACTGCTGGAAGCATATTTGCAAAGATGTGAAAAAAAGCCAAAAGCACTCATTCTCACCCATCTCTACGGCATGAGTGCCGACATTGAAACGATCGCGCAGATATGCCGACAGCACAACATATATCTCATCGAGGATGCCGCCGAATCTTTGGGGGCGACTTTTAACGGGAAACATACCGGCACCTTCGGTGATTTCGGTGTCTACTCTTTTAACGGCAACAAGATCTTGACCACTTCCGGCGGCGGTATGCTTGTGACCCCAAACCAAGCATGGAGAGACAAAGCACTCTTCTATGCCACACAGGCAAAAGAGCCGTTTTTGCATTATGAACATACCGAGTATGGCTACAACTACCGTATGAGCAATGTACTTGCCGCGATCGGAGTGGCACAGATGGAGGTTATTGAAGATCGTGTTTCCAAAAAACGGCAGATTTTTGCATGGTACAAAAAACATCTTGCCGATATTGAGGAGATCCAGTTTATGCCAGAACTTCCCCAAAGCCGCGGAAACCGCTGGCTGACGGCACTGACTTTTGAAAAAACAGACTATATGACAATTGTGGATGCACTGGAGACAATCAATGTCGAATCACGTCCCCTCTGGAAACCGATGCATCTGCAGCCGCTATTCAAGGATGCCAAAGCCATTGTGGACGGAACAAGCGAACAGCTTTTTGCAAAAGGCCTCTGTGTCGCAAGCAGTACAACCATGACAGAAGAAGATGTCAGGATGATTTGTGATACAATAAAAGAAAATGTAGAGTAGGCTGTATGTTCAACAGGATCGATAAACGTATCTTAAACTATCTGGTAATTGTCCTCCTGTCATTTGCCACATTCGGCTGGACATTCTGGATCTTTCACAAGCCTTTTCTCCTGCATGTCGTTATTATTGTCATTATCGTAAGACTGCTTGCCTCAACACTGCTCTTTAAGGACTATGCCCTTTCATGGAGCAAATCGACACAAAAAACATTTCTTATCAAAAGTGCAGTCTACATCATCGCCTTTTTGATCTATATGCCGATTTTTTACGGGAAAATCTACATCTACTTTTTTATAACCGAACTCTTTACCTACCTTTTCTCCATTAATCTGCTTATGTACGGATACTACTTCTATATCAATAAAAGCAAGATCGACAAGACAAAAGAGGTTGTGATATTCGGTGCCGGGAAAGCGGGCCTGAAACTCGCAGAAGAGCTTCATGACAGCCCCTACAAAATACGTTACTTCATTGACGATGCAAAGGCACTGCAAGGAAGGAGCATCGACGGCATCAGGATCATCTCCAAGGAGAATTTCAAGAAACGAAGAGAAGGGAACAGCAAGCTTGATCTGCTTGTCATTGCCATTCCCTCCGCCCCGGAAAAACGGATCAAAGAGATATACGAGAATCTGCATGACTACTTCCAGCAGATACAGATACTCCCCGCACTGGATGAAATGCTGCTGGACAAACCATACGCAAAACAGCTCAAGGAGATCTCGGTAGAGGACCTTCTTGCGCGGCATCCGCAGGATCTTGACAAGGAGACAATTTCCGCCTTCATTAAAGAGAAAACCATTCTGATTACAGGTGCGGGAGGGAGCATAGGGAGTGAACTTGTCAGGCAGTGTGCAAAGTTTGGCGCAAGAAAGCTGATACTGCTCGACCACAGCGAATACAACCTCTACCGTATTGAGCAGGAGATGGCAGGAAAGGCAGACATTGCCTGTGTCATGCAATCAGTGACCGATAAGGAACGGCTGCAAAAAACCTTTGCAACACACAGACCGCAGATCGTTATCCACGCCGCAGCCTACAAACATGTCCCTCTGGTAGAAGAGAATGTCGAAGAAGCCATCCTCAACAATGTGATCGGTACGCAAAACTGCATCGATACCGCTATTGCCAATGATGTGGAGAAGTTCATTCTCATCTCTACAGACAAGGCTGTACGTCCTACCAATGTCATGGGTACCACCAAACGCATCTGCGAACTCTACGCACAAAATGTCCCATCAGGTCAGACAGAGATCGTTGCCGTACGCTTTGGCAATGTGCTCGGTTCCAGCGGTTCGGTCATCCCCAAGTTCAGACAGCAGATTGAACAGGGAGGGCCTATCACCGTAACCCATCCTGACATTACCCGCTACTTCATGCTTATCCCCGAAGCATGCGAACTGGTACTGCAGGCCGGAGCCATCGGCAAAGGGGGAGAGATATTCATTCTCGATATGGGAGAACCTGTCAAGATCGTAGACCTGGCAAAGAAAATGATAGCACTTAGCGGCAGAGATGACATTGAGATAGAGTTCACCGGACTGCGTCCGGGAGAGAAACTCTACGAAGAGCTGCTCATCGACGATACCGACATGCACACAGAATATGACTCCATCACGGTTGCCGCCCCTACCCTTTACGATATAGAACAACTGAAGCAAGACATCGAAGATCTTCTAAGTACGGAGAAGAAGCTGCAAAAACTCAAGGAGATCGTTCCGGAGTTCAACCACAACAGTGAGCAGTGAGCAGTGAGCAGTGAGCAGTGAGCAGTGAGCA
>JALTVI010000107.1:0-11723 GCA_027049035.1 Sulfurovum sp. | reverse complement strand
CTGAAGCAAGACATCGAAGATCTTCTAAGTACGGAGAAGAAGCTGCAAAAACTCAAGGAGATCGTTCCGGAGTTCAACCACAACAGTGAGCAGTGAGCAGTGAGCAGTGAGCAGTGAGCAGTGAGCAAATTTTGCATGGATTGATTGAAATGAAGCTTAAATTACGTCATTCCTGACTTGATCAGGAATCTCTGCGTCAATCAGTCAAAGATCGTCAAGATCCCGGATCGAGTCCGGGATGACAGTGGATTGAAACCGAAAGCTTTATTGAAATGTATGCCCTTGGGTATAGCTTCACTTCAACGTTTATGGATTGAATACCGCATTGCAGGGCTGTAGGGGTACCCTTAAGAATGAAAAATAGATTACACGGGGGCAACCACAAAGGATTGCCCTACTCTCCTCCTGCCGGAAATGCACCTAAAGGTATATACTTCGTTAAATTTCCGGTTCTAATAACACCCAATAACCAATACACCAGTTACCAATAACTTTGTATTGACATCCCTTCATTCTATATGATATAATCTATATAGATTAAAAATAGGTTATGCAATGCATAGTTATGGAATTAGTGAAATACAGAACAAACCCTCTCTTATAAAAGAGATGTCGGTTGCGAAGATTGTCGACAAGCGAGCACACAAGCTACTTGGGTACTACATCTCCAATGAGTATGCACCGTTTATCGATGATGCACTGGCAAAGATAGAGCAGGCACAGCGGCTTGATAAACTGAAAAAGATCAAGGATCATACCGACTGGGAATTTCTTGAAAACGGCATAGATGATGGGCTTTGAACAAAGAAGCATCGTAGTAGTCAACCTCTACCCCAAAAAAGGTGAAGAGGTCGGAAAGATCCGCCCCTGTGTCATCCTCAGTGATTCGCTTGACAACCAGGAACTTGACACGATCATTGTCGCACCTTTGACAACATCACTCATTGACGATGTTTTCCCCTACAGAGTAAGACTCCCCGAACGGCAGAGGCTGCTTCAGGAGAGTGATGTGCTTGTCAACCAGTTGCGAACCGTCTCCAAAAAACGGGTGGGAGAATATCTTGGAGAGATAGACGAAGAGGAGTATACAATAATCAAGAAGGCGATCTGCCAGCTGCTGTGACGTCAAGATCCCGGATTGAGTCCGGGATGACACTATTTCGGAAGCGAAGATTTAACGAAGTGTATACCTTGGGTGCTTCTGTGCCAAAGGGCCGGAAATAAATTTCCGGTTCCGATAGACACCAATAACCAATACACCAGTTACCAATAACTATATCTATCGTCCTCTTTTGGGTTTGGGTGCTATAATTCGCTAAAGAAAATTTGCACGGCAAATGCAAGAGGAGAGCACATGCGGGTACTGACAGGGATACAGGCTTCCGGGAAGCTGCACATAGGGAACTATTTTGGGGCGATGAAGCCGATGGTAGAGCTGCAGGAGGAGCATGAGCTCTTTACTTTCATTGCCAACTACCACTCGCTGACAAGCTCTACTGACGCAGAGACACTCAGACAGTATACCATCGATGCAGCCATCGACTACCTCTCTGTGGGCATCGACCCCGACAAGACTGTCTTCTGGGTACAGAGCCATGTACCACAGGTACTGGAGCTCTACTGGGTGCTTTCAAAATTTACACCGATGGGACTGCTGGAGCGCGCACACTCCTACAAGGACAAGGTCGCCAAGGGCATTCCCGCATCGCATGCACTCTTCAGCTACCCTGTACTGATGGCGGCGGACATTCTGCTGTATGATGTGCAGAAGGTGCCTGTCGGAAAGGATCAGATACAGCACCTGGAGATCACCCGTGACATCGCTGTGAAGTTCAACAACGAATATGGCGAACTCTTTGTACTGCCGGAAGCGATGGTCAACGAAGAGGTAGCGACCATTCCAGGCATTGACGGGCAAAAGATGAGCAAAAGCTACGGCAATGCCATCGACCTCTTCATGGAGAGCGAAAAGGCCCTGCAGAAGCGCTGCAACAAGATCATTTCATCCTCAACTCCGCTGGGGGAACCGCTGGAGTGGGAGGGGTGCCACATCTACAATCTCGCTGCCCTCTTTCTGGATGATGAAGGCAAAAAAGAGCTTCAGGAGCGCTACAAGAGCGGGAAAGAGGGGTACGGGCACTTCAAGAAGTACCTCAAGGAACTCATCTGGGAAGAGCTGGAAGAGGCGAGAGAGAAACGCGCCTACTATCTCGATCACATCGATGAGGTACACGACATTCTGGCACTTGGCGCCAAAAAGGCAGGCGCCATTGCAACTGCCAAGATGGAGAAGGTCAGAGAGGCTGTCGGCCTCCTCTAACCTTTACTCCCCGACGATGCTCTCAAGCTCGTCACCGATTGTGTCACCGTTTTGCACCGTCTTGGGCTTGACATCTTCCAGAGTCTCCTTGGGAGATGTCTCTTTTTTCTTCGTATAGTTCTCAAGACTCTCTACATAGGCTTTTTTACCGTCTGTCTTCAGTGCAGCCTCTACCTCGTTGGCCGTCTCTTCGCTCTGGACCTTTACCGTATTTTTTGTATTCTCTTTGGTCGGATCGACCTTGACATCCTTGTCTTCACCGTACGACTCAAGACTTTCCAAATAAGCTTTCTTCTGTGCTTTTTCATCCGGCTGGGCCTGCTCGAGGTTCACAACCGGTACCACAGCCGGATTCTCCTCGATCATGTTGTACTTGACGACAAGTACAATCACGAGTACAAAGAGAAGTACCACAAGCGATACGATCAGGTTTTCTACAAATTTTCTCATCACTGCCTCCTTAGTTGGTTACCGTTGTAAAGCCCAGGATCTTCCACATCTGGAATCCGCCACGGTAGTAGAGAATCTTCTCGGCAGGATACCCCAGTTTCAGAAAGGCTTTGATGAACTCTGCGGACTTCTTGCACCACAGGCCGTGGCAGTAGAATGCCACCGTTCGTGCCTTGGAGGCATCAAGCGTACCGTCGGCAAGACGCTTCGCACCCAGTACACGGATAATCTTCTCCATTTTGTCATGATCACGGATCGTCTTGAACGGAATATTGACCGCACCGGGAATAGACTCTTTTTTATAGTACTCTTTCGAACGCAGATCGACCAGTAGCCCCTCCTTTTTGTTAACCTTGTTCTTCAAAAAATCGAGCAGTTCAACTTCACCGATGGTGCGTACCTTGTCATTGATTTTGATAGGCTGAATAGGCTGTCCCGGACGGTAAGTTTTGGCATACTCACCGGTCAGTTTGTTTTTGGTATCCTGAATGCGGTGAATCTTGACTGCTTTTCCCTTATGGTAAACATAAAGGTAAGATATCTCCGGGGTGATCTTCACTTTGTCATATTGTCCTGCGACAGCAAGTGCCGCTGCTGCCAGAAAGGTCATTATCTGTTTCATTCTACTGCTCCTTCTTTGGTACGATGGTGGTGAGTCCAAGCAGCTGCCATGACTGCATACCGCCACGGTAATACTTCATTTTTTCAGGAGGATAGCCTATCTCCATAAGAGCGTAAATTGCAGTAGGGGACTGTCCGCACCATGCACCGTTGCAGTAAAAGAGCAGCACTTTTGCATTGCTGAAGTCATACTCCCCTTCACGGTCATACTCCACACCAAGTGATTTAAGTACCGCCTCACGCTCCGGAGTATCACTCAGAAAAACCTTGAACGGAATATTCCTTGCGGTAGGAATAGCAGACTTGTAGTACCAGTTTGGAAGCCTTGCATCGATGAATACACCTTTGTGGTTTTTAATGAAGTCGAGCAGTTCAAGCTCACCGTAGGTCTCTACTTTCGGAGCCGCTTCAAAAGGCTGGATAAAAAAAGGCGGCGAGGGACGTGATGTCAATGCGTAAGTATTGGTAAGATAGCTTCCCGGATGCTGCTCCCGCTCGATTTTATAGGTTTTTCCGTTTCCATCCGCCACCTCTACAAACGGCACACCATCGGTAATCTCCACCGTGGCAGCCTGGAGCATACACGCAGCTGCGCCAAGTGCGATCATCACACGTTTCATACTTTCTCCTTTATGTGAATCAAGCCATCCATAAAGGTTATGAAGCAGCAGTAACACCTTTCAGTGTTTCACTGTAATGGGCAGATGCACTATCCTTTGCAGGATATGCATCTTTCCGACCTTGCTTCACAACAAGTGTGGCTTTTTCCATACAGTTTAACCGTATATGTCCATTGTAGACCCAATAAACTTAGGATAGTATTAGTTTTGTTATTTTTTAATAATAATTTTAATTAATATTTTTGATACTTATTTTACTTATAAGAAGAGCTTCACGAAGTCGTGGATATGGAAGAGACCGATATGCATTTACCCATCAGGTTCATCATAATCTCCTCCTCGATGGGACCGGTTGCATAAACGTACAGTGCAGTACTGCCTACGTTTCTGTGCCCCTTCGCCTCTGCCAATGTCAGCAGGCGCTTAGCAATCGCATCACCGGTGTGAATGAGGGTGAGACGGTGCTCCATAATCTTTTCAATGAGATTGGAGACCAATGGGTAGTGGGTACAGCCTAAAACAATGGTATCAACGTTCTGTTCACGCATTGGGTCCAGCCAACTGCGCAACATTATCTCTGTTTCAGGATGCTCTGTTTTACCCTGCTCAATCTTCTCAACAAGACCGGGGCATGCCTGTTCATAGAGGGCAATCTCTTTACCATCCACATGCGCATCGACAAGCTGCTGATACTTCTCTCCCCTGAGTGTCGCCGGTGTTGCCAATACTCCCACCCTGCCACTGCGTGTCGTTTCAATAGCCGGTTTGATACCGGGCTCCGTACCTACAATAATAAGCTCAGGATAGGTTTCCCGAAGCGTTTCAATCGCAGCAGAGGTAGCCGTGTTGCAAGCCACAACCAGTGCATCTATCTGGTGTTTTTCTATGAAGTAGCGCGTAATTTCAAGTGAATAGGCAAGAATCTGTACTTTTGATTTTTCACCGTAGGGGGCATGTTTCGTATCTGCGATATAGAAGAGTTCTGCACCCTTGAGGGTAGAGAGGATGGACTTTACGACGGTGAGACCGCCGAGACCGGAATCAAACACTCCGACGCGGAGTGTTCGGATTGAGGATGGATGATGGAGGATGGAGGATGACTTCATGTGGATCTACTCTTGGCTGATTTTATAATTGCCGTTAAGAGACGGATGATTGAATCCAGCTCATTTTGAAGTGTTTTCATATTGACCGTGTCAGCAGAGAGATATTGTGTTTCAATCAGAAGCTTAAGCCAATAGCGTGTCTCTTTGGCCTCTTTCAGGGAGATGGAAAGCTTTGAGATGAAATCTTTTCTGCTTTGGGCATCCTGTGCTTCGGTTACATTTGCCCCTATGGAAGTTCCTGCACGCAGCAACTGGTCTGAGAGCGTAAACTCATGCTTCTCTTTTTTTAAATAGTCGGCAAGTTTGACGATACGAACAGCAAAACAAAACGAAAGATCGACAATTTCGTTCTGTCCAGCCATCACTACACCCCAATCTTCAATTTTCAATCATCCATCATCAATCCGCGAAGCGCTAAGCTCCCTCATTCATCATCGAAAGGAACTCTTCGTTGCTTTTGGTTTTTAGCATCTTGGAGTAGAGGAACTTGAGACCCTCGACCTCTTCCATGTTCTGCATCGCGTTGCGCAGTGCCCAGACCTTCTGAAGGGTTTCAGGATCGACCATCAGTTCCTCTTTACGGGTACCCGATTTGGTTACATCGATGGCAGGGTAGATACGGCGCTCGGCAACGTGGCGGCTGAGAACCACTTCGGAGTTACCCGTTCCCTTGAACTCTTCGAAGATCACCTCATCCATACGTGAACCGGTATCGATAAGTGCCGTGGCAATGATGGTGAGGCTTCCACCCTCTTCAATGTTACGCGCCGCACCGAAGAAGCGCTTTGGCTTGTGGAGTGCATTGGCATCGACACCCCCTGAGAGCACCTTGCCCGAACTTGGCGTGACAGTGTTGTAGGCACGCGCAAGGCGGGTGATAGAGTCAAGCAGAATGACAACATCTTTACCCATCTCGACACGTCTTTTAGCCTTTTCAATGACCATCTCGGCAGTACGGACATGGTTTTGTGCAGGCAGGTCGAAGGTCGAAGCGTAGACTTCACCCTTGACCGAACGCTGCATATCAGTAACCTCTTCGGGACGCTCATCGACAAGTAGTACCATCAGAGAAGCATCGGGGTTGTTGTGCGTTACGCCGTGTGCAAGTTCTTTGAGCAGCTCCGTTTTACCGGTTCTCGGCGGTGCAACGATAAGCGCACGCTGTCCCTTTCCGATAGGTGCGAAAAGATCGAGTACACGTCCGGTAAGCCTCATGGGGTTGTACTCCATTTTCAGCTGTTCGGTGGCGTAAAGCGGCGTGAGGTTATCAAAGAGCGGACGCTGCTTGGACTTCTCCGGCGGCAGGTAGTTGATCGCTTCTATCTTCAGCAGTGCGTAGTACTTCTCCTGATCTTTTGGAGGGCGTACCTGACCGGTGACGATATCACCGTTACGCAGTGCGAAGCGTTTGACCTGCGTACCGCTGACGTAAGTGTCATTGCCCGAGTTGGCAAAGTTGCCGTCGATGGAGCGCAGAAAACCGTAGCCGTCAGGCATAATCTCGAGAATTCCCGTGTAAAGAATGAATCCGCCCTGGCTTACCTGCGATTTGAGGATTTCAAAAATGAGATCTTTTCGCTGAAATTCGTTGGGGTTCTCAACGCCGACATCTTTGGCGATGGTAACGAGTTCATCGAGGGGTTTTTGCTGAAGGTCTTCGATTTTGTAGCCCTGAACGGGAACGTGGGTTCTGTTTTTTTTGCCGGTATTGCCGTTACCGTTGGATTTTTTGGTGTCGCTCATGATTCCTCTTGTATATCTTTATAGGATTAGCTTTGAATTGGAGATAGATAGTAGTACTTCGACTGCTATGTAGTAGGAGTATTATAATCGTTTTTTACTGAAATGTCAAATTTACAGGGCACATAAAGGGTTTTGGGATGTACCTTTTAATAGAAAGGCGACTATAATAGCCAAAACCAAGTAAGGAGCCAGACAATGTCTGTAGAAGCGCATATCAAAAAAATACTTAAAGCTGTTGAAACACACAGTCCGGGACAGAAGGAGTTCTACCAGGCTGCCCACGAAGTGCTCTACTCCCTGGTACCTCTGCTGAAAGAGGACGAACGCTACGACCGTTACCGTATTCTCGAACGTATTACCGTACCCGAGCGTACCATTATCTTCAGAGTCAACTGGGTGGATGACCATGGCATCATCCAAACCAATATAGGCTACCGTGTGCAATTCAACTCAGCTATCGGTCCCTACAAAGGAGGGCTGCGTTTCCACCCTACCGTAAATCTCGGTATCGTCAAGTTCCTGGGGTTCGAGCAGATATTCAAAAATGCCCTTACCGGACTGCAGATCGGCGGTGCAAAGGGGGGCAGCAACTTCGACCCGAAAGGCAAGAGCGACAATGAGATCATGCGTTTCTGCCAGGCATTCATGACTGAACTCTACCAGCACATCGGGGAGACACGCGACATCCCCGTAGGTGACATCGGTGTAGGTGCCCGCGAGATCGGCTATCTCTTTGGCCAGTACAAGAAGATCACCCGTCAGTTTGAGGGGGTGTTGACAGGAAAAAGTACCAACTGGGGCGGCTCCAAAGCACGAAAAGAGGCGACAGGCTACGGCTCGGTCTATTTTGCGGAGAATATTCTCAAAAAGTATGGCCAGAGCCTGGAAGGCAAGCGCTGCTGCGTATCGGGATCCGGAAACGTAGCGACCTATACGATAGAGAAACTCTACGAGATGGGTGCAGTGCCGGTAACCTGCAGCGACAGCAAGGGGACTATCTACCATGAGAACGGTATTGATCTCAACACCCTCAAAGCGATCAAAGAGATCAACCACCAGTCACTGGAAGTCTACGACCAGGTACACCCCGATGCGGTTTACACACCGGTAACACACTACCCCGAAGGGCGCCACATGGTCTGGGATGTCCCCTGCGACATCGCTTTTCCGAGTGCGACACAGAACGAACTCAACCTTGAGGATGCCAAGACACTGGTCAAAAACGGCTGTATCCTTGTCAATGAAGGCGCCAACATGCCAACCACCCCCGACGCAGTCGAGTACCTCAAAGAGAAAGGCATCTGGTTCGGTCCCGGAAAAGCGGCCAATGCCGGCGGAGTTGCCACCAGCCAGCTTGAGATGAGCCAGAATGCCAGTATGTCCCACTGGACCTTCGAAGAGGTGGACATCAAACTGCGCCAGATCATGAAAAACATCTTTGACACCTGCTACGACACTTCCGTAGAATTCGACCATGAAGGCGACCTTGTCATGGGTGCGAACATTGCAGGTTTCAGAAAGGTGGCCGATTCGATGATTGATCAGGGATCGGTATAGGTAGAAGGTAGAAGGTAGAAGGTAGAAGGTAGAAGGTAGAAGGTAGAAGGTAGAAGGTAGAAGGTAGAAGGTAGAAATTTTGCATGGTTTGCCTGATGCGAACCTTAAACCCTATCTGGAACCAAAAGCTTTATTGAAATGTATGCCCTTGGGTATAACTTCGGATATGTTTTAGAAACGGAGATTTAACGAAGTGTGTGCCTTTAGGTGTATCTTCACTCCGCCGGGAATCAATTCCCGGTTCCAATGACACCCAATAACCAATACACCAGTTACCAATAACCCAAACCTTCACTGCAACCCATAGTAGAGCAGCGGCGGGTACAGCATCACACCGGTAAGAAAGAACCACCCCGGAATGCGCCACTGCAGCATCGCGGCAAGATCGGCTGGAACCTGCTGTTTGATGAAGATGGCCTTTATCAGTTCCAGTTTGTAGAAAATGTCGAAGACTTTCATCGCAATAATGACTATGGTATAGAAGTTGAGACTGTCGGTGGCGAGGATGACAAAGAGCATATAGTAAAATCCCGGATGGATCAGAAAAAAGAGAAAGATGCTCTTTTTGTACCAGAAGTAGAGACGCTCCACGACGCCGTAAAGGGTATCGGCACGTTGCATAGCTGCTTCGAAGAGTTCCAGTACAACAAGAATAAGCGTCAGGGTCAATGCAGTTTCCATGCGGGATTTTACCCACATTTGGATAAAATCTCTTAAAATTTTCCAGTTAAGGATACCGCCTTTGCCAAAAGTTTCCTGTACCCACTGCCACCTTGAGTTTGACGAATCGGTGATGCTTACCGAAACGCATGGGGACGAAACACTTCACTTCTGTTGCAAGGGGTGTCAGGGGGTCTACCACCTGCTCGAAGAGGAGGGCTTGGGAAGCTTCTATGACAAACTGGGTGATCAGAAACTCCAGCCTGCACTCCAGAAGAGTGACGACCTCGAAAAGTTCGACCTCGAGGGCTTTAGAAACAAATATATCAAAACCACAGAAGATGGGCTCAATGAAATCTACCTCATCATCGAGGGCATCCACTGCTCTGCCTGTGTCTGGCTGAACGAAAAGGTACTCCATAAACTTGAAGGTGTCATCGAGGCGACGATCAACTACACCAACAACAAAGCCAAAGTAGTCTGGGATCCTGAAGAGGTGAAACTCTCCAAGATCATCGAAACCATCCGCTCCATCGGCTACAACGCCTACCCTTACGACCCGAAGCTGCAGGAGGAGCGAGCGGTCAAGACACGCAAGGAATACTACTCACGCATTCTGGTGGCTGTCTTTGGCTCCATGAACATCATGTGGATCGCCATTGCTCACTATGCAGGCTACTTTGGCGGCATGGAGCAGCGCTTCAAGGACATTCTCAACGTTGCGGAGTTCATTCTCGCCACCCCCGTACTCTTCTACAGCGGCTGGATCTTCTTCAAGGGCGCCTACTACGGCTATAAAAACAAGATCGTCAATATGGACACGCTCGTCGCATCGGGCGCGCTCTCCGCCTACCTCTACTCCATCTATGCGATGGTAACGCAAAAGGGAGAAGTCTACTTCGACTCGGTGGCGATGATCATCACTTTCGTACTGGTCGGCAAATACCTCGAAGTACTCAGCAAAAAACAGGCAGTCGACACACTCGATGCCATTATGGGGAGCACCCCTACGGAGGTAACCGTCATTCAGGGTAATGAAAAGGTGCTTATGGGCATAGAGAATGTGCAGCTTGGTGATCTGATAGAACTCAAACCCGGGGAGAAGGTGGTCATCGACGGTATTGTCGTCAGCGGAGAAGGCTCGTTTGACGAAAGTTCGCTCACCGGGGAGAGCGAGCCTGTCTACAAACAGCCTGGCGACAATGTATTGAGCGGCTCCATCTGCCTCGACTCTGTCATCCGCTACGAAGCGACCAAAGATGCCTCAAGCTCACTGCTGCATACCATCGTCTCTCTGCTGGAAGAGTCCATTACCAAAAAACCGCGCATCGAACGTCTGGCCGATACCATTTCTGGCTACTTCTCTACTGTCATTCTGCTTATCGCTCTGCTAACATTCACCGGCTGGTGGGTATGGGGCGGTTCGTTCGAAGAGGCACTCATTGTGGGTATCTCCGTCATCGTCATCGCCTGCCCCTGCGCACTGGGGCTTGCAACACCTATGGCGACACTGGTGGGCATCGGGATCGCTGCCAAACGCAACATCCTCTTCAAGGAGGCCGGCTACCTCGAAACGATGGCAAAAAGCGATCTTCTGGCACTGGACAAGACCGGTACCCTGACTGAGGGCAAACCATCGGTGGTCACTGCCAAAACTTTTGAGGGCTTCGATGCCTCCCTGCTCCACGCACTGGTTTCCACCTCCAATCACCCTGTTGCAAAAGGGGTGCGCAACTATCTTGAGAACAACTACAGCGATTTAAAGGCACACTCACTTGAAGCGATCAGAAGCATACAGGCAAAAGGAATCGAAGCGGAGTTTGAAGGCAAAAAGCTGCTTGGAGGCAATGCCGCCTACCTCAACGAGGCGGGCATCGTCTGCGACGAGGCAGCGGAACATACCCTTTTCTGTTTTGCCGTCGACGGTAACGTCGTGGCAAGGTTCGAACTGAGCGATACCGTTAGAGAGGATGCCAAAAAGGCCATTCGTGCGATCAAAGCACTTGGGATCCGTGTGGTGATGCTCACCGGCGACCATGAAACAAGCGCCAAAAAGGTAGCCAATGCTGTCGGCATAGAAGAGGTGCACGCCAAACTATTGCCACAGGAGAAAGCAGCGATGATAGACCGTTTCCATGAAGAGGGGCACACTGTCGTCATGGCGGGTGACGGTATCAACGATACCATCGCCCTGGCACGCTCGGACATCGCCATCGCCATGGGAAGCGGTGCGGATGTCGCCATCTCAGTCAGCGATGTGGTGCTGCTTGACGAGAAGATGCAGAGCCTCTACGATGCCTACCGCATCTCACGGCGTACCTTCCGTGCAGTCAAAGAGAACCTCGGCTTCTCACTGCTCTACAACGTCGTTGCCGTCCCCCTTGCAATGGCGGGCTTCGTCAACCCGCTTGTGGCTGCGCTTTCGATGAGTTTGAGTTCGCTCATCGTCGTGGGAAATTCGATGAGAATAAAAATAGGGAGCAGGTAGAAGGTAGAAGGTAGAAGGTAGAAGGTAGAAGGGTAGAAGGTAGAAATTTTTCATGCTTTGGTTGAAGTGTAGCTTAGAAACACCGTCATCGTATAATCCAAAAGTGACCGGAAGAGTCTTCACGAAGAAAGTGATAGACTAAGAAAGCACAATAGACA
>JALTVI010000106.1 GCA_027049035.1 Sulfurovum sp. | reverse complement strand
ATGAAATACTAAATACTAAATATTTTATTTACAGTTCACTGTAGTTGTAGTTGCTTATTTGCTTTAACCCTTGCAGCTCACTGGTGACAGTACATAAAATAATATAGAAGTCAAATAATACATAATAATACATAATAGAATGTACAAGTCAAATAATACTATATTTAGTAATGTTGTTAATTCTCTTTTGGCATATTATGTGCAATGGTCAAGCCATTTCGAAAACATAGGCTAAAATATTGTAGTTTAAATTCGCAACGTAACATATATGCCACCTTTGGTGTGGAGAGGTCTGTTTTCTAATTTTTTATTGTTGTTGTTGTGGTAGTAGTATTATGAATCAATAGCAGTAACCACACCACAGCCAATAGAAGATTATTTGATCACATGTTAGAGCCTTGTAAGAACATGTGTAGAAATGTGGAAGGTTGAAATCACACTCGACCACTTTCGGCTGCTGCGCAGGCAGGCTATAGAATATTTGATATTTCGTCTAAAAACTAATATTTTATTCAGCAAAAGGTTCCCAAACACTCACCAAAATCTTCATCCACTTGCGTCTCCTTCAGATGGTCTGACGAACTGCAATAACCACATTTCTTGAGAGAATCCATAAAAGACTTAGACATGGAAATGCCACTGCGTGATACACGTGAGACACAGCGTTCGTAAATCTGTTAAAATAAGAAAGAAAAAATTCTAGTTAGATGTACTTAATTTCCAATTCGATGAACAAATGAGATGTCATTTCTTTCAAGTATCATTGGTCCTAACAGACACTAAATTTCGGCTATTGACCACTACGTTTAGTTTTACCAGTTTTGTGTTTACTTAATTAAGGTTCAAGAGCATTATCCATGGCAAACAAACCAGCTACATAGGCTGGCTAGCTGGAACAGGAATTAGTCCTTGGTAGTAAGTCTGAGAGAACAAACTCGTCAAGATTGGAATAAGGAAAGAAAGAAGAAATTATTAAGTTACTGATGATGCACTCTACATATTTTTAATACTGATTTCAGACTCATGGCCTTAAAATCCTTAGCTTAACCGCAAACCACTTAGGTTGCTATAGTGATATCTAAACCAATACGCACCATGTCCATCAGGCGTATAGCTCTTCCTTCACGGGTGTTTGGTTCAGACTTAAGTATCTCTTCTTTCTCGTCAAAGTTTATGACGCCCTTTTCAAACATATAGGGGAGTAACTTTATTGGCTCGATATCTTCCACCAAGGAGCTATAACATTTCCTTATTCTTTCTCTGTTTAGTTCTTCTTGACGCCTTTGATTCACTGAAAAATGTTACAGAGAAAAGACAACGTGATTTTAAACAGTAGGAAACTCTATTAGAAAGCTGACGAGAGAACTATTTAACAATGAGTGGACGCCATGGCTATGCTAATAACGGATCTTTCCAGTCGAGAAACGAATTAGAGAGAGTTCTTTTTATTAAGATATCACACTTATGACTTGCCTATTGAACTTTCTGATACGTTTTGTTATTATTGTTTTAAGTTGTTCACTATTACTACTCTTACGGGTACATTATATATTTTTATTGCTTGTTAATGCATGACTCAAGAATATTCCTTCATGTCAGTGGATATTTATGTACTAGTATATCGCATGTATGTATGTATACATGTACGTATGTATGTATGTATATACATGTATGTATGTATGTATATGTACGTATGTATGTACGTACGTGTGTGTATCTATATCATGTATGTATGTCGGGTTTGACTAATACAAACAGAGATATTTTACGCACAGGCTCGGGGGATGACGAATCCTTTATTGCCTCATAAATAGTCTCATGGAGCTATCGGGACTCGAACCTATGGCACCGATTCGCCCGCAGTCCGCAGACCACAACGG
>JALTVI010000105.1 GCA_027049035.1 Sulfurovum sp. | reverse complement strand
ATACAGCAGACGGTTGGATTCATCACAGAGAAATGGGTGATAGACAGACACCAGCGCTGGACGACACGCGCAAAACATTAACCGTCGTATGGTCGACGACAAAAAACATACTTACCTGGTACGGGAGGCACCATGATCCGCAAGGTGGTCCTCCCAGGGCGAGGCCTAACCATTGCACCTCGGTTGGGTTGACCCCTGCGATCGCCCCAAATGTGGGCGACTCGAGTACGAAATTTTTTAGTGTGGGGGTCTGCGTTCGCGCTAACCCCTGAAAATCAAATTTAAAAATAGTTTCTATCCAAACATCACAAATCCCGTTACTACACTATTTTCTGTGGCCTGCAGTTGTGCCATTCGGATTATCATTATTGTTATTCTTATTTTAAATTACATATACATGTATATATTTCATATTTTTAATATTTAATCATGTCCCGTGTTCCTGCCACTACTGTTGCCTTTTCGTTGATTCTCTCTTGTAATACCCACCAATTGTCTTGTCACAGTAGCGTCGTTCAAGTGGTAGTATTTTGGCAACGATTAAATTCTCACGTTGTGTATCCTATCCTGCCCTAACATATACGGACGGACAGACGGACGGGTGGGGGACATTTGGAGATAATATCATGCTTATTTCGTACTCCAGGGGACTAACCTGTTCCCTTTTCGTTCACCTTCTAAAAAACAACTATTCGGCCTACTTATAGAAATCGTCAGCTCAACGTTTACTCATTAACTATGGCCGTTTGTGATCGAAGTGCGTAAGGGAGAAATGATAAAACCCTACTGTTAAGGAAGCCATTCCAACTTGAGGGGAAAAGCTCTCTGATAGAAAACAACACTAGCCGCACTGCTGGTGATAACGGGCAACATTTCATATACAGCAGACGGTTGGATTCATCACAGAGAAATGGGTGATAGACAGACACCAGCGCTGGACGACACGCGCAAAACATTAACCGTCGTATGGTCGACGACAAAAAACATACTTACCTGGTACGGGAGTATACTTACCTTCTACGGTTTTTGTGCTTTACATAATAATAATTTCTTCCATTTTTCTTTAATGGATCCGTTATATGTTAGCACACCAAGTTTTGTGCCCCTAGTTACTGGGGAGGAGATGTGCAGGAGTCTGGCTGCTGTGGCGGACCATGTCTTGGCCGTCATTCCGAAGGGGAGAGAAGTGTGGGAAATACACTTCATCTCCGAGGAAATCAAACGGAAGGTGGAAGTGGAAGGGTTAAGGGTGAGGGGACGGCATGTGGAAGCGACTGAGCGTTTTCCCGGAGGCACGTGGATCAGGATACGTGGTCTGCCTTTAAATTTTTCTAACGTCACCTTACTGGAACTCCTGGCTCCTTATGGGGACGTGGTTCATGAGCCAGTCTTTGTGACGTGGCGAGGCACCTCCATAAAAACGGGAGAAAGGTCGATCAAAATGGAGATAAAAAAAGAAATTCCAGGAAAATTAAGAACAACCCAAAATCTCACATTTACTGTGAGATATCGAGGTCAGCCGGAGGTTTGTTTCAGGTGTGGTCGGTCGGGCCACGTCGAGCGAGAGTGTAAGGAAGAGAAAATGGGGCCGCAAAAGGAACCCGCAACCTTTGCGGACGTGGTCGCGTCCGATCATCATCCCTTACCTGAAGCCAAGCCCGAGCAGGAAGAAGAACAAATTTCGTCTTCTGAGTCCTCGGAGTCAGAGGAAGAAGTCCGAAAGAGTGAAGGAGTGAGAAAGGAGAGAAAGAAGAAGAAAGGAGACGAGAAAGAAAGACGCGAGAGACAGGAGAAAGAGAGAAGTGAGAGACAGGAGAAAGAGAGAAGTGAGAGGAAAGAGAAAGAGAAACCAGAGAGAGAAGAAAGAGAGAAGAAGAGAAGCTTATCGGCATCGGATTCGTCCTCCGGTGGTAGGAGTGCGACCCACAGGGGTCTGCCTAATCT
>JALTVI010000104.1 GCA_027049035.1 Sulfurovum sp. | reverse complement strand
AGCGAATCGGTAGTAGAGCGCAAAAAAACAGAAACCAAACTCAAAGCTAAAGGCTACACCATAGATGAAAGCTACGAGGACTACACCATAGACCCTAAGGAGTGGTAACACGTGCGTTTATCATACCCTCCTATCGCCCAACACGAACAAGAGCTGCACATTGCTAATAGCCGCTCTACCAAGATAGACAAAGACAGCATCCTTTATGTCGGCAATCAACGCTATGAGAAGACCTATGCGAACTATACGCTTAAAACAGGCGGGCATTTTAGTCATACGGTGAATGGGAAGCTGGATGTGAAGGCGGGGGAGCATATCAAGGAGATCACCAAGCTAAAAGAGATGCACGGCAGTGAGCGCATCGTCTTTAAATCCAAGGGCGGTACCATCATCATCGATGGCGGCGGCATCACCCTTAAGGGGAATGTGACGATTAAGGGGAATGTGGCTATCTCTGGCGGTAGTGGCGGGGGAGCGGAGAGTATCAACCTTAGCCCCAATAAAGGAACCTACTCGGAGAGATTTAAACTCACCGACCAAACAGGCGAGGCGCTCTCCTTGGAGGATCAAACGCACTACCGCGTGGCGGGTGCGCAAGAGGAGTATGTAGGTACACTGCATAGCTCCGGTACCTCTACGGAGCTAAACTCTCAAGCCGAAGAGGATGTAGAGTTTCATCTGATCTTGCCAAGCGCCAAGAGAAAAAAAGGAGAGTAGATGGCAGATTGTATCAAAGCCAAAAGCAGAACCAACGACAGACCTGGTAGCATCAAAGAGGTCAAAGTAGACTGTAGATACCTGTGGAGTGTCGCACACGCCTTTAGCTACACAAGACTCAGTGAAGCAACCGACAAGGAGCATGAGTTTGATCTGCTCGATTGCTACTCCAGTAGAGCCAAGCGTATCGCCGCTACCTATGCACGCTTCTATCTGGAGATGGAGCGAGGGTGTGACAAGAGTAAAAAGGGACGCTTCTACTGGATGGCGCTAGGTGCACTTGCCTCCAAGACCGTGGCGTGTATCTTGGATACATGGCAGCTGAAAGCTTCGTTTGATGCAGGGTTTGTAGCCGATATACCCATACCCAAAGAGTATGAACTGATGCAAATAGCCGAAGGGCTTGGTGTAGGAAACCTGTGGCTCTTTATGGATGTGGCGACATGGCACTGGGGGTTTGTGAACTTTCCGCAGCACTACTTTCAAGGCATGAACTGCGAAGCCAAACGCAACACCGACACACTGCTGGACAACTGTCCCGAGAGCGGTGTAGAAGGCGGAGCGCACACCACGGTTAACCAAGAGCTTCCGTGGGCTGGCTATGCGCTACCAAGGATCAATAGGCTTCAAAGTACTCCTTATATCAAAAAGGGGATGAAGTTAGCGGAGGAGATTGAGCATTTGCCCAAAACTAGGCACACTAAAGCAAGTAGACAAGACCTACAACTCCAACACCTTATACAAGTAGCCCAACACGAACAAGAGATGATCCTGCAAAAGCTCATCTATGATCATCCGGGCTTTAAAAAGTGGCTGCAGATAGAAAGGGGACTGCGCCTTGAAGGCATCAAAGCACAAGAAGCACTACAACAAAAACAAACAGCATACAACAACGCCACTCCGTGGCAACGACTCAAAACCATCCTTTCACCCCAAGAGCAAGCCGAGGTACTCAGCGATGCTGCTAAAATAGCGATCAAAAAGCTGCTGTTGCACTATGAGTTTGTCTTTGCCGCTTCATGCGATACAGACGATATGCGCCTGAAAAACATCGCGCCCCACGATCTGGAGCTAGAACGCCTTGGACGCATCGAAGATGCCAAGAAGCAACACTTTAAAAGCCGTATGGGGTGGATCGGGTCGGTTGCGGCTGATTTTCACAGATTGATGCAAAAGGATAGACCAAAATACATGGAATCTGAATTACGCACCATCGCCAGCTGGGTCGATGAGCCCGACCACTCCACGACCTGCCTCTCACCTTATACAGGAAACTTCTCATG
>JALTVI010000103.1 GCA_027049035.1 Sulfurovum sp. | reverse complement strand
CTTGAAACAATTCACAGCCAATGGCACCGGATGACGATCGGTCTCTCCTTGTCATATGATGACCCAATAAAGCGTATCGCGTTTGGGCCAACCTAACTCACCGATGAAACGCTAATTGGGAGCCGAGTTTTCAGGCTCACCGTTCCATAGAATTAGGAGGCTGTGAGACACGACCCAAACACGAATGAGGAGGTTTTTATGTATTACGTCGGTATCGATATTGCCAAACGCTCTCATGTTGCCTGCATCATCAACGAAGAGAATGCGATCGTGGTCAAACCTTTTTCGTTTCCTTCTACCAAGAGAGGGTTTGAGACATTGGTGGAGCGGTTGCAATCTTTAGCATGCGATGTGGGCGATATTCTCATCGGTATGGAGGCGACGGGACTGCTGTTTGACAACCTCTATCGTTTCTTGCAATCTTTGCGCTATCGTGTGGTATTATTAAATCCTTACCAGACAGCGAAGTTTCGGGAGATGGATACGATGAAACGGGTAAAAAATGACAACATAGATGCCCAGATGATAGCAGCGCTCATCAAGAGTGGACGCTTTAGTGAAGGATACGTTAACGACGATCAGTTGCAATCCCTTAGAACACTCTATCGCCACCGAGCCTCTTTGGAGGATCAGCTCAAATCCCTCAAGCGACAAACCCAAACGATATTGGGTGTGGTCTTTCCCGAACTCGAGCAGGTCATTGCCGATCCTTTTAGTGTCACGGGGCTGGCTCTGCTTGAGAAGTATCCCACCGCCAAACATTACGAGTATGCTTCATCAAAGCGTATCCTCAAGACTTTCCGCGGCATCAAAGGCAACAACTTCAACGAAGCCAAAGCCGATAAGCTTCTGACGCTGGCCAAAGAGAGTATTTACTCAGGTGCTGGCAAGGAGGGGTATGCCGCCACCATCCGATCCAACATCAAACTGATGCGTCTACTTCAAACCCAGATGCAAGAGATCGAAACAGCGATGCTCTCCCTCTTTGAGGTCAACGAAGTAACGCAAGAAGAGGAGCGTGACATTGCCGAGCTCATCGACAACTTGCGCACCATCCCCGGCGTTTCGGACAAGACCATTTTGGCTCTCTTGGCCGAATGCGGCCATCTTGACCGCTTTCACAACGCCAAAGCCTTGACGGGCTATCTGGGACTCTATCCGACTATAGAGCAATCGGGCGAGAATCGCAAGGGTGGCAAACTGGCCAAAAGAGGCGCTAGACTAGCAAAGAAGGCCATCTATCTAGCCGCCATCGCCGCCATTCGCCACAACAAAGAGCTCAGGCAGATCTATATGAACTATCGAAGCAAGGGACGGACCAAAAAAGAGTGTATCATCATTACCGCCCGCAAACTGTTGGCTATTATCTATGCCATCTACAAACACAATGTCCCGTACGATCCCAACAGGGTGTTTGTGGCCAAACCTTGAAAAATCCTCGTTCGTTTCCGAATGCCATTGACAGTGAATTGTTAAAGAGCACAACAACCATACGATATCGGCATTACTAAAAAGCCGATACCTTTGTGTTGTCACTGATGAAACCCGATGTTTCATCTTCAAAGCACTCCAAAATCGGAATGCTTCAAAGATCAAACGCACAACTCATGATTTTTCTCTATTTTTTCAGCCGTTTAAGTTATTTCTTATAAAACGGCTTTATTTGAGTTTCTTAATATTTTACATTCGCTTTTAGGTAAAATGAAAATTTCCCCCTCTCTTTTCACCTCTCCCTCTGTAGCAGCAAGCTCTTTTAAGTTTCTAGAACTGATATAGTCTCTAAGAGACGATCTGCTTACATTTAAAATTTTTGAAATTTCATTAACACTTTTCCCCTCCTTTAAAAGAGTTATAATTTTTTCTCTATACATATCATATTTAGATTTTGAAAGACTTCCTTTCGGTCTTCCTGTACTTCTTTTTTTGATCTTTTTGCAGTTTTCTCTAACTTCGTTTAAAAGATAAATTATTATTTTAGATTGTGTATTATAATTTAGTTTTATAT
>JALTVI010000101.1 GCA_027049035.1 Sulfurovum sp. | reverse complement strand
TATTCTATCATATAGCTTCAGTGTCTATATCCAATATTTTAATTTCACTATATTCTATCATATTGCTTCAGTGGCTATAGACGGTATATTCTTTTCACTAAGTTCTATCATAGAGCGTCAATGGATAAAGAAGGTATATTAATTTCACCATGCACTGTCGTATAGCTTCAGTGTCTATATCCGATATATTAATTTCACTATATTCTATCATATAGCTTTAGTGGCTATAGACGGTATATTAATACCACTACGTTCTATCACATAGCTTCAGTGGGTATAGACGGTATATTAATTTCACTATATTCTATCATATAGCTTCAGTGTCTATATCCAATATTTTAATTTCACTATATTCTATCATATTGCTTCAGTGGCTATAGACGGTATATTCTTTTCACTAAGTTCTATCATAGAGCGTCAATGGATACAGAAGGTATATTAATTTCACCATGCACTGTCGTATAGCTTCAGTGTCTATATCCGATATATTAATTTCACTATATTCTATCATATAGCTTTAGTGGCTATAGACGGTATAATAATTTCACTATATAATATCATATAGCTTCAGTGTCTATATCCAATATATTAATGTCACTATATTCTATCATATAGCTTCAGTGGCTATAGACAATATATTCATCTCACTACGTTCTATCATATAGCTTCAGTGGATAAATACGGTATATTAATTTCACCATGCACTGTCGTATAGCTTCAGTGTCTATATCCGATATATTAATTTCACTGTATTCAAACACATAGCTTCAGTGGCTATAGACGGTATATTAATTTCATTATGTTCTATCATATAACTTCATTGGATATAGACGGTATACTAACTTCACTACGTTCTATCATATAGCTTCAGTGTCTATATCCAATATATTTATTTCACTATATATTGTATCATATAGCTTCAGTGGTTAGAGACGGTATATTAATTTTACTACGATCTATCATATAGTTTCAGTGGCTATAGACGGTATATTAATTTCACTATGTTCTATCACATAGCTTCAGTATCTATAGACGGTATATTAATTTCACTATGTTCTATCATACAGCTTCAGTGTCTATAGACGGTATATTCATTTCAGTACGTTCTATCATATACCTTCAGTGTCTATAGACAGTATATTAATTTCACGAAGTTCTATCATATAGCTTCAGTGGGTATAGACGGTATATTATTTTCAACTTCCACTGTCGTATAGCTTCAATGTATATATCCGATATATTAATTTCACTATATTCAATCATATACCTTCTGTGGCTATATACGGTATATTAATTTCACTACGTTCTATCATATAGCTTCAGTGTCTATATCCAATATATTTATTTCACTATATATTGTATCATATAGCTTCAGTGGTTAGAGACGGTATATTAATTTTACTACGATCTATCACATAGTTTCAGTGGCTATAGACGGTGTATTAATTTCACTACGTTCTATCATATATTTTCAGTGGCTATAGACGGTATATTAATTTCACTACGTTCTATCATATAGCTTCAGAGGCTATAGACGGTATATTAATTTCACTATGTTCTATCACATAGCTTCAGCGGGTATAGATGGTATATTAATTTCACTATTTTCCATCATATAGCTTTAGTTGCTATAGACGGTATATTAATTTCACTATGTTCTATCACTTAGCTTCAGTGGGTATAGACGGTATATTCTTTTCACTACGTTCTATCATATAGCATCAATGGATACAGATGGCATATTAATTTCACTATGTTCTATCATATTGCTTCAGTGGCTATAGATGTTACATTAATTTTACTCTCTTCTATCATATAGATTCAGTGCCTATAAACAGTATATTAATGTCACTGTGTTCTATCATATAGCTTCAGTGGCCATAGACGGTATATTAATTTCACTACTTTCTATCATATAGCTTCAGTGGCTATAGATGGTGTATTAATTTCACTACGTTCTATCATATAGCTTCAGTGTCTATATCCAATATATTAATTTCACTATATTCTATCATATAGCCTCAGTGGCTATAGA
>JALTVI010000100.1:393-2036 GCA_027049035.1 Sulfurovum sp. | reverse complement strand
TAGTGAAATTAATATACCGTCTATAGCCATTGAAGCTATATGATAGAACGTAGTGAAAAAAATATACCGTCTATAGCCACTGAAACCATATGATAGAACGTAGTGAAATTAATATACCGTCTATAGCGACTGAAACTATAAGATAGATCGTAGTGAAATTAATATACCTTCTCTAACCACTGAAGCTATATGATAGAACATAGTGAAAAGAATATACCGTCTATAGCCACTGAATCTTTATGATAAAACATAGTGAAATGAATATACCGACTATAGCCACTGAAGCTATATGATAGAATATAGTGAAATTAATTTATTGTATATAGACACTGAAGCTATATGATTGAATATAGTGAAATTAGTATATCGGATATATACACTGAAGCTATACGAAGGTTTAATTTGAAAATAATATACCGTCTATACCCAATGAAGCTATATGTTAGAACATCGTAAAATTAATATACTGTCTCTAGACACTGAAGCTATATGGTAGAACATAGTGAATTTAATACACCATCTGTAGATACTGAAGCTATATGATAGAACATAGTGAAATTAATATACCGTCTATAGACACTGAAGCTATATGATAGAACATAGTGAAATTAATATACAGTCTATAGCCACTGAATCTATATGATAGAACATAGTGAAATTAATATACCATCTATAGCCACTGAAGCTATATGATAGAACATAGTGAAATTAATATATCGGATATAGACAGTGAAGCTATTCGACAGTGCATGGTGAAGTTAATATACCGTCTACATCCATTGATGCTATATGATAGAACGTAGTGAAAAGAATATACCGTCTATAGCCACTGAAGCAATATGATAGAATATAGTGAAATTAATACATGGGATTTAGACACTGAAGCTCTACGACAGACCATGGTGAATTTAATATAAAGTCTATAGCCACTGAAGCTATATGATAGAACGTAGTGAAATTAATGTACCATCTATAGCCACTGAAACTCTACGATAGAACGTAATGAAATTAATATACCGTCTACAGCCACTGAAACTCTATGATAGAACGTAGTGAAATTAATATACCGTATATAGCAACTGAAGCTATATGATAGAACGTAGTGATATTAATATACCTGATATAGCAACTGATAGATCGCAGTGAAATTAATATACCGTATATAGCAACTGAAGCTATATGATAGAACGTAGTGAAATTAATATACCGTCTATACCCACTGAAGCTAAGTGATAGAACATAGTGAAATTAATATACCGTCTATAGCCACTGAAGCTATATGATAGAACGTAGTGAAATTAATATACCGTCTATAGCCACTGAAACTCTATGATAGAACGTAGTGAAATTAATATACCGTCTACAGCCACTGAAACTCTATGATAGAACGTAGTGAAATTAATATACCGTATATAGCAACTGAAGCTATATGATAGAACGTAGTGAAATTAATATACCGTATATAGCAACTGAAGCTATATGATAGAACGTAGTGAAATTAATATACCGTCTATATCCACTGAAGCTAAGTGATAGAACATAGTGAAATTAATATACCGTCTATAGCCACTGAAGCTATATGATAGAACGTAGTGAAATTAATATACCGTCTATAGCCACTGAAACTCTATGATAGAACGTAG
>JALTVI010000100.1:0-293 GCA_027049035.1 Sulfurovum sp. | reverse complement strand
TGAAATTAATATACCGTCTATATCCACTGAAGCTAAGTGATAGAACATAGTGAAATTAATATACCGTCTATAGCCACTGAAGCTATATGATAGAACGTAGTGAAATTAATATACCGTCTATAGCCACGAAAGCTATGTGATAGAACGTAGTGACATTTTTATAACATCTATAGCCACTGAGGCTATATGATAGAATATAGTGAAATTAATATATTGGATATAGACACTGAAGCTATATGATAGAACGTAGTGAAATTAATACACCATCTATAGCCACTGAAGCTATATGATAG
>JALTVI010000099.1 GCA_027049035.1 Sulfurovum sp. | reverse complement strand
AAGTGATTATAGATTTTACACTGCCAGAAGGAACCGAAGCGTTGCTAGAAAGACTGCTAGAAAATCCAAAACCATTAGTGAGTGGTACCACAGGTCTATCCAAACATCAGCAAAACCTCATGAAAACGCTTTCACAAAAGGCGCCAGTCCTTTATGCTACCAATATGAGTCTTGGTATTGCACTGCTTAAAAGGCTCGTTGCAATGACCAGTGAAAAATTAAGAGATTTCGATATTGAGATTACAGAGATGCATCACAGATACAAAAAAGATGCTCCAAGCGGAACAGCGTTGACACTGGCAGAATATGCGGCAAAAGCAAGAGGTTTGGAGCTAGGAAAGGTTCGTGTAAGCGGTAGAGACGGTAACATAGGTGAACGCAGCAAAGATGAAATAGGAGTATTTGCACTCAGAGGAGGAGATATCGTGGGACGTCATACGGTGGGATTCTACAACGATGGAGAGTTTATTGAGCTGCACCATACCGCTACTAGCAGGGATACCTTTGCAAAAGGGGCTATCAAGGCTGCCAAGTGGCTTGTGGCTCAAAAGAGCGGACTATATACGATTGATGATTGTTTAGGACTTTGATATGTGCTCTGTCATAGGTCTATTTAATGTACCAGAAGCCGCCAAATATGCCTATTATGGACTCTTTTCCTTGCAACATAGAGGCCAGGAAGCCGCAGGAATCGCTAGTAGTGATGGCAAAAGGATCCATATCTCAAAAGGGCGGGGCCTTGTAACGCAGGTTTTTGATGAGAAAAAGCTTTCTATGCTTACTGGAAACAGCGCCGTAGGTCATACAAGATACTCTACAGCTGGTGAAGATTCTGTGCTGGATGCACAGCCGATCTTTGCCAGATACGATCTGGGTCAGATTGCAGTGGTTCACAATGGAAATCTCACAAATGCAAAACTGGTTCGAAAAGAGCTTATCAAAGAGGGTGCGATTTTTCAGACCTTTATGGATACGGAAAATATTATCCATCTTATTGCTAGAAGTCAAAAAGAGCATCTCTACGACCGCATAATCGAAGCTCTGCATGTGATAGAGGGTGCCTATTCGATGGTGATACTGAGCCGCTCCAAAATGTTTGCCATGAGAGATTCCTATGGATTTAGACCGCTGGTGCTTGGCAAACTTGATAGCGGTTGGGTTGTGGCCAGCGAGACATGTGCTTTTGACCTGATCGGTGCGGAGTATGTACGGGATGTGCGACCCGGAGAGTTGATCGTTTTTGAAGAGGGGAAAGAGCCTAGAAGTATCCAGGTTTTTGATGCCAAACCTGCAAAATGTATCTTTGAATATATCTATTTTGCAAGACCGGATAGCAATGTCTTTGGTAAAAATGTCTATGAACTGCGCAAAAGAATGGGGAGAGAGCTTGCCAAAGAGTATCCGGTGGATGCTGATATGGTGGTACCTGTACCGGATAGCGGTGTGGCTGCAGCTATCGGATATTCTGAAGAGAGTGGCATACCGTTTGATCTAGGTATCATTCGTAACCATTACGTTGGCAGGACCTTCATAGAACCCACCCAAGAGATTAGAGATCTTAAAGTCAAAATGAAACTCAATCCTATCAAGAATGTCATAAAAGGCAAGCGTCTCATCGTAATTGATGATAGTATCGTACGCGGCACCACAAGTAAAAAGATAGTCAATATTCTCAAAGAGTTTGGTGCCAAAGAGGTGCATATGAGAATATCGGCTCCTCCAACAATAGGACCATGCTACTATGGCGTGGATACTCCGACCAAAGAGGAACTGATTAGCTCTAGAATGAGTGTAGAAGAGACGAGGGAATATATCGGTGCAGACACCTTAGCCTATCTTTCGATTCCCGGATTACTTCGTAGTGTAGGAAATGATCAAAGCTACTGTATGGCATGTTTTGATGGCAACTATCCGGTGCCAAATAAAAACTAGAGGAATCGATTGAGAAAACTAAGGACTTTTGGACGATATTTAAAAGAAAAGTTTGGTGTAAGAGTCAAGAAGGTCCCTTTGGGACTTTCTGGATTTACCTGTCCAAATATCGACGGTAAGGTTGCCAAGGG
>JALTVI010000098.1 GCA_027049035.1 Sulfurovum sp. | reverse complement strand
TCGGGCTGCTGTATGCCGAATACTTCTGCTATCTTGCTGCAATCCAGCGCTGAGTTGGCAGGCCGTGTGGCAGGGGTTGGATACTCTTCGGTGCTGATCGCTTTGAGCCTGGGCACTGTTTTTATCAATCCCTGGATTTGGGCTTCTTTGAATATCTCTTGTGCGAAGTCATACCATGTTGTTATGGGGGAGCCACTGTAGTGATAAGTGCCCCAGCTAAAGGTTTTTCTATTTTCTTTGTTGATTGCTTTTTGTGCAAGCTTCAGTAGTGTTTCTGCGATATCAGCGGCGCAGGTGGGGCCGCCGTGCTGATCGACAACGATACTGAGTTCGTCTCGTTCTTGCCCAAGTCTGAGCATGGTTTTTACGAAGTTATTGCCTTGTGCGGCAAAAACCCAGCTGACTCGCAGGATGATATGTTCCTGGAGTGTTGCTTTTATGGCCTGATCACCTTGCCACTTGCTTTGTCCGTAAACACCGGTTGGCCTGGCAGTATCATCTTCGCGGTAGGCGCGCTTTTGTTTGCCATCAAAAATGTAATCTGTTGAGATATGCAGTAAGGGAATTTTGTGCTCTTTACAGGCAGTTGCGAGATGAGCTGCACCTTCTTTGTTTACGGCATAAGCGAGTTCAACTTCTTGTTCAGCCTGATCAACAGCGGTGTAGGCGGCGGCATTGATCACTATGTCGGACCGGTATTTGCTAACTGTTTCTTGCACGCTCTCTATTTGGGTTATATCCAGTTGATCCTGGTCAAATGCGAGCATTTCATGCTTGAGTGCCTGGCCTTGCTTGACCAGCTCTGTGCCAACCTGTCCTTTGCTGCCTGTAATTAGTATACGCATTTTTCTTTTTATCCTTTAAACAGGGACAGCTTTTCTTTGGGCTGTTCGCTCAGCTTTGGATTGTTTTGATCTTTTTCTGACAGGGTGTAGTCCATGTCAGGCCATTCGATAGCAATCTCGGGATCATTCCATGCGATGCCTTGCTCTGATTGTGGATGGTAGTAGTCGGTGCATTTGTAGATGAAGTCAGCTTCATCTGAAAGCACACAAAATCCATGGGCAAAACCTGGAGGCACGTAGAACATTCGGTGGGTTTCATCGTCGAGTATTACGCCTTCCCATTGACCAAAGGTGGGAGAGCCTTGACGAACATCGACAGCCACATCAAATACTCTGCCGCGGCTGACACGCACCAGTTTCCCTTGGGACTGTGTGAGCTGGTAGTGCAGACCTCTTAGCACCCCTTTTTTTGATCGTGAGTGATTGTCCTGCACAAAAGATTCTTTAATTCCTGCTTCTATGAAACTTTTTTGCTGATAGGTTTCGAGAAAGAAACCTCGATGATCTCCAAATACCTGGGGTTCTATGATGAGAACGCCGGGAAGCTTGGTTTTTATGATTTTCATCTCTTGCCCTTATATTTGAGCACTTCTTTCAGGTATTGACCATAACCATTTTTGGAGAGGGGTTGTGCAAGCTTTGATAATTGCTCTGCATCAATATAACCCAGGCGATATGCAATCTCTTCCGGACAGGATATTTTCAATCCCTGGCGCTCTTCTATGATTTGAATGTAGTTCGATGCGGCTAACAGGGATTCGTGGGTTCCGGTATCCAGCCAGGCATAACCGCGCCCCATTACTTCGACACCAAGTTCACCGCGTTCAAGATAGACCTTATTGACATCAGTAATTTCCAGCTCTCCTCGGGGAGAGGGTTTTATATTTTTGGCGATATCGATAACATCGTTATCATAGAAGTAGAGGCCGGTAACGGCGTAGTTGGATTGGGGGTCAGTCGGCTTTTCTTCTAAGTCAATCGCTTTGCCTTGTTCATCAAAGCTGACCACACCGTAACGCTCTGGATCTTTGACATAGTAGCCAAAGACGGTGGCCCCTTTTTCTTTTTCTGTGGCGGCATTAAGTAATTTGGGAAAGCCGTGTCCGAAGAAAATATTATCACCTAAAACAAGACTGACACTGTCATTACCTATGAACTCTTCACCAATAATAAAAGCTTGCGCTAAACCATCAGGACTTGATTGCACGGCATATTCAATAGATAAACCCCATTGACTACCATTACCTAACAGTGTTTCAAAAGAGGCCTGGTCGCGGGGCGTTGTAATGATCAGTATTTCCCGTATGCCCGCCAACATGAGTGTTGAGAGCGGATA
>JALTVI010000097.1 GCA_027049035.1 Sulfurovum sp. | reverse complement strand
CCATCACCCAAACCGTCCATTTTAAACCATTGCGACGATACCCATCCACCATCATAAACAACGCAGCATGGCACACTACAAAAACAATTTCCGGAGAAAAACAACACGCCTGCGGGGTTGGGATTACACCTCCCCAGGATGGTATTTCGTCACCATCTGCACTCGAAACCGACAGCCGTTTTTCGGGCGAATTGCCAACGGCGTGATGCATTTATCGCCCATCGGGAAAATCGCCGACCAATATTGGCGGGAAATTCCCAACCATACCGCCGGACACGTATCGCTGGATGCCTTTGTCGTAATGCCCAATCATGTGCACGGAATCATTGTCATTCATACCCCCCCACCCACTACCACCAACATTAAAAAACAGCACCCCATGTCGCTCATTTCTCCAAAGGCCGGGTCCTTAGCCGCCATCATCCGATCCTACAAGGCAGCCGTCACCCGTTGGTGCCATCGAAATGGATTTACCACATTCTCTTGGCAACGCAATTATTACGACCACATCATCCGAAGAGAACACGACCTATTTCGCATCCGCCAATACATTCTCGACAACCCACGGCGGTGGAAAATGGATCGCAATCAATCGTAAACCGGGGATTATGGCATACACGTCCCATCCCCCCCACCACACCAGGGATTGCGACGTCTGGAGGTAGAACAGGACAAACAATACAATTGTAGTATATATAAAAACATTGCAGTGTTTAGCACATATCAACCACAATGTACATATTATGATGCTGGTACGCATTTTGTGCTGTCTCAATACACAGTATTGTAAAGAGCACCTAGCGCTTAAGGAAAAAGGTATTTCTACTACAAAAAAATTACTATCTTCGTGGTCAAAGTCAAATAGATAAAACACAATATACCAACTCAAATGAATATCTATAGACGTGATTGAATATGAGTCAATTACACGAAAAAAATGGACACAGCTCACATCCTTCCCCAATAGGGGATGTCTATAATAAAAGCCAGCATGCCCGGATCGTCAACTTCATCTGGTCCATCGCCGACGACGTGCTTCGCGACCACTTCAAGCGGGGCAAGTACCCGGACATCATCCTGCCCATGACCGTGATCCGGCGCTTCGACGCGGTGCTGGAACCCACCAAGGAGACCGTCCTTAAGCGCAAGGCCGAGCTCGAAAGAAGCGGCCTCACCCAACCCGAGCTCCTCGAACCCGCCCTCAAAAAGGCCGCCGGCTACCCCTTTTACAACGCCGCCCCCTTCACCCTGCGCGGCCTGCTCGACGACCCCCAGCAGATCGAGGCCAACTTCCGCGCTTACCTGGAAGGGTTTTCCTCCAACGTCCAGGACATCATCCGTAACTTCAAGCTGCACCAACACCTCGACTTCCTGGGCCAAAAAGGGCTCCTTTACCCGCTTATCGAGAAGTTCGTGGACCCCCGCATCAACCTAAGCCCAAAGCCCCAAAACGGCCTCCCTGGCCTCGACAACCATGCCATGGGCACGATCTTCGAGGAGCTGGTGCGCCGCTTCAACGAGGAGAACAACGAGGAGGCCGGCGAGCACTTCACCCCGCGCGACGTGGTCCGGCTCATGGCCCGGCTCATCTTCGAGCCCATCGCCGAAAGGCTGGAAAGCGGCACCTACCTTATCTACGACGGCGCCGTCGGCACCGGCGGCATGCTCACCCTGGCCGAAGAGGAGCTCAAGCGCATCGCCCGCGAGCGGGGCAAGAAGGTGAGCATCCACCTCTTTGGCCAGGAGGTGAACCCCGAGACCTACGCCATCGCCAAGGCCGACCTCTTGCTCAAGGGCGACGGCGACCAGGCGGACAACATCAAGCTCGGCTCCACCCTCTCCGAGGACGCCTTCCCCAACCACCGGTTCGACTTCATGCTCTCCAACCCGCCCTACGGCAAGAGCTGGAAGGTGGACCTTGCCAAGCTCGGCGGCAAGGAGGGCCTATCCGACCCCCGCTTCGTGGTGATGCATAAGGGCGAGGAACTCCGCCTTCTCCCTCGCGTGAGCGACGGCCAACTTCTCTTCCTTGCCAACAAGGTCGCCAAGATGAAGCACGACACCCCGCTTGGCAGCCGCATCGCCGAGGTGCATAACGGCTCCAGCCTCTTCACCGGCGACGCCGGCTCCGGGGAGAGCAACATCCGCCGCTACATCATCGAAAACGACTGGCTCGAGGCCATCATCGCCCTGCCGCTCAACCTCTTCTACAACACCGGCATCGCCACCTATATCTGGATCGTCACCAACAAAAAGCCTGCCCACCGCAAGGGCAAGGTCCAGCTCATTGACGCCACCAACTGGTTTAAGCCCCTGCGCAAAAACCTGGGCAAGAAAAACCGCGAGATTTCCGAAGAGGATATTGCCCGCATCCTCAAGACCTACCTCGACTTCGAGGAAAACGAGCACTCGAAGATCTTCCCCAACGAGGCCTTCGGCTACTACAAGGTCACCGTCGAGCGCCCCTTGCGCCTCAGGGGCATTGACCCAAACCGCGCCTACAAGGCCGCCGAGATCAAGAAGCTCAAAGAAACCCACGAGCGCGACGAAAGCGCGCCGCCCGTGATCCGAAAAATCCATAAGCGCGGCACAGCGCCCCACCCCTTGCGCGGCCTATTCGAGGTCGAGCTCGGCGGCGAAAAGCGCGTGGTGGAGTACGAGCCCGACCCCGAGCTCAGGGACACGGAGCAAGTGCCCCTCTTGGAAGAAGGCGGCATCGAGGCCTTCTTAAAGCGCGAGGTGCTCCCCTACGCGCCGGATGCCTGGTATGACCCGGAGAAGGTGAAAATTGGGTACGAGATTAACTTTAACCGGTACTTCTATAAGCCGAAGATGCTGAGACCGCTTAATGAAATAAGGAAAGATCTCTTGAAAAACGAGCAAGAAACTAGGAAATTACAAGAGAATATCCTGGGTGGTTTGTATGAGTAAAGCTGTATGGCCTTATCCCGGTGCTCGGTGGTGGAAATTCGACTTCCACACCCATACACCTGCCTCTTTTGATACGTATTGGGCGAAAAATGGAGTAAACCTAACGCCGGAAAAGTGGCTTATAAAGTACATGGAAAAAGAAATTGACTGCGTTGCGGTTACAGACCACAATTCCGGCGCATGGATTGACCGATTAAAAGAAGCCTACGCAGGCATGAAAACCCGAGTAGAAAGCGGACAGAAAATAGAGGGTTTCCGTGAGATATTCATCTTCCCAGGGGTTGAGATTACTGTCCACGGAGGAGTTCATCTACTAGCGATTTTCGACTTAGACAAGACTACAAGTGATATCGATACGCTCCTAGGGAAAGTGGGCTTCTCCGGTACCAAAGGCAAAAGTGATGATGTTACAAGCAACGGCATTGCCGAAGTGATTAGGATTATTTTAGATGGCGGCGGGATCCCCATACCAGCTCACGCGGATAGGGCAAAAGGTTTGCTTCAAGTAAAGGATGGGACTCGTGGAGCTGTTTTAGATCCCATCACTATTAAACAAGCCTTAAGTGTGAATGGATTGCTCGCCTTGGAATGGCTCGATCCACGCAATCCGTTCCCGGAGCACGTAGCAAGTGTAGCGATGAAGTTTGCACAAGTGTTGGGCAGCGACTCGCACAATTTCCAAGGAGACGCTGTTCCAGGAAGCAGATATACGTGGGTGAAAATGGCCAGGCCTTCCCTGGAAGGCCTGCGACTCGCCCTACTGGATGGTAATGGTGTCTCGCTATACAGGAGCGATGATAGAGCTTTCGACCCCACAAAGACGCCCTCGCACTTCATAGTGTCGATTGAAATCAACAATGCTCGCTTCATGGGAAGAGCTAAACCGGAAAAGCTCGAATTTTCTCCTTTTTACAATGCCCTAATTGGTGGGCGGGGCACAGGGAAATCAACAATTGTTCACTCATTGCGCCTTGCATACAGGCGCGACTCAGAACTTGGCAATTTAGGCAAAGAGTCTGAACCGGCACGCCAATTTAAAGACTTCGTCAAAAAGGCACGGGGGAGAAACGACGCGGGTGCATTGCTCGATGATACAATCATCAGCGTTGAACTAATTCGCGATGGCCGCAAACATAGATTGCGTTGGCAGGCATCAAGCGACGAAGTATACGTGGAAGAGAAAAAGCCGGATGGAAGTTGGGAGTTTTCACTAAGTCAAGACATCAACTCGGAGCGTTTTCCTGCTCGTATTTTCTCCCAGGGGCAAATCGCTTCAATGGCGAATGAAGGCAGGCGAGCACTTTTAAATGTGATAGATGATGCTTCTGGCATAGGGGATTTAAAGAAAAAGCTAGAAGAGGAAAGGCATAGTTTCTATACATTGAGCGCGCAAATAAGGGAATTAAAGGCGCAACTGAAAGACCTTCCGGAAACCAATCGCAAATTAGAGGAAGTAAATTGGAAAATCGAGGCGCTGAAACAAACGAACTATACTGAGATACTTGAGGCATACGAACGAGTTAGTCATCAGCAAGAAGAAGTTAGCAACCTACTCAGCGAGCTGGATGAAATCAAGGACCATATCGATAAGGTCGCAAGTGTAACTCGCCTTCGCGAGTGGCAAACTGTCGCTTTCGATGCGTCATCGGACAAAGAAATCCTAGAATGGCGTAAAAAAGCAGATAGAAAGGTTCGAGAAGCTCAAAAACACCTTATTAGCATTAGTGAGTCTCTAGCCGATGCTAAGAGACAACTCGAGAATGATACGCTTTTAGAAAATTGGAAGGCAAAGGTTGAGCGTACCAAAAGGGAGTTTGATAACGCAAAAAAGATGCTAGCCGAGAAAGGAATTGACGATCCTAATGAGTTCAAGCGCCTAATAGAAGAGAGGCGGGCGCTGCAGATAAAATTAGAAAATCTTAAAAATATCGAACAAAAAGCAGGTCTTCTTGAGACAAAAATTATATTGAAGCTATTGAAGATCCACAAGGTGCGTAAAGCTATTACAGAAGCGAGGGCAAATTTCATAAGAGAAACTCTGCGCAACAACAATTACGTAAAAATAGAAATCGTCCCGTACGGCTTCGATGCTTTTGTTATTGAGCGCGACATAAGGGAACTTCTTGAAATACCAGACGACCGATTTAAGAACGACATATTAGAAATTGATTCGCAAGGCAAGCCAACAGCTGGTTTGGCCTACGACATTGCTAGCGCGTCAAATCGAGAAGTTAAAGTGAAAGAAGTCAAAAAGCGGTTACTGAACAACATTGACTTTGGAGGACACTTTCAGAACCACCTGCGCAAGAAGTTAGAAAGGCCAGAGTTCACAGACCATATCAAATGCTGGTTTCCGGAAGACGATTTGCGCATTGAATACAGCCGTAAAGGAGACGGCAGAGATTGGGTGGCTATCGAACAGGGCTCACAAGGGCAACGTGCCGCAGCACTGCTTGCTTTCTTACTGTCATTTGGGGAAGACCCCCTAATATTAGACCAACCCGAAGATGATTTAGACAACGAGTTAATATACAACTTAATTGTTCGTCAAATCCGGGAAAATAAATTGCGTCGCCAGCTTATCATCGTAACCCATAATCCAAACATCGTTGTCAATGGTGACGCCGAAATGGTACACACTTTTGACTTTAAACGTGGCCAGTGTCGCGTTGTCGAAAAAGGAGCCCTACAGGAAATGAGCATTCGGGAAAAAGTGTGCCAAGTTATGGAAGGTGGGCGAGAAGCTTTTGAATGCAGATGGAGGCGTTTAGGAATAAAAATATGAAAACCGTAGAGAACTCGGCTATTAAAATCCGGTCCCGAAGAAGAAATTTACTGGCACTTAAGCCATACCCTAGCTACAAGGATTCGGGGGTGCCGTGGCTGGGGAAGGTGCCGGAAGGGTGGGAAGTTAAACCTCTAAAGCGCTTGAGCAAGTTACCCCCGCAATACGGGGCCAATATCCCGGCCAATATGTATACAAATGAGGATGAGGGTGTGCGGCTCATCCGCACTACCGACATTGATGAGCGCGGAGGTTTGAAAGAAAAAGGCGTATGGGCTCCCAAGAATTTAGTAAAAAACCACTTACTTAACCCGGGCGACTTGTTGTTGTCAAGAAGCGGAACAATCGGGCTCGCGTTGCTTATTGAGAGTCCCCTAATACGCGCTGAAGACAAATTTGCATTCGCTGGGTACCTTGTCCGTTTCGCTTTGCGAAAAGACTTAGTGTGTCCCAAGTATGTTTTTTTCTTTACAAGATCCCAAGACTTTAGACGCTTCGTTGGTGCAAACGCAATATCATCCACGATTGACAATGTAAATGCCGAAAAGTACGCGAACATGCCACTTCCCCTCCCATCCCTCCCCGAACAACGCGCCATCGTGAAGTTCCTCGACTGGGCCGAGCGGCGGATACGGTTCATTATCGCGGCGCGGAAGCGGCGCATTCAGCTTTTGGAGGAATACCGGCAGGCGCTGATCAACGACGCCGTGACCGGCAAGTTCGACGTGCGTACCGGCAAGCCCTACCCCAGCTACAAGGATTCGGGCGTGCGGTGGCTGGGGAAGGTGCCAAAGCATTGGAAAGCGCGAAAGCTCCGCCACGTACTTAATAGGATCGATGTACGGAACCGACCCGATATGCCTTTGCTATCTGTTGTTCGCGAAAAAGGTGTGATTCTTCGAGATATTACAAACAAAGACGAGAACCACAACTTCATCCCAGATGACCTGAGCAACTACAAAGTTGTATACCAAGGCCAATTCGTTATTAATAAGATGAAAGCTTGGCAAGGTTCATATGGCGTCTCGCATTACGATGGGATTGTTAGCCCCGCCTACTTTGTATTTGATATACAAGGGGTTGAAGGAAAGTTCTTACACGCAGCTCTTCGCTCAAAGGGCTACATCCCTTTCTTCATGCAAGCATCGAAGGGTGTTCGCGTGGGTCAATGGGACCTCTCGATAGATCAATTGAAAGAAATACCTTTCTATCTTCCACCCCTCCCCGAACAACGCGCCATCGCCGAGTACCTGGACCGCGAGACCGCGAAGATTGACGCCGCCATTGAGAAGACCAAAGAAAGTATCGCGCTTTGGGAGGAGCTGCGCGAGACGCTGATCTCGGACGTCGTCACGGGCAAGCTCGACGTGCGCGAGGCGGCGAAAAAGCTCCCCGAGGCCGAGCCCGAGCTCGAGGCCAAGCTCGAGGCCCTGGAGGCCGCGCTTAAAGAAAAAGGCAGAGCTAAAAGTCCCGAGCCCTATGAGTCTGAATACCAATCTAAAAAGAACCCGGCATGAGCCCCACCGACATGCGTGAGCGCTCGCTGGAAGAGGCGGTAGAAAGAGACCTCCTCGCCCGCGGCTACCAAAAGGGCCGGCCCGAGGACTTCGACCGCGAGTACGGCCTCGACACTAAAAAGCTCCTCGCCTTCCTCGAGGCCACCCAGCCTGCCAAGCTGGAAAAGTTGAACCTCGCCGACCCCTTCAACCTGAGAAAGCTGCTCGGCCGGATCAGCGCCGAGCTCGACCGGCGCGGTGTGCTCGACGTGCTGCGCAAGGGGGTGGACCACGGGCCCGTGCACCTCGACCTCTACTACGGCACCCCCACCCCGGGCAACGTCCGGGCCGCCGCGCTCCACGCGCAAAACGTCTTCAGCGTCACCCGCCAGCTGCGCTACTCGCTGAAAAACGAAAACGCCCTCGACGTGGTTCTCTTTTTGAACGGGCTTCCGCTCGTCTCCATGGAGCTCAAAAACCGGCCCACCGGCCAGAGCTACAAGGACGCCATCCGCCAGTACCGGGAAGACCGCGACCCGCGCGAGCCGCTCTTTCGCTTTAAGCGCATGCTGGTGCACTTCGCGGTGGACGATCAGCTCGCCTACATGACCACCCGCCTCGCCGGCAAGAAGACCTGGTTTTTGCCCTTCAATAAAGGCTATAATGGCGGCGCCGGCAACCCGCCGAACCCCGAGGGCTTCGCCACCGCCTACCTCTGGCAAGAGATGCTCGCCCCCGAAAGCCTCGCCGACATCCTGGAGAATTTCGCCCAGGTCGTTCGGGAGGAAACCGAGGGCAAAAAGACGGAAAAACAGATCTTCCCTCGCTACCACCAGCTGGACGCGGTGCGAAAGCTACTCGCCGACGCCGAGAGGCAGGGCATGGGCCGGCGCTACCTGATCCAGCATTCCACCGGCAGCGGCAAGAGCAACTCCATCGCCTGGCTGGCGCACCAGCTTATCCCGCTCAAGCGCGGCGGCGAGCCGGTCTTTGACTCGGTGATCGTGGTCACCGATCGCCGCGTGCTCGACCGGCAGATCAGCCAGACGGTGCGCCAGTTCGCCCCCGTGCGCGAGGTGGTGGGGCACGCCGAGCGCGCCCGGGACCTTGCCGAGCTCCTTCACCAGGGCAAGAAGATTGTCATCACCACCATGCAAAAGTTCCCCTTCATCCTCGACGCCATTCAAGAGGAGCTTGGCGAGCGGCGCTTTGCGATCGTGATCGACGAGGCCCACTCCAGCCAGGGCGGGCGGCTGATGGGCGCCATGGCCCGCGTCCTAAAGGGGATTGAAATCCCCGAGGACGCCGACGAAGAGGACCTCTTGAACCTGCTCGCCGAGGCCCGCCGGCTGCCGGAAAACGCGAGCTTCTTCGCCTTCACCGCGACGCCCAAGAACAAAACGCTCGAAATGTTCGGCGAGCGCGAGGCGACGGGCGGCGAGGTACGCTATAGGTCCTTCCATCTTTACAGCATGCGCCAGGCGATCGAGGAGGGCTTCATCCTCGACGTGCTCGCCCACTACACCCCCATCAAGAGCTACTACCACCTGGTCAAGACCATCGAGGAAGACCCGCTCTTCGACGCCAAGAAGGCCCACAAGAAGCTCAAGCGCTACGTCGAGCAGCACGAGCACGCGATCCGCGCCAAGGCCGAGATCATGATCGACCACTTCCACCGCCACACCGCCAAAAAGATCGGCGGCCAGGCGCGGGCCATGGTGGTCACCGGCAGCGTGAACCAGGCGATCGCCTACTTCTTCGCGTTTCAAAGCTACCTCAAGGAGATCCAAAGCCCTTACCGCGCCATCGTCGCCTTCTCCGGCGAGCGCGAGTACCAGGGCGAAACGGTGAGCGAAGCGAGCCTGAACGGCTTCCCCGAGAGCCAGACCCCGAAGAAGCTGCGCGAGGATCCCTATCGCTTCTTAATCGTCGCCGACAAGTACCAAACCGGCTTCGACGAACCCCTTTTGCACACGATGTACGTAGACAAGCCCCTATCGGGCATTAAGGCGGTGCAAACGCTCTCGCGCCTGAACCGCGCCCACCCGAAAAAGCACGACACCTTCGTGCTCGACTTCGTGAACGACGTCGAGACCATCCGGGTGGCCTTCGAGCCTTATTTCCAGGGCACCATCCTGGCCGGGGAGACCGACCCCAACCGGCTCCACGACCTCTTGGGCGAGATCCGGGCCGCGCAGCTCTTCACCGACGAAGAAGTAAACGATGTGGTGAGCCGCTTTCTGCGGGGCAAGCCAAGGGAGACGATCGAGCCCTTCTTGGAAGAGATCGCCAAGCGCTACTGGGAGGACCTCGACGAGGACGAGCAGGTGCTCTTTAAAGGCCGGGCCAAGGCCTTCCTTAGGGCGTACAACTTCCTCGCCGCGCTGCTCGATTATACCGTGCCCGCGTGGGAGAAGATGGCGGTCTTTTTAAACCTGCTGGTGCCCAAGCTCCCCACGCCGGTTGAGAAAGACCTTTCGAAGGGCATTCTCGAAGTCATAGACATGGACTCCTACCGATTGGAGGTTAAGGAAGAGGGTGCGATCTACCTCGCGAAAAAAATAGGAGAGGTCGAACCGGTGCCCACAAGCGCACGCGCTGGCATTCCCGAGCCCGAGCTCGAACCTTTGAGCGAAATACTACGGGAGTTCAATGAGCGCTTCGGCAACATCGACTGGAACGACGAGGACAAGGTAAAGCGTTTCGTCTTCGTGGAGATGCCGAAGAAGCTTCGCGAGGACGAGGCCCTGCAAAACGCCCTGCGGCAAAACGACCCCCAAAACGCCCGCATCGAACTCTCCCGCGCGGCTTCCCGCCTCGTCACCGAGAGCCTGAAGGACCAGACCCAGCTCTACAAGGAGTTCATGAGCAACAAGGACTTTCGAAATTTCCTAATCGATAAGATCTTCGAACTCTTAAACCAAACCCCATAAAGGTTCTATTGGCTGATAAAGAAGAGGCCCTAACCATACGGCCTTGATCACACAACAGGAATTACGACGCAACCCACCCACCATTTTACCCCTAATAACGCAACACAAACATATACCGCAGCGAATCTACACATCGGCAGGGCTGGGATTACACTCGCGACAGGGCATCCCATCACCCTCCCCCTCCCTTCGGCTCTACCACAAAGCAGGCCACATCGCCTAACCCCTCTTTGTTCAACTGTTCCGCGCGTCGACGAAAGGCCGCGATCTCCTCCGCAGAAAAGATCGATGCTGCGGGATTTTCGTAATACGACTGCGGGCTGCGCAGGGGAATGCCCCGCTTGTACTGCTCACTGGCCCAAAATTGATATTCGTTGGACTCGTAGATGACCCGCGATACCGTGTAGCCGTACCGACCCACTACCCTCTCTAAACTCTTCTTGGTGAAGATGTGCAGGTGCCGCGGCGGATCCAAGGCCACCCAATGCTCCCGATAGTGCTGCCAGCTGTAACTATCCGCCACCGGCATGCTCAAAAAGATGACCCCGCCG
>JALTVI010000096.1 GCA_027049035.1 Sulfurovum sp. | reverse complement strand
TGTTCTTTAAATATTCATCTGCTGCAAACGGTAAGTCGTCTTCAGCGTCAAAATTACCTAGTTCACCTATCTTATTTGCTAGTTCGGTTGCTAATGGCATTGGTTTACCAAGTAAATTTTCTACCCCGGAGGAAAACCCAGCACCTATAAATAGTATGACATTTTGGCTTTCTAACCTTCTTTTGAATTCATTTAAATCATGACTGTTATAAAGCTCTGTATCAACTTGTTGTTTGATTTCCATACTGATAACCTTCAAGATATTTCATTATACAACTATTTATTCAAGGAATATTATAGGCAGTTTACTCTTAAAACTGATGATTAACAGCATGTTTAAAATGTACCGTTTATCCTAAAAAATATTTCAAAATGACATATTTTTAGTACTTTTTACTAAAAAGTTTTACAATTTTTAAAATACGTTATGTCTTATTTTCATGAAATAGCGTATTAACGGAACTCATTTGTCTGTTAAATAGAAATATTTGACATTAACAGACACAATGTCCTTTTATTTTTGGGAGAAGGTTATGCAAAAACCAAAGAAAAAACTACTTGATATTGTCCGAGAAAAGATACGACTCAAGCACTACAGTCTCTCTACAGAGCGTACCTATATCCACTGGATAAAACACTACATCTTTTTTCATAACAAAAAACATCCAGTAGAGATGGGCAAAGAGGAGATAGAACAGTTTCTCACATATCTTGCCGTAAAGAAAAAAGTATCACCAACTACACAGAATCAAGCTTTTTCGGCACTGCTGTTTCTTTACAAAGAGGTGCTTGGTATCGACATGAGTACGTGGAACATACAAGCACTTCGGGCACAGGAGCGCAAACGCATACCACAGGTGCTAACCAAAGAGGAAGTACAGCAAATCATTGCTCAAATGACGGGGGTTTATCAGCTTATGGTACAGATGATGTACGGGTGTGGGTTGCGAATGAATGAAGTCCTCAATCTACGCATTAAAGATATCGACTTTGGGTTTAATAAAGTCTATATCTGGGACTCCAAATCGCTAAAAGATCGTACAGTACCTTTGCCGCAAGTATTAAAGGAACGCTTGAAAGTTCAGGTAGCGCATGTGGAGCAGCTGCATCAAAAAGATATTGCCGAAGGGTACGGAAGTGTCTATCTGCCCTATGCACTAGAGCGTAAATATCCCAATGCCAAGTTCGAGACCAAATGGCAGTTTTTATTCCCCATGCGTAATGTCTCCAAAGATCCAAGAACAGGCATCATAAGGCGGCATCACATCCATGAAAAAACGTTTGGAAGGAACATCAAACAAGCCGCACAAAAAGCCGGAGTTCATAAACGCGTTACCTCCCACATCTTCCGCCACTCTTACGCGACGCATCTGCTGCAAAGCGGCATTGATCTGCGGAGCATTCAGGAGTTACTGGGACACAAGTCAGTGGAAACTACCATGGTTTACACGCATGTAGTCGCGGAGATGAACAAGGTAAAAGTCATGAGTCCGTTGGATATGATGGCATAAAAATAGAGATAAATATATCTCACATGCTACTATGCATTCCCGCGCAGGAGCTTGGGAACGAGTCAAGTTATAGGCACACAAAGATGCGCCAACGCTTCGGGGTACTCTCTGATGCGGCAGAGTCTTTCTGCCTCTTTTGTGATGCTTGGCTCATCCGCATTGACAGTGATCTCCTCAATGCCAACTTCGGCAGCCGTACTCTCTAAGAGCTCCAGCGATACAAGGTCTTTCAAAATGGCGTGCGCCATGTCGATGGTCGATGAGACCTTGACGATTTCACAGCGGGCATAGCGCTTTACGGGGAAAGCGACTTCAGCCACACGCAGGGTGGGGTCGCTGCCGGGGATCTGCTGTGCGCCAAAGAGCGGCTTGGAGACGGTCTTTGCCGAGGCGAAAGAGGGGATGAAGCGGCTTAGGTGTTCGATGGCCTTTTGGGTACGCTGTTTGGTTTCGCTCCAGGTCCAGTCGGCTTCTATTTTTTCCACAAGGTTTTTCGGCAGCTGTGGCTGGCAGCTGAGGGGCGTGCTTGCCACAAGCCCGTCTTCATAAAGCGTGATCTCCTTGGTCATGCCGTGCAGCTGTACATGCCCCTGGGGGTAGGGGGTAAACTGCCCCATGCCGCGCGGCGTGCCGCGCTCACCCTGAAAGATGATCTCCGGCCAGAGGTAGGAGGCTCCTTCATCCCACTGCGTAACGTAGGCAGCTTTGAACTCTACCATGCGCTCGCAGGGAACGCCGACCATATCGTCTATCTTGCCTGTCTGGTATCCTGCGGCATTGACAAGGTAGTCGGAAGTCTCCGTTTCGGCATTAGTCTGAACAGACCACCCATCTGTCTCTTTCTTGATGTTGGTTACGGCAGTAGAGAGCTTTAGCATGACATTGGGGTCTTGCTGCAGGTCAAGCATCAGCCGCGCGCCGATGCGAAAGAGGTTGAGGCCGTACTCCTGCACCAGAATGACAGGGAACTGCAGTTTGTCAAGATCGGCCTTTTGGGCGAAAGGTATCATCCACTCATCGAGTGTTTGGGGCTTGGTTTTGATGGTTTCGTTTTTCAAAGCCTCAATCTCTTCTCTCTCATAGCACTTGAAATAGACAGCAGGGTCACCCAGCACACGGTTTTTGGCATCCTCTTCAACCAGTGCCTCATAGCGTGCTCTCAGCTTCTCCAGCCGCGGCATCAGGTGCTTCGTGTTTCTGCTGCAGTAGGTCGGCAGTGCAACAATGGTGGGGCGGTGATCGACACCGTGGGGGTAGAGGCGTGCAAAGTCGATGGACTGTTTCAGCAGTGTCAGACACTGCTCGTCACTGATCTCTGGGTAGAGATTGCCGCCGGCGTGCAGGTGGCAAAAGGGTGGTCCGCTTACAAGACTTTGTGCCTTTTCAAAGAGCGTGACTTTCGCTCCCGCTTTGGCAAGAAAGAGGGCGGTGGTACTTCCGGCAATGCCACCGCCGACAATGGCTATGGAGGGTCTCTTTTTCATGTTTTCCTCTGTAGTCTTCTGTTTTGTTATTGTATCAAATATGTTTCCAAAATCGGAACCGAGAATTTCTTGGCCACAACACCGAATAGTTAAAGCGTCTGTCTTCAAAAAAAGAACTTTCCTCCTCTACTGGGCGAAGATTAATCTTCGCTTCCAAGACTTTTGGAACCGAGAATTTAACGAAGTGTATACCTTTAGGTGTATTCTCGGCCACTACGCCGAAAAATCAAAGCGTCTGTCTTCGAAAAAACAGTTCTCCTCCTCCACTGGGCGAAGATCAATCTTCGCTTCCGTATTCTCTTCAGGGACAGCCTCGCCAAACGTTATTCAGTCAATCAATGTCAAGCCGAAGCTGAAGCTTTCGGTTCCAGGGAAGACGCTTATCATCCCGCGCCTGATGTGAAATCTTGACGTTCAATTATAAGTAGAAACTCAAAACAGCTTCAGCAACTTTCCAAACTCTTCAATAACAACAGTGGGGTGATATACCGCAATATCCTCACCGTAATTATACCCATACGTCACGCCTATAGCATCCATACCGCAGGCTTTGGCAGCGAGTATGTCGTTTTTTGAGTCACCCACAATGACAGCCTCTTCCACCTTGATCTGCATCGTTTCACAAAGGTGTAGCAGCGGCATAGGGTCGGGTTTCTTCTTTGGCAGGCTGTCGCCGCCAAGCCATGCCTCAAAAAGATCCGCCAAGCCAAGTCCCTCGAGGATGGGGCCGACAAACTGCTCTGGCTTGTTGGTGACGATGGCCAGTCTGTACCCGCGTGCTTTCAGCGCTTTGAGTGTTTCAGGTACGTCCGGGTAGGGGCGTGTCGCTTCGCATAAATGCTTTTGATAGGCGCTAAGAAAGCGTGCCAGCGCATCTTCAAAAAGCTCTTTGTCGATCTGCTTTCCTTTGATGTCTCGCTCCCCCAGCAGGGCACGTTTGACCAGTGTCTGTGCGCCGTTGCCGACCCAGTAGCGGATGGTCTCTTCGCTGAAAGTATTCCGTCCAAGCTGCTGCAGCATCTCGTTGACTGCCAGTGCGAGGTCGGGCACACTGTCGATGAGGGTGCCGTCAAGGTCGAAGAGGATCGCTTTTTTCTCTTTCCAGTTCAAAGGTGCATTCCTTATTGGTATGATATGTGCGGATTATACTGAGTTAGGGTAAAATGTCAAATCAAAACGCCAAAACTACCTGAAAGAAGCACCCAATGAAACGCATCTACCCGCTCAATGTCAAAAATGAATTTGTCTTCAACGCCTCACCGCGTGACTTTACCGTTGAGGAGATCCCGCTCTACCCCTTTACCGGGGAAGGGGAGCATCTGGTACTCAAGGTACGCAAAAAAGAGGCGACGACCTGGGAGATGCTTGACGCTTTTGCCGATTTCCTTGGCATCAGACGGCGTGACATCGGCTATGCGGGGCTCAAAGACAAGCATGCGATGACCATGCAGTACATTTCGCTGCCGGCAAAGTTTGAAGAGAAGCTGCAGAATTTCACCCATGAAAAGATAAAGATACTCGAGACCACCCGCCACAGCAACAAGATACGCATCGGCCACCTCAAGGGAAACCGCTTTGAGATTCGCTTGAAAAAGGTGCTTGGCGTGCAGAAAGAGAAGATCGATTCCGTACTCAAGTGGATCAAGGCCAACGGCGTGCCCAACTACTTTGGCAACCAGCGCTTCGGTACCAACGGCAACAACTGGGAGGATGGCAAGAAGCTCATAGAGGGCACACTGAAGATGCGTGACAGGAAGACACGGGAGTTTCTGATGGGCTCTTATCAGAGCTGGCTCTTTAACCGCTGGCTTGCCAAACGGATGGAGATCAATCTGCTGCTGGAGAAATTTGAAGAGTCGGAGGTTGAAGATCTGATACAGCTGCCAAAGGGTGCACTCACAGGAGCCAAAGCACAGCCAAACTTCTACAAACTGCTTAAAGGAGACCTGATAATGCACTACCCTTACGGCAAACTCTTCGGGGCTGAAGATGTCGAAACAGAAGCGGCACGTTTTGCCACCAAAGATACCGCTCCCACCGGGTTGATACCAGGCAGCAAAACCAAACGCGCCGAAGATATTGCAGGCATCATTGAAGCGCAGTTTGACGAGCCTATCAAGCTCTACGGCGCCAGACGCTACGCCTGGGTGCAGGTGACGGAGATAGAGAAGCGCTATATCCCGGAAAAAGCGCACTATGAATTGGGATTTGTGCTCCCCAAGGGGTCGTATGCGACGAATGTGCTGGATGTGCTTCGGGGTGAAGATGCTTTATCGGGTACGAGATAAGTAATTATTTAGAGAAAGGGAAGGATTAGAAGCGAAGATTCATCTTCGCCCGATGTTTTTTCATGAACACAATGTCAGGCAGGCTATCCCGCAAGGGGATGCACTGCAATAAAGCCTTCAATTCCAAAAGAATTGAAGTGAAGATTTAACGAAGTGTATACAATATAGGTGTATTTTCAACCTGTTTAGCCGGGAATCATAAACTCTTTGCATCTTTTTCGTTGTGGCCGAGAATAAATTCTCGGTTCCAAAAACATTGGAAGCGAAGATTCATCTTCGCCCTGACGCTGATTACCCAAATAACGTCCAGCGGAGTAAACTCTCCGATTCCAGCAAAAAGTCAATAACCAATACACCAGTTACCAATGACCGTTACCAACTCTTGAACGGCTTCTTCACAAGGTAGGCATTACGGTAGCGTGGATCGTCCGAGACCTCTGTTGTCACCCACTCCGGTTTTTCAAACGCTTCCTCTTCACTGGAAAGTTCGATTTCGGCAATAACCAGTCCCTCGTTCTCCCCTTCAAAGATATCGAGTTCCCAGGTATGGCCGGCATGTTCAAGCAGATAACGCTTTTTGTCGATGTAGGGTCTTTCACAAAGCTGGGAGAGCATCGCTTCGGCATCGGTGAGGGGAATAGGGTACTCGAACTCCGAGCGGCTTACACCTGTAGTCAAACCTTTAAGTGTAAGAAAAGCCTCTTTGTCCCGGATGCGTACACGGACAGTTGCATTATAGGCGGCGATGTAGCCCTGTTTGATGGTGTAGGGTTTAGGGAGGGAAGGGAGCCGGGAAGTGTCGACAAGAAACTTGCGTTCTATCTCCAGAGCCATAGGAGATTACTTCTGCTCTTTTTTACGGACGATGTCGGCACCAAGTGCCGCCAGCTTGCCCTCGAGGTTGTCGTATCCCCTGTCAAGGTGATAGATACGGCGGACATTTGTGGTACCCTCGGCAACCAGTCCGGCAAGTACCAGTGCCGAAGAGGCACGCAGATCGGTTGCCATCACATCGGCACCGTAGAGTTTTTCAACCCCTTTGACCGCGGCAGTACTCCCTTTGAGCCAGATATCGGCACCGAGACGGTTGAGTTCGCTCACATGCATGAAACGGTTTTCAAAGAGGCGCTCTTCAATGAGGCTTTCCCCTTCTGCAAGTGTGGCAACGGCCATGAACTGCGCCTGCATATCGGTAGGGAAGCCGGGATACTCTACCGTGATGAGATTGACCGGTTTGATGGTTTCAGCCGGGTGGATGGTAATGCTGTCATTGTCGATATCAAAGCCAAAGCCCATTGACTCAAGCTTGTCCAGAGAGGCACGGATATGCTCCGCATTGACCTTGTTGAGCGTAATGGAGGAGTTGGTGATGGCACCGGCGCAGAGGTAGGTACCTGCCTCGATACGGTCCGGGATGATCTCTGTCCTTGGGAACGCAAGCGGTGCGCCGCCTGTTCCCTCTATGGTCAGTTCACTGGTACCAATACCCTCTATGAGGACACCTGCAGAGGCAAGCATGTCGCAAAGCTGGACGATCTCAGGCTCTTTGGCTGCATTGATGATGGTGGTTGTACCCTTTGCAAGTGCAGCGGCCATCAGTGTATTTTCCGTTCCACCGACCGTGATCTTGTCGAAGATGATCTTTGCGCCCTTGAGACCTTCCGGCGCGACGGCATGGACATATCCGCTTTTTATCTCTATTTGTGCGCCCATCGCTTCAAGCGCCTTGAGGTGCAGATCGATAGGGCGCTGTCCGATGGCGCAGCCGCCGGGAAGGCTCACTTCACACTCACCAAAACGGGCAAGCAGCGGACCAAGCACCAGAATGGAAGCACGCATTTGTGAAACAATCTCATAGACAGCCTTATGTGAGTTGATGGAACTGTTGTCAATGTAGGCTACGGTATCTTCGTGTGTCACGTTCCCGCCAAGCATTGTCAACAGCTTGAGGAGAGTACGAATGTCAACGACATTGGGAAGGTTGGTGAGGGTGACCGGTTTGTCACTCAGTATGGTGGCTGCAATAACGGGGAGGGCGGCATTCTTCGCTCCGCTGATTGTGATGCTGCCGCTCAGTTTTTTCCCGCCGTTGATCTGAAGATAATCCATCATGAATCCTAACTATAAATATATCGATGGTGGATTTTATCCAAACATCATTTAAAGGGAGCATGGATATTAAATAATATAAATAAATATACATTTAACATTAAAAAATAGAAAAAATTCATATTATTCAGTATGGTTTTAAAGTAAGTATTAGAAAAAGTGGTGTACTATATTTTCTAATATTTATTTTCTGGGCACGGAAAGCCCGTACGGAAGGGAAAAAATGTCAAGCAGTTTGGAGAAGCTCCGGGCACTTACCAGCAAGCTGGAAGAGAAGCTGGAGCAAAAAAAGGCGCAGCCGAAAGCGACGGAACCGGAAACGAAAGCCGAGGTTGCGTCAGAGAAGACTGTTGCCGTACCGGTACCTCAAAAAACCGTTAAACCCGCTGCAAATACCATCCCGAAACCTGCTGCAAAAGTTTCGTTCGAAACGGTTCGGCAGGAGAACATCGACCGTGTAAAAACACTTTTCGAGAAGCTCAAAATTTTTGAAAAATCTCCGGACTTCAATCATATTTTTGACTATAAGGCGATGAACCTTTCAGGCATCGGATTGAAAGAGGAGGATTTCGGTCAGGTGAGGGAAGGCAAATATATTCAGGTGATCGCCATTACCTATGAGCCGGACAAAACGGGAAAGAAAAAAGCCAAAAACATTTCGCTTGGCTACTTCGGCAAGGCGGAGACGCTCGATCCGGGTCTTAAAAACGACATTATAGAATTCGTACTGCGCTGGCGATATGAAAAAGCGTTCCAGAATGTTGAACACTACAAAGAGCTGATTGAAAAGATTGACAGACCAAAAGAGACCCTCTTTTAGCCTTCGTTAAGGTGAGATCAGATATTGGGTTTCACTCGATCACTCTGGCAGTCGCAAATGTGAGAAGCGTAAAACGAAAGCAAACTGCTTTGCTTTTGTAGCTTCGGAACCGGAACGGTCGGAGCATATGCGAAGCCGTGAAGGCTGGCCGCCCTACGGGTTGAGTGCTCCTTTGTCGCCATCGAGTGAAACCTTAGTACAAAGGCGTCACACACTTTTTCTCCCGATACTAAACAAAAATCTGCTACAATCCTCTTCTATTTCAACACTCACGACTGAAGGAATTTTATGCATCTTGAACTGACCCCCGAAGCACTTCTCAAGCAGCTCGGCTACGCTGTCACCGAGCAGACGCTCAAACAGGTAAACACGATTCTCGACAACACGCCCGGCATGCAGAAGTTTCTGCCGCATATCCCCTCATTTGCCGATGCGCTTGCTGTAGAAAAAGGCTACATCGCCATGTCAAACTCCGAAGACTACCTGAAGATCAAGTGCGAAGAGGATGCCAACGCCGACAACCTCTCTGCGTTTACCGATCTGGTAAACCACTGGGCAGAGAAGTACAAACTGCAGCTGAAAAAAGTCGACAACAAAAATACCTACTACATTATCGGTCACGCATAAGTGCCGCTCTCAGCCCTCAATGACGAGCAGCTGAGTGCTGCCACGGCCGCACCGGGCCACAATCTCATCATCGCCAGTGCCGGAACGGGAAAGACATCAACCATTGTCGGACGGATTGCCCACCTGCTCAACAGCGGTGTGGAGCCGCAGAAGATCCTGTTGCTGACCTTTACCAACAAGGCTGCGGGAGAGATGATCGCCAGACTGGAGCGTTTTTTCCCAAAAAAGGTGGTCTCCAAGATCGAATCGGGCACCTTTCATGCCGTCAGCTACCGCTGGCTCAAGGAGCTGCATCCTAACCTTGCACTCAAGCAGCCCGGAGAGCTGAAAACCCTTTTTCGAAGCATCTACGAAAAACACAACTTCGAGCGTATGAACGTCGATGTTGCTCCATTTTCGGCAACCTATCTCTACGAGATGTATTCGCTCTACCAGAATGCTTCTCTGGATGGCTTCGATGTCTGGTTTCTGGAGAAGTACCCCGAACATGAAGTGCTGATGGATACCTACATGCACATCGTAGAGTCTTTCGAAGAGGAGAAGATCACTTACGGGTTCGCCTCTTTCAACGACCTGCTGCTGCGCATCAAGGCGCATCTGGAGGAGAATCACATTCCTTTCGATGAAGTGCTCGTAGACGAGTATCAGGATACCAATACCCTGCAGAGTGCGCTTATCGACACCCTTAAACCGAAATCACTTTTCTGTGTAGGTGACTACGACCAGAGCATCTACGCCTTCAATGGTGCGAATATCGAGAACATCGCCACCTTTGGTACCCGATACCCGGATGCAAAGGTCTTTACCCTCAAAACCAACTACCGCTCCACAGCCCCAATCCTTTCGCTGGCAAACCGTGTCATCGAACGGAACGAACGCATCTACCCCAAGAAGCTCGAAGTGGGCAGGCACGGCAAGACGCACCCGCCGAAACTGCTGATCTACAACGACCTTTTCGAGCAGTATCAGGCGATTGCCCATTCCATCAAACATACCCATGTGCCTAACAACGATATTGCCGTCATTTTTCGCAACAACTCCTCTGCGGACGGCATCGAGGCGAGTCTCCGGGAGCTTGGCATCACCTGTAAGCGAAAGGGCGGTACAAGCTTTTTTGACGCCAAGGAGATCAAGTTCCTGCTTGATATGCTCTCGCTCCTGGTCAATCCAAAAGATATGATGGCCTTCATTCATATTTTCGAATATGCATCCGGTATCGGGTCGGCGCTCTCCAAAGAGATGTTCCAGTGTTTTGTCCATTTCGGAAAAGGGAGTTTCCGTCAGGGCGTACTCCATCCCGTACAGACCGACCTACCCAAGCTCAACCCCAAAAAGAATGTGCAGCTTGGGCTTTTTGACGACGATTTCGAGATAGGCTCTGCAACACGCTTCAGACATCTTGACCTTCCTGCCGAAGTCTATGCCCATCCGCTGCTCAAGCACCCCAAGATTACCCAGGAGGGGGTGAAGTTCTTTGAGAAGTTCTACCGCCTCATGGCGCATATCGACCCGTATGAAGCCCCCTCCAAGACACTGCAGACAATTATCGGTTCGAGACTTTACGAGGGGATTGTGGAGACACTCGCGACACAGCGGGGCCGGCTGAAGACAGGGGAGATCGATGAAGAGAAGAGGAAGACGGCAAGAGAGCGCATTCAGAGAAAAGCACGCCTGCTGCTGGACCTGAGCCGGCAGTACAAAGAGCTTGGCCGATTTGTCAACGCTATGGTACTTGGCGGCGGAGAGTTGAGTGAGGGTGAAGGGGTGAACCTGCTAACGGTACATGCGAGCAAGGGTCTGGAGTTTCCGGAGGTCTATGTGGTCGATCTGGTGGACGGCCGTTTTCCCAACCGCAGGATGATGAGCTCCATCGAAGAGGAGCGCAGGCTCTTCTATGTCGCTGTGACACGCGCAAAAGACAAACTCTACCTCTCTCTGGCCAAATACGATAAGGTCAAGAAGGTGGAATATACCCCCTCACAGTTTCTCTATGAAGCGGGGCTTATCAAAGGTGAGTTTGTCGAACCTGAACAGCGTAAGGGCAAAAAGAAAGAGAGTGCCTAAATATCAGTAGGGTATCTTTTCAGGATTTTCATACCACTGCGTAAAGAGCATTTCACATGCTTTGGAAGGCGTATGCTCAAAGCGGATCGGGTCGCGTTTTTTGCCGAGAATGATCTCCGTAATGAACGAATCGTCAAAGCCGATGGCGGCTGCCTGTGCTTTGGTATTGCAGTAGTAGACACGCTCGATGTGCGCCCAGTGAATGGCAGAAAAACACATAGGGCAGGGCTCTCCGGTTACGTAAAGTGTGCAGCCCTCCAGCCGAAAATCGTTCAGATAGGCGGAAGCGTTGCGAATAGCAACCATTTCGGCATGTGCGGTTGGGTCTTTACGTTTGACGACCTCGTTGTGTCCGCGCGCGATGATCTCTCCCTCTTTGACAATGACCGCACCAAACGGGCCGCCGTCACCTGCTTCTATACCTTTTTGCGCTTCCTTGAAGGCTTCACGCATGAAAGCATCCATCAGCTCTTCCAGCGTTTGTCCCGAATGCTCATCTGTTTGCTTACCTCATCGTAGGCGATATCGAAGAGGTCTATCTCCTTGATGAGCGAACTCAGTTTCTTGTAGCCGTAGTTCAGTGGAGAAAAAGAGGATTTGTTGTTGATGTACTGTCCGACTTCGGAGAGGTTCGCCCAGCCGTAGTCGTCTGCAGTCTGCTCTACAGCGGTACGCAGCAGGTTGACCAGCCAGCTGTCCTGACGCAGTTCCCTGCCGGTTTTACGCTTCTTCTCTTTCTCTACCGGTGTTTCTGCCGTACCGTCCTCATGGTTCTCCATCAGGTTTTCTGTAAAGATGAACTGGGAACAGGCCGCCATAAATGGCTTTGGCGTCTTCTTCTCACCAAAACCGAATACTTTGATGCCCTCCGCCTGTACCCGCATTACTACAGGTGTAAAGTCACTGTCGCTGGTAGCGAACGCAAAGGCGTCAATATCTTTGGTGTGCAGCAGGTCGATCGCGTCGATAGTCATCAGAATGTCGGTAGCGTTCTTGTTCTTGGAGTAGTCGAACTGCTGAATGGGCTTGATGGCAAACTCCAGGAGTTTGTCTTCCCAGTTCTTGAGGTTCTCTTTGGTCCAGTTGCCGTACGCCTGGCGGATGTTCACCACGCCGTATTTGCTCAGTTCGTTGATGATACCCTCTATCGAGCGGTGTGAAATGTTGTCACAGTCGATAAAGAGGGCAATGTGGTCTTCTTTTTTTGTCATAAAACTTCTTTTTTGGAAGCATTATAGCAAATCTCATTTACCAAGTGTAAACAGACCCAGATAATTTTTGATGCTTTTGCCTGCTTGCACCCATGCTTCGATGCCTCCTTTGAGGTTGACAACGTTCCTGAAACCGAGTTTTTTCAGTATCATCGCCGCCATCAGCCCTCTGGCCCCTTTAAGGCAGTAACAGACGATGGTATGGTCACTCAGCTCCACCAGCGTGTCATCTACGGCAAATTCAAGTTTTCCTCTCGGGATGGTGAAGACTGTTTTAGCCGGAATGACGCCGGAAGAGAACTCGTCCGATTCGCGTACATCGATCAGTACCATCTTTTCAAGATCGACCTCTTCTACCTCTATCTCTTTCACCTCTTGCTGAGCCTCAGTCAAGAGTTCCTTGAGTCGGCCTTTGATCTGTTCCATGTCGCAGCGCTCATAGTAGCGCTGCATCTGTTCGTTATGATTCATGTCAGCTCCTTATATCTGCTTTCTATAGTATAGCATGCTTAAGGAGAGAATGTAAATAAAATGGAAGTGATTCGCTCAGGAGGCAGGGGTGTAGTAGGTAAGGGTACTGCGGCCGAACTTCTTCTTCTTGACTTTGCCAAGGGCGCCGATGGTTTCAGGCATCGTAAGGTTGGTCATGTGCTCAACGGCGACCATTTCGCACACTTCGGGCTCTATCTGTTCGATGAGAGAAAGTGTTTTGTCATAGACATCATCCATTCCGTCACGGGTAGAGAAGGGCGGATCGAAGTAGAAGTAGGTTTTCTCCCCCGTTCGCTTGACCATTGCGTAGACATCGGCGAATTTTTCGAAACTGTCTCCGTAAAAGGCGTGGCATCGGCTAGGGTCGGTCTGTTTGATGTTGTTCTCCAAAGACTGGAACGCAATACGGTTGTACTCCATAAACCAGCACTCTGCGGCACCTCTGCTGAGTGCTTCAAGCCCGACAGAGCCGCTTCCGGCAAAGACTTCGACGAAGTTCTTGCCGATAATCTCGAACTGCACTGTGTTGAAAAAGGACTCTCTCAAAATCGATTTGGAGCTTCGTGTTGTGGAGATATCGGGAATTTCAATGGTTTTGCCCTTGAACTCCCCGGCAATGATGGTGGTGGTGAAGAGCTTGATCTTCTCTTTGTGTCTGCGTTGGTTTCTCATGCCGATATTCTACCCAAAAGCATCAAAATTTCACAATGGTCTTGAGCGTATTGATGAGTCTGCTGCTGGGCTTGGTATCTCTGCGCTCCTTGCCCGGTTCGGTAGTGGTGATGATGGTCCTTCCCGTAATGAGCTTGCTGCCGTCTTTTTTGCGTATGCCCCAGTAGGTGTGCATGATGACGGGCTCACCCTTGTATTCTCCAAGGTAGAGGACGATGTGGCCGGGCACATAGAGGAGTGACCGGAACGGCTCGGCTTCCTGGATGATCTTCCTCTTTTTGGCATTTTTTGGAATGCCTTTGATATAGATGGACTGTCCGTCCTTTGCCTGCTTGCTGGAGTTGCGCCGAAGAAAGATGCCGAAGACACCCATGAAGTCACGTGTGGTGGCCGAACAGTCACGGCACCCGTATCCGCCGCCCCAGCCGTAGGGTTCATTGTAGAATTCCCTGGCGACCTTGGCGACATTCTCAGGTGTGAAGGGCAGCGGCTTTTTGGCAATGATGCCCTTGGTACGTACCTGGACCTTTTTGATAAGCGCCTGTCCGTTGCTGCTTCTGGCTGCGGCGAGGTAGCGTACCCCGTCTTTGGCTATGGGGAAGAGGGTGCCCAGCTTGACAAAACTGACAGGTTTGCCTTTTTCATTGAAAAGACGCAGGTTGTCCTTGACGGTCATGGCGTAGCGTCCGTTCTTGAATCGGCGTATGAACTTCTCATCGACAAAGGCGATGTCGCTGACCTTTACCCAGCCAAAGGCGTAGGAGGCACGCACAAAGGCCCACTTTCTGTCTTTGGAGAAGTGAGACACATAAAGCGGTACGTTCATATGGAGTGCGGAGTTCTGGTTGTAATTGAACGGGAATCCCTCACCCGGTTTTCTCGGGTCTAGATAAAACGCCTGTGTGGTGGGCAGGGCGTGTACATTGGTGCGCTCGGTGGTGATGGCATGGTATCGTTTGGAATCCTTTGCCTTGTAGTTGGCGTTTGCGATCCAGCGTTTGTAGACAGAAGCAGGAATCTGCTTCCTGTCGGCGGTGTAGATTTTGTTGCGTGTTACGAAGCGTACTTCCCAGCCGAAATCTCTCAGTGGAATGTCGAGTTTATGGAGCTTCCATGGTTTGAAGTATTTTCGGTTGAAAGCTTCGTCCGCACGTTTCTGTTTCGCTTTTGGCCATGGTTTGAGCTGCTTTGCGTAGTAGGTGGGGTCCTGCGGAATGCGCTTCATATCCGCAACCATCCCTTTTGGCATATGGTCAATACGGCTTGGGTGGCGTTTGCTCGGTTTGAGCACATAGTCTGCCTGAATGGATACAGAGAGTATCAGCAAGATAAAAAAGGTGAAAAAAGAGCGTTTTTGCATCACATATCCGTCGCGTTGTTTTGGGGAATCATAGTACAGTTTGATTAACGGTTGGTGTATCTGAAAATTCTCTTTCCATTCTCTAAGGCGATATTGTCAAATAAACCTAATTTATACTTTGTTATAATGGCCATAGACAAAGAGAAAAAAGAGGGGAAATGAAGTGGTATAACAGCATCAAGACCAAAATGATCGGCTTCTTCCTGCTCATTTCCATCCTCTTTCTGGCAAGCATCCTTGTCGTATTTTTCAAGATAAGAGAAGAGCGTCTGTATGAAAATGCATCGAGGGAAGTAACACTGCTGACCACCAAAATGCTGCAGGAGCTCAAAGAGAAGCAGCTTAAAGCCGAGGATACGGTGTTGACACTTGCACGCATCGAATCGGGACTGAAAGGAAACAAAGATGATACTGCCTGGCTGTTCAAAACGATTCTTTCGGGTATCCCCTCCCAGAACCTCGATATTCTAAGCGGCGGAATATGGTTGGAAAAGAGCAATTCAGAGATTCCCTCAGGTATCTATTTCAAAAATAGTGGGCCGGGTACTTTTACACAGATCTCTCCAGAAAGTATAACCAAATTCAAACAGAGCACTGTTCGGCAAAAACTCTATACCCTCGCCCAAAAAACCAAAGCGGGAGAGGTAGTGTGGAGCGAAGTCTACAGTGATCCGCTCACACACAAGCGTATCATAACGGCACTCTCACCTATCTATATAGATGGGCACTTCGCAGGTGCGGCAGACATTGATTTGGCCATTGACTACGATATTGACAAGATTGCAGGCAATGAACATCTCAATATTTCGGACGACGGCTACTTCATGATTCTGGATAAAGCCGGAAACTACATCTGCCGCTCCCCGCGTATCAGGCGTGTAAGTAAAAACGCTCCAAATATATTCGATGCAAAGCAGAACGGTATGCAAAGCGTATTAAAGATCATTGCACCCTCTCTGGAGCATAAAGATGAGAGTTCACTGTGTGAAGCAGACAGCAATGTCACCATCTTCCCCAAGGGACTCCAACACAGCAGTGATATTGAAAGTACACTCTGTTTTGTAAAGAATGACACGCTGCTGGGGACCGATTCGGTTCTTGCTATCTTCCATTTTCCCGGAACGCACTGGAATATGGTCGTGGGAATACCCCAAAACCAGGTACTTGCCCATACAAACAGCATCTTTTACAAAATTCTGCTCATTACGACCATTCTGACACTTCTTGCAACACTGCTGGGCTATCTGCTCTTGAAACACATTTTCATTACGCCCATCAACCGCATCAACGAGCAGTTAAAGGGGGCACTCTCCGAGAATACACTTCTGGAGTGTAGAGACAAAGGTGAGATAGGCCTGCTTGTGGATAACCTCAATACCCGAACCCGTAACCTCGAACAGGCAAAGGCGCGTGAAAACCGTGAGCATGAACTCCGTCTCGAGCAGCAGGAGATGCTGATGCAGCAGTCGAAGATGGCAATGGTGGGAGAGATGATGGACTCTGTCGCCCACCAGTGGAAGCAGCCGCTCAACGCCCTGATGCTCTACAGCGAACTGATACGAAACGACTTTGAAGAGGGCAAGGTGGACAAAGCCTATGTCGAGGAGTTCAGAAAGAATCTTCAGGTGCAGATTGACCATATGGTCAATACCCTCGATGAGTTCCGCTCTTTCTTCCGACCGAACAAGGAGCGTGAACATTTCAATCTCCTTGATGTCGTAAATTCTGCACTTTTCCTTGCCAAAGACGACATTCTCAAAAACCGTATTCTTGTTAAGATGATGCGTCAGGATGAAATAGAGATATACGGCTACCCCAACGAGTTCAAACATCTCATCCTCAACATCATCAATAATGCCAAGGATGCGTTTGTCGACAATGAGGTAAAGCAGCGTCTCATCAAAATCAACCTGATCGCTTCAGAACTAGGGGATAGGCTGGAGATATGTGACAATGCAGGAGGCATCCCCGAATCGGTTATCGACAGAATCTTCGAAGCCAATGTCACGACCAAAGAGGAGGGGAAAGGGACGGGAATCGGGCTCTATATGAGCCAGCAGATCGCGCAGAAGCACCAGGCGAAGATCACTGCCGAAAACAGAAACGGCGGTGCTTGCTTCATTGTGACGTTCAACTACGATCTTAAGAAGAAGCCGCTTTCGCGGAAAGATATCCGCTAGCAAAAGACCACTGCAAATTGTAGCCGCCGCAGGGCCCGTCAAGGTTGACCACCTCTCCGCAAAAATAGAGTCCGCTCAGTTTGCGGCTCTGCATCGTGTAGGGGTCTATCTCTTTGAGGCTCACGCCGCCGCGGGTGATCATGGCCATTTTGAATCCCTCGTGGCCGTTGACGGTCAGCGGTGTTGCCACAAGGAGCTTGAAGAGTCTGTCGCGTGCCTCTCCCCTCTGTTTTGCCAGTGTTGCTGTCGGGTCACAGTCTGCAAGTCTGCACAGCTCCAGCGAGAGTGAGGTTGGCAGCAGTGTCTCAAGCAGCTGCAGCAGCGTGCTCTGCGGATTTTTTTTAACTTGCTCTTTGAAATGGCTGCGAATCTGCTCTTCGTTCATCCCTTTGGTGAAGTTTGCGGTCAAAGGCACTTCATCGAACTTTGCCAGCAGGGGCGTGATCTCCCGTGAGAAGTCAAGCACTACGGGGCCCCTTATGCCCTCTTTGGTGAAGATGAGATCACCGGTGGCATGCAGTTTGCGGTACTTTTTGATGGCTACGCGCAGCTCCACTTTGGGCAGTGTATCGGCACGGCAGTTTGCCACCCACTTCTCTTTGGTCTTCAGCGGCATCATCGCAGGATGCAGCGGCGTAACGGTGTGTCCCAACGATTGGGCAATGGTGTAACCGTCTCCCTCAGCCCCAAGTACCGGGTAGCCCTTGCCGCCCGTTGCGATGATGATGTGCGAAGCGCTGAAAGTCTCGTGTTGGGTCTTTACACCGGTAACGGCACTGCCGTTATGCTCGATGGAGACAATGCGCGTTTTGCAGCGTACCTCCACACCCACACGTGCCATCTCCCTCTCCATCGCTTCGACAATGGTGGCGGCACTGTGAGTAAGAGGGAATACACGAAAACCATCGGGTGCATGGGTGGGGACGCCAATTTCTTCAAAGAAGCCCGTCAGTGCACGGTGGTCGAATGCATCGAGGGCCGGCATCATAAACCTGCCGTCACGCCCGAAGTGTGCCATGAAGGTTTCGTTGTCCAGCGTATTGGTCAGGTTGCAGCGCCCTCCGCCTGTGGCTTTGAGTTTCGCGCCCACTTTGGAGAGCTTTTCAAGCAGCAGCACCCGTTTGCCGCTGCGCGCGGCGGTAATGGCAGCCATCATCCCTGCTGCACCCGCTCCGGCAATGAGTATGTCATACTGTTTCATAGCTGCAATCATAGCGAAATTCCCCATCATTTGCCCAAAGAGTTTCACTCGATGGCGACAAAGGAGCACTCAGCCCGAAGGGTGGCTTAGCCATTTGCGACTGCCAGAGCTATCGAGTGAAACGACCTATGGATTAACATTTGGTTAAACAAGGAGGCGTATACTGCCAGCAACCCTTCCCGGATGTAATGTTTAAACTCCTCCCTTTCAAAAACATAAGGGCATTTTCCTTGTTATGTCCAAAAAACATTCTTCTTCCTTTCCCTGGGGAAGGGGGCTTTTGAAAAAGAGTCGCTATAATACCTCCAAACTATCCAGGATACGATATCAATGAAGATCAGAGAGTCTTTTTCGCAAAATGCCGATGCCTACGAGCGTGTCAACATCATCCAGAAGCGTGTGCTTGACGCACTGGTGGCGCGCATCGATGACGCACCTGCACGCATCCTCGACATCGGCTGCGGCAGCGGCGGGCTCTACAAAGCGATTGACTGGCCGGTTGAAAGCTTTGTGGGGGTCGATTTTGCCGAAGGGATGCTTGCTCTGCACCCCCAAGCGGATAATGTCACCCTGATGCTTCAAGACTTCAACGCCCCCTCGCTTTTTGATGTACTCTCCACATACCGTTTTGACCGCATTGTCTCATCCTCTGCACTTCAGTGGGCAAAAGACCTCGATGGAGTCCTTGCCAACATCGCTGCACTCAACACACCCGTCTCTCTTGCCATCTTTACCGCAAACACATTCAAGACACTCTATGAGACGGCAGGCCTGCCGCCACTGCTTCGAAGCAGGGAAGAGACCGTAGCCCTGCTTGAAAAACACTTTGACGGCGAAATTGAAATAGTGGAGTATACACTCGATTTTCCGTCTGTAAGGGAGATGTTCCGTTATATGAAGAAAAGTGGTGTGGGAGCGGGGCGCAACGTGCTTGGCTACGCCCAGATGAAACGTTTGATGGAAGCGTACCCGCTTGGGTACCTGGAGTATGAGATCGTGCTGCTGCACGAAAAGAGTGCTCAAAGGGCTTAGTTACTGCTGACACCTTTTTTGGTATCGTACTCTTTGACATCTCTGTCAAACTGCTCCACCTCTTTTTTCAAAAACTGTCTGTAGTGACCGCGCATGACGACGACGGGCATACCCACTTTCGCCCACTTGAAGAGTGCTGAAATATCCTGTCTACCCACGTGGATGCAGCCGTGCGACATCGCCTGTGTGTTGCCAAGATGCAGCGCCTGACCATCCTGTGTGAACTGAAGTTCGAAGTCCATATTGTTGATGCCGTTGGGGTCGGGGTGTGTCTTTGACATATGGAAGCGGCGTTTTACCAGAATGTGGAAAATGTTGTTGTTGGTTTCGTGCCCGCCCACAGGAACCAGTTTGCCGTTGCGTTTTTCAAGATGCCCGCCGCCTGCACCCGATGAAATGGTACCGTGCCACCAGATGGTGCCGTCTTTGTCCACGGCATACACTTCGCCGTCACTGCCGGGTTCGCGTACGGAAACAACGATGAAGTCTTTCCCTGTAAAATCCACCGTATGTGGATTTTCGTGGTTGACATCGGTCAGTTCGAACTTCGTTGCGCTCAGCGGCTTAATGTTCACCCGGTGTTTTCGGTAGGTGGTTGCCTGAAGCATTGCCGTACTCAGCAGTACTGCCCCAAGCCCCAGTGCTATCTTTTTGATCATGGAGTACTCCTTGTTAGTATTGCAAAAAGCATAGCAGCAGTTCGGTTATGAAGAGATAATGACAGGTGAGAATTATCATATTTTTGGGTTATGCTGAAAATTTATGATATTTTTTATTTTTGTGGTTGCGCTCGGCCGGAAGCTTGGCTATAATTGCTTCATTAACCAACATAGGAGTGATATTGATGAGATTGTTAAAAACGACAGTTGCAGGCTGCTTTGCATCGGGAGTACTACTGTTGACGGGCTGTGGCAATACGGCACCACAGCTTCCGGGAAGCACTGGAGGAGGAGACCACTATGTCTACAGAGGACACGATTTCGGTCCCGACAGAGACAGTGACTACAGGGCAGGTGTTGTGGACGGCTGCCGTACGACAGACGGCGACTACACCAAAAACCATGCGCTCTTCAAGACAAACGAATCGTACCATGCAGGCTGGGAGCACGGCAGACTCCACTGCAAAAGCCAGTCCTCTTCGTAGCTGGTTTTAAAAGACCAGCTTCAGCACCGTGTCGGAGAAGAGAATGTCTTCGACAGGTGAGAGCATCCCCTCCCACTTCATCCCCAGTTTTTCATCATACCCTTTCGCAACGGATGTAATACCGTAATCGCGTGTGATAGTTCTGCCGTCAATCCTAGAACTGAAGACCATGATATTGTCGATATACTCCATATTGTCAAGCATAAAGAGATAGGCTTCGACATTGAGTTTTGCGGCGACTTTGGGGTTGCGCCCGTAGAGTGCATGGACAAAGTAGGTGCCTTTTTCATACGCGGGGCAGAAGTCCTCCTCTTTTAGGGAGCATTCGCTCCGTTCGTAGTTGGCGATGGCTCTGGCGACATCGTTTTTGAGTTTGAACATAACGAAGTGTCCCAGATGCTGCATCTTTCTTTCCGCAATCATCGCAAAAGTAGCCGGATGGCTGCACCAGCGCTCCATCTGCTGCGTTGTGACCGTATAGTATCCCGGCACGTTGCTGGCCTCTTCGATATCGATAATGTGCTCTATGTGCTCGCGTTTTCTGTAGTAGGTGTAGAGCGGATGAAAGGCATACTCTTTCAGGGGGCGCTCCGGCAGGTTGCCGATGATGTACTGGTAGTTAGCGGTAAAGACGGTATAGAGTGAATCGTACAGATCTTCCAGGCAGTGGCGGGTGATCTGACGGCACTTCTCACACCAGAGGCAGCCGCCTTCAAGAAAAAAGAGAATCAGAAGCCTCTTTCTTTCAGGCTTGGAGAGGTGGTGCCGTTCTCCCAGCGGCTGAGTGTTACGGGGTTTAGGGAGGCAAAGGCGTCATTGTAGGCAGCAAGTGCGACTACCGCCTCTTTCTGTGTCAGATTGTGATGCTTTCTGTAGGCTGTCAGAATCTCTCCGACAGGATTTCTGATTGTACCCATACGGCTCTTCCGCTCCTTGGTTTGAATGATGCATTTATACCATAAATAGTGGATTTTTCTATCCGTTTTTATCTCACGAAAGAGAGAATTATCATATTTTCTTTTCACAGGAATAGAAAATGATAAGTTCTTTTTTCGCGACTGTCTATAACAAGTTTATCATTTAGGAAATTAAAAGTGTTTGATAGTGATAAATAATATGTTTTTTTCTGATAATTTATTTTTTTATCTCCATTTTTCTGTTAAGCTTGAAATATCTTTTGAAGAAAGATAACACTGACACAAAAGGAAATGAGATATGAAGCATACAAAAACGGTGACACTGGCAGCGGCTGCACTGCTTGCCATTGGCTTTACTGGGTGCGCCAGCACGGCGGAGAATATGAGAGCGCAGGGGTACGGACCTGACTATTCACAGGGCTACGGCGACGGCTGCAGCAGCGGAAGAAAGGCGGGCGGATCGATGTTCGACCAGTTCAAAAAAGATGTCAGACGCTACGACAGCAACCACAAATACCGCGAGGGATGGAATGACGGTTACGATTCGTGCAAGTCCGAAGAGAAAGAGATGCTGCACTCCCTTGAAAGTTCGCAGCGTGAAGCACAGCGCGACCAGGCCATCAGAGACAGCGGCAAGTACCGCTACTAAAACATACCAAGTCAAGGAGAAATAAGCATGAATAAAAGAGTACTTATGGCAACATTTGCAGCGGCACTGCTGCTTGGCGTAAACGGATGTACAGATGCGGAAATGGCGGATTTCAACGAGGGAATGCAGGAGGCTGCACATGAGCAAAACGGTGAAAGCCTTGCACCATGGTCTCTTTCGACAGAATGCAAGAACTACCTCATCAACAAATTCCCGGATTTCCCGAATGCCGCTTTCTCTGTAGGAAGAGGGTACCACAAAGGCGGAAAGGTGCACGTGCCGGTGACATTCAAGTGGGATGAACCGCGTGTGGATGAAAGAGGCGAGTGTATCATCAAAAACGGTGCTGTACAGCGTTACAAGACCCTCTAATCAAGGTATCTGAATGAGTAAGGTCCGATTTATCGCTGCGGCAGTGCTGCTGGCGGCACTGCCTGCCATCGGGAATGCAGCGAGCTTCAACTGTGCGCAGGCGCGTACGCCCATCGAAAACGCCATCTGCTACAACCGTACGCTTGACCGTCTCGATACGGAAATGGGACGCCTCTACCACGAAGCGCGCTATACCATCCCGGGCATCAAGACGCAGCAGCGCCACTGGATAGAGCACAGAAACCGCCGGTGCGGCGCGAACGAATCGTGCCTTATCCGACTTACGCGACAGCGCAACGATGTGCTGCGCAGACAGATAGACAGCTACCGCGGCGGCGGATATAAATACAGACCTGCCAAGCGTCCGACGGTATTCTTTCCTCAGCGCGGCATTGTCTGCGACAGAAAAGGCAAGTTCTGCGCCGACTCCTACGGCATCTCCATCGGGTTTACAAAGGAGTATCTCGGCAGCAAGGCGGCAAAACGGCTGCGCAAAAACATCAACCGGTACAATATGGACACCAAAGCCTACACACTCTCCAACGGTATCTACTGTAATTCGCGCCGCTACCGCTGTTACCAGAACCGCTACTCAGGCGCGCCTGTGAACGGCTACTATACCAACAGACTGTTCAGATAAACATAAAGGGGATAAAATGATAGGCAACTTGATCTATACTGCGTTGACCGTTGTCGTGATCGTCGTCGTACTGCGATTTATGGGTGTATTGTAAAACAATACGAACAAAAGAGTAAAAGGATAAGCAAATGAAAAAAACAGTGATTATGGCTGCAATTGTTGCGCTTTCGGGCGCAGCATACGCAGGAAGCGTCTATTCGCCCTCAAAGGGTGTCATCTGTGACAAAAAAGGAAAGTTCTGTGCCGACTCCTACAGCATCTCCATCGGGCTTACAAAAGAGTATCTTGGCAGCAAGGCTGCAAAGAATCTTGAGAAGATGGTCGACAAGTACCATATGAGCCTGACCGATTGGACATTTGCCAACGGTGTCAGCTGCAACACCCACAAAAAGATCTGTAAAAAGAGCAAGTGGGACAAGCACGCCGATGCACACTGGACAAAGAAGCTTTTTGGCAAGGTTAGATAAACTTGCAGCAGGCTGTGCCTTTCCCACAGGAAGGGCTTGAAAGATTATAAAAGGAATAAAATGAAAAAAACAGTAATCATGGCAGCGATCGTCGCACTTTCGGGCGCGGCATATGCCGGAAGCGTCTACTCACCATCAAAGGGTGTTCTCTGTGACAAAAAAGCGAAGTTCTGTACAGACTCTTACGGTATCTCCATCGGGTTGACCAAAGAGTATTTTGGCAACAAGGCGGCAAAGAAGTTTGAAAGACTGGTAGAGAAAGACCATATGGACATGACTGAGTGGACATTCTCCAACGGTGTCAACTGTAACACACACAAAAAGATCTGTAAAAAGAGCAAGTGGGATGACAATGCCGATGCACACTGGACAAAGATGCTGTTTGGCACCGTACCGCACGCATCACACGGCGGCGGAAAAAAGCGTCACTGGATTTCTCAAGAGATTGTAAAAACTATCTTATGAACAAGTTCCCGGGCGTACCGAACGCAGCCTCCTCTGTAGGAAGAGGATACTACAAAGGCAACACGGTACACGTGCCTGTTACTTTCAAGTGGGACGAGCCGCGTTTGGATGAGAAAGGCGAGTGTATCGTCAAGAACGGTGTCGTTCAGCGCTACAAGTCTTTCAACTGATTCTCATCCAACACAAGGAGGCGTCATTGACCGCTTCCTTGTTCCCCATCTCTTTTAAGGATACACTGATGAAATTTTCTCTGACAACTTTGTGTATGTCGACGCTGCTTGCCTGCGGACTCTACGGAGCCGACATACCCAAGGATGGCAATCTTACCAGCATGGAACAATATATTCCTTAAAGAAAGCAGTATTCTTCTGGATATGCAGCACTGTAACCTGGGCTTCAACTGAATTGATACTATATGAAAACTACCGATAAAAGGATTACCTTTGGCTATACGAAAATACTGGATTATCTTCTCTCTATTTCTTGCTACAGCGCTGATTGGAGGGGAGATGCCTACCGACAAGCGTCTTGTAGAGGGGATGCTTTCGAACACTTTTGCCTACAAGATCATGCACAACGAAAAGCCAAAAGAGCGCGTGGTGATACGGCTGCTTGTCAAAGCGGGATCACTTGAAGAAGACGAAGACCAGCGGGGTCTTGCGCACTTTATTGAGCATATGGCGTTCAACGGTACGAAGCACTTCAAAAAGAACGATCTGGTACGCTACCTCGAATCGATAGGGATGCGTTTTGGCGGCGACCTCAATGCCGAAACCACCTTCGGGCACACCCTCTACAAACTAAGTGTGCCTGTCACCGGCGACAATGTTGAAAAAGCGCTGCTGATCGTGCACGACTGGGCGAACGGTCTGGCTTTCGACCCCAAAGAGTTCGAGAACGAGCGCGGGGTGGTGCTCGAAGAGAAGCGCCTGCGCAACAAACCGGGGTACCGTCTCTACAAGCAGTTCTCACCGCTGTTTTTCAACGGAAGCCGCTATGAAAAAAGAGAGACCATTGGCAAGGCGTCGGTGCTCAAACACGCTCCGGTTTCAAGAGCGGTGGACTTTTACAAAAAGTGGTACCGCCCCGAACTGATGACGCTGGTGGTCGTCGGCGACATTGACCCCAAAGCGATGGAGCAAAAGGTAAGAAAGGTGTTTGCCGATCTGACCAACAGTAACCACACCCAGCCCTATACGCGGCTGATTCCCGATGCAAACACCACGCGCACGCTGGCTGTGAGCGACAAGGATATCGGGGACAACTCCCTGCAGATCAACTACCTCTCGCGCGAACTGGGATCTGTCACCCCCGATGAGTTCCGAAGCGAACTGCTGGACATTATGGTGCAGCTGATGTTCAAGCAAGAGGTCCCCAAACACCTGCTTGCACCAAAGACAAAACTGCTCGGGCTTTCGATGAGTACGCAGTGGATCACGCCGTTCAGGCGCAGCATCACGGTCACGGCGGATTATGCCAAAGGCAATGCCAAAGCGGCGCTTGGAGAAGTGGGGCGCATCATCGCCGGCTACAGCGCATACGGCTTTGACAAGGCTACCTTTGAGGCGGTCAAAAAACAGCTCTATGCCGCCAACGAAAACGGTCACAGACAACGCAGCAATACTCCCTCCGAAGCGTACGCAAGCCGCATTGTCGAAAGGACGGAGAACGGCGGCGTCTTCATTGACGAGGATTACAACTACCGTTTCTCCAAGCAGTTTCTTGACTCTGTAACGCTTGATGCGGTCAACAAGCGCTTTAGGGCGATTGTCTCCAACCCCGACAGGGTCATTCTCTTTTTAGGTCCAAAGCGTGTAAAGATAGACAACAAAGAGGCGCTCTCCATTCTTGAAAACGCCGCCAAAGAGGCAAAGACAGCACACAAAGAGAGCCAAAGTGCCGCTGTCTTCCCGCCGCGTCCCAAAAAATGCGGCAGCATCCTCTCCAAACACTTTGATAAAGCGCACGGCATCTATCACTATGTACTGGAGAACAATGTCACTGTTGATTTCAAGCCCACCGACTTTGCAAAGAAAAGGGTGCTTTTTACCGCCGTCGCTACGGGCGGCGACTCCGTCGTGGCACCGGAGGCGCTTGACAACCTGCACAAAGCCGCCCGCTGGGTCGTTGCATCAGCTCCCGGAAAGGTAAAGGCGTGGCAGATGCCCGCGCTGCTTTCGGGCAAACAGCTCCAGTACGAATTTGCCATCAACCGCTTTGACGAGAGCATCAGCGCAAGCAGTGCAACGGAAGATTTTGAGACACTGCTCAATCTGATCCGCTGGCAGATCACCGCGCCAAAAATAGACCCGGCTGTCGCCAAACAGCAGCGTGACAGCCTGATGGCGGCTCTGAGCGCCAAAGAGCGTGACCCCGGGTACCGCTTCAACAAAGCCTTTGAGGAGTATTTTTACGACCACAACCCGCGCATACAGTTCGACACAGAACAAAGCATCGCCAAACTCGACCCCAAAGCGATGCTACAGGACTTCAAGAAAGCATTTTCAGGATTTAACCGTTTTCACATCGCCATTGTCGGCGACATCGACCCCAAAACTGTAGAGAAGCTGCTGCCGTGCTATCTTGGCACACTGCCGGGCAAGGCGAAGCCAACACCCTACGACGGCAGGCCTTACCCCTACAAAAAGGGGCACCTGCATTTCGAGCGTGCCTACAACAGTACCAACATCGCCAACATCACCCTGCAGTACCGCACAACGCTGCCGAAGTTTTCGGTGCATACCGCCGCAACGGTCAACCTGCTTCAAAGCGTGCTGAACATCCGTCTTAGAAACGAGATACGCGAGAAGCAGTCGGGCACCTACGGCATCGGCACAGAGTGCAAGCTGACACGCGAGACCAACAACACGCTTGTCTGCAGCATCTCTTTTGCCGCCGACCCAAAAAGAAGCGACGCCCTCATCGAAGATGTGCAGACGCAGCTTGCCGCGTTCATCAAAGAGGGACCCGATGTCAAGACGCTCAAGAACGCCAAAAAAGAGTTTTCCGTAGGTTACACCCAGCTGCTGCGCAAGAACGAATACTGGCTTTCGCTGATGCAGCTTACCAACCGTTTCGATACGCCGCTTGAGGCGTACCTGAAGCTGGGTGACGAGACGGCATCGGTCACAGCAGAAGAGCTGAAGCGCCTTGCAAAAGAGGTGTTTGAAAGCGACAGCATCATCGCCCAGAGGCTCCCTGCAGCACAAACGCAGGCCAATCAAACCACAAACAAGGAGTAATATATGAAATGTATTGTCATTACACTGATCGTATCGATAGCGACACTGATAGCAGGCCTCTATTTCGGCTGGAAATATATTGCCACGGGAGAGGTTGCCGCAACACTGACGGTGATGCAGAAAAAGGCTGCCGAAGAGGGCATATTGAGCGAAGAGAAGTTCACGCAGCTGCTTGAAAAGAGCGGAAAGGCGCTTCAAAAAGAGTACCCGTCCGTTGCAAAAGCGATCCTCTCTACCAAAGGTTCGGCCAAGATCGCACCGGAGAATGCCGGCGTGATCAATGCGCTTACCAAAGAAATGGAGACAGAATGAAAAAAATCATATATACGGCGATACTTTCCGCCATCCCTTTGATAGCAGCGGAGACATCCGCCGTACAGACAGACGGCGCAGTCGCAGAAGCGGGCAAAAGACTCGATGCCGACTACGCGAAATTCGGTATGTTCGATGCGCGTGTCGCCAATGACTACGCCGCGCTGTCACAGGCGTACTACAAAGCCGGCAATCTCGACAGTGCCATCGAGTATGCGCTGCATGCGCTGAAGGTTTCCATGAAACTTCGCAAAGAGAACGACCCGAAGCTGGCAAAACGCTACTATGATACGGGCAATCTCTACTATATGCACAAAGCGCACCCCACGGCGATGCTTTATATGCAAAAGGCAGCTAACATCTACGAAAAGGCGGGCAAAGGATCTGAAGCGGCACTGGCCGACACCTACGAAGCCATCGCAAGCATCTACATCAATCTTGAAGATCTGGAGCGATCGAAAGCGTATGCCCAAAAGACGCTTGCACTGCGCAAAGCCATCCTCCCAAAGATCGACCCGGCAATCAAACGCACCGAAGAGAACCTGAAGTTTCTTGAAGCTGAGATTGCAAAAAAGAAGTAAGTCTAAACTTATTCATGTATACCCAAAATCAGTCATAGCATAGAACGGATGGGGTAAATCCAATAACTTGACTCTAATGTAAGTGGGGAGGAGTGTTGTTAAGTGGGACTATGCACACTTCCGCAAGGGAAGTATGCAACGGTTGAAGCTATCTGCTATGCTTAGACGGCAGAGAGACATTCTTGTCATCTTGGATGATCGCATCTTTGCTCATAACCTCTTTGGCGTCATGTGTACGATATGCCTCTGCTTCTTTGTTACGGGTACCCGGCTCAATGACCTTGTCCGTTCTTCCCTCTTTAGGTCCAAAAAGGAAGCTTTTAATTTTGTCAAAGAAGCCAGGCTTTGTGCTGCCTGCATTGTGTGTCGAACCTGTCGCAGAAGTTCCCCCCTGGTTACCTGAGTGAATTGTTGGTGTTGCCTGTTTCACACCATTCACATATCCAGGCTTGCTTGGCGTTGGATGTACCATTGGTGCAACCTGCTTGGGACCTTTTGCCGGAGCCTGAAGCTTTGAAGGGTTTACGGTTGGCGTTCCCTGAACACTTTTAGCCGGAGATTGTCCTGTCTGCTTTGTTGGTATTGCACCGGTCACGATCGGAGCAACCGGCGGCACAGCGATAGGCTGTACACCCATCTGACCGTTTGGCAGCTTGACTACTTTGCCGATAGGAGCACCGTTTTTATTGTGCACAACCGCTCCTGGCTGAAGAGTCGGTGTTCCGTGTGGGCTTTTTGCCGGAGCCTGCAGTTTTGCAGGATTGACCGTTGGTGTTCCACTCGGGCTTTTAGCTGGAGCTTGAAGCTGCTGTGGATTGATATGTGGTGTTCCCTGTGGGCTTATTGCCGGAGTCTGAAGCTTGCCTGGGTTGACCGTTGGCGTCCCTTGAACACTTTTTGCCGGAGCCTGCAGTTTTGCAGGATTGACCGTTGGTGTTCCACTCGGGCTTTTAGCTGGAGCTTGAAGCTGCTGTGGATTGACATGTGGTGTTTGCTGTTTGACCCCCTGTACATATCCAGGTTTGCTTGGTGTCGGTTTAGCCATTGGCGTTGCCTGCTTCACACCATTCACATACCCAGGCTTGCTTGGAGTAGGGTGAACCATTGGTGCAACCTGCTTGGGACCTTTTGCCGGAGCCTGCAGTTTTGCAGGATTGACCGTTGGTGTTCCACTCGGGCTTTTAGCTGGTGCTTGAAGCTGCTGTGGATTGATATGTGGTGTTTGCTGTTTGACACCTTGTACATATCCTGGTTTACTCGGCGTTGGTTTAACCATTGGTGTTGCTTGTTTCACACCATTGATATATCCAGGCTTGCTTGGAGTAGGGTGAACCATTGGTGCAACCTGCTTGGGACCTTTTGCTGGTGCCTGAAGTTTCGCAGGGTTGACGGTTGGCGTCCCTTGAACACTTTTAGCCGGAGCCTGTAACTGCTGTGGATTGACATGTGGTGTTTGCTGTTTGTTTGGCGTAGGACGTAGCGAAGCACTTACCTGATTTTGACTCTTTTGCGGTACTGCAGGTCCTTTGGTCTTTGCGCCGCCATACACCCAGTTGCTCTTATTGACCGGTGCCGGTGTCTTTGGCTGTGGTGCCGTGTTGCTTTGTGCCGGAAGCTTGGGCTGTTTAATGGCATTTGGTACGACTATCGTCTTGTATCCGCCGCCTTTGCCTGTGTTTTGTACGGTGATCTGGTGATACCCTTTTGGAATGGCAGGAGTACCGCCGGTTGCAGTGCTTCCGCCTTTAGCGTGCGGCTTGGCGATCACGCCCGGTGTTTTTGCATGTGATGTGGACGGATGCTGGGTACTGCTGCCTTTTGGAATGACCCCAGTGGCAACCTGTCCTTTTGGTGCGTTCAGTCCGTTAGGTACGATAATGGTTTTGCTACCGCCGCCTTTGCCTGTGTTTGGTACGGTGATCTGGTGATACCCTTTTGGTATGCTTGGAGTGCTGGTAGAAGTATGCACTGGTTTGGATATAAGTTTAAGTATATGATTTTTACCTACTGTCCCAATATTTTTCCCATTAATAGTTGCCTGATTTCCATTAAATTTTACTCCCACAGATCTAAGGTACTGGAACGGTTGTCCATTGAAAAGTAAAACATTCCCTTGTTTTGTATTTCGGATCTCAACCGGAACAAGAATTTTTACTTCTTTTCCATTCTTTTGAATTGGAATTGTAACATGTGGAGCACCATTAATGTTTGTTATCACAGTACTTCCTACCATATTTGGCATGCGCTTCGATGCCGTGCGTCCGACAGTATGCGGCGTATGCTTCTGTGGTGTACTGTGCGCAGTATGCACGGCAGGGGCTTTGTGCACTTGATCTACAGGATACAGTGTCTTGTGGTGTATTTTCTCTTTATGGGCTTTAGGATGCTTTTTTGCATGTTTCTTGGCATGCTTCATCACTTCAGGTTTGCTGCCGTGGTACTGTTTTGGCAGCTTTGAGGGTTTTTTGTACTTGTGGATGGTAAGTTTCTTGGGTACCTTTTGTGGAATGGGCGTTGGTACAGCTTGCGGCACAGGCTTTGGAACTTCTTGAGGAATAGGTTGCGGTACCGCTTGATAAACAGGCTTCGGCGTTTTCTGAGGAATGGGTTTTGGTACCATCTGCGGGATCGGCTTTGGTACGGCCTGCGGAATAGGCTTTGGCACTGCCTGATAGACCGGCTTCGGTGTTTTTTGAGGGATCGGTTTTGGCACTTTCTGCGGAATGGGTTGAGGTACTGCCTGAGGAATGGGTTGTGGTACCGGATAGGGTGTAGACCCGCTTGCGAATATTGCGCTGCCAAGAAGCGGTATAAGCGCTGCGGATAAAGTGATCTGTTTCATAGTGTTCTCCTCGTTGTTAAGATAGTTTCAGTTTAGCAGGTTTCAAAGAGCAGCGTAAGGTCATTTGGAAATCTATTTTCTGCTTCAAAATGACCAGGTGCACCACTTTTGACCATAGTATTACCAGTAGTAAATCGCCTGAACCCATGCCCTGTAGTCAGACGTCGACTGGTCGTAGTCTTTTCCGACAGGATCGTTGTACGCTCTTTTGGCATGTCTGTTGCCGCCGACCTGTCTGCCCACACTCACACGAATGACAGCCTTGTCGCTCCATGTCTGGCTGAGACCGAGACCGACCGTTTGCAGCCGTACTTCATTGTCGTCCGGTTTGTTCGGGTAGTAGGCATCCCAGGTAGATTGACTCTTGTAGATCTGCGCCCAACCGTATGTATAGAACGCATTCACTTCAAAATCACCGCCCCATGGCATCTGGTAAAAGTCGTATCTAAGATCGGCATAGAATACCGCTGCCTTGTCTCCGGCAACTTCGCCGACGGGGTATCCGGCTACAGCGTATGGCCCTGTAATGAAATATTTTTCAAAAGAGTCCAGATTTTTGCTTGCCCACTGTCCGTCGATGGAGATCTTGCTTGAAAGGTTGCCTACGAGGTTCTGAAAGCGGGAAAGAGAGAAGTTCAACTTGGTGAAACTTCCTGCCGACTTGACAAACTTGTCATCGTTGGCTTTATGTTTTTGGTTGTGCAGCTTCAGGTTCCCTACGGTAAGCGAAACGTCAAAGTAGGTGATGCCATTGAGCAAAAAGTCGTCACTGCGGTTGCCTGAGATTTTAAATACGCCTTTGTCGATGGTAGAATTATCCAACTCTTCTGTAAGATCGTTGTCTTTCATTCTCGTATGCACATAGTCAAGTTCAGTTTCGACATTAAAATCTTCGCTGCGTACGAGCGGATATTTGACATAGGCGGTACCATTCCATGCACTGCCGTCGCCACCCTCTCCCTGATTTTGATGTGTCAGTTCATATTTGAGGTAGTCAAAAGAGGCTCCTATTCTTATCCCGTTATCGAAGACCGGTACGGCAATATCGACATATGCATAGTTGGAATATTTGCCGGTAGAAATGAAGCGCGCAACGATCTCCTCACCGTTTTGGGTGGGGCTGTTCCAGTAGAGTGTAGCGCCTACTTCGGTCTGTCCGGTGTAGTAGCTTCCGTAATTGTCAATATCTATATTGCCGTTAAAAACATCCTCATCCGTGACAGTGATTACCATATCGTCAGTTTTGTCGTCGGTTCCGTAGTAGAGGTCCGCTTTGGCAGAGATGCCCGGAAAGTCATTGGTAAGCAGCATGGCGCGTTCGAAATCTTTCTGCTTCATTGCGCCGGGCTTCATGATGTTCTCCCACAGCTTTTGCACCTTTTGCGTTTTGATCCTCTCTCCGCTGTTCTCAACCGATATACCGCCTTTTTCAAGGTGCCTTTCGTCAACCACAAGCACAATGATGCCGCCTTTGAGGATGTAGGGCTTGATGAGTGCCACGTTGGCATCGAAAAAGCCTTTCTTGTGATAGTATTCCGTCAAAGCGTTTGCGGCTTGGGTAAGTTCTTCTGTGCTCATTGTCCGGCCGATGAACGGTGCAAGCACTTTGTCGATCTCTGCCTGGCTTAACTCGTCGTTTCCAATGATCTTGAAACCGTTGACCTTTACCATGTGTCTGCCGCTGAGTTTGGCCTGCTGCTTCTCTTTGGTATTGTATTTTGGATGTTCTTTTTTCTTTACTGACTGCTGGGCATTGCGCTGCATCTGGTTGTAGAGGCTGCCCGTATCTGTAAACGGCGCAGCGGATAATGCTGTCAGACTCAAACTTCCAAGTATGAAACTGCCTAAATAACGTGAATGGTACTGCATCTGTAGGTTACTCCATGTTTTTTATAGATTTTATTTAAAATTTTAAACAAAGTAAATATCATGATTTTGCATAAAAAAATTTCAAAATGATAATATTTACCAAAGCTGTGGCTATTTTTTCAGGGTAACAAGCGCTTGACGGTGCCAGAGTGTCCATCTGTAGTAGACAAAGATGCCGTAAAGCATTGCGGGTGCCGCGACGATGAGCGCTGAAATCAGCGTCGCTCCGCCGCTGTTGGGCGCGGCGAGATGCAGGTTTGTCTGCATGACAAAGAGTGAAGCATCCCACAGCGCGTGCAGAATCATCAGCGGCCAGACCGCGCCCAGTCTCAAACGCAGCGAGGCGTAGAGAAAGCCCATCGCAAAGGCGTGGATGGACTGAAAAAACGATGCATCGACGGGCGCGCCGACAAAAACGTTGACCATATGGAACGCACCAAAGACCAGTGCGGTCACCAGCACGGTAAAAAAGGGCGTCAGCCGTGTGCTGAGGCCGTAAAAGAGTACGCCTCTAAAGATGCCTTCCTCCACAAAGCCAAGCAGCAGCATCACCCCAAGCAGCTGCATCAGCTGCAAAGGTCCTAAGAAGCCAAGAAACCAGCCGCTCTCTTTTGAAAATGCCAGTGCAATGCCAAGAATCAGCACAACCAGCAGAAAAATGGGCAGCAGAAACTTCCATCCGCCGCGGTTGACCCTGACGAAACCGACCTCTCTCCACCAGCCAAGCAGCCCGATGTACGCCAGAAGCACGCCTGCGGTGATCATTTCTGCATCTGCCTGTTTGAGCGCGCCTGCAATGCCCACCATCCCTTTTGCCTTGGGGTCGGGTGTAATGAAGAGGTAGGGGAGTACGAACCAGAGCGCATACGCACCCACAAGCAAAAGTGCAGCATAAACCGGCCGTTTTTTCAAAAAGCGCAGCATGGCATCTCCTTTCAAGTTATTGCGCGCATCATAACACGCTTTTAGTTACTGCTTTGCCATTGAAAATGAAATTTATCACTATAAGTTTTTGGACTTTTGAAGGTGATAAGAGGCTACTTTGAGACGCTCTTTCTCACTCCCCACCTGAATTTGTCTTTGTAGAATCCATGGTCGATGTCTGAGACCGTGACACCGTAAGCTTTTCCCGAAGAGGAGTGGATGAACTTGCCGTCTCCGAGGTAGATGCCGCTGTGGTTGACATGGCCTCTTTCGTGCGTGTCGAAAAAGACCATATCGCCGCGTTTGAGGTGCGCGCGGTCGATCTTGTCGCCGCTTTGCGACTGCGTCAGCGATGTACGGGGAATTTTGATGCCGTTCTGGGTGAAGACATAGTAGACAAACCCGGAGCAGTCGAAGTGTTCGGGGCCCGCTTTTGCCGGTGCGTAGCGGTGTCCCATTTTGCTTTTTGCCAGCTCGATGAGCTTTTCGATACGGCTGTCTGTCGCGTTGGTGTCGGTTGAGGGCAATGCCGTCGTATTGCCCTCGTGGACTTTGGAGACCAGCGAGAGATGCGTGGCGTTGTGGTCAAGCAGTATTTCGCAGGTGGGGTCATGGTGCAGCACGAGGGTGTAGGTATCGTCCTTTTGGGAAACGGTCTGTATCTCGATGGTACAGTTTGCGCCAAAGGCGCTGCCCGCAAGCAGCGTGAAGAGAAGAGGGAAAAGGCGTCTCATGCAATTCCTTTTAAAACAGGGTGCGTTTTACTGGTAGTTGATGTACTTTGGCGGATACTTGATGCGTGCGCCCTGCACACTCTCAAGCCCCATGACCTGTCGCGGCGTCATCAGCGGATGGTCCTCTTTGAAGAAGAGTTTGAAGCCGCCGGCAACCCTTTCGGAGTGTACTTTGCGGTAGATGCCGTTGTAGATGTCTATTTTCAGTTTCGGTGAACCGTGCCCGTCGAGGTTCATGACGATCTTGATGTTGTCGTAGTGTCGCACCTGTGCCTTGCCCTTGACCATGCTGTGGCGGAACATATGTACCACAAGGATCTTCTTTTCGGTGATGTTGTGCGCTTTCATGTACTGGTCCATCAACTCCTGCACCTTGTTGACCCACTCACCCTGAATGTGGCCAATCTTTTTGCCCGGTCGCACATTGAGGTTGCTGACTTCAAATTCGGGGTCTATGGCAATGTGGACATTGTGGTATTTGAGGTATTTCAGTACGTGTTTGACGGCATCCTGAGGGGTGTGCTTGCCAAGCTGAATGTCGATGAAGAGGTTGAAGCCCTCTTTTTCTGCCGCTTCGATGTAGGGCTGCAGTTTCTTGCTGTTTAGATGGATGATGTAGTCGTGGTGTGCACCAGGTTCAGCGGATGCAAGTCCGTAGATGATGTCGAATGCAGGCACCACCTTTTTACCGGTGACCTTTGCATACTGTGCGGCACGCTGCTTGATGAGGCGTTTGAGTTCGCCGATGGGGTGCTGGCCGAGCACACCGAGCGCCTTGACACCCGGGCGTCCGTAGTAGGCGACGATGAGTTCGTTCTTCAGCGGCATCTGGTCATCGTTTTTTACACTTTTATAAAGCGGGTGAGAGGCGGCGGAGGCTGTCGAGGCAAATGTGGCTGCTGCCAAAAGTGCGAGTGTCAGTGAGCGTTTGAACATAGTTTGATTCCTTCATCTGTTTGGTTTGTAAAATGGACTAATCATACCGATATTCTTGTTACAGTTTTCCGAAGTGCCGAGCGAATTATCATCCTGGAAAACACCTTTTATATAAAGTGATAATAGATCAAAATATATTGTTGCAATTGGGTTCTTTTTTGCTATGCTAAGAAAAAAAGAGAGATAATGATACGAAATAGAAAATTGTTCACAGGACTGCTCTTCCTCCTGCCCCTGTTCGCGCATGCACTGGCATGCGGGATGGTCGCACCGGGGCTGCAGGGAGAGGTGAACGAAGCTGCCGCCCGCTACGCCAAAGAGCATAACAACACGGCTGTCTGGCTGCTTGTCGAAAAAGAGGGTGAGACGGCAAAGGGCGCTTCTGGACTTGCCAACAGGCAGAAGCATCTGCCCGCATCGCGCGACCAGCTTTTTGAGATCGGCAGTGCGAGCAAGATCTTTACCGGCATTGCGATCTTTCAGCTGATCGAAGAGGGAAAACTTTCACTCAATACGAAGCTAAGCCGCTTTTACAAAAAAGGCACCATCATAAAACTGGCGGATTTTCAGGGCAAGAACTACTTTGACGATGTAACCGTAGGTATGCTTCTGCGCCACAGAAGCGGCTTTGTGGACTATCTCAATGTCTTTGGCAGTGACGCCAAGACCATAGCCCACTTCAAAGACAAAAACAAGAAATACACCTTTGATGAGATTGTCGCTTTGGCAGCATCGCACGGCGAAGCGAACTTCAGGCCCGGAGAGCAGTTTCGCTACTGCAACACCGGATACATCATTCTTGGCGACATCATTGAAAAGGTCAGCGGCATGCCGTGGCGGGAGTACATTCGCACCCACATCATGCAAAAGGCGGGGATGGAACACACCTGGTTTGGTTCACAGATGCCAGAAAAACTGCGCAAAAACATGCCGCAGGGGTACGCCATAGGAAAACCGACCTCTATGCCGCCGACACTTGCCGGAAGTGCCGGAGAGATCGTCTCGACACTCGATGACCTTGCGCGTTTTATGAAAGCGTGGGGAGAGGGCAGGCTCTATAAAAAACACGAAACGCTGAAGTTTCAAATGACACAGGGCCTTGTGAAGATGGACCCGACCATCGAAAACCTGCAATACGGCTATGCCATCATGCGCATCGAAGGCTTCTACGGCCACGGCGGACAGACCTTCGGGTTTCAGTCGTATCTGGCGTACAACCCGCAGAAAAAAGAGCTCTACATCGTCGGTGTCAATGATGCCTTTGTCTCATCTATGGGGCTCTTTTTTGAAATGGCGGGCATCGTGCTGAAGCCGGCAGCACCAAAAAAAGACAATACACCGGCCCATTAAGATGCGTTTTGCTAAAAAGTCCGGTCTGGGTCTCATTGGGCTCTCTCTGGCAGGATGGCTGACGGAAGCTTTTGGCGGCAGACTCTCCGCGCTGCTTGGTTTTCTGATATGCAAAGAACGCTATCTGCAGCCTGTCAATGGAGAATTCGGTGATGTCTCATGCGGCTTCAACTTCGATATGTACATCAACAGCACCTGTATTGTGCTGCTGATCGTCGGCGTGCTGCTTGTGTGGAAGTCTACAAAAACGGATGATGAAGCGCGGTAACATTTAGTGGCCGAGGATCATCCTCGGTTCCTTGGGAGACAGCACTTAGGAAGCGAAAATTCATTTTCGCCAACTTGAACATGATACTACTGGCAGCTATATAATCTGCTATAATGCCCCATGCATTTTACAGACGAACCGCTGCAGACCATTCTCCCCATACTCGCAAGCCAACTGAAGCAGACAGACAGCGTCTCTTTCACGGTACTCAACCCAGACCTCTTTGACAACACTTATGCCGGTACTGTGGCCACAATAGAGGGTACAACCTATCTTTACCGCAGCCTGCGTGCCTGGATGGAGCTTGCCGAACTGCTTGGCTGCCGTATGCGAGTGCCGGAAAAGGCTGGTGACACACTGCTGCACATCACCTATAAAAAGCTTGAAAAAAAGCAGAGTTTTCACTCAGCCAAAACAAAGAAAGCGGATGAGAAGTACGGCAGCGATTCGATCTTTGCAAAGATACACAAAATGGAAGAGCCCACCTTTTTCTACTACTACCGGCAGGCGCTTGAGAATGTCGATATTACGCAGCGAAAACACATACTCGACCTTGGCGTCAACCGTGGTGACGAGTTCGAGGTCATAGAGAGGATGGCGGGAAAGGATGTTTTCTCACAGATGGAACTGGCAGGCATAGACCACTCCCAAAGCGCCCTTACCGAAGCCAAAGAGCACTTCAAAGCTAACAATAATGTCCGTTTCTATGCGCATGACATCAACGACCTCGATGCACTAAACCTTGGACGTTTCGACCTTCTCATCTCCATTGGAACGCTGCAAAGCCCGGGTATAAACTACAAAACACTTCTAATGGATCTGGTACAAAACCACCTGAGTGAGAATGCCGCATTGATACTCGGCTTCCCGAACGGAAGATGGATAGGCGGAGAGCTTGTTTACGGTGCGAAGGTGCCGCACTATGCGATGAGTGAAATGGGACTGGTACTCAGCGATATCATCTTCGCAAAAAAATACTTGCAACAGAAGAAGTTTCGTGTGACAGTGACGGGGAAGCAGTATCTGTTTGTGACGGCGACGAAGATAGGGGTAGATAGGGAGTAGGTTTAAGGGAGCAGGTAGCAGATGGTTGCATTGCTCGCACTTGTTCCCACGACCGTGGATCGTGGAATGCGTAACTATATTAACCTTTTTGAAGTACTATTTTGATAGAGAATCCACAAGAAAAAAGGAATAAAAAATGGCCATGAAACATAAAATAGCAAAAGTGAGCATGACACTTGCTGCCATGCTTCTGATGGGCGGACTCTTGAGTGTTGGTGCCAGTGCACAGGAGAAGCTGCTGGTACCGCTTAAAAGCATCAATCCTGAAATCTATCATCCTACCGAGGCGAGTCGCAAGATAGACCCCAACGATAAAATTCTGCAGGCATTTCGTGACCGTAAGATAAAAGATATGGCCAATCCGAATATGCCGCGCCCTTTTTCCATAAGCGATTATGCACGGGCAGAAACAAGAGATGTGGATGTACCATGGGAAGATTTGAGCAAGATATTCAAGTACAACTGGAAAATACTCGAGTTTGAAGCGCCAAAGAAAGCTGCACAGTTAAAAAAAGCTGTCAGGGCGCGGGTGATTTTCAGTACACCTGATGTCAAGATAGTCGAACTTGCCATCGCACCGGGTGGTATTTTACCGGCGTTTTCACAGGCGGCACCCTCTGCATACCATGTGCTTGAGGGTAGTGCGAAGTTTACTTCGGGTGCAAAGACGGCAGAGGTATATGTCGGTACGTCCATCAAAGTCGAACCCGGTGACAATACACGCATAGAGGCAACCTCGAAAAAACCGCTAAAATTGTTGTGGTTCAGCTGGGCACCCGGCGGAGACGAGCGTTACCTTTCTGCAGGCTACTACCTGACTGGCGCCAATTTCCAGGTACAGCCCGAAGAGGCGGAGATTCCGAAAAATTTTGCAGTGTGGAATGAAAACAAACGTTTCAAAATACTGAGTGATACATCGGACAAGAATTCTGTAAAAAAAGCGCTCTATCCTGACGTACCTACATTTAGAAGCAAAGTGGACGACAACTGGTTGGATTTCAGATCGCTTACCGACGGCGGCTTCTTCTGGGCTGCCGATTTGAAAAAAATGGGTTCGCTTATGGGCGTTATTCAGAAAATCGTACGCATGACGGGTGTTTTCAGAGCGTCGGTACCGGGCAAACAGTATGATTTCAACTTCTCCTACATTGTATGGGGACCTCACTCGAAATACATCATGCACAGCCATGCAACACCGGAATTTTACTACATACTTTCCGGTAAGACGGCATGGACGTT
>JALTVI010000095.1 GCA_027049035.1 Sulfurovum sp. | reverse complement strand
GTCCACCCCAGCCCAGTTCGCTCGTGATGATCGCGAGAGAGGCAGTCTCGGCTGGAGTCAGCGTTGGGGTCGGGGATTGGCTTACGTTTTGGCCTGGCGGTGGTGTAGCTTTCAGAACTTGGGGCTGTCGTTCGGGGTCAGGGTAAGGGTTTGGCCTGGGAACGAGTCAGAGGTTAGGATATGTCGGTGGAGCGAGAGACGGGCTGGGTGCTGGGCTACTAGAGTGTCGAGAGACGCGATGTCCCGCCAGACTCGTCACCTTGTTTCCCGGCAGCGTGGAGCTCCGGGCAAAGCAGCTGGGATCTCGTGGTTCGTTCTGCCTTATCGAGGTGCCCACGAGACTTGCTGGGTGCCGCTCTAAGCGAAAGTCGAGAGGCGAGAGCTTCGGAACTCTGTGCTGGGCGCTTGCCTCGTCTTCCAGGCTGCCGTTGCGCTCAGCCTCCCAGAAACGAGAGGCCCTTCAGCTTGGAGAAGAACTGGGGCTTAGCTCGGAGCTGTCGAGAATCAATCCACTAGGAAACGGCCGACCACCCAGCCGACGTCTCTTCTAGGCAAGGGAGATGGCATCTCATGGCTTCGTTCGTCTTTATCGATGTGCTGACGAGACGTGCTGGCTGCTGCGCTAGGCCAGAGAGGAGAGGCGAGAGCTGAGGGTATCGGTGCTGGGCCCTTGGTGGACTTGGGACTCGTTGTCTCAACCCCGATACTTTTCATCGTTTCCACTAGGAAACGGCCGTCCACCCCAGCCCAGGTCGCTCGAGATGATCGCAGGAGAGGCAGCCTCGGCTGGAGTCAGCGTTAGGGTTAGGGCTTGGCTTACGTTTGGGTCTGGCGGTGCTTTAGCCTTTAGGACTTGGGGCTGTCGCTCGGGGTTAGGTAAGTGTTTGGCCTGGGAACGAGTCAGAGGTTAGGAGATGTCGGTGGCTAGAGCTGCGGGTATCAGTGCTGGGCACTTGGTGGAATTCGGACTCGTTGTCTCATCCCCGATGCGTTTCATCGTTTCGTCTAGGAGACGGCCGTCCACCCCAGCCCAGGTCGCTCGTGATGATCGCAGGAGAGGCAGCCTCGGCTGGAGTCATGGATAGGGTTAGAGCTTGGCTTACGTTTTGGTCTGGCGGTGGTGTAGCCTTCAGAACTTGAGGGCTGTCGCTCGGGGTTAGGGTAAGGCTTGGGCCTTGGAACGCGTCACAGGTAAGGAGATAACGGTGGCGCGAGAGACGGGCTGCGTGTTGGGCTACTAGTGTGTCGAGAGACGCGATGTCCCGCCAGACTGGTCACCTTGGATCCCGGCAGCGCGGAGCTCCGGGCAAGGCAGCTGGGATCTCGTGGCTTCCTTCTCCCTTATCGAGGTGCCCACGAGACGTGCTGGTTCCCGAGCTAAGCGAAAGTCGAGAGGCTAGAGCTTCGGATCTCTGTGCTGGGCGCTTGCCTCGTCTTCCTGGCTGCCGTTGCGCTCAGCCTCCCTGGATCGACAGGCCCTTCAGCTTGGAAAATAACTGGGGCTTCGCGCGGAGCTGTCGACAGTCAATCCACAAGGAAACGGCCGTCCACCCCAGCCCAGTTCGCTCGTGATGATCGCGAGAGAAGCTGCCTCGGATGGAGTCAGCGTTGGGTTCGGGGCTTGGCTAACGTTTTGGCCTGGCGGTGGTGTAGCTTTCAGAACTTGGGGCTGTCGCTCGTGGTTAGGGTAAGGCTTTGGCCTGGGAACGAGTCAGAGGTTAGGAGATGTCGGTGGCTAGAGCTGCGGGCATCAGTGCTGGGCACTTGGTGGACTTGGGACTCGTTGTCTCATCCCCGATACGTTTCATCGTTTCGACTGGGAAACGGCCGTCCACCCCAGCCCAGGTCGCTCGTGATGATCGCGAGAGAGGCAGTCTCGGCTGGAGTCAGCGTTGGGGTCGGGGCTTGGCTTACGTTTTGGTCTGGCGGTGGTGTAGCCTTCAGAACTTGAGGGCTGTCGCTCGGGGTTAGGGTAAGGGTTTGGCCTGGGAACGCGTTAGAGGTAAGAAGATATCGGGGGCGCGAGAGACTGGCTGCGTGTTGGGCTACTAGAGTGTCGAGAGACGCAATGTCCCGCCAGACTGGTCACCTTGGATCCCGGCAGCGGGGAGCTCAGGGCAAGGCAGCTGGGATCTCGTGGCCTCCTTCTCCCTTATCGAGGTGCCCACGAGACGTGCTGGGTGCCGAGCTAAGCGAAAGTCGAGAGTCGAGAGCTTCGGATCTCTGTGCTGGGCGCTTGCCTCGTCTTCCAGGCTGCCGTTGCGCTCAGCCTCCCTGGATCGACAGGCCCTTCAGTTTGGAGAAGAACTGGGGCTTAGCTCGGAGCTGTCG
>JALTVI010000094.1 GCA_027049035.1 Sulfurovum sp. | reverse complement strand
TTTTCCTGAGTTTCTCATAGGACACCAAGAAATCAAGTTAAGTGGACGGCATCATAGATTTTTTGTTGAATATCATCCAATTTTAAAGGTTCAACACCAAAAGGTGTTTTATAACCATACATAGTTTTAATATAATCAAAGGTGAGTTTAAACTTTATATCAAGGTTTGATTGTTTAATTCTTCTTTCAAACTCTTTATAGATTGCATAAGAGGCAAAAGCAATTAAGATATGTGCTTTTATTCTATGTTCTAGTCTATGATAGATTGGTCGTACTTTAAGGTCTGTTTTTGAGATGCGAAAGGCTTTTTCAATGGTATAGATATTTTGATAATGCGCAACAATTTGATTTGGGGATAGTGAAAAATCATTTGTAATAAATCCTTTGATACCGTCAAATTTTTTATCATCTTCGATCATCTTTTCATCTAATGTAAAAGAGACTTTGCAATTTGTATTTTTTAATTTCAAAAACTTTGCATAAGCTGAGCGTTTGAGATCATTTTTTGTAAGATTTGGATTATTTGTAAGTTTTATTTGCAATTTTTTTAAAGCTTTCTCTCTATTATAAGAGTCTTTTTTAGCTCTTTGTGAAGAGAATGTAAGAATGAGCCTTTGTTTGTGCTCTTTTATCTCTTCTTCCAACTCAATAGTATGGATTATGCCATCATTAATAAAAGGGAGATTTATAATTTGCTGTTTGATAGTATGAGAGAGATTTTTTATCCTTGCAGCTATGATATATCGATAACCATTCTTTTGCAAATAAGCAATATTTTCCTTAGTTAGCATTCCTCTATCGGCAACAACAATGGGTTTTTGTTTTAGTTTAAATCTTTGCTGAAAATGTTCTAAAACCTCTATAAGGGTATGTCCTTCATATTTGTTGCCTTGAAATATATCATATGCAAGAGGATAGCCCTCAAGCGTAGTAAATAAACCTAACTGTATTTGCGGGCGAGCAAGCTTTCCCTCTTTAGAAAACCCCACTTTTTTTAAATCATCTTCACTCTCACTTTCAAAATAGAGTGTGGTTACATCATAGAAAGTAACGGCAATATTATTATCCATAACCTTTTTCGTATGAGAAAATACGCAATACTCAATCTCTTTTTTAAGCGCTTCTTGATAGATTGCATCAAGTGTTCTATATATCTGGTTTTTCTCAATCTTTTGCTTTTTATAGATATGATAATAGTCTATAAGATAGAGTTTACTTCCTGGATAGAGAAGCCTTGAAAGAATAAGATGGCGAAAAATATCCCTTTTCTTTTTGTTCTCAAAAGCTATTTTTGCACATCCTAAATCATCAAAAATTTTGCCAAATATAAGCTCATCTCCAATAACTCTTATATCTTTGTTTGATAGTTTTCTTTGGGAAGAATTATATTCAAGATAGTCTAAAAGCGAAGGCTCTAACTCCTTGAGTCGTTCTTTTGCCTTTTGAAATAAAATCTCAATTTCTTTCTTATCTTTACTACAACCTATACTCTCTACAACCCTATATTTACCGCCTCTTTTTGAAATAATTTGAATACTAATACTACCACTTTGATTTTTCTTCTTTCTTATAAACATAAACTCATTATATCAAATCCTGTAAAATATCAAGACACCCTGACCCCTCTCTTCTAAACCTCTCTAAACCCATTTTTATGGGACTTCTGCCCCCTCTCTTTAAAAAGTGAGAAAGTCAGGAATAGAGTGTGGTTACATCATAGAAAGTAACGGCAATATTATTATCCATAACCTTTTTCGTATGAGAAAATACGCAATACTCAATCTCTTTTTTAAGCGCTTCTTGATAGATTGCATCAAGTGTTCTATATATCTGGTTTTTCTCAATCTTTTGCTTTTTATAGATATGATAATAGTCTATAAGATAGAGTTTACTTCCTGGATAGAGAAGCCTTGAAAGAATAAGATGGCGAAAAATATCCCTTTTCTTTTTGTTCTCAAAAGCTATTTTTGCACATCCTAAATCATCAAAAATTTTGCCAAATATAAGCTCATCTCCAATAACTCTTATATCTTTGTTTGATAGTTTTCTTTGGGAAGAATTATATTCAAGATAGTCTAAAAGCGAAGGCTCTAACTCCTTGAGTCGTTCTTTTGCCTTTTGAAATAAAATCTCAATTTCTTTCTTATCTTTACTACAACCTATACTCTCTACAACCCTATATTTACCGCCTCTTTTTGAAATAATTTGAATACTAATACTACCACTTTGATTTTTCTTCTTTCTTATAAACATAAACTCATTATATCAAATCCTGTAAAATATCAAGACACCCTGACCCCTCTCTTCTAAACCTCTCTAAACCCATTTTTATGGGACTTCTGCCCCCTCTCTTTAAAAAGTGAGAAAGTCAGGAAA
>JALTVI010000093.1:48620-120576 GCA_027049035.1 Sulfurovum sp. | reverse complement strand
GGCTTGCTACTGCAGTGGCTTAAAATGGCCTCAATCTTTTGCATCTCCTCTTCCACCGGTGCGGCAGTAAGAACCACTTTTGTTTTCAGCGTGTTTTCCACATAGTCAATCATCATCGCCATCGTCTCATCTGCCACGCACTTGAAGAGCCAGCGGGAAACGGGATGAATATGCACAAAACGTTTGGGTAGTCCTTCCACTTCATCCGCTTCGCTCCAGAAGATAGAAACCCGCTTAGTCTCTACCGGCAGGTCCAACACACGAAGCACATCCAGATTGGTCTCTACTGTATGGCGAAATTCCTGTTCAGGCAGTGTATGGGTAAATACATTTTTGAGCAGACGGTTCTTTTTGACAGGATACCCCACCTTGACCCTGGCACCGCTGACCAGCGCGATCTGTGCACCTCTGTCACCTGACGTGGTATTTATAATCATATCGTACTTTTGGGCACGTATCTTCTGCACAAACACCACTTCCGCTTTGAGCCGTTTCCAAAGGGACAGACGCTTGATACGTTCGCGGTCATACACATAAATCGCATCAATATTTGGATTATGGGTAAGCATCGCTTCGGTACCGGCATTCACTGCCGCATCGATCTGTGCATCGGGGTAGCAGCGCCGCAGGTTTTCAAAAAGCGGTGTGGTCAGGAGCACATCACCGATGTTCCTGAATTTCATAATCAGAATTTTCATTTCACATACTTCCAGAAAGTGTACTGCGCATAGAGTCTTGCGATGACAAAGCCGTCCCAGCCGTCGAGAAAGCCGCGCTTGATGATGTAGAGCTTAAAAAAAGTCCAGCAGGGATTGAAGAGCGCCTTGAGCCTGTTTGGCTTTTTATGGTGCAATGTCGAGTAGCGGTTCTGCTTGGTGATGAAGGCTTCGATGCTTTCATAGGCAAGGTGTTCCATAGGTGAGGCAAGCGTACCTGTTTTTTCTGCTGTATGTACCGATTCATGCACAGGGGCATCATCAAAGTGCGCTTTGCGTCTGTCAAAAAGCCGAATGGTACTGTCTGGGTAGAGTCCTCCGTGACGGATAGGCTTTCCCCAGAAGTAGTTCAAACGAGGCACGAAATAGGCGCTATATTGGGGAGTTTCGAGCACTTGTATTATCTCTTCTTGCAGCGCTTTGGTAATACGTTCATCCGCATCGAGCACGAATACCCAGTCGTTTTCCGAAAGCGCCACGGCACGCTGCTTCTGCTTTCCAAACCCCAGCCACTCCTGCTGTTCCACCTTTGCTCCCAATGCAGCAGCGATCTGGCAGGTTCTGTCTGTCGAACCGCTGTCAAGTACCAGTATCTCATTGGCAAACTGTGCCGACTTTACCGCATCGGCGATATGTTTTTCTTCGTTGTAGGTGATGAGAACGACAGAGAGCGGATTAGTTGTAGCCATAGAAGGTTTTATACCATTTTACGAATTCCCCTACCCCTTTTTCAAGCGGCGTGTAGGGTTTGTAGTCAAACTCCTCTATCAGTGCTGACGTATCGGCATAGGTCGATTCGACATCTCCGGGCTGCATCTGCATAAAGTTCTTCTGTGCCTCTTTCCCAAGCGCCTTTTCCATCGTCTCTATGAACTCCATCAGCGCCACTGGCGCATTGTTACCAATATTGTATATGCGGTAAGGCGCAGAGGAGATGGCGGGGTTGGGCTGCATAGGGTCAAAGTTCGCATCGGGTGTCGCCGGCTTGTCCAGTACCTTGATGACACCGTCGACAATATCGTCAATATAGGTAAAGTCCCTGCTCATCTTTCCATGGTTGAATACCTTGATAGGCCTGTCGTTCAAAATAGCGTCTGCAAAGAGCATCGGCGCCATATCGGGTCTTCCCCACGGTCCGTAGACGGTGAAGAAACGCAGTCCGGTTGCCTGAATACCGTAGAGGTGAGCATAGGTGTGCGCCATCATCTCGTTGGATTTTTTTGTCGCTGCATACATGCTCACCTGATGGTCGGTATGGTCGCTTGTTTTGAATGGCTGTGATTTGTTCAAACCGTAGACGGAGGAGCTTGAAGCAAAGCAGAGATTTTTCACGCCGGTGTGGCGGCACCCCTCCAGAATGTTGGCAAACCCTACCACGTTGCTTTGCACATACGCGTGCGGGTTCTCAAGAGAGTATCGTACCCCCGCCTGTGCGGCAAGGTTACAGACCGCATCGAACTTCTCTGTTTCAAAGAGCGTCATCATCTTTGCCGTATCGGCAAGATCCATAGCAATGAAACGGTATTTTCCGGGGTACGCTGAGGAGGCGACCCCCATTTCACCGCCGTCCACTACAGCCTCCTGGTCGATGCCAAGCCTCTCGAGTCTGGCATATTTCAGGTTGACATCGTAATAGTCGTTGAGGTTGTCGATGCCGACCACCTCATCACCGCGTTCAAGCAGCTTTTGTGCCAAATGAAACCCGATAAACCCCGCGCTTCCCGTTACAAGTATTTTCATCAATTCTCTCCGAATATATCTCTGGTGTAGACCTTCTGTGCCACATCCTTCAGGCTTTCTGAAAGCCTGTTGGCGACAATAACATCAGAGATCTGCTTGAACTCTTCAAGGTCACGAATGACACGGGAGTTGAAGAAACGCTCCTCTTCAAGTACCGGTTCGTAGATGACCACCTCAACCCCTTTGGCCTTGATGCGCTTCATAATCCCCTGAATGGCAGAGCTTCTAAAGTTGTCCGACCCCTGCTTCATGGTCAAACGGTAGATGCCCACCACACCGTTGGGGTACTTTTCGGATGGGTTGCGGTCTTTGAGCCGTTTGATAATACTGTCGGCAATAAAGTCTTTTCGGGTACTGTTGGCATCAACAATGGCCCGTATCATATTCGAAGGTACATCTTTATAGTTGGCCAGCAGCTGCTTGGTATCTTTGGGCAAACAGTAGCCTCCGTAACCAAAACTCGGGTTGTTGTAGTGCATCCCGATACGAGGGTCGAGTCCCACCCCTTCAATGATCTGGCGGCTGTCAAGTCCATGTGTCTCTGCATAGGAATCCAGCTCGTTGAAATACGCCACTCTCATAGCAAGATACGTATTGGAAAAGAGTTTAATCGCCTCAGCTTCCGTCGAGTCGGTAAAAAGTACAGGAACATCCTTTTTGAGTGCCCCCCGGGCAAGCAGATTCGCAAATGTTTTTGCCCGCTCGCTGCGTTCTCCCACGACAATGCGGCTGGGGTAAAGATTGTCATAGAGCGCTTTGCCTTCACGCAGAAACTCCGGAGAGAAAATCAGATTGTCAATTCCAAAACGCTCTCTTGTCTCTTTGGTATAGCCCACAGGTACAGTAGATTTGATCACCATCACCGCATCGGGGTTGACGCTGAGAACATCTTTGATGACTGCTTCAACCGACTTGGTGTTAAAATAGTTTGTTTCCGGGTCATAGTCTGTCGGAGTCGCTATGATAACAAAATCGGCATCTTTGTAAGCTTCGTTTTTATCCGTTGTCGCCTTTAAACTTCCCTCTAATTCACCATGAATGGCTTTGGGAAGATAGCTCTCGATCTCACTGTCTTCAATAGGAGAAGTTCCCCGATTGACCATATCAACTTTTTCGGGAACGATATCCAATGCTGTCACATCATTGTGCTGTGACAGCAGGACACTGTTTGAAAGCCCCACATACCCTGTTCCCGCTACGGCGATCTTCACTGTCTATACCTCTCTTCAAATTGATTTTTCCAACGCTGGTGCAGCCAAAACCACTCTTCAGGTTTCTGACGGATCACTTGTTCCGTTATTGTAGCCTGTTTTTGCACAGAGTCGTGAATATCAGCATCTTTATCATCACTCTTTGGCGTATCGATGGGATCGTAAAAGGTCAGTGTAAAGTGCCGATGATCCACTGTGGTAATGAATACCGGAATGATCACAGCATCAAAACGTCGCGCAAGAATGGCGGCAGAAGGGGTATGACGTGCCGGTTTTCCAAAGAAATCTATTAGCAATCCTTCGCTTCCGGCAGTATTCTGGTCTACCAAAAGCCCGAGCATGCGGTCGGCTTTCAGTGCCTGTATCATCGCTTTCATCGCACCCTGTTTGTCTACCAGCTCAATATCAAACTGCTCACGGTTCTGCTTGAGAATCTTGTTCATCCGCGGTGCATCGAGACTGCGTCCGATAATGGTCATCTTGCCAAACTTCGCTGCAATGGCAAGGGCTACAAGCTCCCAGTTTCCGTAATGTCCCGTCACCAATATAACCTTTTTCCCTTCAGCACGTGCCTTTTCAAGTACCGCTTCATTTTTAAAAGCCACTTTCTGCAAAAGTGCTTCTCTGCTGATGCCCTGGTTTTTGACAAAATCCACCAGGGAGAAAAGCATATTCTGATACACGCTCCTGGTGATCTTCTCTTTCTCCTCTTTGCTTAGAGCATCACCGTATGCCAAATCGAGATTGACTTCCGCAATTTTGCGGTGTTTTTTGTCAAAGATGTAAATTAGCCAAGCCAACCCCTTGATCATGGCATCCATAACAGGGTCAGGCAAAATCCTGATAAAGAACCTGAAAAAGTTAAATGCCGCCACATAAAGCATATCGGTCACGATAACAACTCCTTTGCCAGGGTAACAACTTCAGCGGGAGCGATATTGCCGATACACCTGTCTGTTTTGTCAAGCCGGAGCGGATCGACCCTTTTGCCGCAGTCGAGTACCCGGTTTATGGCTGTCTCTACGGTATTTCGGAATGATGGTGTTGGCCCGAACAGTGTAATACTGGGCCGCTTGAGTGCCCATGCCATATGAGTCGGACCGCTGTCTCCACCAATGACCAGGTCCGCAGAAGCAATGACAGCTTTAAGTTCATTCAGAGAGAGTTTCGGCAGGACCTTCGCCCCTGTCTGCTCTGCAATATAGCGCGCTCGTTCATGCTCCGCTTCGCTTCCCCAGACAAGAAGATGGTTTGCTTTAAGCGCCCCGATTGACTCAGCAAATCTCTCTTTGGGATATACCTTGCTCTCCCAGCTTGAACCGACAATCCAAATGAGATTGTGCATCGCTGTATCCATGAAACTCTTCGCCATATGACGGTCCTCTTCGGAAAAGAAAAGAAACGGTTCCATCGCTTCAAGTTCCGCCAATTCCGGGATATCCTTTTGAGACACATTCAACGCTCCCAGGAGCAGCTGCAGATTTCGCTCGACCACATTGGTCTCATAGGGTACTGCAATGTGCCTGTTGTACAACAAAGCCGCACCCTTTTCCCGTATGGAGTCCTTGTCAAAGCCCGTACGGTTTATGCCGAGCAGCCTGGTTACAAGTGCTGATTTGAAGAGCCCCTGTGCATCGATAACAAGATCATACCTGTTTGCCGCGTAGGTACGTACCTTTTTCACTTCATCAAAAAGTGTCATTCTCTCTTTTTTCAGACGCTTGAGGTTTACGGGCAAAATGGCATCGATATGCGGGTTGTACTCCAACAGCGGTACGAACGCCTCTTCCACAACCCAGTCTATTGTCATGGAAGGATCGTACCGTTTTAGGTACTGCAGTGCAACCATCGCATGGACAATATCACCCATAGCCGAAAGTTTGACGATGGCAACCCGCATAGCACCCCTTTGGAAAGTTTGTACAATTTTATCGAAATATCCTAAAAGGGCACGCCCTGCCCCTTTCAATTTAATTTGATATAATCACGATTATTTTGAGATGAAGGGATAATCTGCATGATAGGCATCGTCGACTACAATATGGGCAATCTCGCCTCCGTTATCAACGCGTTCAAGAAAGTGGGCGCCGATGCGAAACTCGAGAGTGACCCTGAAAAACTGGAGAGTTACGACAAGCTCATCCTGCCGGGCGTCGGTGCTTTCGGGGATGCGATGGAACACCTGCAAAGCAACGGCATGGATGAAGCGGTCACTGCTTTTGCGGCAAACGGCAAACCACTGCTTGGCATCTGTCTGGGGATGCAGCTTCTTTTCGAGAGCAGCGAAGAGTTTGGCGACCACAAGGGACTTGGGCTGATTCCGGGCAAGGTCGTCGCGTTTGACGAGAGCAGATTCGATCATCCGCTGAAGGTACCGCATATGGGGTGGAACGAGCTTTTCGTGCAAAGCACAAAAAGGATGGAGGATGAAAGATGGAAGATGGAAGATGGGAGGTCGGTGCTTTTTGACGGGCTTCCAAACGAATTTTACCTCTACTTTGTCCACTCCTACCATGCCGTATGTGACGATGCCTACACCATAGGGAAGACCTACTACGGGTACGAGTTCGTCTCGGCAGTGCAGAACGAAAACGTCTTCGGCATCCAACCCCACCCCGAAAAGAGCCACAAAAACGGCCTGAAAATCATCGAAAATTTCACAAAACTATAGGATGGTGCGTGATTACGCACCCTACAAAGGATAAACATGCAAACACACCCAACAATAAAAGCATCGCAAAGCGATGCATACGAACATCATCCATCATCAATCCTCAATCCTCAATCCATTTTTGACGGAGCCCAAAAATGACAATTCTTCCCGCGATCGACCTCAAAGACGGCAAAGCCGTCCGACTCTCCAAAGGATTGATGGATTCGGCAAAGATCTATAGTGACGAACCGTGGCGGGTAGCCAAACGCTTCGAAGAGCTTGGCAGCGAATGGGTGCATCTGGTCGACCTCAACGGTGCCTTTGCAGGCAAACCGGAAAACCTCGAGCAGATCAGGAAAATCCGTGAAAACTGCAACCTCAAACTCGAGCTTGGCGGCGGCATCCGTGATGAAGAGACCATTAGAATGTACCTCGACCTTGGTATCGACAGGCTGATCCTCGGCTCCATTGCTGTGAAAGATCCTACATTTGTCAAGGCGATGGCAGCAAAATACCCCATCGTCGTGGGTATCGATGCCATCGACGGTATGGTCGCAGTAGAAGGGTGGGCAGAGACCTCCGATATGAAAGCGACCGACCTTGCAAAAGAGTTCGCCGATGCGGGTGTGGAGGCGATCATCTGTACCGATGTGGGCAGAGACGGTATGATGACGGGTGTCAACATCGACTTTACCCTTGCCATCAAAGAAGCTTCGGGGCTTGAGACCATCGCCAGCGGCGGACTCAAAGACATGAGTGACATTCACGCGCTGCTTGAAGCGGGGATTGACGGCACCATTGTCGGCAAAGCCTTCTATGAGGGTACGCTCGATCTTGAAGAGGCATTCAGGGCTGTCCATGCAAAATAGCTATTACGAACTGACCATCACCCTCGATGAGCGCTATGTCGACCTCATCGCCGACTTCATTATGAATATACACGATGAAGGGATCGAATTTGGCAAAGACAAACTGATTTTGCGAAGCGAAGATGATTTAACCTCGGTTAGGGATGCCCTGATAGCCTTGCAGAGCGAACTTGAAGCACCCATAGCAATGGACTTCACTCTCGAAGAGAAAGAGAATGTCGACTGGATCAAGACCTACCAGGAGTCCATCCAGCCCATTGAAGCGGGGAAGTTCTACATCTTCCCAAGCTGGCATCCACCCAAAGAGGATCTGATCAATATCAAGATCGACCCTGCTCTGGCATTTGGCTCGGGCCACCACACCACGACCTTTTCCTGTCTGCAGGCCATCAGCGATGTCGTCAAGCCCGGTGACAGCGTCATCGATGTCGGCTGCGGGTCCGGGATTCTGGGGTTGGCATGTACCAAACTGGGTGCAACGGTCGAACTTTGCGATACCGACCCTATCTCAGTAGAGAGCTGCAAACAGAACTTCGCACTCAACGAAGAGCGCTACAGCAGACTCTGGGAGGGCTCTGTCGACAAGGCTGAAGGAAGTTACGATGTGGTCATTGCCAACATCATCGCCGATGTGTTGCGCTTTATCGCAGACGATCTCAAAAGCGTGGTCAAACCCGGAGGCACCTTGATACTTTCAGGGATTTTAGATAAAAAAGAAGCAGCAGTTGCCGAAGCGTTCAGCGACCTGTCGCTTCAAAGACGTATCCACAGGGATGAGTGGGTTACTTTAGTTTACACAAAGGACACGAATGGCGAACAACCAGAATAACCAAAACCAGAATAACAACAATAACAACTTTTTCAACGACAACCCCCTGCTGGCCTTTGCCATCTTCTCCATCGTCATCATTCTGATCTTCAAATCGTTCGTCGGAGACGGCGGCGGGAGTCTCAGTACGATGATGAACACCCAGAAGGTATCACTCACCAAACAGGTAAAGTACTCCGATATCAAGGCAAAGATCAAAGAGGGGACGATAAAGAGTGTCAAGCTTACCCCCACCAGTGTGGAAGCGATCAGCGAAGAGGGCGGACGCAAAATCCGCTATGTGGCACAAAACGTACCTACCTACGATGAAACGCTGATTCCCCTGCTTGAAAAGAAGAAGATTCCCTACGAAGGTGTCGTAGGAAACAGTTTTATCTCCGAACTCATCAGCATGCTGCTGCCTATTCTCATCTTCTTTGCCATCTGGATCTTCCTGGCCAAAAAGATGTCCAAAGGGATGGGCGGAGGTATTCTGGGTGCCGGTAAAGCCGACAAGCTCATCAACTCCGAAAAGCCCGACACCAAGTTTGACGATGTGCAGGGGGTGGAAGAGGCAAAAGACGAAGTCAAAGAGATTGTCGACTTCCTGAAATTCCCCGAGCGCTACATCGAATTGGGTGCCAAAATTCCAAAGGGTGTCCTGCTTGTGGGCCCTCCGGGTACCGGTAAGACCCTGCTTGCCAAAGCGGTTGCGGGAGAAGCGAGCGTGCCGTTCTTCTCTGTAAGCGGTTCGAGCTTCATCGAAATGTTCGTCGGTGTAGGTGCCAGCCGTGTGCGTGACCTTTTCGCGCAGGCGAAGAAAGAGGCACCCTCCATCATCTTCATCGACGAGATCGACGCCATCGGTAAATCCAGAGCCTCAGGCGGGCAGATGGGCGGAAACGACGAGCGCGAACAGACACTCAACCAGCTTCTTGCGGAGATGGACGGCTTTGGTACCGACACGCCTGTCATCGTACTGGCCGCCACCAACCGCCCGGAAACCCTTGATGCCGCCCTGCTACGTGCAGGCCGTTTCGACCGACAGGTTTTGGTGGACAAACCCGACTACGAAGGGCGTCTTGCCATCTTGAAAGTCCACTCCAAAGATGTCAAACTCGCACCTGACGTCGACCTTGAAGTGGTCGCAAAGCAGACAGCCGGACTTGCCGGTGCTGACCTTGCCAACATCATCAACGAAGCGGCCCTGCTTGCCGGACGCCAGAACAAAAAGCAGATCGAGCAGTCGGATCTGCTTGAAGCGATCGAGCGTTCATTTGTAGGTCTTGAGAAGAAAAACCGCAAGATCAACGAAAAAGAGAAAAAGATCGTCGCCTACCACGAAAGCGGCCATGCCCTGATGGCGGAGCTTACCGAAGGGGCGACACGCGTCACGAAGGTCTCCATCATCCCAAGAGGGCTTGGCGCACTGGGCTATACACTTCACCTCCCTGAAGATGAAGAGCGCTTCCTCAAGCAAAAACACGAACTCATTGCCGAAGTGGACGTACTGCTTGGCGGACGTGCGGCGGAAGAGGTCTTCATTGGCGAAATCAGTACCGGTGCGGGCAACGACCTCGACCGTGCCACGGCCATTTTGAAAGATATGATCTCTGTTTACGGTATGACTGAAGTGGCCGGACTCATGGTCCTCTCACGCAGTCAGAACTCCTTCCTTGGCGGCGGTGCGGTCAGTACCGACTACAGCGAAAAGATGGCTGAAGAGATGGATGCGTACATCAAACGCACCCTCAACGAGCGCTACACCTATGTTAAAGAGACACTTGAGCTCTACAAGGGTGCCATTGAGGGTATGGCAAAAGAGCTGCTCGATGCAGAGGTGATCGAAGGAAGCACTGTACGAAAGATCATCGAAAACTTTGAAAAAGAGCACGGCATGCCAAGCCGCCTCGCACACAAGGCACAGGTTGCAAAGAGTGCAGAGGAAAAAGCCGAACGCGTACAGAAGCGTGCCGATGCTCAGGTAGAAAGTGCCGAAGATACAAACGAAAATGAGGAAAACGAGGGCTGATGCCCTCCTCTGTCGGTTGACAAACTGCAAAAAAACAAGTATACTTGCCAAAAATTCAAACAGGAGAGTCAAATGAAACACTTTATGCAAACGCACACCATCTTCACGCCAAAGACCACTCTTCTGCTACTATCTCTATAATCCTCCCTTCAGACCCTTTTTACGTATTTAGTTTCTAATTAACCCCTTTTTGGGTAGAATTAGACAATTTTTCTACCGTTTTGGCCACCACTCTAACGGTACCATAGACAACAAGGCAAACAGTATGACAACAGAAACCATTAAAATATTTGACACCACATTGCGTGACGGAGAGCAGAGCCCCGGCGCTTCGATGAACACTGAAGAGAAGATCCAGATCGCCGCGCAGCTTGAGCGTTTGGGTGTGGATATCATCGAGGCGGGCTTCGCTGCAGCGAGTCCCGGTGATTTCGATGCCATCGAGAAGATCGCACAACGAGTAAAAAACTCCACCGTCTGCTCGTTGGCACGCGCTGTTGAGGGTGACATCAAAGCTGCAGGCGAAGCGATCGCAAAGGCGCAGATGAAGCGTATCCATACCTTCATCGCAACCAGTCCTATCCATATGGAGTACAAACTGAAGATGAAGCCCGACGAGGTCATCAGACGTGCCGTCGATGCCGTCGCCTATGCGCGTACTTTCGTAGACGATGTAGAGTTTAGCTGCGAGGATGCAGGGCGTTCGGATATCGGATTTATGAAAGAGATCTCCGATGCGGTCATTGAAGCGGGGGCTACTACCATCAACCTCCCCGATACCGTGGGGTTCAGACTCCCCTTCGAAATCGGCGCGATGGTCAAGGAGATGAGCGAATACACCAAAGGCAGAGCTATCATCTCCGTACATAACCACAACGACCTGGGGCTTGGTGTCGCCAACTCGCTTGAAGCGGTGATGAACGGGGCACGACAGGTGGAGTGTACCATCAACGGTCTTGGTGAGCGTGCGGGGAATGCCGCGCTCGAAGAGATCGTGATGGCACTGAAGGTCAGAAACGATGTATTTGGCGACTTTACCACCAACATCAACACCAAAGAGATCTACCCCACCAGTAGACTTATCGCTACCATTACAGGCATTGAACCGCAGCCCAACAAGGCCATTGTCGGCAAGAACGCCTTTGCGCATGAAAGCGGCATTCATCAGGATGGCGTGCTCAAGCACAAGGAGACATATGAGATCATCCGTCCCGAAGATATCGGGCTTGATCTGAGCGATACACTGGTACTTGGTAAACACTCCGGACGTGCGGCATTCAAGGACAAGCTTGCCAAACTTGGCTTCACCCTTGATGACGAAGCGCTCAATCGCGCTTTCGAGCGCTTTAAAATTCTGGCCGACCGCAAAAAAGAGATCTACGATGATGATATACGTGCACTTGTCACCAACGAGATGACCAAGGCGACACAGGTCTTCGAAATCATTTCGCTTCAGCTAATGGATTGTAGCGAGGGGGTCCCAAGCGCGGCTGTCAAGATAAAGACCCAAAAGGGTGAGGTGATGGATGCCAGCATCGGCGGCGGCACGATCGATGCGGTATTCAAAGCCATCGACCGTATCACCGGATACACCGGAAGACTCGACGAGTACCGTGTCAAGTCGGTCTCAGAGGGTAAAGATGCCCTTGCCAACGTCACCGTCAAGGTCAGCTTCAACGACGAACCCGCCGTCATCGGCCATGGCCTGCACATCGATACGATGCTCGCCAGTGCCAGAGCCTACATCGGCGCGCTCAACAGTTATCTGAGTATGAAAGGGAAATTGAAAGAGAGACCGCATAAGGTAATATTGTAGCCATTGGTTATTGGTTATTGGTTATTGGTTAGTTTGACAGAAGTTTCTTTCTGTTCTCCTTTCCCAATACACCAATGACCAATATACCAATAACAAGAAATATTACATATACTTCTTCAACACTTCCGGAATCTCGATACTTCCGTCCTCATTCTGATAATTCTCCATAATCGCAATCAGCGTACGCCCTACCGCCAGTGCGGAGCCGTTGAGGGTATGCACCAGTCTGTTCTTCTTCCCATCTTTAAAGCGGATCTTGGCGCGTCTTGCCTGGAAATCTCGGGTGTTGGAGATGGAGCTGATCTCACGGTACTTATTCTGTCCTGGCAGCCACACCTCAAGGTCGATAGTACGTGCCGCAGAAAAGCCGAGGTCTCCGCCGCACAGCTCCACCACGCGGTGGGGCAGTCCAAGTGCGGTGAGAATGTCTGAAGCGTTCTGCACCATCATCTCGAACACCTCATCGCTTTTGTCAGGATGGGCAATAGCGACCATCTCGACCTTATCGAACTGGTGCTGACGGATTATCCCGCGGGTGTCACGGCCTGCACTTCCTGCCTCTTTTCTAAAGCATGGGGTATAGCCTGTCATCAGTACAGGCAGTTTCTCTTCAGACAAAATTTCGTCATTGTACATATTGGTCAGCGGCACTTCGGCTGTCGGAATCAGGTAGAGGTCTTCATCTTCGATCTTGAAGAGATCCTCTTCGAACTTCGGCAGCTGTCCGGTACCCTGCAGCATCTGTGCATTGTTCATAAAAGGAACGCAGAGCTCTTCAAACCCCTTTTCTCTATTGGTGTCAAGAAAGAAGTTGATAAGCGCTCTTTCAAGCCTTGCAGCATCACCACGCAGCACCGAAAATCGGCTTTTTGCTAGCTTCACACCGCGCTCGAAGTCGATCCAGCCGTTCTTCTCGGCCAGTGCCCAATGCTCCAGCGGCTCAAAGTCAAAAACTCTTGGCTCCAGTACTTTGCGAAGCTCGACATTGTCCTCTTCATCTTCCCCTTCGGGAACGGAGTCGTCTGGAAAGTTCGGAATGGCAAGCGCCACTTCATAGAGCACCGCTTCGGCTTCTCTAGCTTTCTCCTGAAGCTGCGCGATGCGCTCCTTGTTAGCATCAACCTTCGCTTTGAGCTCACCGATATCTTTGCCCTCGCGCTTGTACTGCCCAAAGAGTTTGGACATACTGTTCTGCTCGGCCTGTGCCGCTTCAAGTGCCGCATTGGCCTCTTTGAGTTGTCCAAAAAGGGTTTTGAGCTTCTCGAGTGTCTGTGTATCGACACCCTTCTTCTTCAGCCTTGCCGCCGCTTCGTCAAAATTCTTCTCTACATATTTAAGATCGATCATAAAAGGAAACCTGCCTGTGAAATGTTATGGAATTATAGTCAGAAAGTGTAAAAAGGTGGATTAAATGTAACGTTTTTGAAAGTGGTGTCAAGAGAGGGACTTGAACCCTACGACAAATCCCCATATAGCCGCATTTTCGGGCTTTATACTAAAAGTAGTCGGCTGTTGGCACACTAAAAACTGACTTTTTTGGCAGAGTCTGCCAAACTCAAAACATCTCCATCACTTGCGCCAAATTGGTCTCTACAAACTTCTTTTGAAATCCTACACCTACACTGATGGCATCTGTCGCCAATTCATATAAAAGATCTTTATCAACTCTGCCTGTAGCGATGATATTTCGGATATCCTCTTCATCATTCTGTGCAAAACGAATCAGTTTAGAGATAATAAGATCTTCCGGTGAAAGCAAATATATCTCAAACTTGTCATCGATTGTCACCATATGCACTGCCCGATCTTCATAGTCTTCATGAAGCAATCCAAAAGTACTGTTGTAAGTATGATCATAATGTACCTGCTCCAACATCCCCTCATCATTCATCCATACAACGAAAAGATTCTCAGGGATCTTGACAGAAAACTGCATGATCAGATCGATATCATCGGATACTCTGCTGTTACAATAGTAGTGCACCGCACCACCACCGGTCAAATAGGCTTTGACCGGCACTTTTTTATGGCTATCGGGTATCTCTTTGGCGATCTGTTTCATCATCTCGATGATCGCCTCTTTAAAACTATGAGGTACCATTAGAATCTGCCTGTCATTTTATATTGGTTAAACCGCTGCATATCGATACCGTTTTTAAGCCCGTAAAGCCTTGCCAAGCCATCACCATTACTGTTGCGATTGCTGTGGTACAATCCCGTATCAAGCTCTTTTTGAAAAGAGAGCTTTACCATTTTATCGGTCATAAAGCTATAGAGGTATGCAGCTCTTGCCCTCGCCTCTTTGGAGAGTGCGGTATCGCCTGCCAATTTACGCCATACATTCACATCTCTACCGGAAACCAACACGCTGTAGAGATCTCTTTCAAACTCACGTAATGACGTGTAGTAACGTTCATTTTCAAGGAGTCTTTTTAGATCTTGGGCATCATTCATCTGTAACAGTTTCTGAGCAGCCTCAAAATCCAAACTCTCCAAAAGCCGGTAGAGTTTTTCTCTTTTACCGTTTTTCCAATCTCTTAGGGTTCGTTCAGGCACACCGAGAAGTTTATGCATTTGCTGCTGGTTCATAGATAACCTTTTACTTTTTCTTAATTATAGGCGAATATCGCCGTTTTGTCAAATTGTGGGGTTCACCCTTTCTCAGACAAAACATCAAGGATTACCCAAAGCGATTCTTTGGAATAGTGACCCCAAACAGAAAGTGCCTATCAATATTTTTTATTGTTGTCACTCTTGAGAGAGGCTATACTGATCTTGCCGGAGAGAAGATGGCAGCGTTTTTCGGTATTGAGCTTACTTTGTCTGTACCGCTCAAATATAAAGACTGCGTGAATGACAGACTCATAGAGTATGTGACCGCTTACCTACAAGATTTCAAAACCACCGTATAATCAGCCCCCGCAAAAGCCCTACTTACCTTACCTCAGTATATCATCAACTTTGATCAAAGCCAAAAATGAGGATCCTTTTAATTTTGAAGGAATTGAAAACCCCACAATGAATATTATTGGATTACAAAGAGTTCAAAGATACATTAGCATCGATTTTATCACAATAATCAGAATAAAACTCAATATCTTTATCCAACTTTATTATGCTAAAAAGCGAATCTACTGGACCTGACACTAAAAATTCATCAACTGTAACATTTGATATCGATATCTTTCCAGAAACTCCAACTAACCTAATATAGTGCCTATACGCATCACGATTATTACATGTTCTATTGGGATAATAAGAAGTGAATAGAAGGGTTTTTTCTTTTATTTTTTTATCGAAAGTATTTATATTTTTAGCATTATACACGAAAAACAAAATAAAGAAAATTGCAATAATTAACATAGGAAATATCTTAGCAGTTACTCCTATTTTTTTTGAAAAACTCTCAAATACCATATCTACCAATGGAGCAACAATACTTAAAATGAACAATATACTGATTACACTCAAAATAAAGTAAATGTAAACATATATGAGGTCTAAAGCATGAATAGCAGGTGTAAAGTTATCTGGATTTTCTTTAACTATATTATAAATGTTTATTCTTATTTTACTATCGGTAAATATTACTATATAGCCCAATAAAGCTGAAAAAAGCAGTTTAAGTATCTTATTATTCCATAATAGCTTTATGGTATAAAAAGTATGCAATGATGCAGCAAGAAAAATATTTATTAAAAAAAGATAAACGATAATTTTTGAAAAAAAATTTACATTTTTAAAAAAACCACTAACTAATGCTAATAAACCTAAAAGAATTATTGTACTTATATAGAGTTTTACATACAGGGGTTGTTTATTAAGTTTTTCAATCATCAGTTCGTCTCCAAATAATTTTTAATTTTCTAAAAATTTTTTTTCGAGTACATTCTTTTTTATGCTGTCTTTGCAACTGTTGGAATGTTCGCTCATCTAATCACAGGTAATTATAACGATTTTAGAAAAAAATCAAATTAACAACTATTAGTAGTTTTTAAATAATATATATTACAATGTAACAATTAAAATTAGGGGTAACGATGCAGCGATCCAACCGATGGCGTATCAGAGACGAAGAGGAGTACACCATCGCCCTGGCGTATCTGCGTCGTAGCTTTGATAAAAGCCCCTCTTTTTGGCGTGATGCCACAAACAAAGATCAAGCCCGTAAAGCGTTGCGGAACTTCGATGAGATGCTGCCGGTGAATGAATCGGTGTTTGAGCAGCTCAACGAGTGGATCAGGGAGTATCTCAGTGATGAGCAACTCAAAAAGCTTCGTGTAGCCATGCGGGTGGGAAAATCACGCAACCGACATAAACGCACGCAGATTACTTTGGATAAAGAAGTGCATGAGCGACTCTCAGCCCAAGCCAAGGCTTTGGAGCTGAATCTTTCACAAACAATCAGTTTGCTTTTGGATCAATTTCAACACAAGGAGCAATGATGGCGACACCAATGGAATATGATGTACTCAGAGAAATGTATAGCACAGCTATGGCAGCACTTACTCAACTTGAGACACAACAGGGCATCGATGCAGCACAATTTAAAGATGCAGAGGATAACTTTGTCCAGGTATGGCTAAATGAGGTCAAACGAAAGGATCTTGAGGCTATCGACTACCAAGTAGCTACACAAAAGATGAAAGATGCAGCCAAGCCCTGGATGGATCTTGCAGAGGAGCAATGGCAAAAGTCTCAAGAGATCGTATAGCCATTACGATGTGACTACAAAACTGTGCAACAGCCCTATTTCCATTTCTCAGATATAAAAGCAGCGTTCCTATCCAATATCTCCTGGGCAAGACGCTGTTTCTCTTCCTTGTCTGATTCATCAACTTTTTCAGAGTCGGCATCATTGTTTTGATCTATTGTGCTTTTTTTAACATTTTTAACAACCGGTTGAATTTGAAGATCGACTTGAGAGGTGTTTTCATTTTTTGGTGTAACTTGGATCTCTTTGGAGATTATCTCCTCTTTCATGTACTTGCAAAATGACCAATAAGACATTGACCAGTTATATTTTTTCTTGAGTTCTTCATAGAGAATTTTCAACACGACATAACCACTGTCATACATGGTTTTGATCTCATCAATATGGGTAAAAAACTCAACTTTCTGCATACCCCGTGCCGCTGCCATTGCCAACACTCCTTACTATTGCATTTTAGTACATTTTGACAAATTATAGCAAAACTTATCAAATCTAAGCAAACTATACCAAGCTATCATGCATCTTATTGCAATTTTAAACGCCTATAGCCAATTATGACCAATTGGCGGAGAGGACTTAGCCAAAGTTTGCTAAAATGTTTTAAAATGTGACAGAGACAAAAGGCAGGAAGGGTGAATGCTATACCGTCGGCAAGCCGAAGCCATAGCATTAACGTCCTGAAGAGTATTCGCATCCGAGGGATGTTCAATAAAAAAATATACATATATTTAGTATAAAGAATGAGTATGATAAAATTTTTTTATTCATAAAATCGAGAAGGGTCTATAAAATGACAATGGCAGCGACATTTAAACAATTTTTTACACCTGCCAAATATAGTCAAATTTTGATTAATGAATTAAACATTTCTTCTCCAGAAAAAATAATTGATCTTGCAATTGGAGAAGGGGCACTTTTGATTGAAGCAAAAAAGCGTTGGGATCTATCTCATTATTATGGTAACGATATTGATTTGTATTGTTGCAAAAAAATAACAACTTTATGCCCTAATCTACATTGTACAAATTTTGATGTACTTAAATATAATACGATAAATAAAATATCTAGTATCACTGGAAAAGTGGATCTATGTTTGGGAAACCCACCATTTCACAAAATCAAAAAAGATAAGGATATCGATAGACTTTTGGCTGAATTTGATTTGCAAAAATATAATAAAGGGAAATACATCCCTTCAGAAATTCCATTTATACTTCAAAACCTGAAAATATTAAAAGACAATGGAACACTGGCACTCATATTGCCAGATGGATTTTTCACTAACGAGTCATTGGCATATTTTAGGAAATTTTTATTTTTCAACTATCATATTGAAAAAATAGTTGAGCTACCAAGTAATATATTTAAGAACACTCCAGCGAAAACTCATATTATGATTTTGAAAAAAAGTTTTCAAAATCAAAACTATAATATTATACTTTCCAACCTCGATGGGAAGAAAATAAAAATAAGTACGGATGAAGCTATCACGAGATCAGATTTCTCATTTAATTATATCAATAATCAAATTCTTCCCAAGAAAGCTAAAAAGCTGAAAGATGTTGCAGAAATATTTAGAGGAAAATCTAAATATATGCTAAATGAAGTTCCTAATCGACATATTCTTCATACAACTTCATTAAAAAAGGATACAGTGTCGAATAGTCTACAGTCTTCATCAAAATTAACAAAATATTCTACAAAAATTGCACGAGCTGGAGATATAGTCTTAGCTCGTGTAGGCACCTCTGTTATTGGAAAAATAAGTATAGTTGAAAAAGGATATTTTGTACCTACAGATTGTGTGATTATTATTAGAGCAAAGATGGATTTTAGAAGTATCATCTTTAGATTTTTGTCCTCAGAAGAAGGGCAGAAAATGATTCATGCTTGTGCTAAAGGCGTTGCGGCAAAGCATATCACTCTTAGTGATGTGGAAAACTTTCCAATTTATATAAAAGGTGAAATTGATGTTTGAGCTGCCTTCAGAATGGAAAGAATTTTATGACGATATGAAAGAAAGTGCTATTAAATATATTAAAATCAACTTTTGGGACATACAAGAAGAAGACTTTTTATTATGGTTAAGAAATTTTGAGACAGATCATGAAAAATTTTTATCAGCACTTATTATTTATAGGCTAATATATAGGAATAATGTATCTATGCTCTCTATGTATCAATATATAGTTGATATTATTTTACCAACAGAACTAAACAAGTTAGAAATTTTAGAAATTGCATCGCTTGATCAATTTCATAATAACTTAGTAAAAGGATCAGGATTACCTTTAAGATTTTCTACCGTTGAAAATGTAGATAGAGAAACAGGAAAAAGTGGTAGCACAATTCTAAGAGAATTTGCAAGACATGGAAGTTTTCATAATAGATTAAAAGTTTCAGCAGAAGAGTTATCAGAGATAGATAGATCTTTGTGTAAAATTGTTGTTCTTTTTGATGATATAATGGGAACAGGTGAACAATTTAATACATATTTAGAAAAATTTTATGCTGATACTAAAGGGCTCATCTTACTTTATTGCCCTCTATCGGCAACTAAAACCGCTTTAGAATCATTTAACTATGAAAAATATCCCACTGTTAGAATAATCCCAGTTGAAATACTAGATGAACGATATAATTTTTTTAATAAGGAATTTATGCCAAAAATTGTGGAAAGTATTGATCTCGAAAAACTTGAAGCTATGTATATTGACTTAATACATAAAAAAACAAAATTAACTAATGAATTGTATGGTAGAGGTGACCTCGCTTTAACATATCTATTTTCAGTTTCAACTCCAAATAATACACTGCCAATACTTTGGTATACAGACGAATCCTGGAATCATCTCGTGCCAAGATAAAGGAAAAAAATGCAACAAAGACTATCTCAAATATTTAAGAAAAATAGAGCTGAAGAATTTCCTGATGATTTATGGGGAAAATATGTTCTTCCATTAAACTATGCTCAATTTAATTTATTACATGAAACTAAAGGTGTAAAAGTTATTGGTGGAAGAGGTACCGGAAAAACAATGTATCTTAAATATCATGCATATCACACGCAATTGAGTAATAAAAGGCTTAAATTAGTAAAAAATGATATTGATACTATTGGTATATATTGGAAGCCAGATACACATTTTGTTCAATTGATTAATGAGTCTTATCTAGATAATAAATGGGATGCGGTATTTAATACATATGTAGCCTTATCACTATTAATGAAGTTTTCAGAACTTATTGATGTATTCTTGGAGTCAAACTATGATGATATAAGCATGAAAAATAAATTAAAAGATTTTATGATACCAAAAGACTTTACTGAAGAATTAAAAATTGATCAAGAAATTCGTTTAGTAGAATTGAGGACAAAAATAAGAGGATTATTATTTAAGTTGCAAAATTGGCTTCATAATCCAAAAGATGACTTTTACTTTTATTTAGATGGTAAAGCAACAATAGAATATATAATCCAAATATGGAAAGATAATAATTTTTTTAAGGATACAACTTTTCATATTTTTATTGATGAATTTGAAAATTTAAGGGAAGAGCATCAAAAAATTATAAATACATGGATGAAACATGGAGAATCTCCTCTTATATTTAGTATTGCATATAAAAAACATGCTCATATAACTGATGAAACGACAAGCAGTGAACATACTCAAAGAAGAAATGATCATCGAATAATAGATTTAATTGATGATGTATATGCGAAAACGGATGATGATTTCAAATTACTCTCTGCTGAGATTATAGCATCGAAAATTCAAGAGTTTTTCCCTGAAAATAAAATTATTGATAGAAATAGAATATCAGTAGAAAAGGAACTTATAGATAGAAAATCAACTGAGTATAAAAATAGAATAATTTTATTTGCTAATGAGTTATTTCCATCGTTAAGTTATAGAGAGATTGCTAATTTAATAATGTCAGATAAAACATTAAAGAACAAGCTAATTAAAAATATACAACTTGCATTAAAAACGAAAGGTAGTGATTTTCCAGCTTCATATTTCTATGATGAAGAATTTCCTGATGCATCAGTTGTAAATGCAACTCTTTTATTTAGGTCTCGTATATTACCCGATGAATTATATAGATTATTTCAAGAATACAAAAAAGGAGTAAAATCTAAAGCTGTATCAGCATATAAAGAACAAATATCCAATACTTTAGTTGGTTCAATATTATATATTTATATATCATTCCCTCAAAGAATATGTCCAATATATGCAGGATTTGAGAGATTTTGTTTAATGTCCAGAAATAATTTACGCCATTTACTTGAATTATGTTATCAATCATTTGTAGAGTTTGAAAACTCAACTCAAGCAAAAGCAGAAATACCAAAGGTAAATATTGAACTCCAAGCAAAAGCAGCTAAATTTTGTAGTAGACAAGAGCTTGATACAATTTCGGAACTGGGATCTTACGGTAAAGACTTACAAAAAATAGCAAATAGACTAGGAATTGTTTTCTCATTAAAGCAAAAAATAAAAACTCAAAGTAAACCAGAGAATATACATTTTTCTGTTGAAACACACGCATTAGAATCGCTTGATGAAAAGGTTAATACATTATTATACGAAGCAAAGCTTTGGAATGTACTGCAAGAATTTGATGAAACAACAAAAGACTCAAGTGATAGTATTGTAACAAAAGAATTTATGTTAACTCCTATTCTCGCTCCCTATTATAAGATTAGTATGAGAAAGATACATAAAATAGTTTTTAGTCCAGAAGAAATCAAAATTCTTTTTTTAAGTAGTGATGCAGAATTTGACAAGTTATACAAGAAATTTGTTAAAGAATGGAAAATAGAAGATGCGGGAGACTTAGGTTTGTTTGGAGAAAACTATTAATGTGGAAATTTAAAAATATTGAAACATATAACAATCCAGATGAAGTTTCATTTGAGACCGACTATGTTGCGTATCATGGAGACTATGCTTTGGACGATAGAGGAAGGTTTGTTGAATCCCTTTTTGATCAACAAGAGATAAAAAACAAAGTTTATCTAAAATATGATGAAATGGACTTTTCTTTTCAAGACAAAGAAAAAAAATTCAAAAAAAATGAGTTAACGGAAGAACTACTGGAAAAATATAAATATTCATCTATAATAATTGATGCAACTACATTGAGTTTTGCAGAAATTCTTTATATTCTTAGTGACTCAAATAAAATGGAAACTATACAAAATATTCAAATTCTGTATGTTGAACCATCAGAGTATCAGTTTCTTAACAGTTCAATTACAACACATGATGAATTCTCTTTATCCGATAAACTCCAACCATTTCCACCTTTGCCAGGATTCACAATAAATACTGAACTTGAAAAAGTAGAACTGGTTGTTTTCTTAGGTTTTGAAAAACAAAGGTTAGGTCAAATATTTTCAACCGAGGAAGTCATTTACGAAAACTTTATTCCTATTGTTCCATTACCAGGATTTTCACCAGGTTGGGAAAATAGAACAATAAATAACCATTTAAAATTTTTTGATCCTAGGTATTCTTTTTCCGAAATAAAATATGTCTCAGCAAATAATCCATATCAAAGTTTGAAACTACTTGAAAAAATAGCTCAAACAGGAAAAAGTTTTAGAGTTGCTCCAATAGGTACAAAGCCCAACGCAATTGGATGTGCAGTTTTTTTAGTTAATAATGAAGATAGTAGAGAAGATGCTAATTATGGCGCATTATATGATTTTCCAGTAAAAAGTAAAAAACGCTCAACCGGTATTGGGAAGATACATGTTTACAATTTAATAAAAGAAATTGGCAATTCATAGGTCTATTTAAATTTTTATTTATCTTTCTTTGCATATAGTCAAACAATTGACTCATAATATGTAACAAAACTACACAAATACACAAAAAACAACCATTTTTCACATTTTTTGCATGAGGTAATCAAATTTCCAATCTGGAAATAAAATTACCCTTTTCGTTAGATCAACTCACCAAAACAGACAAAAAAGGAAACCAAATTTCCCATTGGGTAATTCTATTTCCCTTTCGTTAGATCATCTCACTTTTTTCATAAAACTTGGCTATTTGACATTCGTTTTTGCATTTTTCTATACTGCAACAAATCAAGCATGGGAGCGAAAATGAGTGAATGGATATATCCCAAAGAACTGGCGGAAGGCAGAGCAGAAGGCTTTCCAAAAATCCCTTTGAATACACAGGTTGAAGCACGAAGGCATAGAAAAATCACCTATACCAAAACCGGTAAACATGTGTGGTCTATAAACGGGAATGGATCGAAACCTGGCTGACCAATAATATCCGTCAAGCCAAACATGAGGTACAGTAATGTCAATCAAGCTTATGACACTGGCATTTGAAACACCCTATAAACCTTCATCAAAAGTTTATCTGCTCGCATTATGTGATAACGCCAATGATCAGGGGGTATGCTTTCCTTCTTTGGCAACACTCTCACAAAAGTGCTCTATGGGGAAAACCAATATCACCTATATTGCTAAAGCATATGAGAGCATCAATATGATAGACCGAAAAAAGAGAAAAAGAAAAAACGGTAGTGATGCAAGTACACTTTATACGATCAATATTTCCAAGCTGGCAACGGTAGCACTCTCTCAAAATAAAGAACGCAAAAAGTATCTTGAAGAGTTTGAAAATGCATATCAAAAAGCAAAAAGGAAGAAAGAGTGTGTTCACTCTGTGAACAGTGCTAAAACAGTACAAAAATCATGCGAAGTGAACACTACCCCTGTTCACTCAGGTGAACACCTTGAACCCTCATATATAAACCATCAAGAAGATATAAATATATCTTCTCTCTCTAAAAGAGTCGGCTTTCTCAAATCTAAAAACAGTTTTATCAACTATATGAGGGGTACCTACAGGAACAGCACCATAGGCACTTCGGTAGACCAGTATACCAATAGCAAAATAGAGATCTATATCACAGGGAAAGGACTTCTTTGTGACAGGATCAGTGGTGAGACCTTTCAGGGGATCCGTGCGATGGAGATATGGGAAAAACTGTATGCGTATGCTTTAGCAGATCAACTGCCTATCTTACATCAAAAAAAGGAAGATAAACAATGACAATCACAGTAGTAAACACAAAAGGAGGTGCATCAAAAAGCACCGTGGCATTTCAAGTGGCAGCAGCTTCATTCCTTGCAAAAAAGCAGGAAGTGCAGCTCATTGAGTTTGACGATGAGAACAAAGATAGTGAAACATTCTCAAACTCCAAAATCAAATCATCCCAGGTGGAGATCGGAGACGGTACGGATGTGGATGAAGTATTGAAAGATACAATCTTGGTACCCAAGGATAAAAACATCGTGATTGATGTTGGCGGTAACAAAACCACCACCATCATCATTGAGGGATTGAAAAAGACACGGCTTTATCGAAAGATCGATCTCTTTATTATTCCGATGAGCGGAGGATACCAAGATTTGAAAAACGCTGAAAAGACCTATGAGATGATCAAGGGCTTTGATGTGCCGGTGATCTTTGCTCTCTCAAGGGTAAGAAACCCTAAGCGTTTGCAATTTCAATATGGAGACTTTTTCCGGGCATTTCCAAAGGCGGAGTATCTTATCTTGACGGAGAGTGATGTGGTAGATCTAAGCAGACGCAACGGAAAAAGCATCTACGAGATCGCATTTGATGAAGCAGAGAAGAGAGCACTTGAAGAGATGCTGGATGATGCTTTTGATGATGACGATAACCGTCGTATCGCTCAATTTAGCACCCTGCTCCAAATATACGATGAGAGCGAAGCGTATGTGGAGAAGATCCTTTCACCGGCATTTGAGGTGATAGAACAAAGGATAGCCAATGGATGCCAAGCGTAAAAAATCAGAAGTGAGAAAACGCCAGGCACACATTATGATCCGTGTAACCAAAGAGGAAAAAGAGAAAATCCGTCTCAAAGCAAAAATGACAGGTCATCCACATCGCACAGGTACCTTTATCCGTAAGGCGGTATTAAATTATCCACTTAGAGCTGTAGTGGATGAGTTTGCCGTTGATCTCCTCTTGCAATCCAAAGCCGACCTTGGACGGCTTGGAGGTCTTTTTAAGTGGTGGCTCACCACCAATCAAGATAACCAGTCTGCCAAGTTAGGAGAACACGGTTTTCAAGATGTGGAAGCCTTGATACAAACCATCGAAAAGCAGCAATCTGTTTTGCTGGAGTATGCAAAAGCGTTAATGCAATTCAAAAAATCATAACAGTACAAAGGAGGCACCCCTATGCTACTAAACAAAATTGACCAAAAACTGGATGAGATTTTACAAATCCACCGAAGCCTGCCCACATGGATACCGCTATCTCAGCAATATGCGGAAGAGTGCGGGTACAAAACGATTGACGGTTTAAGAAAATGGTGCTACAACAACCTGCCGCCAGAGCTATTTGAAAAGCATGGGAAAAACTGGTTTATCCATGTTTCAGCACTTCATTTGGTAAAGAGAAAGGTTGTATAATGTGTACGCCAACAGCTGACGGAAGGAAACGAAGTTGGCAAGAGTAACCGTTAATAAGTTTAACATTATCATCCTTGACGATACCGTAAACGGTAAGCGTCATAGACTTACCACCGGCAAGAAAGCAGACAACAGACTGCTCAAGTGGTACCAAAAACATGCAGACAGTGCATTTATGGAACTCTATGAGAAGAAATTCGGCAAAGTAACCCAAGAGCTCATTACTTTTAGAGAGTATGGGGAGATGGTCATCGAGATCACCAAAAACAACCGAAACACCTTTTCACAAAAAGAGGAGATCCAGCGTTTCAACACGCTTTGCAAAACCTTTGGCAATATGGATCTTACGCAGATCAAGGCAAGCCATATTGTCAAATGGCAAAATGATTGCGGCTTTGCGCCTAAGACCATCAAGAACTACAGGGCAACGATGAATGCTATTTTAGAGATGGCTTTGTGTGATGAGCTCATCCACAAAAATCCGCTCAAGTTCGTTAAGGTACCCAAAAAGCAATACAGAGAAGTACAGATCTTTAACCAATCAGAGATGAAAGTGCTCATTGAGAATGCTTCCGGGCAACTCAAAAATATTTTGCTCTTTACGCTCTTTACAGGCTTGAGAGGATCTGAACTCATTGCACTGCGATGGCACGATATAGACTGGAATGCCCAAACGATTACCGTCGATACACGTATTAGAGAGGGGATCGAGGATGTTACAAAGTCCAAGCGTGTCCGAATCATCGATATGCTGCCACAGGCGAAGCAGGCACTCAAGATGCAGCAGCGTTTGACCGGTTTGAAAAATGATTTTGTCTTTGTCACACATACGGGTGTGCCCTATGTCAAACCAAGCAACATCAGTGAATCGATCAAGAGACTATGCAAACAGTGCCATATCAAAGAGGGTACGCTTCAAACATTGCGAAGATCATGCAATACCCTACTCAAGCAGTACGGTATGCCAAACGATTGGATCTTGGATCAGTTGGGTCATGTAGATGACGGGGTAAACCGTGAGCACTACACCGGAAAAATCAAACCGGATATGTCAAAAATTGGCAGAGTTTTGGCAGACTTAAAAATTGGATAGTCTGAAATGACGCTATATAGGGGATTGTGGTGGTGTCAAGAGAGGGACTTGAACCCTCGACCTCCGGCTTATGAGACCAGCGCTCTAACCAGCTGAGCTACCTTGACGTGTCTTTGGAGGCCGTGATTTTAGTCCATTCTTTCTTAAAGTGCGGTTAAAAACGCTTAGTCAAGTGCTTTTTCTATCGCTTTCTGGTCAAATCCGCAGATCCAGCGGCTGCCCACCAGTACCACGGGCACCCCGCGGCAACCGTGTCTGGCACAATCCTGCGCTGCTTTGGTGTCTTTGCTGATGTCGATCTGTTTGAACTTCAGACCGTTCTTTTTGAAATACTCCTTGGCTACGGTACACCATTTGCAGCCCGGAGAGGTAAAAAGCACTATTTTCTTCTGTTTCTTTTCCATTTTTGTAGACTCCTGCATACTGAAAATGTACACCTACTGAATAGTTTAGCATCAAGGTTTCACTCGATGACGACAAAGGTGCACTCAACCCGTAGGGCGTTTAACCTTCGCGGCTACACTTTGTTACGACCGCTACGGTTCCGAAGCTACAAAAGCAAAGCAGTTTGCTTTTGTTTACGCTTCTCACATTTGCACCTGCCAGAGTTATCGAGTGAAACCGAGGTCATTCAGAGGTCTTGAATGCTGCAATTATAGCACAAAAAACCGTCTTTTCAAAAAAAGCTGTACAAAAATTTGAAGAAAGTTTTAGTCAAATCGACTAAATGTTATTGACATTGTTAAAAAAATGTTGTACAATCGCGATACAAAATTTAACAGATACGGAGGATTTAAAGATGAACTTCAAACCACTTGGTGACAGACTGCTTGTAGAGAGAGTCGAAGAGGTAAATACAACGGCGAGTGGTATCATCATACCCGATAATGCCAAAGAGAAGCCTTCACAGGGCAAAGTACTGGCCATCGGAAGCGATGTTGAAGAGGTCAATGTAGGCGACACTGTCGTATTCGGCAAGTATGCAGGTACAGAGCTGATACTTGACGACAAAGAATACCTTGTCATGGAGCTCTCCGACATTCTCGGTGTCATCGGATAAACAAAACTATTATATAAAGAAAGAACCAAAGGAGTATAACAATGGCAAAAGAGATTCACTTTTCAGACAACGCAAGAAGCGGACTTTTCGAAGGGGTTACCAAGCTGGCGGATGCCGTCAAGGTAACGATGGGACCAAGAGGACGTAACGTACTCATCCAAAAAAGCTTCGGTGCGCCGCACATCACCAAAGACGGTGTATCGGTAGCAAGAGAGATAGAACTCTCAGACACGCTGGAGAATATGGGTGCACAGCTGGTCAAAGAGGTAGCAAGCAATACCGCTGACGAAGCGGGTGACGGAACTACCACTGCAACCGTACTGGCGCACTCCATCTTTAAAGAGGGGCTTAGAAACATCACTGCAGGCGCCAACCCTATCGAAGTAAAAAGAGGGATGGACAAAGCGAGTGCAGCGATCATCGATGAGCTCAAGAAGATCGCAAAAGAGGTCAAGGACAAAAAAGAGATCGCACAGGTTGCGACCATCTCTGCAAACTCCGACGAGACCATCGGTAACCTCATCGCTGAAGCGATGGAGCGCGTAGGAAAAGACGGTGTCATCACTGTCGAAGAGGCCAAGGGTATCAACGACGACCTTGAAGTGGTTGAGGGTATGCAGTTTGACAGAGGATACCTCTCTCCATACTTCGTGACCAACTCTGAGAAGATGACCTGTGAGCTGGATAACCCGCTGCTGCTCATCACAGACAGCAAGATCACGTCACTCAAAGACCTGATCCCTGTACTCGAGCAGATCCAGCAAAGCGGCAGACCACTGCTGATCATCGCTGATGATGTCGAGGGTGAAGCACTGGCAACACTGGTACTCAACAGACTCAAAGGGGTGCTCAACATCGCTGCGGTCAAAGCGCCGGGCTTTGGTGACAGAAAGAAAGAGATGCTCAAAGACATCGCCATCCTCACAGGCGGTAACGTCATCACCGAGGAACTTGGACTCAGCCTCGACAAGGCGACACTCGCAGACCTCGGTCAGGCAGCGCGTGTAGTCATCGACAAGGACAACACTGTCATCGTTGACGGAAAAGGCGACAAGGCTGCCGTGGAAGCGAGAGTCAAAGAGATCAGAATTCAGATCGAGAACACAACCAGCGAGTATGACAAAGAGAAGCTCCAGGAGCGTCTGGCGAAACTTGCAGGCGGCGTAGCAGTCATCAAGGTCGGTGCGGCTACCGAGACCGAGATGAAAGAGAAGAAAGACAGAGTCGATGACGCACTCTCTGCAACCAAAGCGGCAGTTGACGAAGGTATCGTCATCGGTGGTGGTGCGGCACTCGTACGTGCAGCCAAAGCAGTCAATCTCGATCTTTGCGGTGATGAGCAGGTCGGTGCGGACATCATCCTCAGAGCTGTCTATGCACCGATGAAGCAGATCGCTCAAAATGCTGGCTTCGATGCAGGCGTGGTTGCTGACAAGGTTGCCAACTCAGACGATGTAAACATCGGATTCAACGCAGCTACCGGCGAGTATGTCGATATGCTCGAGGCAGGTATCATCGATCCGCTCAAGGTCGAAAGAGTTGCACTGCAGAACGCAACCTCCGTTGCAAGCCTCCTGCTGACCACCGAGGCAACCGTCTCGGAAATCAAAGAGGACAAACCTGCAGCCCCTGCAATGCCTGACATGGGTGGCATGGGAGGTATGGGCGGTATGATGTGAGAACCGTAAATAAAGTCCAATAGTTTGGACTTTATAGGTTCGAAACCGAAGATGATGTCTCGACGAGACCACCGTAGGCTGGGAGAACCGTAAAGCAAACGACACCTGCGTGTCGTTTGTAGGTTCGAAACCGTAGCGGTGGAGCAATGCGACCCGCGTAGGCAGGAATTCATCCCACCACTTGGTCAAATCTCATTATCTGAGAAAAATACTTCAGTTAAAAACTACATCAAGATCCCGCATCAAGTGCGGGATGACCTCAAGCCAAATAAATATCGATTGTCATAGCAACTTTCCAGAGAGTGGCAGATATTTGACAACCCGTCAGGGCATCAGCTTTTCTTTTTGCTTTGTGCTGCTACAAAGAAAAAAGAAATGAAGAGGAACATTTAACACACAACCATGTCAAGATCCCGCATCGAATGCATGATAACAACATCATACCTCTCTTCGAAACTAGTAAAATATTCCAAAACTGAAATATTACAGCCGTATCATCTCCTGAAACTCATACGCAGGAATCGGTTTGCTGAAATAGTACCCCTGCAGGTAATCGGCACCGAACTCCGTCATCATATCTGCCATCTCGTTGGTTTCGATCCCCTCGACAACAATTTTCATACCCAGATTGTGCGCAAGGTCGATCATCGCCTTAACGATACGCTGATCCTCCTCATTCGTAATAATGTACTCCACCAGTGACTTGTCAATCTTCAATATGTCAGCCGGAAATTTTTTAAGATATCCGAATGAAGTATAGCCTGTTCCAAAATCATCGAGTGCAATGGTCACACCAAGCTTTTTAAGTGCCTGAAGCTGCTGATCCGCTTCAGTTTCATTCTTCATCGCCACCCCCTCGGTGATCTCGAACTTGATCAGTTCCGGAGGCACCTGGTGCTCAACAAGCTGTTGTGCCACATTTTCAACAAACCCCTCCGCCTCTATCTCAAGCAGAGACATATTGATAGAGACCTCGATGGGTTTGAACTTGAACATCTCCCAGCGTTTCTGCTGCTTGAGTACTTCTGAGAGTACGAATTGTCCAAGTTCTATGATAAATCCAGACTTCTCTAGCAGTGGAATGAAAACATCCGGAGGAATCACACCGTACTGTTTATGCGTCCAGCGTACAAGCGCTTCTGCACCGACAACCTCTCTGCCTCTGCTTCTGACAATCGGCTGGTAGTATACTTCAAACTCTTTTTTGTCAATCGCTTCACTCAAAGCGTTGTATATCTCTACCTCATCATACTTCTTCTCATACTCGTTCTGAACATAGATGGAGATCTGTCCCAAACCGCTTTTCTGTGCCTGTGCCAGTGCCTTGTAAGCACGGTCCATCAGCACAAGCGTTGAACCACTGTCAGGATAGATACTGATACCGATCGAAGCAGTCAGATGAAAACGGACATTATTGACAGTATAAAGAGATGCCAGACGACCCTGAATCTGCCGCCCCAGATAGACCACCTCATCGGCAGTCTCCACTACAGGCAGACAGATAAGAAAGTGGTTGCTGTAGGTATGATAGACATAAAAGGACGAAGATTTTGCCAGATTCTTGAGGTACTGGGCGAACCCTATAATAATCGCTTCACTCTGGTCATACCCGATGGTTGCACGTATCTGTGACAGGTTATCAAGCTCTATCAGCATCAGGGCAAGTTTCTTGTTGTGCAGGTGAATTTTGGAAAAGAGTTTGTGAAGGTCCTCTTTGGCCTGAAGCTGATTGGGAAGATCGGTCAATGTATTGGAGTAGGCAACCTTATTGCGCTCCTGCTCTTTGCGCAGGTCATGGATCAGAATCACTGTACAGCACTCCATATCCTTTATCTCTGCAACAGTATCAATAAAGAGATTTACCGGAATGCTATGCTCTTTTTCAGCATCTGAAAGCAGACTCGATCTGGGGAAGGTATACATTTTCCCCTCTCTCTTGTGCGGCAACTCTTCGAGAAAACGATCAAGGGGAATCCACTCGTTTTTGATTTTCACTTTTGGCATGGGGGAGAGCGGTTTGTCTGCAAACTCGTTCGGAAGCCCAAGCAGTTTTAATGCAGACTGGTTTGCATAGGCAACAAGCCCTTTGCGATCAAGTACAATAACAGCATCTTCGGTAACGTTGAAGGCTTTTTTGAACATTTCCATTCTTGCTTCAATCTCTTGTTTCATACGGTTTCGGCTGCGGTAAAGCAAGCCAAACACAACAACTGCGACAACAAGAAGTGCACAGATCAAAGAGATTTCCTGCGAAAAAGTCATATTTCCTCTTCCTTGCCAAAAACATTCAGGAGCATTCGCCTGTTAGCCCACGCAACTACTATCATAACCTATTATCATATCTCTTTTTTACTTAAGCATTGTGCCTCTATTTTGACAGATGCATCCTCAAGCATAAATTTCTCTCCTGGATCAATTCTATGTAGGGAAACCGGCTTGCCCCCTTTTGAAATCTGTGCCCATCCCTCCTTGCACTGAAGCCTTGGGTCACTCAGTTTCAGCTTCTCTTCAAGATGAGCTGCCTGCTGCATTTTCTGTCGCAGGATCATCTCCATATTCTGCTTCAAATGATTATGCAGCGGTAGCAGTTGTGCCGTATACTGATCAAGTTTATACCGCATGGTACGGTCATACTCCTGACGTATTCGCTCGAATACCTGCGCAATCTCCTGCAGTTTGCGCGTAGGTGCATTCTGCAACAACAGTGCCTCCATATGCTGCAACTGCTGCGTTTTTCTCATCAAATGTTGATCGAAAGTCCGAATGAAGCGTTCCAGCCGTTCGTCAAGCAAAAAGAGCAATTCGTTCCTATCCGGCAGTACCATCTCGATCGCGGCACTGGGTGTCGGGGCACGGAGATCCGCCACATAATCACTGATAAGCACATCGACTTCATGCCCCACAGCACTCACTACCGGTGTCTGCATCACAAAGATCGCATCGGCTACAGGCTCTTCGTTGAAAGCCCACAGATCCTCAGTCGATCCACCCCCACGCCCGACAATAACCACATCCGCACCAAGCGTGTCGGCATAGCGCAGCGCTGAAGCGATACTTCGTGCAGCATGTTCACCCTGCACCAGTGTATCGACAACGATCACCTCCACCAGAGGCCAGCGCTTCTCAATGATCTTTAGCATATCATGCAATGCCGCACTCTCTTTGGCGGTCACCAGTGCTATTTTGCGTATCTGTTTTGGTATCGGCTTCTTGCGTACTGCATCGAAGTACCCTTTTGCCTTGAGCTTCTCTTTGAGCTGTTCGAATGCCAGTGCCAGTGCCCCCTGTCCGTATGGCTCGAACTTCACTGCCTGTATCTGGTACTCTCCGCGCGGCGCATAGACACTCACCGAACCCTCGACAACAATCCGCATCCCCTTCTCGATACGAAACTTCATTCGTGCCACCGATGAGCGCCACATGACACACTTAATAGAACTCTTGTCATCCTTGATGGTAAAGTAGAGATGCCCGGAGGTGTGGTAGGTTGCCGAAGCTACCTCGCCCTCAACAAGGATATGCATGAAGGTCGCTTCAAGAAGGGATTTTATTTTGGTATTAAGCGATGAAACACTCATCATTTGCATGGAGATATCCTCCATACAAATGATGGATTGAAGATTGAGGATTGAAGATTGAAGATTAATATTTGAACCAGCAATACATCATCCTCCATTTTCCATCATCAATCATCCATCCGCTTTTGGGCGACCAAAAGCGTTGATATTCCCATAGAGAACGATTTGGTGTATTTCATCTCGAACCCTGCCTCTTCAAGTTCCTGGCTTAGCATTTCAGTAGTAAGGAACTCTTCAATAGAGTCTGGAAGGTATTTGTAGGCTTCATAGTTTTTGGAGATGAGCCCGCCGATACGCGGCAGCACCTTTTTCATACCGAAATCGACTACTTTGTCCAGTATCCCCGTACGTTCCTGCTTGGTAAACTCCAAAATCACCACAATACCGCCAGGTTTCAGGGCTCGGTGGAACTCTCTCAGCGCCTCGGGTCTGTCGACGACATTGCGGATACCATAGCTGATGGAGATAACATCGCTGCTTTCATCTGCGATGGGAAGCTCCTGCGCCTTGCCTTCGATAAACTCGGCAAAATCGACCTTTTTCCGTGCCACTTCAAGCATCCCAACAGAAGGATCGATGCCGACATACTTCTCGATTTCCACACCGTTCTTCTGGGCCTGTTCGCGCCAGTAGATGAGCAGGTCACCTGTTCCTGTCGCAACGTCTGTCACCTGTCCAAGCGTTTTTTTATCCAGTATCTCAAAGGCTTTGTCACACCCCTTTTTTCGCCACTGAATGTCAATACCCATGCTCAGTACACGATTTGCCAGATCATAGGTGTCAGCGATGTCGTCGAACATCTCCACGATCTTCTGCTGTTTTTGCTCTTTGTCGGTCAGTTTTTCAATTCCCAAGTTGTCTGCTCCATATCATCAGATCCACACCAATATTTCTCTGGTGCAGAAATGTCAAATTCATGTCGATATTATAGGATAATTCGTTGCTGGAGAGCTTAGGGGTCTGATAGATCAACAGCCAGTCGATATGACCTTGCAGTGCATTCAGCATCCCCTCCCCTCCTTCGACCAGAATGAAAGAGGGCTTGTCAAGAAAGTCAAGCTTCTGTGTAATAGTTACTTCTCTTCCCTCAATGCCAAAAAGCGGGATCTCACTATCAAACGTTTCCGACTTCGAGTAGATCGTCACGTTCGGCGGCAGGGCACCGACAAAACGGCAATCAAGTGTCGGCCTGTCGACTCTTACCGTATTGCCGCCAATGAGCAGTCTGTCGCACACGGAACGCAGTCTGTGCACATGTCTGAGTGACTCTTTGCTGCTCAAATATCCTCCCCCAATACGCCCGTTGGTCGTCTGTGCCAGCTTGAAAAGCACGAAAGCACGCTCCTGCCAGAGTAGAAAGGGCTCAAGCAGTGCTTTGCACGCATCTTCAAGTACTCCCGTTTTGACGATGGGTACATTGGAGCCGCTGCGAATGATTTCAACGCCCCCGCCGTGTCCGGCAATGGGGTCCTTCATACCGACAATCACCGCTTTTAGCCGGAGGTATTGAAGCAGCATCGCACATGATGGCGTCTTTCCTCTGTGTGCACACGGCTCCAGAGTCACATAGATACTGCAGCTACTGAAAAAGTCGTTGGGGAGTTGTCGCAGAAATTCGTGTGCCTTTTGGGCATCGAACCTGTCAAAATCGATGGTTGTCTGGGAGAGTGTTTCATAGGCAGAAAGAAGTGCAAGCACCTCCGCATGCGAAGTGCCCGCTTTTTGATGCGCTTCTATAGAGAGTATGGCACCGTCCTTGACGACTACGGCACCGACTGCTGGATTGGGATAGGTTAAGAGCTGATACTTCCACGCCTCATCGAGGGCAAGCTGCATGTAGAACCTATCACCCATGCAGCCTTCCTTGATTAAAATTCGAAGTAGGTCTTGACGGTACCCAGTTCGTTATATTTGAACGCTTTCTCACCCTCTTTGGTCTCGATGACGATGCCTTCGTCATCCGCACTCTTCAGTGTACCCTTGAGCTTGTCACCGCCAAGTACTTTGACCTTGACCTTGTCCCCTATGGACTGCTTGAAATGTGCAGGCTTGGTCAGTTTCCGCTCGATCCCGGGTGAGCTGACCTCCAGACGGTACTGTCCGTGCATCGGAGGGTTGACGTCGAGAAACGGGGAGAGTTCACCGGAGATATCCGCACACAGATCAAGCGAAACACCGCCCGCTTTGGTAATGGAGACACGGTAAATTTTTTCATCGAATTCCGTTACGGTTTCGATATCATAGAGCGATGCGCCGTTGGCCTCTACAATCTTTGCGATCTGCTCTTCAAGATTCATCACTCTCTCCCTCATCGTTTTTTCGCTTGGCTATCTGCTTGAAAAGCTCTTCCATACGGCTCTGCTTCTCAAGCTGCTCATCAAACTCGAACGTAAAGCGTGGCGCTTTGAACCACCCCTCGTTCTGTTTGCAGTAGTTCTGGATGTAACCTGCTACCGAACGCAGCTGGCGCAGTGCTTCACGCTGCTCCGCTTCGGTCAGAAAGGATTTGTCCAGATAGACCTTTGCATCGCTTCTGCCTCTGGAGCAGACCACTTCGGTCACCAGCAGGGAGTTGATACGGCTGTCATCAAGCGTAGAGAGTGCTTCGGGAATGATCTCCCTAAGCACCGACTCCGTACGCTTGCGTTTGATCTCTTCGGGTGTCATACAAAGACCTCTTCTCTATTCATCATACTAAGAGCATTGTATCCAATGCACACCGAAACTCTTCGTTCTTCGCTCTTCACTCTTAGCTCTTCACTAGAGTGTTACCTGCTCTTCGACATCTTTGAAGGTTTCGATTACATCGCCCTCTTTGATGTCGTTGAAGTTCTCGAGCATAATACCACACTCGTATCCGTTCTTGACCTCTTTGGCATCTTCGTTGAAGCGCTTGAGTGACGAGATGGCGCTTTCGTAAACCACCACGCCGTCACGGATGAGTCTTGCCTTGGAGTTACGGGTAATGACACCCTCAGTGACCTTACATCCGGCAATGGTACCGACTTTGCCGACAACGAAAGTTTCGCGTACTTCCGCCTGGCCTGTAACCTCTTCTTTGATCACAGGGCTCATCATACCGCCAAGGAGCGCTTTGACATCGTCAAGCAGGTCGTAGATGATGTTGTAGGTGTTGATCTCCACACCAAGCTCTTTTGCCTTCTTCTTGACCGCACCTGTCGGTCTGACGTTAAAGCCCAAAATCACGGCGTGTTCACTCGCATCGGCAAGTGTCACGTCACTCTCGGTCACGCCGCCCACGCCTTCGTGGATGATGTTGACCTTGACCTCTTCGTTACGCAGCTTCTCGAGGCTTCCCTTGATCGCTTCAAGCGAGCCCTGAACGTCCGCTTTGATGATGACAGGCAGTGACTTGAGCTGCCCCTCGGCAATGAGTGCTGAGAGATCTTCCAAGGACGCTTTGGTACTCTTGGAAAGCTGCTTGGCTCTTTCGTACTCTGCACGCTTTTCGGCAAGTTCGCGCACCTCCTTTTCTGAGTCCATCGCCACCATGACTTCACCCGCACCGGGTACGTCATTGAGCCCGACAACCGCCACAGGGGCACTTGGCGGCGCAGACTTGACATTTTTGCCGTCATCGTCTTTGATAACTCTGACACGCCCGTATGTCTGACCGACAATGACATTGTCTCCAACATTGAGTGTACCGTTTTTGATAATCACGTTCGCAACCGGTCCAAAGCCCTTCTCAAGGGAGCTTTCGACAACAATCGCTTTTGCCTTTCTGGTAGGATCGGCTTTGAGCTCCATCACTTCCGCCTGCAGTAGAATGGTCTCAAGCAGATCGTCAATCCCCTCTCCTGTATGTGCAGAGACGGGAATAAACTCATACTCGCCGCCCCAATCTGCCGCCATAACGTCAATTTCGGCAAGCTGTGCCTTGACATTGTCAGGGTTGGCGTTTGGCTTGTCTATCTTGTTGATCGCAACGATCATCGGTACACCTGCAGCCTTGGTATGGGCGATCGCCTCTTTGGTCTGAGGCATCACGCCGTCATCAGCCGCAACGACGATAATGACGATATCTGTCGCCTGTGCACCACGCGCACGCATCTCGGTAAAGGCTTCGTGACCCGGAGTGTCGACAAAGGTGATCTTCTTGCCGTTCTTCTCGACCTGGTAGGCACCCACATGCTGGGTGATCCCGCCCGCTTCCTTGTCTGCCACTTTGGCAGAACGGATCTTGTCGAGCAGAGAGGTCTTTCCGTGGTCGACGTGCCCCATAATGGTAATAACCGGAGGACGCTCCTCGAGGTGCTCGTCGGGGATCGCATCGTAGGCAGCCACATAGTCCAGCTCGTCAAGCGGGTTCATCGTGGTCACTTCAACTTCGAACTCTTCGGCGAGAATCTCTATCTCGTCTTTGCTGAGGAAGTCGTTTTTGGTCACCATCATTCCCAGTGCGAAAAGCACCTTGATGACATCACCGGCAGTCTTGCCGACTTTCTCGGCAAACTCGTATACCCTTACATTTTCCGGGATCTCTACAGAGGTGATCTGTGTACTACTCTCCTCTTTGGTATACTTCTTGCGCTTTCCGCCACGCTTGAGGGAACGGCGCTGTTGAGGGCGGAACGGCTGTCTGCCGCGTGTCGTACCCCCGCCTGCAAGTTCACGTTTTTTCGCCTCTTCTCTACGCTTCTGCTCCTGACGCATCATCTCTTCGTAGATGTTCTTATCGGAGAAGTCAAGCAGTACCACTTCCTCTTCACCAAAGCCGCTGTCGATCTCGCCGCTCATACTGTCGTGGTTGAAGATATCGATCTTCTTCCCGGTCTCTTTTGCCTGAGCAGGTCCCTTTTTGACCTTCTTCTTCGAAGGTGCAGGCGCGACATCACCCATGGAGATGTTCTTCGCCGCGCGTCCGGGGGCAGGCTTAGCTTTTCTGACGATCTTGATACCGCTTCGTGAAAGGGTCTTGCGTCTTGGCTGTGCAGGCGCTTCTGCCTCTTCATCACTCTTCTTGTTGACGACAGAGATTCCCTTGCGCTGTTTTGGAGCAGGCTTGGCTTCGGGAGTCTCCTCTTTGGGCTCTGGAGCAACCTCTTCTGCCGGCGCTTCCTGAGACGCGGGAGCCGTTTCTTCCACTTTTGCCTCATCTGCAGCCGCTTCCGTTTCAGGTGCTGCAGCCGCAGCCTCCTCGGTCACTGTTTCGGAAACTGTCTCTTTCTCCTCTGCTTTAGGAGACGGAGTCTCTTCTTTGGCTTTCTTCTTGGTAACCGTGATCTTTCTTTTCTTCTCTTCTGGCTTCTTGAAGCCTTTTGGAAGCGTTCCACTGATAGCATAATCTACGAGAATACCCGCATCGTCAAGACTGATGGCACTGTTGGCCGCCTTGACATCGAAACCGAGTTCCTTGGCTTTTTCTATGAGTTCGCCGTTAGACAATCCCGCTTCTTCTGCTACTTCCTGGATTCTTACTTTATCCATTATTGATTTGCTCCTTCATTTGGCTGCGAGGGTTCGCATTCGCCCACGTTAGGGCGTGTTTCCGTCAACAGCTTAATGAAACGCTCTTCGTCGAGACGAAAACGTTTCACTAAACCTTTGAGTTTCTTGTTGTTCTGGCTGCATGTGTCACACAGGTAGATGCTTCTGCCATACCCGTTATACGCAATAATGTCCTTACCTTCAAGCTTCAGTCTGATCAAAGTGTGTTGAGGGTGTCTGCTTCGGCACGCGATGCACATTCGTATAGGCTGTGATTTTTTCATAGGTATTATACCCAAAATATTAAGCGCGCGGCTTAACTTCCGGTGATGACTCCGTTGTTGTCCAGCCCCAGCGTAAAGACTCGGAACTGGGGAAAGCGTGTTTGCAGCGCGGTGTGGATCTTCTGTGCATCCTTTTCATACACAAGGTTGAAGAATGTCGAGCCCGAACCCGAGAGTGTACTCATCAAAGCACCGTGTCTTAACGCGAGCTTCTGCACTTCGAAGAGTTCAGGCATCATCTTCATACGGCGTGCCTGGTGGAGCTTGTCTTTGGAAGCGATACGCAGCAGGTCCCACGACTCGCTCATAAAGAGTGCAGTCATATAGGCGGCACGCGAAAGGGAGTAAACCGTCTCCTCTTTGCGGTACATTTTGGGCAGCACCGTACGCGAGCGTGCCGTAGAGATGGTACGGTTGGGAACGACTACCACGGCACGCAGATAGTCGGGCAGACGGCGCTTCTTGCTGTAGACGCGGTCTCCTTCGACACAGGCAACGTTGAATCCGCCCATCACCGCTGGGGTGATGTTATCGGGATGATGCTCATAACGCAATGCCTGGTTGAGAATTTCGCGCTTGTTGTACCGTACACCTGCTGCGGTATAGGCAGCGCTAAGGGCTGCAACAATGACGGCCGAAGAGCTTCCCAAACCGCGTGAGATGGGAATGCGGTTGTGAAACTCGAACCGGAAACTGTCGGTACGGTTGCTCAGGCGGGTGTAATTTTCGTTGAAAATGTTCAAAAAAAGTGTGTTCTTTTTGATTTTTGGATTGTCAGAGCCCTCGCCGTGGGTCGAGAGACTGAGAAACTTTGAGGGCTTGATGATAATTTCATTGCGCAGATCGACAGCCAGTCCGAGGGTGTCAAATCCGGGTCCGAGGTTTGCCGAAGTGGCGGGTACGCTTACAAACATGGGAACTTCTTCCATCAAACAGCCGGCAGCAGATATGCTGGTGTCGATTCTTCATCTACTTTGAGATCCTGAATACTGTGTGGCAATACAAACGATGTATCGGCCGGCTCTTCAAATTTTTTTGTAATTATAGTCTCTTTTTCCTTGATAAAGTAGAGGTTGCCTATGGCTTTGACCGGTTTGCCGCCGTTGAGCGCAAACGTACTGCACCCCAGACATTGTATACCGCGTACGATCTCGATAGTTTTGAGGGTGATGTAGGTAAGTTTGATAGCCATATAGGAGCCGGGGCTTCGGGTATAGATGATCTGTTTGACATCGTAGATCTCCATCAGCTCTTCCAGCAGCGGCAGCAGCATCTGGGAGGTTTTCTCTTCACTGCTGCGTTCATCGATGAGCAGACCCGCTTTGTAGACACCGATGCGGAGCGGTGTCGTCGTCGCAAGTACCAGCAGGGTGATCTCAGGCGAAACTTTTTGCAAATGCCCTGCTTTCAAGTGTTTTTACCGCTACCAGCTCGTAGTTTTTACTGTCAGAAAGCAGCTTCGAGGTCAACTGATAGTTGAGATTATGGCTTCCGGCAAACGATTCATACCGGCCCAGAATGTTGCGTCCAGAGATCATCATATCCCCAAGTGCATCGAGGATCTTGTGGCGGGCGAATTCATTCTCAAAACGCAACCCTTCGGGGTTGAGCACCTTGTGGTCATCCAATCCGATGGCGTTTTGCAAGCTTGCACCCAGTGCAAGATTCTGACTCTGCAGATACTGGATATCTTTTGCAAAACCGAACGTCCTGGCTCTGGCGATTTCTTCGATAAAGCTGTGTGTCCCGAATACAAATGCGTGCGACTGCTCTCCGATGACAGGATGGTCGAAGCGGATGGTAAAATCAAACGATGCCTGTTTTGACGGAGAGAGGCGGACGAACTTTTCACCCTCTTTGACCTCAACCGTGCGCTTGATGCGTATGATCTTCTTGGAAGCCTCCTGCTCGGCAATCCCTGCTTCATCGAGCAGAAGACAGAAAGAGATGGCCGAACCATCCATGATCGGCATCTCGTTGCCGTTGACGACAACCCTGAGGTTGTCGATACCGTAGGCATAGACTGCGGAGAGGAAGTGCTCGATAGTGGAGATAAACCCCTTTTCACTCCCAATCACCGTCGCCATACGCGTATCGATGACTGAAGCGGGAGAGAGAGGGATGGAGAGCGCAAGGTCTTCACGGTAGAAGACGATACCGGCATCCACGTCGAGCGGCTCGAGGCGAAGCTTGATAGGCTCACCTTTATGCAGCCCGATACCGATCACTTCAACCGGTTTCTGTATCGTTCTTTGACGCATAGGCTCTCCTTTCTGAAAATAGATAAAATTGCACCATTATACTATAAAATATAGCCAATTACAAATTCTTGGAAAATCTCCGGTTTCATTCGACATCTCCGGCAGGTGCGAATGTGAGAAGCGTAAACAAAAGCAAACTGCTTTGCTTTTGTAGCTTCGGAACCGAAATGGTCAGAGTGAAGCGTAGCCATGGAGGCGCCGCCACCCTTCGGACTGAGTGCACCTTTGTCGCCATCGAATGAAACCTTTACCGCCACGTATCTTCTCTTTTAAAATGATCTAATGCTTCTTTTTTGGAAACTTTGGGAAACCCGGTTCGATGATCGCATCCGCTTCCTCAAATACATTGTCAATGAACTTCTTGATCCATTTCTGATCGAACCACTCGATGGGACGCACTTCGATCCCCTGTACCAGAATGCCAAAGTGCAGATGATCCCCAAGCGCCAGTCCGGTCATCCCTGTCTTCGCAATCACCTGACCTGCATGTACCGCCTCACCCTCCTGAACCAAAAGCTGTGAGCAGTGGCCGTAAAGCGTATATAGACCAAGGCCGTGATCGATCAGCGGCATATTTCCGTAAATACCGTTCTCTCCGGCAAAGACGACCTTACCGGCATTGGAGGCAATAACATTCGCCATCTTCGTACTGGCGAGATCATACCCTACGTGGTAGGATTCGGAAACAACGTTATCTTTGCTGCCGTAATAGTAGTAACGGTGATCTCCGAAACTTGCCACTTTCTTGCCGTTTTTGAGCGGGTAGAACTTTTTGACCTTCCAGCTGTCAATCATCTCGTCAGAAACATGTCTGCTCAGTTTGTGAATCAGCGCTTCGTTTTTCAGACGCATCGTTTCATTGATTGCTTTAAGTTTTTTGAGTCTGTCCTTGATGTTGTCATACTCCGGATCACTGGAAGCCAAATCGGTGATCTTGCCGTCGATGAATTTGTCCGTTGCTCGGATTTTCGATACCTTGTAACGTGGATTACGGTGGTAGAGCGGGATATGCGTTTCACGCCGGTTGCCCGCCTTGTCCGTTGCAACGACTTTTGCATCGAAACTCTCGTCCGTAAATGGCCAGGCAATCAGTGCCGCGTAGTAGCCCTCTTTTTTATAAGGCTGCGCCTTGAAACTGTTTTTGTTTGCCTTGATAAAGAGCTTATCCAGATTCTCATCGGATGCCTGAAAAACCACCAATGCGCTGCCGCCCTGGTTAATCATGCGTGAATTGGCAATAATATTGACATTCGGACGTGTAGAATCAACTGTAATATCAATGGTTTTCGCGGCACTGTTGCCTTCCATCATATTCCAAAGACTCTTATCTGTCGCCTTTACGCGGAGCGTATAGTGTTTTGCCTTTGGGTCGAGTGTGCTCTTTTTGGGATATTTTATCTTGATGGTATGGCTTTTCGGTGTACCTTCAATAGGGCCCTGTGCCAAAATCACCGAATGTTTTCCGTCGCTGAGTATCACTTCGTAGCTGCGCAGTCCCGTATTGTCACGCAGGGTGATTTCAATAGGTGTTCTTTTGTTCCAGTAGAGATGCTTCGGTGCTTCTATTGAGGGTTTGACACGTTCGAACTCCGGAGAGTTATATAGATATGCCGCACCGACACCGGCACCGATGAGCAGCAGCAGAAAAAATATCAGTCCTGCTTTGCTTTTTCGTTTTGTTCTTCTAGCCATCAATTAATCCTAATTGCATAATCTGTTCCAAAATTGTATCGATAATTTCTTGCATTTCTCTGCCCTTAAGGGTAAAGCCCGAAGCGACCTTGTGTCCACCGCCACCAAAGTGTGCCGCGACCTTTGAGACATCCGCTCCTTTGCTGCGAAGCGAGACACGTACCGTACCATCCTTCAGCCCGATCAGAAGCACCGCCACCTCCACAGTCGCCAGAGATTTCCCATAATCGACGATACCATCCATATCCGGCATCGCAGCACCCGTTGCCTCGATATCCGCCGGTGTAATCTCCATTACCGCTACCTTGCCTTCAAGATAGAGGGAGAGCGAATGGAGCGCACGCTCCAGAATACGAAGCGAAGCAAGCGGCCGACGCTGAGTAAAGTTGGTGGCAATCTGAGCAGGATCCGCACCTAGTGCCACCAGTTCGCTTGCCGTTTCAAAGACTTCGGCATTGACCGAACTGGTCGTAAAGTAGCGCGTATCCGACAACAGTGCAGTATAGAAGCAGACCGCACTCTGCACTGTAATCGTATAGAGCTTCTCAAAGAGCCTGAACGCCACCTGGGATGCGGAGGCATAGGCTGACAGTACGGCATTGAGGGTACCGAAGTGTGTATTGCTGTGATGGTGGTCGATGTTGATGATCGGATGCCCCTCAAGGGCGACGCCAAAACGCTCGATACTGCCACAGTCCACTCCGATAACCAGACTCTTTTCATACTCGATCCTCTTCTTTATTTTGGAAAAATTTGGCAGAAAATCGAGATAGCGCGGCAAATCATCCGAAGCATTGACGATCTCCACCGGCTTTTTTGTATGGGTTTTGATGAGTGCATAGATGCCCAGTCCCGTTCCCAGCGTATCGGCATCGGGATTAAGGTGTGTAACGATAGTGACTGAGGGTGCCGCATCGATCAGCCCGGCTGCTTCCTTGGCCAGCTCCTGCAGCATCCGATCGTCATGCATGATCTACTCCACACGCATCGAGAGATCGATCCAGTTTGCCTGGTGAATAATGGCCCCGGATGAGATCGCATCGACACCTGTTTTAGCGATCTCGACAATCGTCTCAAGGGTGACATTACCGCTTGCCTCAAGCAGAATGTGCGGGAAATATTCGTTGCGCCAGCTAACTACCCGGCGTGTCGTCTCAAGATCCATATTGTCACACATCACAATGTCCGCCCCAGCCTTCATCGCACGCTGTGCCATCTCGAAACTTTCACACTCTATCTCCACTTTTGCCGTAAAGGGAATCTTTCGGCGCACTTCTGCCATAAAAGTATCAAGATCATTGATGGTCTTCAGGTGCGTATCTTTGAGCATCAGACAGTCATCGAGCCCCATACGGTGATTGAGCCCGCCGCCGCAGCGTACTGCATACTTTTCAAATTCACGGAGCAGAGGACGAGTCTTACGTGTATCAAGCAGCTTCACCCCTGTACCTTCAAGCGCCTTGACATATTGAGCCGTCAGTGTCGCAATGGAGCTGGCATGCAGTGCCATATCGAGTATGGAGCGTTCCAGTGAAAGCAGCGTTTTGGAATCACCGGAAACAAAGAAAAGCTTTTGGCCCTTTTCAAATGCACTGCCATCCTTGACTTCCCACAGCAGCGAAAGGCCATACATTTTTGCAAGTACATCGATATATTCACGTCCCCCAAACACGCCGTCACTCTTGGCGATGACATAGGCGCGGATATCGAGACTCTCACTCACACGCGCAAAAAGGTCTCCCCTGCCTACATCTTCAGCCACCAGCGCTTCGATAAATTTTTCTTTTAGCATCTATTTCCTTTTTCCTCAAACATTCAAATAGCCTTCAAAAATCTCTTGTTCAAACGTTTCAAAATCCCCAAGATGCTTTTCGACAATAGCCACGACTATTTCGATATTCAAATTCTGATAATCGTGTACAGCGATATTTCTAAATCCCACCATACCCTGCATCTGTCTGCAGCTCTTTTCACTGATGATACCTGCATCCAAAAGCATATCGAAGAGTTCGCGGCTGGAGTTTGGAAGACCAAGGTTTCTCGTTTTTACAATATGTGTCGCAATATCGATACTCGCCTGCGAAGCACGTTCCAGATTCAGTATGACAGAGTCCTGTTTCGTATAGTCTGTTTCAAAATGCGCTTCATATCCTACATACTCTTCACGTATGCGTTTCAAGCATCGTTCAATGGTCTGGATCTTATTCAGTACAACATCAGGCATGTACATTTCCAAAAACAGACCTGTTTTTCACAATCTCATCCACAATGGGCTGACGCTCCTCTTTGAAGCGAAGATAAAAACTGTATGCCAGCGTTTCAAACTGCTCTACCTCGTACCCCGCACCATAAATGCGTTCTCCAGTAGAAAGAATCCGGTACTTAAAAACCGTATTGGCGGAAGCAATATCAACCAGATCCACATCCAACGAAAGGAGTGAAGCCAGTTTTTTGGATATCTCCCATCGCTCCAATGCACTAAGAGGTACCTGATTCAAATAGGCGATATCCACATCGCTCTTCTGTGTCGCGCTACCATCACTCTGGCTTCCAAACAGATAGAGTGCCTGGAGTTTGGGTATCGCTTCTTGCAACGTTGCAACAATCAATTGTTTGTCCGCTATTTTTAGCATACTCCAAACTCCTTTGTGCTCTATTATACCTGCTTTACTACTTAATAGCCAACATTCGCTCAAGTGCAAGGTTAGCGTATTTGACCGTATGTTCATCCACTTGTATCTCGTTGATCGGGTTACCCTCCTCGATGGACTTGAGCGTTTTGTAGAGATCCTCCAGCGTCGTTTCGTTCATTGTCGGACACTCCGGCTTGGTCGAGGAGAGCACATACGTATTCTTCTGGCGCATTCTGTTGACCAGGTTGTACTCTGTGCCGATAGCGACTTTCTGCTCCGGGTCCAGTTCATTCACATACTTGATAAGCTGTGACGTCGAACCGGCGAAGTCGGCTGCCTGTACCACTTTCGGGTCACACTCAGGGTGGACAGCGATCTTGATGCCCGGGTACTTGTTGCGATAGAACTCGATATCGTCGACAGTAAAGAGCTGATGTACCGAACAGAAACCATTGAAGCAGATGACATCAGCCTCTTTGGGGTTACACTCTCCCTCTCCAATGACGCAGGACTTCAGCCCCATCTTGATAGCGAAGTTCTGCCCCAGGCAGCGGTCTGGTACAAAAAGGATCTTCTTGCCAGTCTCCAGACCCTTCTCTATGATCTTGAAAGCATTGGAAGAGGTACAGACATAACCACCCATCTCCCCAACCTTCGCTTTGACCGTCGCGTCGGAGTTGATGTAGGTAATAGGCAGAATATCCTCTTTTGCAATGCCGTGTTCGACCATATAGTTCACACTGTCATCAAAGTAGCTGCCGTCGATCATCCTCGCCATTGCACAACAGGCGATCTTCGGCATCAACACACGTTTCTCCGGGGCGATCACCTTCACACTCTGCCCCATGAACCCCACACCGCAGAAAACCACCCACGGGTTGTCGTCTGCCTTGCAACGGCGTGCCAGTTCGAGGCTGTCTCCGGTGATATCGGCCATCTCGAAGACTTCATCACGTTGATAGTAGTGTGCGACCAGCGTCACATCCAGTTCTTTTTTCAGTCTTTCAATCTCTGCTTTGTAGTCGATACTCATATGCCATCCTTGTAGAATCTGGCTATTTTAGCAAAATTCGGATAAAATTGCATACTTCGCGCTCGCTTTGGGTGCCCATCTTAAAATCTGGAACGATTATGGACTTTTTTACCAACCAGAATATTCTGCTCTATCTTGCCGCCTACCTCATTTCAGGCATTCCTTTCGGCTACCTGCTTGCCAAACAGTTTGCCGGTGTGGACATCAAACAGGCCGGCAGCGGTAATATCGGTGCCACCAACGTCCTGCGTGTCGTCAAAGAGAAAGATCCTGCACTGGCAAAGAAGCTCGGTGCGGCAACACTCTTTCTTGATGCCGTCAAGGGAATGGTAGTCATTTTTGTCGCCATGGCACTCGGTGCTCCTGAGAGTACACTCTGGACCATTGCCGTACTTGCCGTCCTGGGACACTGCTTCTCCGTATTTCTAAACTTTGAAGGAGGCAAAGGGGTCGCTACCGGTTTTGGCGTGCTGCTGGTACTGATGCCCATTCCCTCACTCATCGCCATTGTTGTCTGGCTTGGCGCAAGCAAGGGGCTGAAGATCTCTTCACTCTCTTCACTCATCGGTCTTGCAGCGCTGCTGATTGCTTCCTATATCCTCTACCCTGAAGTTCCCGGCATAGGGTCACACGCACCTATCTGGATCATTGCCATCGTTATCTTCTACAAACACATTCCCAACATCGTACGCCTCATCAAAAGAGAAGAGACAAAGGTGATCTGAGATGACCATTCATATCGAGCAACTGACATTCGACGCAATCATCGGACTGCTCGACTTCGAACGTGAACACACGCAGCGTGTCATCGTCGATCTTGAAGCGACATACGACTATGAAAACGATGCTTTTATCGACTATGCCGACCTGGCAGAGACGATTACTGCACGGGTTCAGCAGAGACGTTACGAGCTGCTGGAAGAGGCACTGCTCGACCTGGAAACCCTGATACTCTCAAGCTATCCCCACATTACCGCCCTCTATCTGAAAATCCAAAAACCGGATATCCTCAAAAAGTGTCAGGTGGCACTCAGCCAAAAATGGCACTACTGAAACCTTTTTCACACTTTTCATACTGCATTTTAATATTTTTTTCAGAAACCCTCTATTTTTATGCTATAATTTAAATATAACTTAAAAAAGGGGCATGCCAATGAGAGTATTGATCATGGAAGACGATGTGCAGGTAAACGAAATGCTTGGCAAGCTTTTGGGCGAAAACAATTATCAGTGTGATATCACGGAAAATGTGAGTGATGCAAAGTACTATCTCGATATCAGAAACTACGATCTCGTACTGCTCGACTGGCCGAAGGGAAGCCCGGAAAGCCAACTCAGCTTCATTAGCGATATCAAAAGAGATGCCCACAAAACCTCTGTCATCGTCATCTCCGACCGACTGGACAAAGAGAGTGAAATTGCAGCCCTCAAAGCGGGTGCTGACGACTTCATTCGCAAACCGCTTGATGAGGATATACTCCTGGTGCGTATTGAAGCGAAACTTCGCTTTGGGGCCTCCAACATCATCGAGATCCAGGAGCTGATCATCAACCCGGAAGAGGAGAAGATCATCTATCAGGGCAATGAGATAGAGCTGAAAGGGAAACCCTTTGAAGTCCTTACACACCTTGCAATGCACAAAGACCAGATCGTCTCCAAAGAGCAGCTGCTTGATGCCATCTGGGAAGAACCTGAGCTGGTCACACCGAATGTCATCGAAGTGGCTATCAACCAGATCAGACAAAAGATGGACAAGCCGCTTGACATCACTACCATTGAAACTGTCAGACGCCGCGGATACCGTTTCTGCTTCCCTAAAAAGATCAGTTGACCATACGCCTCTCTCATGCAACACCAAATGGGCATCTTTGCCCACTCAAGGCAGCAAAAATTTTATTTTCAGGCTTTATTAAATAAAGCATAAGCTTTGCTTGGTTATAACTCCCTATAAACCAAATCTGACGACCAAAAGGAAAAGAAATTGGCATTATTGATTACAGATGAATGTATCGCCTGCGATGCATGCAGAGAAGAGTGTCCCAACGAAGCGATTGAAGAGAACGATCCAATCTACATTATCGATCCGGACCGCTGTACAGAGTGTGTCGGCCATTTCGACGAACCCCAGTGTATCGCCGTCTGTCCGGTCGACTGCATCATCTCCGACCCCGACAATGTCGAGAACATTGAAGAGCTGAAATTCAAGTTCGAGAAGCTCCAGGAAGAGGAGTAGCCGTCTTATGGCAAAACGAACCGCCATTATCGATATCGGTTCGAACTCTGCCAGACTCGTCATCTATGAAAAAACAAGCCGCTACGGCTTCCATCTTATCTGTGAACAGAAATCCAAAGTCCGTATCGGAGAGGGAGCCTACGAAAAGGGCGGCTATCTCCAGCCCGTAGGTGTGCGGCGCGCCTTTTTGACCCTTCAATCTTTTCTTCATACCATTGAAAAATATCAGGCACGTACGGTACGCTGTGTTGCAACGTCGGCGCTAAGAGATGCACCAAACGGTGACGCTTTCGTCCGCTGGATACACAAGGAGCTTGGTCTGGCCATCCGCATCATCGACGGCAACGCCGAAGCGGCTTACGGTGCCATTGCAGTAAAAAATCTCCTGCCTGCAAAGGAAGCGATCACCATCGATATCGGCGGTGGTTCAGCCGATATGGCACTCATCTCCAACGGGAAAATCATCGACACCTATTCACTCAATCTCGGAACTGTCCGTCTCAAAGAACTCTTTTTTGACAAACAGTGCTCCCGTAAAGAGGCCAGAAGTGAGGCCAAAGCCTATATTCAAAGTGCACTTTCACAGCTTCCGGAACACTTCAAATCCACCCTTGCCATCGGTATCGGCGGTACGGCCCGAACACTGAGCAAAGGTGTCATGAAGCGTATGGAGTATCCTTTGGATAAACTTCATGCGTTCACGTACGATATCGAGACACACCGGGAATACCTAGAAGCAATCACCCGTTCCAGCGCCAAAGGGCTCAAACGCTTCAACCTCAAAAAGAGCCGATACGATACCATACGGGAAGGAACGCTTATCTGGCTTGCCATTCTTGAGCATATCGGCGCCGAAAAAGTGATGACCAGTGCGGTCGGTGTACGTGAAGGGGTCTTTTTGGAAAAGCTGCTCAAAAACGACAATCTCACCTTCCCCAAAGATGTCAATCCAAGCATCCGTTCGCTGCTTGACCGATTTAAAACCTACGTAAACATTGAGTCAAAAAAGAAACACAAACGCCGGATTGCTACGGCTCTCTATGACCTGATGCAGTGTGAGATAAATGACGACAAACGCTACAAAAAAGAGCTTCAGTGGGCACTGATGCTCTCCAACATCGGCAAGACACTGACCATCTACAAATCACACCAGCACGCTTTCTACATCGCGATGCAGGAGCTCAACTACGGCTTCACGCACGAAGAGATACTGCTGGTCTCCCTGCTGCTGCGCATGCACGGTAAGGAGCTGCTGCACAAACCGCTCTTTGGCACCTTCGCAGAGATGCTGCCTCCAAAAGAAAACCTGCTGTGGCTCAGTTTCATCTACACGCTCAGCATCTTCCTTCACGAAGCATCAAACGATGCGAAGATCACCTTCAGCTACAGCAACCAGACGCTCTACATCCACTCTGACCAGACACTCTATCTGGCAAAAGAGAAGATAAAGACACTCGAAAAGCCGATACCGTTCGCGATCATCATCGAAGATGAAGAGAGGCTTCCACGCTGTAGAGAGCTGGGAATGGATTAGCAGGTAGCAGGTAGCAGGTAGCAGGTAGCAGGTAGCAGGTAGCAGGTAGCAGGTAGCAATTTTTCAGAATTTGACTAATATGAAGCTTAGTAACTTTTGGAACCGAAAGCTTTAGCTTCGGCACATTGTAAATTACCCAAATACCATATGTCGGGGCTAAAGCCTCCGATTCCAGAAATATTTTGGAACCGAAAGCTTTATTGAAATGTATGCCCTTAGGTACAGCTTCGGCTTAACGTTAGTTGAACGCATAACGTTTTGCGGGGCTGTCCCGCAAGGGATATCAATTCCTAATTCCTAATTTTGACATACGCTTTCGCGTACCGTCAACTCTTAGAACTTCGTTCCCATAGAAAACTCGAACGGTGCTGTCTCGTCACCCGGCTCGTCATCAAGTGCATATCCGAAGACAAGGTTGATCGGACCGAAACCAGACTGCCATTCAAGTACTGCGCCAACCGAAGAGCGGCTTATATCACCCGGATCATAGTGGTCAATTGAACCCGTAGATGTAGCATATGGCTCAGGGTCCATACCGATGATACCGTAGTCAAAGAAGAAGGCAAGGCGCATCTTGGCGGCCTCCGAAAGCGGTACGCTCGCCTCTACCGTTGCGGAAGAACGGTAGGTTCCACCGATACGGTCACCATTTGGAAGCTCTGGAGCAAGTGAATATGCCTGGTAGCCTCTTACACTTCCGATACCACCCATAAAGAGTCTTTCGGCAACCGGAAGTTTTTCATCGTCACTTACACGCTTGATGTAGGTTCCTCTAAACTTGAAGCGAAGAATCAGGTCATAGTCGATGTAGTCCTCCAATCCATAGTAGGCACCAAAACGCATATTGAGTTTTGTAAAGTTGGCATAGCCGTCTTTATAGATACTTGCATTGTAGTCATCACCATCCAGTGATGCGAACTCTGCATTGAGCGAGAAGATAAATCCCTCTCTTGGCAGATAGTAGTCATCGGTATTGTCAAAGGAAATACCTGCAAAACCGGAAATTTTTCGATACTGGTCGTTATATATCTGTGTAAGTCTCGGGTCATAGTCGTTATTGTTGTATTCGGAGTTGTTGTCCACATAACCGATACCTACCGAACCGTACCAGTGTCTAAAGAACTGACGTCCGACATTCAATGACCCGCCCAGTGTATCTTCGGTATAGTCATAGTACTCATACTTACGTTTGTAGAAACTCAAGCCAAGGCTGTAGAGACTGTCCCAGACTCTTGGGTTGACGAACGAGAGGTTGTAGCTTTGGGAAATTTTTGAAATGTCAAATCCAAGACTTCCGGTAATCCCCGTTCCAAAGAGGTTCTTGTCGGAGATACTGGCATTGACCATCAACCCTTCGTAGCTTCCGTATCCGCCGCCAAGCGAAATGGTACCTGTCGAGGTCTCTTTGACTTTGACAAGCAAGTCGACTTCATCGTCAGAGATACGCTGTGTCTGAATGTCCACTTTTTCAAAAAATCCGGTTCTTCCAAGTGCATGCTTGCTCTCTTTCAGATCCGTTGCATTGTAGAGGTCACCCGGCGCAAGATAGATATAGCGTCTAATAACACGGTCTTTGGTCGTATCGTTTCCACTGATCAATACATCGTGAATCTTCACTTTCTTGCCGGGATCTACGATATATTGCAGATTTACCGTATGGGTCGCCTCATCTTTACGCATCTGCGGAGAAACATGTGCATAGGCATACCCAAGGTCACCTACTGCATTCTTGATCATCTCCATATCTTTACGCATACGCTTGATATTGAAGATCTTTCCTTTTGTCAGCTTGAGATTGGAAAGCAACTCTTGTGTATTAATACCCGGAACGTTCTGTGAAATAGTCACATCTCCCACACGGTACTGCGGTCCCTCTTTGATCTGGTAATCCACTTCCGCCGTACCCGAACTGTAGTCGACACGCATCAGCGGCTTGCCAACTTCGGCATCAATATACCCATGCTTCATATAGGTTTCTTTAAGGCGATATGCATCGTACTCAAGCTGGTCTACATGCACCTCTCCATCGTTAAGAAAAGGGATCCACCCAAGGAAATCCTCCTCCTTGTTCACGAGATCATGTTCGAGGTCACCCTTGTCGAGCTCCTTGGCACCGATGAAGTTGATCTTCTTGATTTTGATCTTCTCACCCTTGTTGACGCTGAAAACAATAGAAACGGCATTCTCACCTACGGGCTTTTCAGTCACTTCGATAATGGAGTCGTAGTTACCCATACTCTGTAGACGCTCTGAGAGCAGCTTCTTGGCTTGTTCGACTTTTGCCTTATCGTACATATCGCCACGCTTGAGACCGATGCTCTGTAGCAGTTTCTTCGCTTCATCGTCAGATCCCATTCCTTTGATCTCGACATGGGCAATGGCCGGCTTCTCTTTGAAGTGATAGATCAGTGTACCGCCTTTTCTATCCACCCAGACATCCTCGAAGTAGCCCTGATTGTAGAAGTTCACAATCGATTCGTTGATCTTTTCGATATCCATAGGGTCACCCACACGAAGGTCCGCCACTTCAAGCGCTACAGAAGGGGAGAGATGGTGCAAACCTTCGAACTTGATATTTGTGATTTTTTGGGCGAAGAGAAGAGAGCCGACCAGCAGCCAGGAGAGTACGATTTTTCTGATCATAAAGTCACCTTGAAATAATTTGCACTAATTTTATCGTTTTTTCAATAAGAGGCGTATGAAAAGATGCTATAATCCCACTTAACACCACCTGTAGCCGGGCTTTGGCGGCAACTTTGTTTTCAAAAGAGGGATCGATGCAAGCAGAAGAGATCGGGCTGAAACAAATCGGTATTGTGGGCCTTGGACTAATGGGCGGTTCACTGGCACTGGCACTCAAAAAGAGCGGCTCTGAGTGTCGTTTTCTGGGTCTTGACCACAATCCAAAGCACTGTCAGGAGGCACTCGACCTGGGCCTTGTCGATGAAATCGTCGATTCACTCGACGCCCTCTCCCACTGTGATATCATCGTTCTGACCATTCCGGTCGACGGCATCATCGCCGTCGCACAGCAGCTCAAACCTGCCAACCCAAACACTACAGTAATCGATTTTGGAAGCACCAAGGCGAAGATCTCGGCCAGCATTCCCACCACGACCCGCCACTTTTTCGTCACCGCTCACCCGATGACAGGCACTGAAAAGTTCGGGCCGACTGCAGCACTGCCAGACCTCTACAAAGGAAAGGTTGTCGTACTGTGTGACATTGAAAAGAGCGGAAAAGTCCAGCAGGAGACCGCTAAGGCACTCTTTCAACGCCTTGGCATGAAAATGGTCTTCATGGGAGCCGAGGAGCACGACCGGCATGCGGCGTTCATTTCCCATATGCCTCACGCACTCAGTTTCGCACTCGCCAATGCCGTTATGCGGCAGGAAGATCCTGAAAGCATCGTCGCACTTGCAGGCGGAGGCTTCAAAGATATGAGCCGCATTGCCAAATCCTCCCCCAGTATGTGGGAAGATATCTTCAGGCAAAACAAGACCAACCTCATAGACGCCATCGAAGCCTTCGAAAAGGAGCTGAAGATGTGCCGGAATATGGTTGAAAATGAGGAGTGGAAAGCACTTAATGGCTGGATGCAGGAGGCCAACAGCCTGCATGACATTCTATAGCCTGTAACGGAAAGTGGCAGTCACCTTCACTGGGATTTGCGCAGTTTTCTCAATTACCTCTTTGAGCAAACGCTTCTCGTCGGAAGATAGCATTCCTGTGGCAATTACTTCACAGCGTACCTCTACCCCTTTTGTCTGCGGCAGCACTTCAATGTGTGTCAGTGTTACATCATGCTGCTGAAGCCTGAATGTTATGTTGGTCAGCTTCTGCTGCAGTAATGCAGACGTCTTCATCTGTTCAAAGGCACTATAGAGCGGTACGGCAACAATCAAAACAATTACCAGCCATATTGTAATACCCTTTTTTGCAATAGCAATAGGTGAATAGCCGAGCAGCATGAAGGTAAGTGCCGCCGACAACACGATACCTACCAGGTTGGTCAAAAAGAGCAGAAATGCCGAAGAGAATATATGCCACTCTCCCCAGCCAAGCCCGATGCCTGAAACCGCGATGGGCGGTACCAGCGCCACGGCAATTGCCACACCTGCAAGCGAACCGGAGATCTTCTCGTTGCTCTTGGCATATGCTGCAGCTGCACCCGACGCTATGGCTACAAAAAGATCAAGAATGGTCGGTGAGAGCCTCCCGGCCATTTCGGTCGTCAGCTTGGCAATGGGTGTCAGCCAGGCGATCAAGGCAGCGGTCAAGAGGACTGAGAGTACGCCTATGGCAATGGTACGCACTGAAACCAACTCCAAAACAGTGTCCTGGCGCAGTACACCCATACTGAGACTCACAATAGGCTGCATCAGAGGTGCCAGCAGCATCGCACCGATGATGACCGAGGCGGAGTTGATAAAGAGTCCGAACGTAGCGATCATTGTTGCCAAAATCAAAAGTGTCATAAACGTTGAGGTGAGTTTCGCCTCTTCACGCAGTGTGGAAAAAAGCGTACTGTACTGCTCCTGTGATGCGTGTGAAAAGAATGGAATCGCCTTACTCAGATAACTAGCACTCTCTTCATCGCTGGGAAGGTGGTCTATCTTGGCACTGTTCTTTCCCTTGACAGCTTCGGACTGCTTCTGCCAGAAGGCTTCTCCCACACTCAGTGCCACCGCCTGCTTGTCTACCCGAAGCGTTGCGGGTGTCTGTGTGCGAAGCGTCCCGTCCACCAGTACATCAGGAGGTCTTGTTGACGTCTCTATTTTCAAATAGCTTCCCCTAATGTAGCCCAGTGAACGAGGCAGCACTTTGGGTGTCCACCCCGGTACCAGTGCACCAAAAAGGTAGGAGACATACTGAAGAATGGAGGTGGGGGAAAGGATCAGCAAAGTAAGCTTCCCGTCGCTTGCGTGAATCTGGGAAGATATCAGTTTGGAAGCAAAGGTGCCGTTGTCATACTCCACCGCCACCATTCCCACTGCGGAGAGTTTCAGCATTTTTTCATTCTCGTCCGTGATTGAAAAGCGCCTGTGGTGCAAACGCCTGACCCTCTGCAGTATACGCCAAAAGAGCTTCAGGCGCGACAGAACGCTTCTTTGTTTCAGCGCAGCATCGTAGGTATCCAAAGGCGGCACATCGCCAATAACCACCTCCTGAAGCACCGGTTCACTCTCGCAAAAGAGCATATCGATCTTCTCTTCTGCCGGTTCGTATGCCAGCAGTGCGCTCTCTTTGGGTTTGGAGGGGAGCGCGAAGGTACGCATCAGCTCCTTCTGCCCCGGAAGCGGTACTATGCCCACACTCTTCTGCTCCGTGATCGCATAGGAGAGTACCTCTTTAATCTCTTCAAGGGTGCCGCAGACCATCAAATGGGTAAAGTGGGCGTGTTCTATGCTAAAGAGTTCGGAGAGAGGGAAAAAGGAGACCCGTTTTTCACTCAATGCTGATTTGACTGTTTCAAGATAACCCTCTTCCACGCTGCCGTAGAAAAATGCGGCATTAGCAACACTCACGACTCTCTCCCTCCACTATGCTTCAAAGGAGAAGTGCGCTACTTTTTCGTATAGCGTTCCACCAGCTCCCTGAGCTCTTTTTTGTCAATGATAACATCTTTTTGCCCATTTTTCTTCGCATAGAGTTTACGTACCATCGCCTCCACCTGCGGATCCTCGCTCATATGGGCGTAGAGGATCTTCAGCGCTTCGGACTCTTTGAAGAGACGGGGAGCTCTCTTCCACTGAAGTTTGCCAAGCAGATACATCGTCACCATACCGCCAAGGAATGCCAAAACCAGCAGCCACCAGGAAGGTACACTTACCACTTTTTTGGAAGCTGTCCCTTGGGCAGCAATACCTTCTGCCTGCTGCGGCAGCTTCAGGTCCGTATGCAGTGTGCCGCTTGCAGCAGAGCTGCCCGGTGTCTGGGCAGGCATGTTGGGTGCACTTTTGGGTACCTCCACCTCGATGCTGTAACCCGGGATCTCAAGCGTTTTTGTCTCTTTTGTCTTCGGATCGTACGCTGTGATCGTGCGTGCCGGAATCTCGAAACTGTGGTCCGCGATGAAGGCGAACTTCTTGACATAGGTACTTTTGAGCTTATCGCCGATCACTTCCGTTTTTACTTCTGCATCATCACTGTAGACCGTCACTCCGTCAATGTCGTAGTTTGGCATCTCATAGTCTTCAAGGGAGCCGTCCCCCTCGATGATCACAGTCAGATTGACAGGCTTGTTTGCCTTGGTCTTTGTCTTGTCTATACTACTCTCTACATAGAAATGTCCTATAAGATCAGCATCCTGTGGTGCGGGATCGACTTTAACGGTAAGGCCGTTGGAGCTTACAGGTTTCCATATCGTACCAAAGAATCGTCCGAAGATATCGCGTCTGCTCGTATCTGCCAGACCAATTTTCGCCGTTGCCGGCTCGATGTGATACTCACCCGGCTTTTGCGGGACAAGAATGTAGCGCAGCTCGGTAATATGGTAGTTGCCTTTGACATAGCGCTTCTCGTCATCGACCTCTTTGACAAAGAAGCCCTTAAACTCTGGCCGGTTGTACTGCGGATTCTCCGAAAGACGCACATCATTTCGCAGTGAGAAGTAGACAGTAACTACAAGCGGCTCACCCACCATTACTTCCGTTTTGTTCGCCTTCATCGTCAAAGAGAACATACCGCTACTTGCCCCTTGCGGTGCGGAGGATTTGATCACTTTCAGTTTCAACGGCTTCGTTTTGTAGGTTTTACCGTCAATCTTGATATCAAAAGAGGGAATCATCATATCTTTTGTCGGCTCAAACGTCAGTATGAGGCTGGTCGTATGTGTCAGGCTGCTCTTGCCGTTGATTACCTGCAGCGACGTGTTCTGCGTACGGCTTCGGCCAAGCACGGGCACATCACCGATTTTGTCGATGCGTGGAAACTCCGGCCGATTCCCTTCAGCAATCAGACGCAGCTGCGCCATATTGCCCTTCACCACTTCATTTTGCGAAAGCACCGCTTCGGCACTGTCGGCATAGAGAAAATGTATTGCCATCAGATAAAAGAGTGCCGATATCATCCATAATTTTTTCATTGTCCATTCCTTATTCATTTTTACTGTTGCTATTGTTTATGAGGGTTTGGGCCGGTTGCGACAAAGGTGCACCCAACCCGCAGGGCGGCTTCGCCGTTTGCACCTGCAGGAGTGACCGGTTCAAACCCTCATAGATATATCGTCGCGCTACCACGGTCTAATATCCTTACGCTCTTTGGGTTTTCCGCCGCTCATCTGATACATCATCGTCGGCGTCTTCTTCTGTCCCATCTTCTTGAGCAGACGCTTCATCTCCGCCTGCTTGAGCTTCTCTTCTTTGCTCATCTTCTGCTTTTTGGGCTGACCGGAAGCTTCACTGCCCTTTTTGTTCTGAGGCTTCTTCTCTTTTTGCGAATCCCCTTTGGACTTGTCACCCTTTTTCTGCTGATCTTTCTTTTTCTGATCCTGCTTCTTCTTGTCCTGGCCTTTTTTGTTGTCGTCTTTCTTCTTCTGGCCGTTCTTGTTCTCGTTTTGCTTGCTTTTGTCGTTCTTTTTCTGGTCTTTGTTCTGTTTATCGTTCTTTTTGTTCTGGTCGTTCTTCTTCTGATCTTTGTTTTTGTCGTTTTTCTTTTGGTCTTTGTTCTGCTTATTCTGTTTTTTCTGCTGTTTCTTCTTCTGTTCCTGCTGCTTCTTTTTGCGCTTGGCAAGCTCCAGGTTGAAACGCGTATCTTTGTCCTCTCGTATCTTCAGCGCCTTTTCATACGCCTCTATCGCCTTGTCGAGCTCGTTTTTCATAAAGTGAACGTTTCCGACATTGTGCAGACGCTGCGCCTCATCTACCCCTTCACCCTTTGCCTTCTCATACTCCTTGAGTGCGGCATCGTAGTTTTTGGACTTGTAGTAGGCATTGCCAAGGTCGTACGCCTTTTGCGGCGCCTCCTTTTCAAGCGAGTTGAAGAGTGCGGCACTCTTGGTGTACTCTTTGGCATGGTACGCCTCTTTGGCCTCTTTGATGGTCTTGAAATCGGTCAGGCCTGCAAATGCCGCCGTAGCGGAAAGAAGCAAGAGCAGTACCATCTTTTTGGGCCACATCATTGCACACCTCCTTTAGCCGCTGCACGCGGTCTGCTTCCGTTACCAAAACGCGGGAAAGAACTCAGCCCGATCAGCAGCAGCATAAGCCCGAATGCCAGCGGGTAGTAGAAATACTCCGTACGCTGTCTGATCTGCACTTTACCCTGTGACTGCATCTTGTACTTTGCGTGAATCAGGTCTGCCAGTTTTTTCATGTCATCCTTTCCGTTTCCTGCAATGACGTAGGCACCCCCATTCTCTTTCGCAAGCAGTCCGAGGGCGTCGTTACGCTGTGTAATGGCAATGCTGCCGTCTTTGAGCAGCATCGGCTTGCCGTTCTCATCCAGAACAGGTGCGCCCTTTTTGGTTCCCACCAGCACCACATAGAGGTCTATGTTGTTGGCTTTCAGAATGTCCGAAAAGCCTGTGATCGCCTCTTCATCACCACCGTCGGTGAAAAGAACAAGGATCTTAGGCTTTTTCTCCTTGAGCACGTTTGCCGCAAGCTCTCCAAGCGCACTGAAGTCGGTCGACCCCATACTGATGTAGGAGTCATCGACCCCTTCTACCAGCATTTTCAGCGTCTCTTTGTCGCTGGTAAAGGGTGCCAGGATGAACGACGAGTAGGCAAAGGCTGCCACACCCACCTCATCGCTTGGCATATCGTCGAAAAACGCCATCATCTTCTTCTTGGCAAACTCCAGACGGTTGGGGTAGACATCTTTGCTGCGCATCGAACCGGAAATATCCAGCGCCGTCAGTACGGTCAGACCCTGCACATCGACACTCTTCTCACCCTCATCGACCACCGGACGCGCCATCGCGACGATCATAAAGAAGATCGCCGAAAAGAGGATGATGTTCCGCAGCCGCTGGGGCATACTCTCATCCCCGGCACTGAGCCGCTCGAGCACCTTCGCATCAAAAATGCGCGAAAGCCGCTCTTTGTTGGTCGAAACCAGCACGGCAAAGAGCACGAACGGCACGATCATCACCCAGAAGAGGTAGGGGTATGCGAACTCCATCAGTGTACCTCCCTTCTGTCGGGAGTGAATAGTGAATAGTGAATAGTGAATAGTTGTGGTTTGCGTTGCTGCGCAACGCTTCTATTCAATAAAAGCTTTTTGCAAAAAAGCATACCTCCACTCCTCATTCCTAATTCCTCATTCCTCATTCTATATTCCTCTCTGGTTTCTAAAATAGATGAACAGCAGCAGACTAAGTACCGCCAAAAAGAGCGGGTAGATAAAGAGGTAGGTGTGTTCGACCACCTTTTTGTTGTTCAGCTTGCTTGCCTCCATCTTGTCGATCTCGTCATAGACACGCTCGAGCGCTGTCGCGTCACGCGCACCGAACGCTTCGCCATGCCCGGCTTTGGCCAGTGCCGTCAGGTAGGCTGCATCGTAATCTCTCGATCCGCCGATACCGATAGCATAAAGTTTGACCTTGCGCTTTTCGATCATACTCTTGACATCCTGGAAAGGCACCTTGCTCATATTGTCGATACCGTCGGTGAGCAGAATGACAATCTTGCTTTTGGCCTTGCTCTTGTCAAGCAGGTTGTATGCCTGTACCAGCGCGTCATTGATCGCTGTACGCTTTCCTGCGATACCCAGCTTCTGCATGCGTGTAATATTGGTCAGAAAATCCTTCTCGAACGTCAGCGGTGAGGCGATGAATGCTACATCAGCAAAGGTGACCAGCCCTATGCGGTCATCCTTTCGCTTTTTAATGAAGTCTTCGACCACCTCTTTGACGACATCGAACTTGTTCTTAAAGATGTCGTTGGGGTCGAACCCCTGCTGGCGCATCGAATCGGAACTGTCGATGACCAGAACGATGTCACGCCCCTCCTTTTTGGAGTTGGAGTAACTCTTGGTGATCACCGGCGATGCCAGTGCCGTCACCGCCGCGACGATGCCAACCCACTTGAGGATATTCAGCCATGTGCTCTTTCGCCCCTCCGACGCGATCAGTGTCGCAACATGGGGGAAGAAAATTGCACGGCTTCTCTCTTTACACCACTTCGCACAGGTCATAAAGAGAAGTATGACCAGAAACGCTAACGGGTATTCAAAACTAAATTGACTCATCTGCCACCTGCACAAAAAGTTTGTATTGTCTTAATGTATCGTCATCGACTTTGTCGACCACTTTTTTGTATTTGTACTTCTCCAACATCGGCTCAAGCTGGCTGAAGAGCTCTTTGCGTCTCTCGTCTGTCGCCAGAAGCCTTGCATAGTGTGTCGCCTCGTAGGCAGCCTTCTTGCTGTTGCTCCAGTCTATGGACTTGAGTGCGGCAAGATACTCTTTGGCAAGATTCTTCTTGCGGTTCTCCCAGAGCCTCTTGGCGACAAAAAAGAGGATGCCCAGCCCCAGCAGCACTGCAAAGCCTATCAACCCCCAGTAGATATAAAAACTGCTGTCGGGAATCTCAACCAGCGGCTTGATATCTTTCAACTGCGCCGTCAAATTCTGCTCATTCATACAAATACTCCTCTTCTTTCAATAAAAGCTTTGCACCGCAAAGCATACCGACACTATTCACTCTTCTCTCTTCACTCTTCACTAACCCCTCATTCCTTTCATCAGCTTCACCGCCGCATCTTCATGCGTATAAATCTTCACAAAACGGATCCCCTGCTTCTTGAACTGTCTGTATAGCGTCTCATCGTTTTTCAGCAGTGCCTTTTTATAGCTTTTCAGTGTACCGCTGTCGATATTGCCCTCGAAACTCTGTTTGGTCTCCATATCAATCAGACGCAGGTAGCCAAGCTCGCTGGGGTCCTCTTCGAATTTGTCACGGATCATCACGGCAAAGACATCGTGTTTTTTGCTAAGCAGCTTGAGGTCTATCTCGCCGACAAAATCGGAGATGATAAAGAGCAGTGCCTTCTTCTTCAGCCGTGTATTGAGCGTCTCGACCAGCGCCTTGAAATCGGCAGGCTTCCCCAGAGGGTCGAACTCGGTCACCTCTTCAACGGCTTTGTGCACGGAGAAGAGCTTTTTGTTGGGTTTGCTCAAATCATACATTCTGTCTGCAAAGAGCATATGCGAAAAGAGATCAGCATTCTTGACTGCCGAAAACCCGATGGTACCCACCACCTCGGCAGCGATGTCACTCTTCTGCTTGACGGTACCAAAATACATCGAACCGCTCAGCATCGTCACCACAACGACATTAAGCTCACGCTCTTCCTTGTAAACTTTGACAAAGGGCTTGCCAAGCTTCGCCGTGGTCTTCCAGTCGATCTTTCGGACATCGTCTCCGTAAACATACTCACGCAGCTCGGCAAACTCGAACCCCTCACCCTGGAAGAGCGAAGCGTTGTTGCCCAGCATATCCCCATAGACTTGTTTTCTGGTCTTAAGGACAATCTTTTTGGCTACTTTATTCATCAGGACACCTCCGTTTGGAGGTTAGTTAATGGTGAATAGTGAATAGTGAATAGTGTAGGTTTGCGTTGCTGTGCAACGCTTCTATTCAATAAAAGCTTTTTGCAAAAAAGCATACCTTTATTCCTCATTCCTAATTTTTCATTCCTCATTTGATCTTCCCTGAAGATCACGGAATCGGTACCGCTGCCAGTATCTTCTCAATGATCTGATCCTGCGTGATCTCTTCGGCAAGCGCTTCGTAGCTGAGAATGATACGGTGTCTGAGTACCTCTTTGGCGATATAGGCGATCTCGATGGGTGAGACATAGTCCTGCCCCTTGAGGTAGGCAACTGCACGGCTTGCCTTGTACATATCGATACTCGCACGCGGGCTGGCACCGAATTCGATGAACGGTGCAAGCTCTTCAAGGCCGTAGGCTTTTGGGTCACGGGTGGCTGCAACCAGTTCAATGATATAGCGCTCCACCTCTTCATCCATATGGACATCCATCGCCTCTTTTCGGATGCGTTCGATATCCTCTTTGGTCGCTACCTGCTCTATTTCGCCAAAGGCGTTGTTCGCCACGCGGCGCGCGATCTCAAGCTCTTCTTCCTTGGTGTTGTAGCCGACGACTACTTTCATCATAAAACGGTCAAGCTGTGCTTCAGGAAGCTCATACGCCCCCTCCTGCTCAACGGGGTTCTGTGTCGCCATGACCAAGAACGGCAGGTCGATCTTGAAGGTCTCATCCCCGATGGTCACCTGACGCTCCTGCATCACTTCCAAAAGGGCCGACTGTACTTTCGCCGGTGCACGGTTGATTTCATCTGCAAGCAGCAGGTTGGTAAAGACCGGCCCCTGTTTGATCTTGAAACTGTTGTTGGAGGGATCGTAAATCTCCGTACCGATGATATCCGAGGGAAGCAGATCCGGGGTGAACTGCACACGTTTAAAGTCAAGCCCAAGGCTCTTTGCCAGCGCGTTGACTGTCGTGGTCTTTGCAAGTCCGGGAACACCTTCAAGCAGAATGTGCCCTCGGCAGAGCAGACCGGCAAGCAGCCCCTCTACCATCTTCTCCTGACCGACAACGACCTTCGCCATTTCCTGTTTGATGTTTTGAATGATTTGACTCAAGTGAAACTCCTGAATAGTATTAATTACCTGGAGTATACTTGAGTGAGGTAAACTAAAGTTAAATGTAAAAAAGCGGAGGTATCAGCGCTCGTGCATCGCCTCTGAGAAGGTTTTGATAATCGGCTTCGTCAGATAGGTCAGTACGCTTCGGTTGCCGGTAATAATATTGATCTGTGCCGTCATCCCAGGAGTGAGTTCGATCTTCTTGCCGTTCTTTGCCGTCAGTACCGGCTCAGGCATCGAAATGAGCACACGGAAGTAGTACTTCTCCCCTTCGGCGGTACGCTCTTTGAGTGCATCGGGGCTGATGTACTTCACTTTCCCGTGGAACATCCCGTAGATGCTGTAGTCGTAGGCATCGAGTTTGACGGCTGCAAGCTGGCCGGGCTTGACAAAGGAGATGTCCGCCGGGCTCATCTTCGCTTCGATGATCAGCTCGTCGCCAAAAGGTACCAGCTCCATAATCACATCTCCCGGGCGTACCCTGGCACCGCGTGTGGTGATGATGATATTTTTGACAATGGCATTCATCGGCGACGTAATGTGCGTACGCTCCAGCGTGATCTTCTTGTCTGCAAGCTCCTGTTCTCTGGTAGAGAGCTCCTCTTCAGCCTTGGTCATATCTGCCTGCGACTCCTGAAAGTACTTGTTGCGTGTATTGGTGATCTTTCCTTTGAGATCCGCAATCTGCCGCTTGAGACGGATAATCTCCGTCGCTCCTATGTCGCCGCTTTTAAGCAGGGGCAGGTTCAGATTCAGCTCCTCTTTGGCCAATGCAAGCGACTCTTCCAGCGCCTTGATGTCATCGTGCAGCGCCTGCTGCCGCCGTTGAAAGAGCGCCTTTTGGTTCTCGACAAATTCCGGGTACTCTTTTTTGAGTTTCTCATCGAACTTCAACGGCTTGCCATACACCTCCGCCTCGAGACGGACAAGCGTTGCCTTGAGCGCCGCCACTTTCGCTTCGCTGTCCTCGTATGCCGCTTCCGCCTGAGAGCGTTCAAGCAGCACCAGATCGTCGCCACGTTTTACCTTGTCACCTTCGTGTACATATATCTTTTCGATGACGCCATCGATTGCCGACTGGATCTGCTGCGTCTTTGCCGCGGCGATCACCTGCCCTCTGGCGTGCGATATCTGATCGATCCTTGCCCAGGAAGCCCAGATGATAAAAGGGATAATTACCAGTGCCAGTGTACCCACAATCATCCATACAGGGTTGATCTTCATCTGATAGGGGTGCCGTCGTCTCATGAAGCCGCCTTTTTCACCGGTTTGGCATTGAGCTTGGCGAGTACCTGCTCTTTGGGACCGTCCATCACCACCCCTTGCGGTGTCACGACAATAATACGGTCAACGAGTGCCAGCAGTGCGGGCTTGTGTGTCACGACAATGAGGGTGTGTTCGGGTGCAAGCTTCTCTTTGATCGTCTTGAGGATCTGCCGCTCCGTACCGTCATCCATATTGGCTGTAGGTTCATCAAGCAACAGCGCCTTGGCATTGGTCAGCACCAACCGTGTCAGTGCAATCATCTGCTTCTGTCCGCCCGAAACACTCTCACCCCCTTCGGGTACCGGCGTATCAAGGCCCTGCGGCAGCGCATTGATAAGGTGTATCAGTCCCGTCTGAGAAGCTGCCTGCATGATCTGCTCATCGGTAATACCCACCAGCCCCAGCAGCAGGTTATCACGCAGTGTTCCCGAGATCAGTTTGACATGCTGGGGCAGATAGCCGATCAGCTCGTTGAGGCGGTTGCGGGAGATCTGGTGCATATCCATGTTATCGAGGTAAACCTTCCCCTCGGTAGGGTGGTAGAGTCCGGCAAGGATTTTCAGCAGCGTTGATTTCCCCGAACCGATCGTTCCCAAAATGGCCACCTTTTCGCCATGTTTGATGCTCAGCTGTTCAATGTTCACCACCGGCGTATGCTCACCGTAGGCAAACCGTACACGCTCGCAACGGAAGTGCGGCTGCAGCGCGGTGGGGTTGAGCGGTCTCTCCACCCCCTCGTTGTCGAGTGCCAGCGCATAGACATTTTCAAGATCTTCAATGGAGATTTTCGTACGTCCCCACTGCACCAGCAGATTTGGCAGCATCGAAATAGGCGAAAGTACCCGTCCAGAGAGGATCGTCGTAGCGATCAACCCTCCCATCGTCAGCTTGTCTGTCGTTGCCACCAGGTAGGCTCCCATCGCCACAACAGAAATGTAGCTGAGCTGCTGAAAAAGTCCCGACATATAGGTAGCCATGTCACTGTAGTGACGTATCTGAATGTCATCGAATGCCGCATCTTCACTCAGGTGGTTCCAGCGGCTGAGTAGACTCCACCCCGCCCCTGTCGCCTTGATGCTCTCCGCATTTTCCACACTCTCGACCAACAGTCCAAGCTTCTGGTGCGATGCGTTGGTTGCATCTTTTGTCAGCTGCTCTATCTTTCTACGGAAACGTGTTCCCACAGTAATGGAGAGAATCATAAAAAAGACAACGATCAACCCGATGGTCCAGCCCGAGAGCATAATGATCACAGCAAGAAAAATGAGGGAAAAGGGGAAATCTACAAACAGATAGAGTGCTGCACTGGTAATGAACGCACGCACCGTCGCATAGCTCTGCAGCTGGCTGGAGAGTGTACCGATGCTTCTTGGCAGTGCGTCGGAGCGGATGTTCAGGAAACGTGAAAAGACCTCATGGGCATATTCGATATCCATATGCGCTGAGGCGCCGTCAACGATGTAAGACCTTGAAAGCTTGAGCATGAACTCCAGCAAAATGGCAATGAAGACGCCGATCCCAAGGGCGATGAGTGTCGGAATGCCCTGTGTGGGAATAACTCTGTCGTAGACCTGCATACTGAAAAACGATGTTCCCAGTGCCAGAATATTGATACTCAGTGCCGCTATGGCCGCATAGGTGATGGTACGCTTCTGCCGCAGCGCGATCTCTTTGAACATCTCCATCGCACTGCGTTTGGCTTTTCGGTTGCGCTGCAGTTTAATCGGGGCAAAAAGTGTTCCCTCTGGAAACTCTTTGATCCGCTGTATACCGTTGGGGCTTTCACACTTCCAGCTGCCGTCCTGCTCTTTTTCCATCACCACGCACATACCCTTCTCGGGCAGCATGGCAAGCACCGGCAGACTCTGGTGTGCGATGTCACTCAGCCACTCGACTGGGCGCAGCCCCGCACGTTCGAAGATGATCCCGTAAAACTCACGGATATAGCTGTCATCATGCGCATCAAGCTCCTTTTCGAGCATTGCCGCCTCATACTCCGTCAGCCTAAGCGAAGTAAAGGGAGGTACGGAACAGTCTCGCACGAGCCAGTGCAGATCGGCCTTTGCCTGCTGCAGATCACTGTAGATCATCGCCGTGCTCCTTTTTTAAAGGTGATGTCACCCGCCTGAAGGGCCAGACGGTACGCAGCAGTAATCAGAGAAGCCCGCAAACTCGCAAGTGAGACATAGTTCTGCGTCACTTCGCGCGATGCATTGACCAAGTCAAGCCACTGCCGCTTGCCGGCAAGAAAGAGCCGTTTGTAGGACTCCAGTACTTCTCGTGAGGCTTTGATGTTCATCTCCATACTCTTCAGACGGCTCGATGCGGCCATGTAGTCCGAGAAGTCACGTACAAGCTGGTCACGCAGCTCCTGCTCTCTGGTGCGAAGCTCATCCTGTGCCTGAAGCACTTTGTATTTCGCACTCTCGATGTTCGAAAGAGAGGAAAGCCCCGCACCGGGGTTGAAAGAAACTGCCACATAGGCGACCGTATCGCTCTGCACCGGTGTGTTTTCGTAGACCGAACCGTGCTGATACTCCGCACGCAGCGAAACGTTGGGCATCACGGCTGCATCGGCATTTTTCTTTTCCGCCTGGGCAATCTTTACCTGAGACTTGGCTTTTTTGAGTGTGGGGTGGCTTCGCAGCATCTTTGTCTCGATGCGGTGCATGTCCGGTTTCCGGTGTACCAGTCTGTCCCCTTTGAAGGTAATGCCGCACCCGCGTCTGCTGCCCGTAAGCAATTGTAACTGCGAAAGCGCCATCTCGTAGTGCTGGCGTGCGGTGATAAGGTCACCTTCTATCTGGTACATCCGCGCCTCTATGAGTGCCTGGTCTGACTCGGAGGAGACACCGGCAGTCACACGCCGCTGCAGCATTTTCGAGAGCTCTTCGAGGTCTTTTTTGCCCTGCTCGAACGCTTTGATCTCACCATCCGCCTGAATGAGCGCTCCTATGACACTAAGTACCTTTTCGGAGAGCGCATAGGCACTCTCACCCAGCGTATATTTGGCCTCATCGCCCCTGGCATAGGCAAGGTCACTGAGCGCATCGAGCTTCCCCCCTGTCCACAAGGGCTGGTCAATGCGATAGGTTTCACCCCTGTGTCCACTCTGTCCCTGTGAAAAATCGATGGAGGGGGTAGGAAAGTAGTTCCACTTGGCTGACTCTATCTGCGCCTTGGCACTGAGAATGAGACGCTCGGACGCGCTGATACTGGGGTAGTGCACGTACGCTTTCTGCAGCAGTGCATCGATACGCGTGCTGCACTGTTTCGTATCGCCGGCGGGGATGTAGATGTCAATGGGGTTTTCTGCCGCAAACAGAGCAGCAGTTATGAGCCCGACAAGCCATACGTACCGTTTCAAAGCACCCCTTTGTAAAAAACTGCAGGCATTATAGCGTAATGTATACTATATTTCATTGACTGCATGCAGCGGCATACGCCGCTTTTCAGCATCAGATGACCGTTGTCTGAACGGTATGTTCAGTGTAGAATGTCATCGACCCATCTTCATTGTTCTGCAGTACACTCATTGCATGGCTGCTGAAGTGTGTCGTGCCTGCAGCAAGCCACGCCTCTACACCGGTGGCAGGAGCTGCTTCACCGGCCTCGCCATCCAGGATGGCGGCAAACGGATTTTTCTCTCCGGCCATATCAAACAGCTCTTCTATCCTCACCGAGAGTCCATTTGAAGCCATATCACCGGTTTGCGTTTCATGCATCATCCCGCCGAGTGAATCAAAGTTAAATCCGCTCTGCCCCACAAGGCTGTCAGCCACATGCACCTCAAGCGTTCCTTCTTCAACACCATCATACGCTTCAAGCATCTTGCCAACGTGTTCCATAGCTGCTTCTTCAGAAACTGCCTGTGCCCCGTTTGCTTCGATGATTGAAGCAAGATCAGCCTCGGAGATCGTTGCAAGGTCGAAACTCTCATCCGAGAACGCTTCGTGCATCGCTTCGGTAATGACAATATTGTCACTGCTGTCACTGTCAAGCGACTGCAGCAGTACTGCCATATTTTCGACATACTCGTCATTCATATCGGTTCTGTCCACCCCTGCAACATCCTGCAGGAACACTTTGCCGTCATCGATAGAAGCTGTATCGATCTGCCCAATGGAGACATCACCGATCTTGAAGGTAACGACATCCCCGTCAGCATAGTCGAAGTATCCATCCGCATCGGTATAGCCCGTCAAGCCTGAAGTCGTTTCATAGTAGAGTCCTTCAACGATGCCGTCGATGATCTGCGCTGTTCCTGCAGCATCCACCTCTACTGTAGCGGTATCACCACTTGCCGTCTCCTCTGCAGTGACACGTGCATGGACGGCATCGATCTGAGACTGAGACAGCGCAGCACTGGTATAGACATACACTGTCTGCGGCGTACCATCAGCAGGCGCAGCAGTAACCGTATAAGTGCCATCCGCATTGGCAGTCAGTACATTTCCTGCACTGTCTTCCACACGCACTACATTTGACGGCAGATCTTTGATAATAAGATCTTTTAGCACTTCACCACCGTTATCTTGGTCATTAAGAGAAGGAGTCAAATCTATCTGGTATTTACTTAATGTAACACTAAAATCATCTACCCAAAGGTCTTCACCGTCCCAACTACTATTATTTAATACCCCGATATTGAGTTTACCCGTTGTATCGAGCTGAGCTGAAATCGTATGCGTAACACCATCAATATTACTTGGTCCAGATTGTGAATAAATCTGCTGATATCCGTTTCCATCTCCTATATCAACATAAACACCCATACTATCATTCGATTCCCATGTATTCGATGAAGCAAGAATATTAGTACTAAATTGTACCGTTACTCTTTGGCCTGCAAACTGGTTTCCAAAATCATAAGTTACATTATTTATTCCATAGTCTCCCCCTCCATCTATCAACATTTGATTACTGTCAGATGAAATGTTGCTTCCTGTCCAATCTCCAAGTCCAGTATCAAAGGTATCAAAATACACAACACTCTGATCAGTAATCGACATATTCAGTTGTGGCAAATCTGCGTTATCATTCGCATTAATCACCGTCACGTCAAATGTTTTTGTACTGCTACTGCTGCCGTCGCTGACTGTCACAGTCACCGTATCTGTACCAAAATATCCGTTGTCCGGTGTGTAGATAATGTTATTATTTGTATCCAGTGCCACGCTTCCGTGTGAAGCGCTTGAAGAGGTAATTGACAGTGTCTGCCCAAGATCTGCCGCATCATCATCTGTCACATATCCAATACTTTGTGGGGTATCTTGAATAACAGAATCATCAGTAGGTGTTACATATGGTGTTCCCGGAGGATACACATCGATCGTCAATGTAGAAGTATTGCTCACATCATCATCATTGTCTTTGACATTGAAGGTAATCGTTTCGGTCTCTTTGCTTGTCTGGTCACCCGATGCGGTATAGCTGTATGTACCGGTATCAAGATTCATGACAAATGTACCGTTCAGGTTGGTATCAACCGTCAATTCATGTGTTGCACTGTCATAATTTGGCGTACTTCCGTCACTTGCAGAAACACTATTGTTGGCGGCATCATAGGTGTAGGTAACCCCATCCAGACTTACCTCGTAAATATCTCCACCATCAGCACCAAATCCGACATTGCCCCCGATACCGCTCTTGATGACATCACCATCAGAAGCACCGATCACTGAGTCACGAAGGACTGGAGGAAGATCATTTGGATTTGCCACTTGTACTCCATCTGTATTTTGTGGCGTAACACCATCATATGCTATTGGGTTAATATTGCTTACACTTGCCCCAGTACCAATTGCATATGCAAAAGAATTTATGTCACGGTTATCCACAAATGAAATCCAGCCTGGCTCTTCTGTATCAATCTCATGTCCACTTGTAGGCGCACCATCAGTTAAGAAATAGGAAACATTCTGAGCACCCGCTATTTTTCCAGGATCATCATAAGTTGTTTGTACCTGATTAAGTGCAGTATCGTAATAAGTTGCACCACTCATATCACTGTCTTGCAATCCATTTATATATGATATTGCATCCGCAACACTCATCCATGTATTCCCAGAACTGTCTGTTATCGTCGCAGCAGAACTTGAGAAAGTTACAATACTAACTTTTACATCTCCAAGGTTATCATATTTGCCAAGCATATCATTAACGGCTGTTTTCATAATGGCTAGTGCATTCGTTGTCCCTCCATTACCATCATCAATGACATAATCATTCATCGAACCGGAGAAGTCAAGCACCAACTGTATATTCGTATCGACAGACGGCAAGACGATTTGCTGTGATACATCGGAGGTTTCCGGGCTGTCATCACCTACCACGACATTCAGCGTTGCCGTTGCATCGCTTGTGTTGGTGTCTCCGTCACTGACTGTTACGGTAACCGGAACGGTCAATGTGTCCTCACCGCTGCTGCTGTGATCGATAGGTCCAAGCAGTGTTGCAGTATAGGCACCGGCATCGTCAATTACCACCTTCATCACATCTTTGGAGCCTGCAGAACCAAGCAGTGTCTGCGTAGTTTCATCCCAGTTCCATGAAATTGCTACACCGTTGGAAGTAAAGCTTCCCGATACATCTGCCGTTACATTCAACGCATCCCCGTTTACATCTGCAACGTTAAACTGCCCTGTAACCACAGTCGTTACCGGGTCTCCTGCCGCATCGACAATACCATCAGGCAATCCCTCTTCGTAAACGTTGACGGTTTGATCAGTACTGATTGTCGGAGCAGTCGGGGTGCTTTCCAGAACGGTGATATCAAAGCTTTTTGTTATAGAAGCTGTACTTCCGTTGGAATATTCCGTAGAAGTCGCAACGGCATTAATGGTATATGTATAAGTGGATGAAACATCCGGTACCTTCAGTGTAATTGCACCGGTATTCCAATTTGTCACATCTACACTTGTAGTAGTGCTGTCAGCAGTAAAGCTGTTTGTACCGTCAGTTACTGTAAATCCTGCCGGTATGTCTGTCAATACCAGAGTCAAGTTTTCCGATCCGTCTGTATCGGTTAATGCTGCATTCAATCCCAGTTCAGCAGAAGAGTTCTCTTTAACGACAACAGTTCCGTCATTCGTAATCTCCGTTCTGTCAAACGAAATAGAATGGATCAGAAAATCATCTCCCGAATTTGGTGGATAAAAGCGTATTTCATCAAATAGCGAGCCGTTTGAAGGGCTGAAGTTCACAGCAGGGTCAACCCCATCGCTTCCTCCTCCCGTATTCACAGTTTCAATAAGTGTACCGTTGTTGTAGAATGCGACTGCAACATCTTCTCCAGCGGCATTCCATGCCAACGAAACATCTACGGAGTCTACTGGGCTGTCGAATGTTAATACAACTTGTTCATATGTGTTGGTGGCATCATCATAACCTGTTTCACTGTCAGCACCGCTGGCTGCACCGGCGACACCGAAGCCTGTCGGATTGGTAGTATGTGTGGCAAAGCTTCCTGTACTGCCATCCGGATTCAATGCCGTGATTGTAAACCCTTGGTGTGTATTATTCACATTACTATAGTCAATCGTCTCTTTTGCCGTTATAGAGCTGGCTGAAAGGCTCAGTGTCGGTGTATCGGCAACAGCGTTAATATCGATGGTCATCGTTGCCGTATTGGCACTCCAGTTTGTACCGTCACTCACCTGATAGTCAAACTTCGCATAATCAACATTTTGATCCCCCAGGCCATTAGGACTTACAGGAGTACCATCCCAACTGGTATCGCCAGCATATTCATCTGATCCTGAATCGTCGGTATCAATCGGTACGAAAGTAAGATTGCCTGCATCAATATCAGCCCTGCTTATCACATCACCATCAGCAACGGCAGTACCGTTGAGGTACAGCGTACCTACTGTTGTTACCGCAGTGATTTTTACTGCCTGTAGAGTGTCGCCGCTATCCACATCGGAGAAACCGAAATCAGAAGCACTGAGTACATACGAAACAGTTGCACTGTCCTTGGCCTCATCCACTGTTTTGGCAGCATCCACAGCTGTCGGCGCTTCATTGACATTGGTCTCATTGAGGGTGACGGCGATATCTGTCGTGTTGGTACCGTCACTGGCCTGAACTGTCAGGCTGTGGGTGTTGCTCGCAAGCTCGTAATCGTTCGCAAACGCTGTCACACCCGCCGCTGTCAGCGTAATGTTTCCGCTGCTGTCGATCTCGAACAGATCGTTGCCGCTGCCGTCCTGGACATTGTTGGTAATGGTATAGCTGACCGTATCTCCGTCCGCATCACTCGCCTGCACGGTGCCAAGCACATCGCTGTCGGCACTGTTTTCCGGATAGCTGAAGGTATAGTCTGTCACAGCATTGCCGCTGCCATCCTCGAAGACCGGTGCATTGTCATTGACATTGGTCTCATTGAGGGTGACGGCGATATCTGTCGTGTTGGTACCGTCACTGGCCTGAACTGTCAGGCTGTGGGTGTTGCTCGCAAGCTCGTAATCGTTCGCAAACGCTGTCACACCCG
>JALTVI010000093.1:47282-48520 GCA_027049035.1 Sulfurovum sp. | reverse complement strand
CGTTGCCGCTGCCGTCCTGGACATTGTTGGTAATGGTATAGCTGACCGTATCTCCGTCCGCATCACTCGCCTGCACGGTGCCAAGCACATCGCTGTCGGCACTGTTTTCCGGATAGCTGAAGGTATACGCATCATTGGTGCCGTCACCGTCGGTATCATCGTTTGGTGTATAGAATGCCGGTGTGTTGTCATTGAGGTTGTTCTCACTCAATGTTATAGTCGCTTCACTACTATTACCTGCCGCATCACTGGCTACTACAATATAGTTTCCACTGTTAGGGTTCTGCTCAAAATCATTGACTGCAGAGGCCGCCCCCGAAGCCGTCAAAGTGATATTTCCGCTGCTGTCGATCTGATAGTAACCATCCTCGCTGGTATTGCTGAGCGTACCGTCACTGTACTTAAATTGGAAATTAGCTGCCACGACATTTACAGTTCCAAGTATTGTACCACTGCTTTGATTTTCATCATAGTTTATAGTTTGATCTGCGATTGTCGGCGCAGTAGTATCTTTTGCAATGCTATCAATAGCACTTGCCGTATTGCCACTGGCATCCTGTGCATCAAGGCTTACTGTCAGTGTACCGTCATTGAGACTGGTGACATCCACTGTGGTCGACCAGGTACCGTCCGGGTTGACCGTTACTGTCGCAGGATCGATACTAATGGTATTTGTACCGTCACTGACCGTAAGGCTGGTGATCGTTCCGCCGGCCTCAATCGTTCCGCTGAGTTTTGTGGCGGTCTGGTCATCGATGGTACTGATCATATCATCATGGTCGGTATCATCTTTGATATCCACTGTTGCCGATGTGGTCGTATCGACAGTAAACGGTGCACTTGTCGTGGTATCAGTGTTGCCGGCGGGATCGGTCACATTGGCTGTAATCGTATGGCTTCCGTCTCCCAGTGTAGAGACATCCGTACTCCATGTACCGTCCGATGCAACGGTTGTCGTACCGACAGTATTGCCGTTCTCATCCACCAGTGTAACCGTACTTCCAGGCTCTCCGGTTCCGCTGACTGTCGGTGTGTTGTCATTGGTATCGGCAATCGGATCCACTGTCACAGTGGTAACCGTATCTTTGGCAATCGTGTCTGTTACGGTAGGTGCCGTATTGCCACTGGCATCCTGTGCATCAAGGCTTACTGTCAGTGTACCGTCATTGAGACTGGTGACATCCACTGTGGTCGACCAGGTACCGTCCGGGTTGACCGTTACTGTCGCAGGATCGATA
>JALTVI010000093.1:0-47182 GCA_027049035.1 Sulfurovum sp. | reverse complement strand
TGGTGATCGTTCCGCCGGCCTCAATCGTTCCGCTGAGTTTTGTGGCGGTCTGGTCATCGATGGTACTGATCATATCATCATGGTCGGTATCATCTTTGATATCCACTGTTGCCGATGTGGTCGTATCAAGCACCGCACTCTCACTCGCACTTGGAGAAGTGTTGCCCGCCTGGTCTGTCACAGTTGCCGTGACAGTGATCGTCGCGCCCTCTGCAGGGGCCGGGAATGTGGTGTTCACACTGCCTGCTGTAATGTCTGCAGCTGTCAGTGTAATGGTGTTGGTATTCGTACCGTCTGTCACACTGACCGTATCTCCGGCTACCGCATCTGCCGGCAGACCGACACGCACATCGATAGCGCCGCTGAGCTCTGATGCATTGATATAGCCGTCATTGTTGCCATCTTCGGTGATCTCCACTGTCGGTGCGCCCGGTGCTGTCGGCGGAGGCGGAGCAGAAGGCGGCGGTGTTGACGTGTCGCTTCCTCCACCTCCTCCGCCGCCACCTGCAGCTGCAGCAATGGCACCGAGACCGGCTGCGCCTGCGAGTGCTTCCATGGCAGAGAATCCAAGCTCTTCACCAAAGATCCAGAATGGCGTGATGAAGCCTTCTCCCCCAAGTGCCTGACCGGCAGCGTCTCCGACATTGAGAGCACTGATGGCATCAGCATCGGCTGCACTTTCAGGAACGTAGTTGTAGTACATACCATTTTCAGCTTTACCGATGACCAGTTCGGCAAGATGGTCATAGTAGTCATCGATGATGACGTCGGGCGCATTGACATCACTTCCTTCGAATGCGATGTAAAGATCGTTTCCGACACGCTTGGTTGCGATGTTCTCAGGCGCATATCCTGTCGCTTTTTCGATCAGGTTGTAGTTGACATTGGAGTGTGCTTCAATGTGTACAGGTGCCTTATGCCCTGGTTTTACCTTGTAGCTGGCAAGGGTTTTGGTGGTATCGTTGACTTGGACAATGACTTCTCTTAACATTCTTATTTCCTCGTACTTTTAGAAGGTTGTGTGCATTTTCGTTTACTTAGGCGTGAAATCGTGTGGGCCTGGCGCTTCGTATAGTGCGTTAAAAGGCTTGGAATATCTTGTTTCGGATAGTGTTTGAAGCGCAGTTTCCCATTCTCTTTTGTAATAGCATACACATTTTTTTCACCCGATTTGAAATCGATCAGGTCTCCGCCGGTACGCTTCTCTTTGTAGCGTGTGGCGATATTGGTGTAGGCAAGGTTGACACGGTGGCGGCCCGAACAGACAAGCTCTTCGGTATAGGCACCGGGGAGCAGAGAGGAGACATACTCCCCGTCAATGTAGATGTTGATCGCTTTTCCAGAAACGTTTTCCGGTCTTACAATAACAATCTGTGCTGTTCGTGTTGATACTTGCTGCTCTTGGGCTTTCTCTTTGGCAAAAGTATCCCACCGCTCTACTTTGGCAAAAAGGGTAGTGATACTCAAACTGACCAAGCATAGGACAAGGGTATGCTTCAGGGGTCTCATTCGTGCTCCTTGGTAAACATTAAGTTGGTTAACTGAATGCAACCCGGCGGTCTGCGTGAGATCCGTGGCTTTCCGTCCCATCCTCGCGAATGGTTTGGCCTTATATTCAAAAAAGGTATTGTATACTAGATAATAGACACAATACTCCATGAGTAGTATTTTAGTGTATAAATGTCATCCAAATGTCACCAAAAGTTGAAATTTTATGGATTTTTTAAAAAAAACGCTTGTTATATGGGTATTGTTGGCAGCACTGTTGTATGCCGCCATACCCAATAGCCAGACCTCTCTCTCGCATATCGGGGGCAAGTCTGAAAAAGCAGAACATTCAAAAGCAACTGAACATGACCGTTTTTTCGATAACCACAACAGAGCATGGCAGTTGTTTCTACTTTTTCTTCTTCTTGGTGCCGTAATTGCTATCGGCTATATTCTGATACGTCAGTACAACCGTCAACTCAAAGAGCAGGTGCAACGCCAACTCGACGAGATACGGCAAAAAGATGAACTGCTGCTGCAGCGGCAGCGCATGGCAGCCATGGGAGAGATGCTCAGTATGATCTCACACCAGTGGCGGCAGCCACTGGGAGCCATCACCACCACCATTATGGGAATCAGAATAAAGCTCGAAAGCGGAAGATTCAATCTCAACTCTCCGACCGAGCAAAAGATATTCCTCTCCTATCTCGACCGGAAACTCAACAGCGTTATCGAGTATGTCAATACACTCTCCCATACCACCGACGACTTCAGAAACTTTTTCAACCCCAACAAAGAAAAAACAGTTACCAACCTCAGCATCCCCATTGAGAATGCACTGGAGATTATTGGGCAATCTCTCAGCAAAAACGGTATCAAAGTCATCAAAGAGTACAAAGCAGATCCGCAATTGCAGATGTACGACAACGAAGTGACCCAGGTCATTCTCAATATTTTCAAAAACAGTGAAGATAACTTTACGGAAAAAAAGTTGCATGAACGGCAGATACACATCGTAACCTTTGCACGAGGGAAGCAGTATGTCATCCTCATCTGCGACAATGGCGGAGGTGTACCCGAAGAGATTCTGCCAAAGATCTTTGAACCCTACTTCAGTACAAAAGGGAAACTGGGAACAGGACTGGGACTCTATATGTCACAGCTGATTATGGAGAATCACCACAGCGGTACACTCAAAGCATACAACAGGCATAACGGCGTCTGTTTCGAACTGCTTTTCAATCCCGGTCAGGACGCCTGAAGCGGCACAAGCCTGTATCCCATGCCGTAGATACTTTTAATCGCCCTGGCTGGCAGTTTTTTTCGCAATTTTGAAACAAGGTTTCGAATGCTTCGTTCACTCAACTCTACACCCTGAAGGTAAAAGTGCTGCATAATCGTATCGGCCGTACATACCTGATTGGCACGCTCAACGAAAAGCTGCATCAACACACTCTCGTGCCGGGTAAGGGGGACAGGGTAGCCCTCTTTTCGAAGAATATTGCTTTTTTTATGCCAGACTACCTCTTCACCCAATCTAACAATAGTCTCTTCTTCTCTATCCGTTTCACTCCCTGCTCTGTTGTTGCAAACTACAAAAAGCGCTTCCACCAATTCATCCTGTTCTACAGGCTTGTTGATAAACTGTGCAATACCGATGTTGATCAGCCGTATCAGATATTCACTGTCAGTATAGGCTGAGAGTACGATGAGCTGCTGCTTCGGATTGCGTTTTCGGATCTCTTCGGCAAGGTCGATACCGTCCATCATGGGCATCTGTATATCGGTAATCACTACATCGTAGTATCGCTGTGCTTCTTTGTAGTGCTTGTCGTACAGGCCTATCGCTTCCACTCCGTTGGAGGCGACTGTTACGGTAGCAAAAAAATCCTCCAGCACTTCAGCCATATCGGCTCGCAAAGGCTCGTAGTCTTCCACCAACAACAGGGAACAGCCTTTGGTCTTTTCATAAAGTGTCTTAAAGTCGATCATCGCTTCCCTTTGAGATATCCCATCGCTGCAGCAATGATATCATCGTCATCTTTGGAAGCAGCTTTCAGCACCACACGCTCTTTGTTCTCCTCAGCAAACTCGATAAAGACGTTCTCACCATAGGAGGAGACCTTGACAATACCCTGCTCACGTGCAAGCACTTTCATGACCATCACATCGATGAACTGTCGAGTGACGGTGTCCGGTTTGCCGAAGCGGTCGGCAATTTCACTTTCGATCTCATACACCTCTCCCACACTCTCACACTGTGCCAGACGACGGTAGAGTTCAAGCCGCAGCCTGTCCTCTTCGATAAGCTCTTCACTCAAATATGCCTGTACGGCAAGCTTCATATCGACCTGCCGTGTCACCTCTTTGCTCTGACCGCTCAGCTCCCTGATGGCATCTTCAAGCATTCGCAGGTAAAGACTATAACCGATCTGCTTGATGTGTCCGCTCTGCGCCTCCCCGATGATGTTCCCCCCGCCGCGGATCTCGAGGTCGTGAAAGGCAAGTACCGCACCGCTGCCAAGGTCAGAGTGCGACTCGAGTGCGAGCAGTCTTCGTCTTGCATTGTCAGTCAATCTCTCTTTGTCGGTGACCATAAAGTAGCAGTACCCTTCTTTGCCACCACGCCCCACACGTCCGCGCAGCTGGTGCAGATCGGCGATGCCGAAGCTGTCGGCGCCATCGACGATCATCGTGTTGGCATGCGGCATATGGATGCCCGATTCGACAATGGAGGTGGAGAGTAGCACATCGTACTCGCCGTCTTCGAACTTCATCATCTCATCTTCGGTCTCCTTTGCGGAGATCTTCGAGTGCAGTACCGCAATGCGCAGTTTGGGCAAAATCTCAAGCAGCTGCTTTTTCTTCTCCTCTATACCCGCAATGGAGTTGAAGACATAAAAGATCTGCCCGCCTCGGCGAAGCTCCCTTAAGATCGCCTCTTTGATCACCTTCTCATCGTAACTCTTCACGAAGGTACGCACCCCCTGCCGCTCCACCGGCGGTGTGAGAATCTCGGAGAAGCTCTTGACCTGAGAGAGCGCCATATTGAGAGATCGCGGTATAGGTGTAGCCGACATACTCAACAGATGCGTATCGATGCTCATCTCTTTGAGCGCCTCTTTCTGCTTGACGCCGAACTTGTGCTCTTCGTCAATGACCACCAGTGCAAGATTCTTGAACTTCGCCTTGAGGAGTGCGTGGGTACCTACCACCACATCAATGCTCCCCTCTTCAAGCCCTTTTAGAATAGCGTTCTTCTCTTTCGTGCCGGTAAAGCGGTCGAGTTTGGCAACCTTGATGTCCCACTCGTAAAAGCGCTCTTTGAGGCTCTTGTAGTGCTGCGATGTCAACAGTGTCGTGGGGGCGATCATCATCGCCTGGTATCCGTTCTTGACCGCAACGAACATCCCGTTCATCGCCACTTCGGTCTTGCCAAAGCCCACATCGGCACTCAGCAGCCTGTCCATCATACGACCGCTTTGCATATCGGCAAGCATCTCGTAAATGGCCCGCTCCTGATCCTCGGTATGCACGAAACCGGCCTTGGCCATAAAGAGCTGGTGTTCTGCCGCGATCTTTGCAGCAAGTTCTCTCTCCTCACTGCTCCCTTCTCCCTGCTCCCTGCTCCATAAGACAATTCCTTTTTTCAAGTGCCGCTGCGCAGAGAGGTTGATGATCTGCGACGCGATGGCAAAGAGCTTCTCTTTGACTTTGCCTTTGAGCTTTTTGAAGCTCGCTTTGCCCATTCTGTCGAGTACTGGCAACGCACCGCCCTCCGCCACATAGCGGTCGATCACCTCCAGGTTGCTGACGGGGATGAGCAGCGTATCTTCGTTTTGATACATGATGGTGACAAACTCCGAAGTTGCCCCCAGTACTTCGCGCTTCTCGATACCTTTAAAGATACCCACACCGTGGTTTTCATGCACCACATAGTCGCCGGGCTTGAGCTCGTCCAGGATGATAGAAGCTTTTTTGACCTTTTTGCGTTTAATCGGTTTGTTAAGTGAAAGAATAAGCTTGTCATCTCCCATCAGGTTGACGATACCGTCCTGATAGACAAAGGTGATATTCTCGAAGCTGTGCAGCTGCGATCCGCGAACGATACTCTCGTTGCGTGCAAGCACGGTAATCTGTTTCTCTTTGTGCGCTTCAAGCAATTTATTGGGGTCTGCCACTTCAAGATCACGGTAACGCGAAGCTTCGGGAACAGTCGGCAGCAGGAACGCCTTTCGCTCCACTAACGGGGTATCAAGTTCATAGATCTCCTGCAACTCCTCGTCAAGGTTGCGGCAAAGCACCCCTTTGGCCACATCGAACGCACTTTGTGCCAGCCCCTCAAGATGCCACAGCCCCAGCGAATCGATATCTTTGACAAACGTATCGTAACCGCTTCGCTCACACCGGTTTTTGAGCGCTTCGTACTCTTCAGCACTCAGTGCAAGAAAGGCCGGCGTAACGCTAAAGCCCTCAAGCTCCTCACCCTCACGCTTCTGTGTCGTCTCGTCGTAGTGGTGGATCGACTCCACCTCTTCATCGAAGAGTGAAATACGGTAGGGTTTGTCACTTTTAACCGGGAAGATATCGATAATGTCACCCCTAAAGGAGACCTCCCCACGCTGCGCGGCAATGTCGGTGAAGTGGTATCCCCAGCGGTAGAGTTTCTCTTTCAGTTCGGCAAGCGGCAGAGTTTCGCCAAACTCGATGTTCAGCTCATCATAGAGCTCAGGCTTAGGAAAAGGCAGCAGCACCGTATGCAAAGGAGCGACCAGAAGCCGCTTCTCTCCCGCACGGTAAAAACCAAACAGCTGCGCAAAAAAGAGCTGCAGTTCCTCGGTGTAGGGGCGCATATCCTCCCCGACACTGACACGGATATCCGGCAGTACGAACGTCTCATACCCCAGTAGGTTTGCCACATCGGCTGCCTGCTTCGCCTCTTTGTCATCGGCGCAGATAAGCAGAGGATTTTGGGCACCTGCTTCAAGATACTCGTAAATGTTGCTTTGGGTTATCATTGGCTTTCCTGATCTTTAGCTTATGCCTGTCATCGTAGGGTGCGTAACCACGCACCTTCAAACCGTTGTAAAGAAACAGCATTCACTATCGGATTATGCGTAAATGGTGCGAGATTTCGCACCCTACGGTAGGTAAAAAATTTTGTAATTATACTGCATTTTTTGAAAATGGAGGAAAAGATCGGTGTTATCGGGGACAACACCCTACAGATTGTATTGTTTCAAAAACGCCTCAACCGTATAGAACGATCCAAACACAAGATAATGCTCTTTCGGATCGATATGTCCTTCAAACATACTATACGCAAGCCCTACACTTTCCAATGCTGCCTCAATTGCTTCGATCGTCGTAGCACGCTGCGATTCTATGGGGATAATCTCAACCCGTTTGATTTTCGGTTTGAGTATGCGCAGCACCGCTTCGTAATCCTTGTCATCAAGCGAATTGTAAATCAGTACCGTCTCGGGTGCCATCGATTTGACGATCGCCACGGCCGCCAGCGGATTGTGTCCCACATCAATACGGATATTCTCACGCAACGGGTAAAAACGCCCAAAGAGCTCCAGCATTTTTAAGTCATCTATAGTGTATGGGATCTCCAAAATATCCAAAGCTTGCAATGCCACCATCGCATTCTCTACAAGGTAACCAGGCCACCCTTTCGCCTCGGCTATTTCCTCCAACTGTAGCATCTCCTGAACGCAGAACACTGAACGTGCCCGACCGAAGGGAGAAATGCCCTTGGGGTGCTGAACGCTAAAAAGCTCCGCTTTTTTCTCTTCGGCAATCCGCTTGGCAACCTCCACCACCTCACCATACGGCTGTGCTGCCAGCAGCGCTTTGGGTCCCATACTGCGCAGCTTCGTTGCAGCAATCTCCCCGATGCTCTCTCCCAGAAAGGCCTGATGGTCGATGCCAATAGGGGTAAAGACACTCAGTGCCTTGTCACAGACATTCGTCGCATCGAACTCTCCGCCAAGCCCGGCTTCAAGCACCACAAGATCGCACTTCTCGAATACCACCAATGCCAGGAGTGTCGTATATTCAAAATAGGAGAGTGCCTCGGCCATCGCTTCTCCCAAAAGAGGGAAAAGCTTTCGGTGCGCTGCCTCCAGTACCTCATCGGAAGCATCTTCCCCATCCAGCCAGATACGCTCATTGAACTTCAGAATATGCGGAGAGGAGTAGTGTCCAACTGAAAATGGACGTTTCTCATCCTCCATCTTCCATCCTCCATCTTCCATCCCTTGCCGCCAGGCAAGGTAAGCCATCATCCTCCCCGTACTCCCCTTGCCGTTAGTGCCAACAATATGCACGGTTTTGGGGTGGCTAATATGCAGTTTGAGCAAGGCATATGCCCAATGTACACGTTCATGGTCTATCTCTTTGTAGTAGAGCGGCTTTCGCTCCAGAAAGGATGCCAACGGCACAACTGCTGCTTCACTTCCCATCAGAGACAAGCATCCCTTTTGCGCTCGCATACGCCATAAACTCGTCAAGTGCCTTCTCGAGCCCTTTTTTAATCGCTTCGATACGCAGCGCCGAAGAGGTAAGTGAACTCTCATCGATATCGGCTTCATAGACAGTCGAAATCATTTTGTCAAGCTTCCCTTTGGGGGTGATCATATGGAAACGTGCACGCACATTGGTTCTGTAACGTGTGACATATCCGTTGGTATAGCTTAATGGTGTGAAACTGCTGCCTGCGTAAGTAATGTAGATCTGCGTATCGGCTGCTTCTTTGGTAGTGACATGCCCCTTAAAACGGGTATAGACAATGCGGTTCATCTCATCCTTGACGTAGGGTGCATTCTCCGGCTCTGCCCGGTCGACGTTCACTTCGACATAGACCGAATTGCCAAAGAGCTGCTTGACCGCGTGCGCGGAGGGTTTGTAACCGCAAGCGGTTACTATCAGCATTGCTGATAGTAAAGTGAAGAGTGAAGAGTGAAGAGTGAAGAGTTTTGGTTTGTTTTGCTTCGCAAAACTTTTATTTGTTGTTTTCATACTGTTTTTCCCCTATTCAATAAAAGCAAAACCCTGTTTTGCATACATTCTCTCATCAGAAGGTGAATTGCGAAGCAAGAGAAGCTCCCCTGGGGGACTCCTACCTCCTCACTATTTACTAACTTGGTTTGACCGCAAGGTTCACCAGCTTGTTGGGCACCACGATCTCTTTGACAACCTGCATCCCCTGCAGCCACTTCTCGCCTGCCTCTTTTGCCAGTGCCAAAATCTCCTCCTGGCTTGCTGCAGGGTCGACCTCTATCTCGGTACGCTTCTTGCCGCCGATCATCACGACATAGAGAATGCTCTCCTGTACGAAGACCTCCTCTTTGACTTCGATCCTGCCGCCAAAGTTTGCTCTTGCAAAGAGGGTTTCGCTAAGCTCTGTCGCCACATGGGGGATGATAGGCTCAAGAAGGTTGAGCATAATATACATCCCCTCTGTCCAGACATCACCGTCATCCTGTTTGTCAAGCGCGTTGAGTGCCTCCATACAGGCGGCGATGAGTGTATTGAAGGCAAAACTCTTCTCGTATACTTCTGTAGACTTCTGCAGTGCTTCGTAGACTTTGACACGGGCAAGCTTGCTCTCCTTGTTCAGTATACCGTGGTCGATGTCAGGAAGCGTGTTCCCGGTCACTTTCGACTTTCTGTCGTAAAGCTTCTTGATGAAACGGAATGCACCGTCCACGGCAGAGTCGTTCCACTCCAGCTCTTTTTGCGGCGGCGCGGCAAAGAGAATGAACAGACGTGCCGTATCGGCACCGTATTTGGCAACCAGCGCATCAGGATCGACAGTGTTGCCCTTCGATTTGCTCATCTTCGCACCGTCTTTGAGTACCATCCCCTGCGTCAGCAGCCGCTCGAAAGGCTCGTCGACATCGTGATAGCCAAGATCGCGCAGCACTTTGGTGAAGAAGCGTGCATAGAGCAGGTGCAAGATCGCGTGTTCTATCCCGCCGATGTACTGGTCCACTCCCAGCCAGTAATCTGCATCCTCCTTGTCAATGCCCACCTCTTCCCACTTTTTGGGGTTGGTCGCGTAGCGGAACTGGTACCAGCTCGACTGCACGAAAGTATCGAGCGTATCGGTCTCACGAACCGCTTCGCCGCCACACTTGGGACAGTGGCAGTGCTTCCATGTCGGATGGTTCTCCAGCGGGTTGCCTTCACCGGTGATCTCCACATCGTCAGGAAGTGCAATGGGCAGATTCTCGAACTTCTCCGGTACCAAGCCGCAGCTTGGGCAGTGGACAAACGGAATGGGCGCACCCCAGTAGCGCTGGCGGCTGACGCCCCAGTTGCGCAGTTTATAGTTGGTCGTCCCTTTGCCTTTGCCCTCCTCTTCCATATAGTTGATAATGGCGATTTTCGCTTCGTCACTCTCTACACAACTGAAGCGGCCGCTCTCGACAAGGGTACCGCTGCCGGTGTAAGGCAGTTCCTCTCCCCCCTCGATGACACGTTTGATGGGCAGACCGTACTTGGTAGCGAACTCAAAGTCACGCTCATCATGTGCCGGCACCGCCATGACCGCACCCCCGCCGTAGCTTGCCAGTACGAAGTTGGCTGTCCAGACAGGGATCTCCTCGCCTGTAAGCGGATGAATCACGGAGATACCCAGCGGATACCCCTCTTTCTCCCGCTTGGCACGATCCACTTCGCTCATATTGGCGATAGTCTTGATCTTCTCTGCCACCTCGGTTTCAAGCAGGCCGTGGTCAACAAGGTGTTTGGTAATGGGGTGTTCGGGTGCGAGGGCTGAATAGGTGACACCGTAGATGGTATCAGGGCGCGTCGTAAAGACTTCGTAACGCTCGAACTTGCCGCCAAGTTTCGCTTTGCTCTCCTCAGTCAGTTCAAATGCAAACGCCAGCCCCTGCGACTTTCCTATCCAGTTGCGCTGCATCGTAATAACCTGTGAGGGCCACTTGCCCTCAAGTTGCGCAAGGTCCTCAAGCAGTTCGTCGGCATAGCGGATAATGTCAAGGTAGTAGCCCGGCATCTCTTTAAGCTCTACAGGATTGTCACAGCGCCAGCAGCACCCCTCTTCGACCTGCTCGTTGGCTAGTACCGTATGGCAGCTCTCACACCAGTTGACCGTCGTGCTCTCACGGTAGAGCAGCCCCTTTTCAAACATCTCGATGATGAACTTCTGCTCGTGTTTGGTGTAGAGCGGATCGCAGGTGGCGAACTCCCGCGTTTTGGAGAACGAAAGCCCCAGCGTATTGAGTTCATTTCGCATATAGTCGATATTGCTGTAGGTCCACTCTTTGGGGTGTCTGCCATGTTTGATGGCGGCATTTTCTGCAGGCATTCCGAACGCATCCCAGCCGATGGGATGCAGTACGTTGAACTGCTGTTTTCTGTAGTAGCGCGCCAGCGCGTCACCGATGGCGTAGTTGCGCACATGTCCCATATGCAGACGGCCGCTTGGGAACGGGAACATACTCAAAATATACTTTTTGGGCTGTGTATGGGAGTCGCTGGGCTCGAACGCCTGCTCCTCCTCCCACTGTTTTTGCCATTTCGCTTCGATTTCGCTTGGGGTATAGCTCATTTCTGTCTCTCTTGAAAGGGGTTTGATTTAAGTGGGAGATTATAGCGCATATGGGGTTATACGCTTCTGTAGCGGCAGAGGCCGCACTCTGGCTACCGGAAAGTGTTGCACTGGCGCATGTCACCGCTTTCAAATCCCCGCCTGAACCACTTTACCCGCTGTGCGGAACTGCCGTGGGTAAAGGCATCGGGTACGACACGTCCGGTGGCTTCTTTTTGGAGCGTATCATCTCCAATCGCACTGGCGGCATTGAGTGCCTCTTCGAGGTCTCCGGGTTCGAGCATATGAAACTCCTTTTGCGCATAGTATCCCCAGACGCCGGCATAGCAGTCCGCCTGCAGCTCCACTTTTACCTGCAGGGCATTGGCTTTGGGACCTTTGCCGCCCCATTTTTGTTTGAGTTTTTGCACCTTGGCAAGTGTCCCGGTAATATCCTGCACATGGTGTCCTATCTCATGTGCCAGCACATAGGCCTGTGCGAAGTCTCCGGGAGCGTTGTGGCGTTTGGCAAGCTCGTCGAAAAAGCCAAGGTCAAGGTAGACCTTTTTGTCCACCGGGCAGTAAAAAGGACCCATCTGCGACTGTGCACCGCCGCAGCCGCTCTTTGTGTAACCGCGATAGAGCACCAGTACCGGCTCCCTGTAGTGCAATCTGTATTTTGGCAGCAGTTCGCCCCACACCTTTTCCGTACTTCTCAGCACCTTTTTGATGAAGACCGCACGCTGTGCATCCACTTCCTTGTTCACCGGTGCAGAAGAGGAACCGCCAACCCCTATCACTTTTAACGGGTTATACCCCATCAGGTACGCTGCTGCAAGCGCTCCGATGAGGAGCAGTCCGAATTTGGAACGCAGCAGCGGACGGACAAGCGGCCAGAGCATCATCATCGTCCGCATATCCATACGCCCGCTGCCACCGCTGCTTGCACGCCTGTCCTCTACATTTCGGCTCTCTTCCTCGTTATCCAGACGCATCGTTTTCTCCATAAATTTTTCTTATTCGATTATACCAACCGAAAGTAAAATTTGACTACAATGACACCATCAAAAAAAGGAGAGAATGTGTCGTTAGCACTTGCCAGAAAGTACCGTCCTGCCACCTTCAGCGACCTGATCGGACAGGAGTCCGTCTCGCAGACGCTCTCGCTGGCACTTGATAACGGACGTCTCTCCCACGCCTACCTCTTCTCCGGCCTGAGAGGCAGCGGAAAGACCTCCACAGCACGTATTTTCGCCAAGGCACTTCTGTGCGAAAAAGGGACAAGTTCCCACCCCTGCGGCGAGTGTACCCACTGTGTCATGGCAGCGGAGAACCGTCATATGGATATCATCGAGATGGATGCGGCAAGCAACCGCGGGATCGACGATATCAAAGACCTCATCGAACACACCAAATACAAACCAAGCTCGGCTCGCTTCAAGATCTTCATCATCGACGAAGTCCATATGCTGACAAACCAGGCTTTCAACGCCCTGCTCAAGACCCTCGAAGAGCCGCCCGATTTCGTAAAGTTCATTCTGGCGACAACTGATCCACTCAAACTGCCGGCAACCATCCTCTCCAGAACACAGCACTTCCGCTTCAAGAAGATCCCGCAGCAGCTGGTGCAGAAACACCTCGAACACATACTGAACCTCGAGGGGATCGGTTTTGACAAAGAGGCTGTAGAGATCATAGCCAGAACTGGTGCGGGCAGCCTCAGAGACTCGCTGACCCTGCTTGACCAGGCCATCGTCTACTCACAGGGACATGTCGATGTGGGTACGGTGACAGGAATGCTCGGTATCATCGAGCCAAGCCTTCTGGAGAACCTGCTTGAGAATATTTTGCAAAAAAATACCAGTGCTGTACTGGAGTTTCTCAAACTCGCTTCCGACTATGAAGCAGAGATGATCCTCGATGAGCTTACGCTCTACCTCAAGAGCCTGCTGCTTGAAAACGGCGGGAAGCTGACACCGATGATCATTGAACGCTTCTTCCGTATCATCGCCGAATCGAAAAGCCTGCTTTCATTGGGAAGCGATGGCGAATTCGTTCTCTCTCTGGCACTCTTCAAGATGATGGAAGCGCTGCAGATCAAAGATATCGATACAATGATCAAAGGGCTTGAACAGGAGCTCAAAGGGGTTGAGGTAAGCGAGATCGTTGTCACTACAACCGCCCCGGATCTCTCTGCCCCCAAAGAGGTGATCACAATTACCGAAGAGGAGATCGTTGCAACCATTCCGGAAATGGCGAAACCAGTGAGTAGTGCGCAGGGAACCGAGAACCTGGAAGGGAGCAGGGAGCAAGGAGCGGGGAGTAGTGAGAAGAGTGCAGAAAAGCGTACTGACGCTATTACCCCTGAAGAGAATGTGATACCTGAACCCGTTTTGGAAACTGCCCCGGCAGAGCCTGAAGCGGCAGTGCCCGTGGAGAGTGAAGTGCCACCGATTCAAAAGGAAGAGGAGACGGCAGAAGAGGCTGAACCTCAGGCGCAGGAAACAATCTATGAAAAACGTTTCAAAACGCTCATCTCGAAAATCTACGACCGAGACTACGACCTTGGCAGCTGCTTCGAACGCAACATCACCTTTGTGAGTTTTACCGACAACACCCTCACCTGGGAGTCCACTGCCGAAGAGGATGACCGAAAGATGCTCATCAAACACTGGGGTGTCATCAACATGTTCGTCAAAGAGCTCTTTGGCTTTGAGACGAAGATAGCCAACATCGCCAAAAAAAAAACAAAACCCAGTAACGAGCAACTAACAACGAGCAGTGAGCAACCAACGGGGAGTAGTGAGCATGGAGTAGGGAGTATCGAGCAGCCGAAAGGGAGCCCGGAGCAGTCCGGTGCTGTTCACAACGATGCCAACAGCGGTTCGATGATAGAGGAGCTGGAGATGAAGAGCTCATGTATCGCTCCGGATGCCGGCGATACAGAAGCGGCAAAGGAGAAGGACCCCTCCACTCTGCTTGAAGAGCCGATGGTCAAAACTGCACTGGATCTACTTAATCCCAAGAAAGTACGTATCAAGCGGAATGTATAGGTAAAACGGAGACGGAAGTAGTTACTTTACTATCCAGGCAGGGGTAACGACTTTAGGGGCATCGTCGTAAATCTTGATCTTCTCTGCGCCGATACAGTACCCTTCATCATTCAGTTCAAATACAACCATCTGTAAAATCGCTCTGCATCTGTCAGGAATATCGTGATGTCCGCCGATGCCGGTAAGAAAACGGCGCAGAGGCACCTCTTTATCCATACCTATGACACCGTCACAGCATCCGGTAAGCCCAACATCGGTGACATAGGCACACCCCGCTACTACCTGCAGATCATCGGTACCCACATGGGTATGGGTGCCGAAAATCGCGGAGACATCCTCTTTTAGCATATGCAGCAGTACATTCTTCTCAGAGCTCGCTTCCGCATGCATATCTATGACGATATGTTTTATACCTTCCGCTCTCAGGGAGGCTACTACAGGGGTAATGGTCGTAAAAGGATTGTCCACCATCGGCATCGTGTAGTGACCCATCAGGTTCAGTACGGTGACATCGTGTCCACCTGCATTTACACGTATAATCCCTTTTCCAGGAGATGCCTCGGGATAGTTCATAGGACGAACAATCGGATAGGTCTCGAAGAGTTCGAAGATCTCTTTTTTATCGAAGCTGTGATTGCCGCCAGTCATCACATCGATACCATAGCCCAAAAGCTCATCGGCATTTTTTCGCGTCAGGCCAAAGCCGTGCGAAGCGTTTTCATAGTTGGCGATGACAAGGTCCAGAAAATGCTCCTGCCGTAGCCTTTTGAGGTGCTTCTTGAGCATCAAGCGGCCCGGCTTGCCGACGATATCCCCTACAAACCCAATGCGCATAAAGTTTTTGCTAAACGCTCAGCACTAAACGCTAAACGCTCTCCCCGCTAAACGGCAGCAACGCCGAAGCCCAGGTCAGTCCGCCGCCAAAAGTATCCAGCAGCATCAACTCCCCTTTTTTCAGACGCCCCGATTCCCAAATATCATTGATCGCCATCGGAATGGAAGCTGCGGAGGTGTTACCGTACTTGTGCACTGTCAACACTACCTGGTCTTCACGCATCTTCAGCGCATCACCCACCGCCTTGATAATGCGGTAGTTGGCCTGATGGGGTACGAAGTGCGGTATCTCCTCAGAAGCGATACCGTTCTTTTCAAGGATCTCCTTGACATCTTTTGTCAGTGTTTTGACGGCTAGTTTGAAGGTCTCGTTCCCCTTCATCTGCACATACTGCAACCCCTCGTCAAGTACCTTCTGACTAACAGGGTTCACCGTTCCGGGTGCGGGCGTGACCAGAAAGTCTGCGTAGGCACCGTCCGCACTTGCGTGCACATCGATGAATGCCTCCTCTTTTTTATCGGTTGCCGAAATAACAGCCGCTCCTGCACCGTCACCAAAGAGAATACAGGTGCTTCTGTCTGTGTAGTCCACAATGGAAGAGAACTTCTCCGCCCCGATCACCAATACATTCTTCTTCATATCTGATTCTATGAACGCCTTTGCAACGGAGAGTCCGTAGACAAAACCGCTGCAGGCTGCGGCAAAGTCGAATGCCTGAACATTTCTGATACCCAGTTTCTCAGAGATAATGCAGGCAGTTGAAGGCATGTTGAAATAGTCCGGTGTTACCGTGGCACAGATGACAAGATCGATCGCATCCGGCATTAGTCCTGCACGCTCTATGGCAAGCTTCGCCGCCTTGGCACCCATATCGCTGGTGTACTCATCGTTAGCGGCGATATGCCGCTCCTTGATACCCGTACGCTTGGTGATCCACTCATCGCTCGTATCTACCATCTTCTCCAGCATTTCATTGCTGAGAATCTTTTCGGGGACATAGGCACCGATCGATCTGAACGAGGCGTAGACTGGTTGTGTAGCTGACATTATGGTCCTTCAAACAGGCCGCATACAGCGATGCCGGCCCGATAAAATCGTTACTTATTTTACCATAATATTCTAAGAATAGCGGAGGAATTGAGGTGAGGAGAGAGCGCTTACGCTTTCTCGCTCAAGAGTGCTTCAATACGCTCGTTGACGTTCGATTCGGTATAGCGGAGTGCCTGGAAGATGGCATTTTTAATCGCTTTGGCATTTGAGGAGCCGTGCGAGATGATGGCACATCCGTTAATACCAAGCAGAGGGGCACCACCGTACTCTGCCGGGTCCACCTCTTTTTTCATCGAGGTGAAGACCTTCTTTTTCATCATCAGTGCACCGATCTTTGCCGGAAGCGATTTTCGGATATACTGCTTCATCAGTGTGAAGATCGCTGACTGTACCCCCTCGGCTGTTTTAAGCAGAATATTTCCCGTAAATCCGTCAGTGACAATTACATCGATCTCGCCGCTGAAGATATCACCGCCTTCGACATTGCCCACAAAACCGTCAAGTCCGTCGAGCAGTTTAAATGCCTCTTTGGTCAAGGCATTTCCCTTGCTGTCCTCTTCACCGTTGCTGAGCAGTCCCACTTTTGGATGGCTTCTGCCCATGACACTCTGTACATACGCTTCACCCATATAGCCAAACTCAAAGAGGTTCTGCGGTGTACAGTCAGTCACTGCACCTACATCAAGCACCAGTGATCGGCTTCCCTTTACCGTTGGCATGAAGGTTGCCAGTGCCGGTTTGCTAATATGCGGCAGGCGTCCTATTCGCAGTGTCGCCAGTGTCATCGTCGCACCGCTGTGACCGGCGGAGACGACTGCATCGGCCTCTTTGTTACGTACCAGTTCTACCGCTTTGTAGATGGAGGACTCTTTACGCTTGAGCGCATTGGTCGCCTGGTCTGCCATATCAATTACATCGGAAGCGTCGACAATTTTGACTTTGTTGGTGTAGTATTGGGGGAGGAGGGAGAGGATCTCTTCTCTGTCACCTACAAGAATAGGCAGAAACTGTTTCTCTTCAAGCGCCTGCACGACACCTTCAATGACGGGTTCGGGACCGAAGTCCCCGCCCATTGCATCAATTGCAACTTTAACCATTGCAATTACGCTTTGTTCGTTTTGTACTCACCTGTAGTCATGTTCATGTGGTGAGGCATTCTCCATGTTCCGTCTGCATCTTTTACAGGCATTGGAAGTGTCAGCTTGTAGTGTGTTCTTCTCTTTGCCGCTCTTGTTTTACTTACACGTCTCTTAGGTACTGCCATAATCTATCCTTTGTTACTAATTTAATACTCTATCTCCAGCGCTTCATCACTTCCGTCACAATCGTCACAGTAGTGGAAAGCCCCTTCAATAGCATTGATCTCGCTCTGGAGGATGTACGCTACATCGATAACGCCGTCCAAAAACTCGATTATATCCAAATCATCTTTATCTTCTGATACCCTGTCACTGAGTGTCAGCTTCAGAGGCATATCGATCTGCCGGCTGTAGGATGTGCCGCAACGGTCACATACCAGAGGAAGTTCCCCTGTTACAACCGCATCAAGAAGCGCGTGATGATAACCACTCTTTTCCAGTGTTCCCTTTAAAGAGACCCCCTGAACTTCCAGTTCAACGGGTCTTGGTGTGGAACCCACCTTTTCAAAAAAGATTTTCACAAAAAATCTTGATTAGTAGATTTCTCTTTGAGGGAAGAAGAATGCGATCTCGATCGCTGCATTTTCCAGAGAATCACTTCCGTGTACCGCATTGGCGTCGATGCTGTCTGCAAAGTCAGCTCTGATGGTACCAGGTGCCGCCTCTTTCGGGTTGGTTGCACCCATCAGCTCTCTGTTCTTCGCCATTGCGTTCTCACCCTCAAGCACAGAGACCACAACCGGTCCTGAGATCATGAAGTCAACAAGATCTTTAAAGAAAGGGCGGTCTTTATGAACGGCATAGAATGCCTCTGCATCGACTCTGGAGAGTCTGATCTTCTTTGTTGCAGCAATTCTGAGGCCTGCCTCTTCAAAACGTGCAAGGATCTGTCCTACGACATTTTTTGCAACTGCATCGGGTTTGATAATCGATAGTGTCTGTTCCATCATTCTGTTCCTAAAGGGATAATTTACTTCATAGGGAAGTATTCGGCCGGAATTGTACCCAAACGGATATTAAATATGCATTAAAAAAAGGAGGAAGTAGAAGAAAGTGTGGGCCGGGAAATCCGGCCCACACAAAATAAAAGAGGATTAGTCTTCGATGACAGGCTCGCCTTTGGCGCCTCTGTTTGGTGAACAAGGCATACCCTCGACACAGTCATCCCACTGAATACATCCCTCTGTAGGACACGCTTCAGCACATGCTGGTACTTCGTGATAGTCTACACACTCGACACACTTGTCAGGGTATACGTAGTAGATCTCCTCACCTGTTGGGTTATCATCCTCGTCAACGATCGCTTCTACCGGACACTCGTCGATACAAGCTGCACAGTTGATACAAGTATCTGTAATAATTACTGCCATTTGTTTTTCTCCTTTGTTAAGATGCTCAAACTATATCAAAAGTTATTTAAATTATTCTTTAATCAGATGGACAAAAAGTCGCGTATTGCATCGACCCTGTCCAGTTTTTCCCAGCTGAAGCTCTCTTCTTCACGTCCAAAGTGGCCGTAGGCCGCTGTTTTACGGTAAATAGGACGCAAGAGATCCAGTGAATCCATGATCCCTTTGGGGGTCAGATCGAAGAGTTCACGGACACATTCTACGATCTTCTCCTCTGCAATACTGGCTGTACCGTGGGTATCGACATGGATAGAGACCGGTTCGGCCACACCGATGGCATAGGCAATCTGCAGTGTCGCCTTTTCACAAACACCGGCAGCCACCAGGTTTTTGGCGACATGGCGTGCCGCATAGGCTGCAGAGCGGTCGACTTTGGTCGGATCCTTCCCTGAAAAGGCACCGCCGCCGTGCGGACAGGAGCCGCCATAGGTATCTACGATGATCTTCCTCCCGGTAAGTCCAGCATCACCCTGTGGCCCACCAATGACGAAACGGCCGGTGGGGTTGATGTGGTAGGTGATCTCATCATGGAGCATACCGTAGGCTTCCAGTACCGGATTGATCACCTCTTCGCGTACCGCTTTTTGCACCTGCTCCAGAGAGACATTGTCATGGTGCTGCGTGGAGACAACCACCGTATCTACCGATACCGGCTTGCCATCTACATATTTAACCGACACCTGCGCCTTGCCATCAGGGCGCAGGAACGGTACCGTACCATTCTTTCTCACCTCGGCCAGTTTGGAGGTCAGGCGGTGTGCTAGCGTAATGGGAAGAGGCATTAGTTCAGGCGTCTCTTTACACGCGTATCCGAACATCAATCCCTGGTCACCCGCACCAATCTCACCGCATGCCTGATCTACCCCCTGATTGATATCCGGAGACTGCTCCCCGATACCGTTAAGTACTCCCGCACTGCGGTAATCGAATCCGTACGCCGCATCGGTATAGCCTATATCGCGTACCACCTCTCTTGCAATCTCCTGCATCGGTGCATATGCCGTTGTCTTCAGTTCTCCTGCAATAACACAAAAACCGTTACTCAGTAACGTTTCGCATGCCACTCTGGCATTGGGATCCTCTTTGATGATGTAGTCCAGTATCGCATCGGAAATCTGGTCTGCCATCTTGTCGGGATGCCCTTCGGTTACTGATTCACTGGTAAAAATGTATTCGTTCATCCATACTCCTTCTTCTTGAAGATCAGCAAAGCCAATCTTCAATTCATCTCACTAAAGCTTCGCCTGCGGCTCAGAACACTTCAATAAGAGGTTTTTAATATTCGTCCACTGTCACTGAACTTAAATAAACCACCGACAGGAGATTTATTCAAACCCAGTATCGGTGCGTGGTGACGCACCCTACACTCCAAATTTCTAATTTCTAATTTCTAATTTCTAATTTTACTCTCTCTGCCAGCTGTTCCGGCATCAGCCCCAGGCTCTCTTCGACCAATTTCGTATTGCCGTGGGTAATGAATGCATCATCATACTCAAAAGAGGTTAACACCACTTCCTGAATAGCTGTTTCATCCAGATACTCGCCAATGGCAGAGGCGACACCGCCTCTTTTTGCCGAATCTGAAAAGACAAACCAGTGGCGGTAGCGCTTGGAGAGTTCCTTCAGCATCATCTCATCGAGCGGCTTGACAAAACGCAGATCGAGCACAGCAGGCTTTGTTTCCATCAACGCTACTGTCTGCAGTGCCCTGCCCACACCGTTTCCGTAGCCGATGAAAAGCACATCACCCTCTCCCTCCTGCAGCAGGTGCGCCTTGCCGAGTTCGAAGTCGGGCACATCGAAATCTTCGGCAAGGAATGCACCGCGCGGATAGCGGAAAGCACAGGGCGTATCAAAGTCTCTGGCAAAGGCCATCGCCTTTTGCATTCCCGTTTCATTGAAGGGTGCCAAAAGGGTCATATTTGGAATGGCTCTAAGGTAGGAGACGTCGAATGCCCCCTGATGCGTCTCCCCATCCTCTCCGACAATCCCCGCACGGTCGATGGCGAACGCTACTCCAAGGTTCATCAGGCAGATATCGTGGATCACCTGATCATACCCGCGCTGGAGAAATGTTGAGTATAGTGCACAGAAAGGCTTGAAGCCCTCTTTCGCCAACGGTCCCATTGAAGCGACGGCATGCTGTTCCGCAATGGCGACATCCCAGAAACGATCGGGGTACTTTTCCATCACCGCACTCAATCCCGTACCGCTTGGCATAGCAGCTGTCACTCCGACGATTTTCTCATCCTCATCGGCCATTTTTACCAGTGTTTCGGAAAAGATCTGTGTTGCCGACTTGGCACTGCTCTTTTTGAAAGGCTCTCCCGTTTTGGTATCAAAGGCCCCTACCCCGTGCCAGTGCTCTTTGGTCCCTTCAGCGATTTCGTAGCCCTTACCTTTCGTTGTCTGGGCATGAATGATGACCGGTTTGCCAAGGTTCTTTGCCACCTCCATCGTCTCGATGAGTGCAGCGATATCGTGCCCGTCTACCGGACCGATATACTCGATACCCATCTCTTCAAAGAGTACTCCCGGCGTAATGAGCTTGAAACCCTCCTCAAAGCGCTTTGCCATATAGGTGGCACCTTCGGGAAAATGCTCCAGCATCTTCTCCACTTTTCCTTTGAACTTCTGGTAAAAGGAGCCTGCCATCGTCTGTGAAAGCAGTTTTGAGATCGCACCTATGGGCTTGGCGATACTCATCTCGTTGTCGTTGAGGATGATCACTACCGGGTACTTTCTGTCCCCAAGCTCGTTGAGCGCTTCATAGACCATACCCGCACTCATGCTGCCGTCCCCGATGAAGGCAACGGGAATACGATCCTCTTTTTTCAGTGCGATCGCCTTTGCTGCCCCGACTGCCAGAGAGATAGAGGTCGAACTGTGCCCTGCAACATAGTAGTCGTAGGGCGATTCACTGGGTTTTGTATAGCCGCTGATGCCGCCAAAGGTCCTGAGTGTATCGAAAGTGTCCCATCGGTCCGTCAACAGTTTGTGTGCATATGCCTGGTGCGAAACATCGAAGATAAACGGATCTTTGGTCACATCAAACACCTTGTGCATTGCGACAATCAAATCTGTCGCTCCCAGTGTCGAACTCAGATGTCCTCCGTTCCTGCTCACCGTTGCAAGAATGCGCTCTCTAATCTGTTCAGCTACCGCTTCAAGCTCTTCGGTTGTATAGTGTTTGATATCCATCATCTCTCTACTGCTTTGTCAAATAGGCGTTTATCACCGCTTTGGCGAACCGGACATTGTCTTCATCAAAAGGAAGTTCCAGTCGCTTTGCGATCGCTCTGATCTCTTTTTTTGTAATCTTCTCCACACTCTGGCAGCCCCACTCTCTGTCCACAAATTTCTCAAGCTTCAGAGGCTTGCTTTTGTATGTACCGGCTTTGGCTACCTGAATGCGTCTCATCCGATCACCTCCGCAAAGTGTTTGAAGAAGATGTCGTTCTGCCGTGCTGTCCCTACCGTGATACGTACCGCATTCATCCCATAGGAGGCAAGGTTACGGATGATCACCCCGCGTCTGAGCAGTGCATCAGAGATTTTCGTCGAATCCATAGCATCGGGGAAAAGATAGGTAATGAAGTTTGTATAGCTGTCGATATAGTCAAACCCGTGCGTCTGTGCAAATGCCTCGTAACGTACGATCTGCTCCTGGTGCAGTGCGATAGAGGTCTCCACAAACGCATTGTCCCCTGCCGCCTCGATGGCTGCGGCAAGCGAAAGTGTCGTAATGTTAAAGGGCGGACGCATCTTGTAGAGCTCTTTGATCAGGCTGCCCTGCGCGATGCCGTACCCCACACGCATGCCGCCAAGGCCGTAGGCTTTGGAGAAGGTACCAAGATAGATGACATTCTCATACCCCATCAGATCATTTGGAACAATGGCATACTTTGGATCTTTGGCAGCGGCATACTCCATATAGGCACCATCCACCACGACCAGTGTATCGCTCTCGACCGCTTCGATGATACGCAGCACCTCCTCTTTGGCTGTCGCATCGCCGGTCGGGTTGTTTGGCGTACAGATATAGACAATCTTTGGCTTGTGCGCTTTGTAAGCGGAGATGAATTCGTCAGCCTTGTGTTCGTAACTTGGCGTTCGCACGATCTTCGCCCCCATCTGTCTGGCGTAGATTTCGTACATTGCAAATGTCATCGCCGACATCAACACCGATTCGCTCTCATTGAGCAGTGCACGCGAAATGAACTCGAGTACCTGGTCGCTTCCCGCTCCGATGATGATATTCTCCTCTCGTACATCGAACTTCGCCGCCAGTGCCGCTTTGAGTTCGAACATACTGTCATCGGGATAGAGATGCGCTTTTTCGGCATTTTGACGAATCACTTCGGCTACTTTCGGAGAGGTGCCGATGGGGTTTTCGTTGGAAGCGAGCTTCACCACCTCTTCCGGTTTCACACCGAACTCCCGTACGACCAGTTCAATGGGCTTTCCCGCTTCATAGGTCTTGATATCTTCCAATACTTTGTTAAATCTCATACGTTCTCCAACTTTGGGTCGTTTTATTGGTACGTGGTTACGCACCCTACTCTCTTCTCTCTGCTACCTGCTCACTATTCAAATATCATCGGTCTCTTTGACATACGATCCCAGCACCTTGACCGAATCTTTGTGCTTCTCCAAAATTGCCTTGATCTCCGGGTCATCCTTGTGCCCGTTGAATTCGATGAAGAAGATAGAGACACCTTCGACGATATGCGATTTGATCTTGGTCAGGTTGATCTTTGCCTTCTCAAAATCGTTCAGGAATTCTACCAGAGAGCCCGGCTTGTTGGGCAGTCTTACAAGCAGCGACGTTTTGTCGTTGCCGCTTGGCGCATTCTCGAAATCACTGATGACAAAGAAGCGTGTACGGTTGTTCTGGTCATCTTCGATATTCTCGAAGAGTACGGGCAGATTGTAGATTTTCGCTGCAACGACCGAACAGATTGCCGCACTCTCGGGATCTTCGGCAGCAAGCTTCGCTGCTTTTGCCGTTGACTCCACCGGGATCTGCTCCACATCGTCCAGCCCGAAATCGTTCAGGAAATTCTGGCACTGCCCAAAGGCGATATCTTTGGAGTAGATGCGTTTGATATTCTCTATCTTTTCCGCCTGTGTGGCAAGCACGTGATGGATGTCCACCACCACTTCGGCAATGATCTTGAGGTCATAGTCGTTGAGGCAGTTGATCGTATCGCTGACAATACCGTTGGAGCTGTTCTCGATGGGCACGACACCGAACTTCGCCTTGCCGTTGCTCACTTCGCGGAAGACGCCTTTGATGGTCGCCACCGGGAAGTAGGCGCTCATCGCACCGAACTTGCTCTCGGCTGCCTGGTGAGTAAAACTTGCCTCCGGACCCAGGTAGGCAACCGCTTCGGGACGCTCAAGGTTGCGTGCTACGGCGAAAAGCTCCAGAAAGAGCGCATCAATCGCTTCATCGGTCAGTTTGCCGTCATTCTGCGCCTTGAGGCGCTGCAAAATCGCCTGCTCACGCTCAGGACGGTAAATGGGTGCACCGGTCGTATTTTTGAGCTCCCCCACCTGGTGGACAAGCTCCATCCGCTCGTTGTAGAGCTTCAGCAGTGTATCGTCGATATGGTCTATCTTTTCGCGCAGTTGATCCAGTGTCATCACCTCTCCTTTGTTGCTTAGAGCAGGTACTCTTTCTCCAGTCTCACCTGGTCCTCGTAGGTTTCCCGGCGTCTGATCAGACGGTCTTTACCGCCCTGAAGCGCCACCTCGGCAGGCTTCGGGCGTGTGTTGTAGTTGCTTGCCATCGTAAAGCCGTAGGCACCTGCGGAGTGTACCACCAGAATATCATTATGCTGCAGCGGGGGCAGCGGCACATTCTTGCCGAAGAAGTCACCGCTCTCACACACAGGCCCCACGACATCGGCAGGCATCGTCTCACCTTCCACACCCGGCGCCTCTATGCTGTGATAAGCATTGTAGAGACTCGGTCTGATAAGGTCGTTCATTCCACCGTCTACAATGACAAAACGCTTTCCGTCATTGTTCTTCTCATAGAGCACACGAGTAAAGAAGGCCCCCGCATTGGCAACCATATAGCGCCCCGGTTCACAGGCGATGGTCACATCAAGCCCCTTGACCGCCTCAGCGATCACTTCAGTATATGCCGTCTCGGAAATGGTCGTCTCATCGTCATAGACCACTCCGATACCGCCGCCCACATCGAAGAACTTGATATCGATCTTGATCGCTTTGAGCGAACGTACCAGATCGGCGACGATCATTGCCGACTCTTTTATCGGGTCGAGATTGGTCAGCTGCGAACCGATATGGAAATGGATCCCTACAGGATTGAGATGTTCAGACTTGTTGGCGTAGATGTACATACGCTTTGCCATATCGATCTCGACACCGAACTTGTTCTCGTGCAGCCCCGTAGAGATGTAAGGGTGTGTCTGAGGGTCTATGTTGGGGTTGACACGGATGGAGATGCGTGCCTCTTTCCCCAGCTTTTTTGCAACCATCTCGACACGTTTCATCTCCGCTTCACTCTCAAGGTTGAGCATCAGAATGTCACGTTCAAGTGCCTCTTCTATCTCGTCGTCACGCTTTCCCACACCCGAAAAGATAATCTTGTACTTCTCCACTCCTGCATCGAGTGCACGGCGTACTTCACCGATACTCACACAGTCCGCTCCTGCTCCAAGCTTTGCAAGATGCTGAATGACCGAAAGGTTGGAATTGGCTTTGACTGCATAGTTGATGAGTGACTTTTTGCCGGCAAACGCCTCTTTGAGCGTCTTGTAGCGGTTCTCGATATAGTCAAAATCGTACATATACAGCGGTGTATCGTACTTTTCAACCAGTGCTTTGTAATCTATGGACATAGAGGATCCTCTCTGTGATTTGGAGTGATTTTATCCAAAAATCGCTAAGAGGGGAGTTAGGGAGTCTTCGAGGCAGGCTTCAGACGATCTTGCGCTCATCTGTTACAAAAACATAGAGCGCATAGAGCCACAGCAGAAGAATGGGTACAACAGCTGCTGCTTCAGGCGAAATCACACCATTGGCCCCCATCTGATAGAGCCCGAACAGAATTCCCCAGGAGATGAACGTCACTCCGAGTGCCGCGGCAATCACCAGTCCAAAGCGCATCATACGGGCATGAAAAGGAAGTTTGAAGAAAAGCATGATCACCAAGGCGATTGCAAAGAGCGGCATCACCGTCTTCTCATAGAGTGCCGCCCGAATCTTGTCGGAGTTGAGGTGCTGCTTCTCCAGCAGCCTCCAGGTGTTGTATGCATCGACTATATTGAGTGATTTTCCTTCATAGAGTGACTCGATGATCTTCGGTTTGTAACCATCAAGCGTCTTGATACTCCCTTTTTTTTCTATCTGGTAGCGCATCAGTCTTCCATTTTCGTAGACATGCCGCTTTATCGTCGCCTGCTTCGCTTCCCACTCTTTGCCGTCAAAAAGGGCATAGGGGGCATGAAGGGTATAGAGCACCCTGTTATCCTTAACTTTGAAGATGGTGACATCTTCAAGCTTTTTGTGTACAGGGTCAAGCTTTTTCATATAAACGAACGTATCGTTGTACTTGAAAAAGAGGTCGTTGACATTGTAGGCACCCAACTGCTTTTCAAGCAGCATCGCTGCCTTGTCCTTGGCATAGGAGAAAGAGGTCGCATGGAGCCCCACAAACACCGCATAGGTAAGGGTTGCAATGATCAGAAAGGGAAGAATCAGCCGCCGTTTACTGAAACCGAATGCATGGAGAATCGTCATCGTATTCTGTTTGACAAGCATCAACTTGGTCATAATGAGTGCCAACACAATCGCCAGCGGATAGAGCAGCCCCAGTGCCTCCTGCCACATGTAGTAGATATAGAGAACTTTGTGGCTTCCGGAGACATCCAACTGCGGAATATGCTGAAAGTAGTCGATAGCGGCAAATGCGAAAGAGAGGCCAAAGAGGATGGCAAGCAGATTCCTGGTGTAGTGCCATGCCAGATAGCGGAAGTAGAGCGGAGGCTGCAGTGTCATGGACAGAGTGCCTCTATAGATTTAAGCGAATAGTGTGACTTCACTTCATTTAGGTCATGCTTTTGCAGCGCAAGGCATGCCTCTTTGACATGTGTAATAAGCTGCGGGATGCATGCCATCTCCACTTCGCTGAAATCATGCAGTACATAGTCTGCTACCTGCGACTTGCGTTCGGGTTTTCCTACCCCGATGCGGACACGCAGATACTCCCTGCCCACCATTGCATCGATGGATTTGAGTCCGTTGTGGCCGCCGTGGCCGCCGCCTCTTTTAAAACGCACCGCCCCAAAAGGCAGATCGATATCATCATGAATGACAATGATATCTTCAAGCTCGATTTTGAAAAACTGCTTTACGGGAAGTACACTTTTGCCCGAGAGGTTCATATAGGTTGTCGGTTTGAGAAAAAGGGTAGATGCGGTGCGGTAGAGCTGACCGTGGAATGTATTTTTGGAGATATCGCGGGCAGCAAAGTGTCCGACAAGAGCGTCGACAACTTTGAAGCCGATATTGTGTCGTGTGTTTTCGTATTGCGATCCCGGATTACCCAGACCGACAAAAAGTGTCACGACAGCACTTTCATTACTTGGACTTGATCACACCACAAACAGCGACATCAGGTCTGTCCATCATTCTGCACCCTTCAGGTACTTCGATGTCTCTGATGAGGATAGAGTCGTCTCTGTTGAGCGGCTCGACATTGAGGTCGAACTTCGCAGGCATATTCTCGATCGTGCCTCTTACCTTGACTCTTCTTTTGGACATGACAAGAACACCTTTGTTCTTGAGACCAACCGGTGTACCGTGTGTCACGACAGGAACAAGATAGTCCGTTACCTGTCCAGGAACGGCAATTCTGAGGTCTACGTGTACCACTTCACCGTGAACCGGATGCAGTTGATACTCCTGGATGACAACGTTGAGTTCCTTGTCTCCTACCTTTACGGGAAACGCAAGGTTCTCTTTGGCTCTGACTGCTCTTACAAACTCACCGCGCTTGAACGCAGCCTGAATGTTCTCTACACCCTTGGCGTAAAGGTTTGCAGTTAGATAACCATCTCTTCTAAGCTTCTTTGCAGTAGTCTTTCCGATACTCTCTCTAACGATACCTTCTAACATCTGTATGTCCTTCATTTAAAATAGAAGCGGATTATATCGAAATAATTTTAAGAGGAGTTGAAAAGGTCGGTACAAATCTGAAGCAGTTCAGATTTGCTTAACCCTCTTGCCTTCGCGGGTCACTTCGCTCCACCGCTCCGGTTTCGTCGGTACAAACCTGAAGCAGTTCAGATTTGCTTAACCCTCCTCATCCTTGAACTCGAAGACGTCCATCTCTTTGTTCATGGCATCCTCGTCGACAATGGCACCCTTTCCGACCCCCTGCATCTTCAGTTTCATATCGGCCGGGTTGGTCGCATATTCAAGCGCTGTCTTGCCGTCGATCTCCCCTTTTTTAAGCAAATCAAGCAGTGCCTGGTCGAAGGTCTGCGTACCGTAGATCTCTTTTCCTTCAAAGAGCGCATCGGGTATCTCACTGTCACGATTCTCTGCGATCAGCTGTTCGATACGCGCCGTCTTTTTCAAAATCTCGATCGCCGCGGCACGGCCGCCCTTTACTGTCGGGATCAGACGCTGCGAGAGCACACCTTCCAGCACAGAAGCCAGAGACATCCGGATACGGTTCTGCTCATCGTTGGGAAACATACCGACAATACGGTCGATCGTCTCTTTGGCATCGAGGGTGTGCAGCGTAGAAAATACCAGGTGTCCGGTGTTGGCTGCGTGCATCGCGATATCGATCGTCTCAAGGTCCCTCATCTCTCCGACCAGAATGATGTCAGGGTCTTCACGCAGTGCAGCACGCAACGCATCGGAGAAGGAGTGGGCATCCTGCCCGATACTTCGCTGGTTAATCAGGCAGCCTCTATCCTTGTGAACGAATTCAATCGGATCTTCAACAGTAATAATATGTTTTTTCTGCTCACGGTTTATCTTGTCCAGAATCGCGGCAAGCGTAGTCGATTTACCCGAACCGGTCACTCCTGTTACCAGTACCAGCCCACGCTGAATGCTGGCAAACTCGTTCACCACCGGCGGAAGTTTGAGCTGTTCGATACTGAGAATCTCAACGGGAATGATACGAAAGACCGCACTGAGCCCATCCATCTGATAGAAGAAGTTCACCCTGAATCTGTGCTCTGTACCAATGGCATAGGAGAAGTCGAGGTTACGCTCTTTTTTGAGCTTGTCGAACTGGTCTGGCGTAGTGATCTCTCTGGCCAGCTCCTCCATTTGTGCCGCGCTTAGAACATCCTTTCCAAGCAGTTTCAGCACACCATGTATCCGCACACGCACGTTCGACCCTGACTTAAGATGGAGGTCACTTCCTTTATTGGAGATCATCGTACGCAGATAGAGTTTGAGTTTCTCTTCCATTCCCGCTCCTTCCTTCGTGTTACTTCAGACTCTCAAGCATTTGTCCAAAGGCCTTTTCAAACGCTTCAAGTCCCTCTTTAAGAAGTGTAGCATAAACTTCATCCATTACAAAGCCGCTGTCGGCAAGTTTTGTGAAGTAGCCGTTGATTGCCGCGTCATCCATTGGAAGCTGTGGCGGTGTCGGTTTGACCGCCAGCCACGACTCAATGGTCGCAAGCGGCGCGGTATTGACAGAATGGGATGCCAGCAGGGCGCGCATATAGTAGTAAGGAGGCAGATCCTCTCCCTTGACACCGGTACTTGCAAAGAGTGTGCGGATACGCTCGTTACCGTTTCGCTCGATCAGGTTGTAGATCTTTGCCGCATTGTAGATACCCGTAAGCCCAGTCTCGATGCCGCTTTGCGCCAATTCGTCATCAAGCATTCTGTCAAAGCGGCTGACAAAGACGGAGATGACACCGTCAACCTTCGCTTCGGTCTGCTCCATCCCCTTCTCCATCGCTTTCACACAACGCTGTGCCTGGGTAGGAGAGAAGATGAGTGTCGCATTGACCGAGATTCCCTCAGCCAGCAGTGCCGTCATCGCATCGTACCCGGCATTGGTAGCAGGTACCTTGATCATCACGTTGGGCTCGCCGATTGCTTCAAAGAGGCGCTTACCTTCTGCGATGGTCCCCTCGGTATCGTTGGAGAGGAAAGGGTCCACCTCGATGGAGATGTAACCGTCGTTGTCTTCGTCGTAGAGCGGTCTAAGCGCCTGTGCAGCGGTTTTGATATCTTCGATCGCAAGCGCTTCGTACTTCTCTTTGGGGCTCTTGCCCTCCAACGATTCCAGCTGCGCCCTGTATGCCGGCGAAGTGGTGATCGCTGAAGCGAAGATCGCCGGATTGCTTGTCGCACCGTTGATGATCCCCTTCTCTATCAGTTTGCCAAATTCGTTTTTAAGGTAGTCACGCTCCACAAAGTCTAGCCAGAGTGAAAACCCGATTTCTCTATCTACCATCAATCTTCCTTGTATGTCCATTCAAAATTCTGCCAGCTTCCCAGGTCACTGGGCTTCTGAAGCGTCGCTTCAAGCTCGTTCAAAAAGCGCTCTCTGGGTACTGTCTGTGCACCCAGACCCACCATATGGTCCGTACGCATCTGGCAGTCGATAAAATCATAGCCTCTTTGTCCTAAAACATCACTAAGCGCTTTGAAGGCCACCTTTGACGCATTCGAAACCAAAGAGAACATCGACTCACCGAAAAATGCCTTTCCCATCGCCAGTCCGTAAAGGCCGCCGACAAGCTCCCCCTCTTTGTAGACCTCCACACTGTGCGCGAATCCCTCTTCATGCAGCCGTATGTACGCCTCCTGCATCTCGGGCAGAATCCACGACCCTCTCTGTCCCTCCCTGGGTACCGTCGCACAGTGGCGTATCACATCGGCAAAACGCGTATCGAATTTGACCTCGAATCCCGCGTTGCGAAGCACCCTGCGAAACGATTTGCGTACGATGAAATCACCGGGGTAGAGCAGCAGCCGCGGGTCGGGTGACCACCAGAGTATGGGGTCTCCTTCGGCATACCAGGGGAAAATACCGTTTCGGTACGCCGTCAGCAGCCGGTTGACAGAGAGGTCTCCTCCGTAGGCCAGCAGCCCCTCATCGGATGCGAAGCGTGGGTTTGGAAAGTTGTAGGAGTAGTCGCTTAAGGGGGCTATGAGGTAGTGGTCTTCGTCGAACATGGAGCCCATTACAAACTCCTTTGGAGTTTGTAAGTGAGGAGTGAGGAATTAGGAATTAGGAATTTTGGTATGCGTTGCAACGCAACGCTTTTATTGTAGGGGATTGTCCCCTGACAACACTTTCTTTGTGCAAACAATATATCACTTTTAAATTGCTGTACCATACCGTTCATTTGGTATGTTGATGTTGTGGGGACACAACACCCTACGGGGTAAACCATGTTACGCTCCGAAATCAAAGGTCAATTTTTCGTTTTTGAAGCCAACTTTGACCACACCGCCTTTTTTGAGGCTGCCGAAGAGTATCTCGTCTGTCAGAGCCTCTTTGATCTTCTCATCGATCACACGGGCGATGTGGCGTGCGCCGTAGCGTTCGTCATAGCCCTCCTGTGCAAGATAGCGTTTGGCCTTTTTGTTCACCTTGACGGTGATCTCTTTGTTTTTAAGCAGTGCGTTGAGCTTTTCGATCTCACGGTCTACAATCTCCATCAGCGCATCGATGCCAAGCGGGTTAAACTCCACCACGGCATTGAGACGGTTGCGGAATTCCGGTGCGAAGAAGGCGTTGATCGCCTTGTCAGTCTTCATCGAAGTGTCTTTGTTGAAGCCCATTACGTTGGGCTCTTTGGTGCCCAGGTTGGATGTCATGATGAGGACGACGTTTTTGAAGTCGCTTACCACACCGTTGTTATCCGTCAGTTTCGCACCGTCCATAATCTGCAGCAGAATGTTCATAATGTCCGGATGCGCCTTTTCGATCTCGTCAAGCAGCAGTACCGTATGCGGATGCTTCTTGATCATCTCTGTCAGCAGTCCTCCCTGCTCGTAGCCGACATATCCCGGAGGAGCACCCACCAGACGGCTTACGGTATGCGCCTCCATGTACTCACTCATATCGATGCGCTCAAAGTGTACATGCATGGTCTCGGCAAGCTGTGTCGCCAGTGCCGTTTTCCCTACCCCGGTAGGGCCTACAAAAAGGAAAGAGCCGATGGGCTTGTTCTCGCCGTTGAGTCCGGCATAAGAGCGTTTGATCGCCGTTGCCAGCACGCCGATAGCTTCATCCTGCCCGATGATATGGCGCTTGAGGTCTTTTTCAAGATTCTTGAGCTTCTTTGTATCGTCCGTTCCCACCACCGTGGAGGGGAGTTTCATCATTTTGGCGACACTCTCTTCAATATCTTTGGGTTCGACTGTCACATTCTCTCTGCCGCGCAGCATGAAGTGTGCGCCTACCTCATCGACAATGTCCATTGCTTTGTCCGGCAGGAAACGGTCATGCAGGTACTTCACAGAAAGATCGATCGCACTTTGGAGCGCTTCATCGGTAAACGCAATCTTGTGGAAATTTTCGTACTTGTGCTGTACCCCTTTGAGGATAGTAAAGGTATCCTCGATGCTCGGTTCTTCCACATCTATCTTGGCAAAACGGCGGCTGAGCGCCTTATCCTTGTCGAAGAAGTTCCTGAATTCCTGATAGGTCGTCGCACCAATACACTTGATCTCCCCGCGCGCAAGTGCGGGTTTGAGCAGGTTGCTTGCATCCATGCTTCCCCCGCTTGTCGCACCGGCTCCAACCATTGTATGGATCTCGTCAATGAAGAGGATTGCATCCTCCTCCTGCTTCAGTTCCTTGAGAATCCCTTTGAGACGTTTTTCAAAATCACCGCGATACTTCGTTCCGGCGATCAGTGCACCCATATCGAGTGCAAAGACTTTCGCATTTTTGAGAATGTCAGGCACATCCCCTTCGCTGATCTTCAGTGCCAGCCCTTCGGCAATGGCGGTCTTGCCCACACCGGGCTCTCCCACCAGCAGCGGGTTGTTTTTCTTTCGGCGGCAAAGTGTCTGCATCACACGGTCGATCTCGTCAATACGCCCGATGACAGGGTCGATCTTGCCTGTTTTGGCAAGCGAAACCAGCTCCATCGTAAACTGCTCAAGCAGCGTCTCCTCTTTGTCGCTCTTTTGCGCAGGTGACGCTGTCTCTGTCTGCGCATGGGAGATCACTTCAAGAATGTCTACCCGTGCAATCCCCTCTTTTTTCATCAGGTACACAGCATAGGAGTGCTCCTGCATGAAGATGGCTGCCAGCATATCGCCCACTTTCGCTTCGCTGCGTCCGGCAGAGTGGATGTGCGTCATCATATCGTTGATGGCACGCGAAAGCGCCACGGTCTCAAAGGGCTCAACTGCCTCTTTGAGTGCAGGGATCGTCTTGTGAATGTGCGAAACGATCCCCTCCTCAAGGTGTTTTGTATCTGCACCGAGCGTCTCGAAGATCTCCTGCCCCTTTTGGGAGCGGACAATGGCCAGAAAGACATGCTCTACGGTCAAATATTCGTGACGGTTCTCCTTGGCGTAGGTGACCGCCTCTTTAAATACATCGTTTAGTGCTACACTGATCATTATACATCCTCTTCCATTGTTGCAAGCAGGGGAAACTCGTTGCGTTTTGCAAGCTGGCGTACCTGCTCCACCTTCATCTGGGCGATCTCGTAGGTATACACCCCGCAGACCGCCTTGCCTTTTTCATGAATGAGCAGCATGATCTGCTCGGCCTGCTGATGGGTCTTGTGAAAGATATCCATCAGCACCTCCACGACAAAATCCATACTCGTATAGTCGTCATTGTGCAGCAGCACCTTGAACATTTGCGGTTCCTGAAGTTCTATCTCCAGGTCCAGTTCCTCTTCAAACTTTGGCATTTATGTTAAAATTCCTTCATTGTTAATGGTCTATATTATACAAAAAATCAGGAGAAATGCAAGTGCGATCCCTTTTCATCACCGCCACGGGTACCAATGTCGGAAAAACCTACACAACACTGCAGCTTATCCAAGCTATCGCGAAGCGCGGAGTGCGTCCGGGAGTCTACAAACCCATCGAGACGGGCGTGACCCAAGAGGCCCCCGATGCGACGGCACTGCTGCAGGCGTGTCAACGTGTCAACCCCGACTTTGAAGCGTTGACAGCAGCCGATGTCACCGCCTACACTTTCGAACTTCCCGCAGCCCCCTACTGTGCCGATACGAAGCGGCAGATCGACCTGCAGTACATTGTTGACAAACACGACATGCTGTTAAAAAAGTGTGACATTCTGCTTGTCGAGGGTGCCGGTGGACTGATGGTACCCATTACAGAAACATACATGATGGTTCACCTTATCAAAGAGATCGAAGCCAAAGCGCTGCTGGTAACACCAAGCCGTCTTGGGTGCATCAACGACACACTCCTCTCCATACTGGCACTGCGCAGTTTCGATATCAGCTTTGAATGGTGTGTCAACCTCCATGAAGAGAAGGAGATGTTCAAGCAAGTTACACAGCCCTACTACGATACGGTCTTCCCAGGATGGTGGAGTCTGCAGGATGGCCTGGAGAAATTTGTCGAAACGCTGGTGTAAACACGCCGCTTTTACCACTACTTCGCTATAATCTCACAGATTATCACCAGTGGAAGGATGCCGTATGCAACACCTCATCGACACCAACAACCTCTCCGACACACAGATAGAGAACCTGCTTTCCGATGCTGCCGACTTCAAGGCACAGCGTCCGCCACAACTGCTCAAGGACAAACTGCTCATCACCCTCTTTTTCGAACCCTCTACCCGTACACGCAGCTCCTTTGAAGTTGCCGCCAAGCGGCTGGGAGCGTCGGTGGTACACCTGGACCCCTCGCGCTCCTCGACCAAAAAGGGGGAGAGCCTGGAAGATACCTTCGCCAACCTCTGCGCGATGGGTCCAGACGGGGTCATCATCCGACACGAAGAGAACGAAGCACCCGGACAGCTTGCCAATATGCAGATGACAACCGTCATCAACGCGGGAGCAGGAAACTATGCCCACCCTACACAAGCACTGCTGGATCTCTTTACCATCAAAGAGCACTTTGACGGCGACATCGAGGGAAAGACCATTGCAATTGTCGGCGATATTGTCAACTCCCGTGTTGCAAGTTCGGGTATCAGGCTGCTCTCACGCATGGGGATGAAAGTACTCCTCGTTGCTCCCAAACCCTTTTTGCCACAGAACAGCGATCTGCCCCAATACGAGAATCTCGAAACCGTACTGGACAAGGTCGATGTCATCATGAGCCTGCGTGCACAGCTTGAACGCCACAAGAAACCGATCTTCGATGACTACGAAGCCTATGCCGAACACTACTGCATCACCAAAGAGCGTCTTGGCAGCCGCAACATCCTGGTACTGCATCCGGGTCCCGTCATGCGCAACATCGACATCAGCGACGAAGTGCTTGAAGACCCCCGATGCAAGGTCCTCGAACAGGTCAGAAACGGTGTCTTCATGCGTATGGCCATTCTCAAACTCCTCCTGCTCGACAGCTAAAAAAGAGAGCAACTGGTGGCGAAAAAAAACGCTCTACCCGCTACCCGCTACCCGCTACCCCCTGAAAGCCTCTGGCTTTCTCCCACAGAGGGCTTTGCCCTGATGAACCGCCTGGGCGAAAGTGGCACTCCCTTTCTCTTCATCCTCTCCTACGACAAAACAAGACTCTTCGTCCAGCCCCTCGAGAGTCTCGATGAAGATATCCTCTATAAGCTCGAAACCTGGCGCAACTACCCGGTTACCAAACGCCACAAGCCCTACCGCTTCAGCGCGCAGCCCGTCCCCTTTTTGCAGTACAAAAAAGCTTTCGATATGATCATAGAGCAGATACGCTCGGGCAACACCTACCTGCTCAACCTTACTTTCGAAACCCCTATCGAAACCGACCTTACGCTCAAAGAGATCTTCTGTTACGCAAGGGCCAAATTCAAACTCTGTTTCAAAGATCTATTCATCTGTTTTTCTCCCGAACGCTTCGTCGAAATCGAAAACGACACCATCGCCACCTACCCGATGAAAGGGACAATAGATGCAAACCTGCCAAATGCAAAAGAGCGCATCCTTGCCAACCCCAAAGAGATGGCAGAGCATGTGATGATTGTCGATCTGATGCGCAACGACCTTGGCATTGTCGGCAACGAAGTCACTGTAGAACAGTTCCGCTATATCGACCGTATCAAGGCAGGCAGTAAGGAGCTGCTGCAGGTAAGCTCCAAAATCACTGCCAAACTTCCCAAAAACTGGGCCTCACAGTTGGGTGACATCTTCGACAAACTGACCCCCGCAGGCTCCATTACCGGCACACCAAAACGCAGCACCGTCTCCATCATAGAGCGTGTCGAAAATTACGAACGGGATTTCTATACAGGTGTTTTCGGCGTATTTGACGGCACGACAGTAAAATCGGGGGTAATGATACGCTTTATCGAACAGAGAGAGGGAAAGCTCTACTACAAAAGCGGCGGCGGCATCACCATCGACTCCAATGCCAAAAGCGAATATGAAGAGCTCATCGACAAGGTCTACCTGCCGCTTTAGGAGGTTATAAACTCCGAGGGGAAGCTAACCGCCTTGGGCGCAAAGAGCTTTGCGTGTACTGCTTCCTCTCCCGCCAGCCTCTGCAGCCGGTAGGGAACATAGATGTATCTGCCCGCTATCTTTTTGTGCTGCTGCGAGCGCTCTTCCAGATGAACACGGATCGCACTCTCAATGCCCTCTTCTCCAAATTCGGAAGGTAGTGTCGTGTCCGCCAGCAGTACGACAATATCTGCCGGTTTCGCCTCGATGCAAAACTTGATTTCCTCATATAGTGCCCTGTAGGCATCTTTTGGGTCTTCAATACTATTTTCCAACCGCTCTATCTCACCATCTTCATAGCGTATCAGAGCAAAGGGGGCAAAGCGCTGTTCTCTCTCCAGTATCTCCTGCGCTTCATAGATACCCTTTTCCAGCATCATCATCGCGCGGTCATCATCATTCATCGTTCCCTCTCCTTTGTCATTTACATCCCCTCTCAGGCCTATGCCGCCACTGGTACGCTCTGTCTTCGGAAATCTTCGACACATACACGCTGCCCACATGACGCCACGAATCGACCACAATACCATCGAGTACCGATTGTCCCGGCGCACTTACCCCAAGCGCATTGTGCTCACGCCAATACTCCCCAATATGTGCACCGAGCAGATGAAATTTGTAGTGCGGATAGTGCTGCGCGGCAAAATGGCGGTAGAGCCCGTCACTGTAGTGGTAGCAGAGCCCTTTTTGCTTCACGCCGACATTGACCAGAAAATTGTGCCAGTAGGGGTTGCTTTGTCGCCCAAACGCCTTTTCAAGTCTGGCAGACTCCGCCACAATATCCTCAGCCAGTTTTTTTGCCTCCTCTTTCGGAGCATTTTCATTCACTTCCAGCAGCAGTTGTGTCAAACGTGCTACACCTGTTTTTTCCTGTGGCTGTGGCGTATGTGAACAGCCAATCAACAGCAGCAGTGCAAAAAGCGCACTACAGAGCAATCGAAGCATAGTAGGAAGGGAGCATATAGACCATCACCGCTGAGACAACCGTCATCAACAGGCTGTAGAGAGCAAGGTGTGCCGGCTTTTTTGAAAGGAGTATGCCGCCAACCAGACCGACTACCAAACCTGCAATGTGTGCACTCATATCGATGGATGCGACACTCATGCCAAGCAGAAAGTTCAGGCCCAAAATAACGGCAAAATCCTTCATGAACATGCGGCTGTGTTCGGCAAGCACTTTACGGTGAACAATGAAAAATCCCGCAAGTGCCCCGAAGATACCGAAAATCGCCCCAGACGCACCTATCCCGACACTGAGCGGATGGATGGCTGAAGAGACAAGACCGCCGATAATACCCGAAAAGAGATAGATTGCCAAATAGGCAGTTTTGCTGAAGTAGAGCTCAACACCTCTGCCGACGATATAGAGTGAGACCATATTCATCAGAAGATGTGTCATGCCGCCATGCAGGAACATCGCGCTCAACAACCGCCACCACTCTCCGTGGAGCACCGTCAAGGGACCGTAAAGTGCCCCCATCGCGACCAGAGCCCGAAGATCGATCTCGATGAAATTCCCGCTGACAAGTGCACTCAGGAGGTACACCGCCGTACAGAGGAGAATAATCCCGTAAGTAAGCGGAAAGCGGCGTAACTCCTGCATCAAAATTTAGCAGATCGCCCCTGCAAAGATGACACCGTCGATGCCCCCGCGTGCAATCTTTGCGATCTCCTTCTCGCTGTGAATAAGCACCAGTACTTTGGTATCAAAGAGATATGTCTCTGCTACAGGCTGGATCATCAGTGCCATATCCTCTTCACAGATCATATAACCGGCTCCCAGTGCATTGGCATAAATGGCATCATCGAGCGAATTGACCACAACTGCATAGGGGATCTGGTTTTTCTGACAGTGTTGTGCAAGGGTATGGGAGTCAACCAGCGGCTCAAGCAGTACAACCTGGTCAGGTCTGCTCTTTTCAATGTCCTCTTTGGAGTAAACCCTGCAAAATTCCGGGCTTGCTATCCATGGATGTCCTATCAGTATCATCGTTCTCTCCTTCTATACACACTCTTCACAATAGTATTTGCCGTTGATCAGCGTCGCTTCCTTGATGCTGACATAGGTACCGCATTTGCTGCACTCCACCAAAGTATCGCCATCTGGCTGTTTTGTCTCTGGTGTACGGCTTTTTTTGGGAACAGTTGGCAGTTTCCCACCCATCAGTTTGTAGATGAAAATGCCGATTGCGGCAAAGACGATCAGCTTCAAGATCATGCACGGCCCTTAATGTAAAGATAGTTTCGTTGGTGTTTTTGTACTATATCATAATCTAACTGATGTTGCACATCCCCAATCTCATCGAAGACCCGGGAGCCTTTGTAGAAAAGATATCGTGTATGTGCATCACTTACCTTTTTGGTCAGCTCCAGCAGCAGTGCGGTATTGGTCACCGCCCGGGAAGAGATCAGGCCAAACGGTGCATGCACCACCTGCTCGACACGCTTCGCTTCTACCTTCACATTGGGTATACCTACATCGATACAGGCATACTTCAAAAACGCCACCCGCTTCTTCAGCGGTTCGGCAAGCACCACTTCACTCTCAGGCAATGCCATAGCCAGCACCAGTCCAGGAAACCCTGCACCGGTACCCACATCGAGCAGCGTTTTGGGCTTTGCAATAAATGTCAACGGATAGAGTGAATCGACAATATTGGTATAGATCGCTTCGATGCTCTTTGCGCCAGTGAGATTATGCACCCCGTTCCACTCATGCAGCAATGCAGCAAACCGCTCCAGTTTTCCGATGATCTCTCCGGAAAGGGCTATCCCTTCCTCTTCCAAATGTGCTTTCAAATCCATCAAGCATTAACCACCTGTACCAGCCCGCTCTCAACCAACTTGTCCACAAAATCCAGCAGATCCCGCTTCAATACATCTTCCTCGACATCATACTCTTCGAGCAATACTTCCAAAACCTTCCCAAGCACACCATCCTCCGCTTCAATCGCCTGCCAGATGGAACTTCCCACTTCATCGAGCCCGAAATAGTTTTCGCTGTTCATATCCAGCAGTACCATTTCACCGTCCACCTCCTGAGCAAAGACAGTATTGGAAAACTTTACTCTTTTTGCAAGATCCATTACTCTTTCTTCTCCTTCAGCAGCTGATTTTGTGAAAGCGGCTGAAAATTGGCATCATAGAGGGCTGGCGTACCCCGAAAATTAAGCTCTGATGCCGCGTTTTTCGATGCTTTCATCTGTTTCTCCGTTTCCGCAGAATAGACAAACGGTTTATTCCCTGCTTTAATAAGCCTCTTATACTCCGTAGAACCCTCAAGCATCACTTTGTCATAACGCGCTTTTCTTTCAGCATCATCCTTGCCCTGCATGATCCACTCAACCATTGCCGGCGCTTTTTTGTGAAAGGAGAGCGGAAAAAGAACAACATGCACGGTATAGTCGTCCAGTTTTCCCTTGGAAAGCCGGGAAAAACGCCCACAGTAGGGACACTCAGGGTCGGTAAAGAGGTAGATCTCTTTGGGACCGTGCCCGTAACTGAATGCCACTGCCTCCTTAACCGCCTTTGCATCCGTAGGAAAAACGATCTCCTGCCCGTTTTTGTCGTATCCGGAACCGATATAGAGCGCACCGCTCCCTTTCATAAGAAATGCAATAAGTTTCTGGCTTCCCTGCCCAGACTGTACCTGCAGCTTCAATACATAGCTATCGGGTCTTTCAATGGCACCCTTAATGGTCAGTACAGGATTTTGAAATACTGCATTGGCCTTTTTCAGCTCCTGAAGTTTTGTCTTGTCGGTAATGACCTTGTCGGCATACAGTGACGTCAGCAGTGCCAACATGGTGAGTATAGGGAAAAGAAGCGTTTTCATTGGGAAGATTCCTTGGAAGTGATATGGCAGAGTATAGCATAATTTGACAGGAAACCTGAAACGAACAGTGTCAAATCGTGTCGTGACAGCCCCTAAAATCGTATCGATTTTACCTATTCCACTTCAAATCGGCTGTGTTTTACAATCTGTTCATATACTTCAGGCAGTCTCGCTTTATCCCACGGGATCTGCACCTGGTAGACCGGTACCGCTTTGGCCATCTGGGTAAAAAATACAAAGCGCTCCTGCTTCATAAAGTCAAAATCGACAAAGGCGCTGTAGTGAAAGGCTTTGAACTTCTCTATGCCTTTCAGTTCCGAAATGGAAACATCTGCATCCGGCGCAGCCTTTTCCAGCCTGTAAACGGCATGAACGGGTTTGGAAGTGGTCGAAAAGTTCTCGGTGTAGTAGCCCAGCGTTTCAAGCTGACGAAACGGCCTGTGGAACGGATAGGAGGGAATGGCATAGTAGCCATCCTCACGTTTCTCTATGCCAAGTGAATCATCGGAGAGCAGAGTATGCCCCTGTTTCAAAAAATAATCGGTCAGCGTGGATTTTCCGCCAAAGGAAAAGGCGGAGAAGAGAATAGGTTTCCCTTCCACCTCCACGGAGCCGACGTGGAGGATGCGATACGTCCTCTCCAGTTCCAGTACAAGAGGGAGGAATGTATGCAGTACCCAGAATCTTAAACGTTCCGGGGCATATTGCTTACCTTTACGATAGTATATCTTCTTCTCTTTGGCATTCCAAGCAAGGGTTAGTACATTTACAATCTCAGCCCCCCATGAAAAACCTCTATCTGCACTATTAAAATCTCTTGCACTTATATAGTGGACTTCTTGTCCTGACATAGATATCAAATTGCTTTTTTTTGTAAGCTCAAGGTTCTCAATGCATGTTAAATTCTCTTCAATTTTAATTGTTTCCAGTGAATCATTAATCGGTATTTTGGTATTGAGCTTAGCTTCATTTGCAAACATAATGTTTTTATGAAAAACGACCACCGTTGACCTTTAGAAAACGACTACTTCATTAACCCCATACAGGGGGTTCAGGAACAGAGTACGCTGCTTGCACATCCGTGGGCTTGGCAAGTTGTCCCAATGCCATCAAAACCGGTGCAGAATATACAGATTTTTTTAAAAAACGGCGTCTTGAAAATTGTTTCTGATCCTTTTCTGCAACAGGCAGAGTACTTTCCGATTCTACCTTTTTATGCGTATTTATATTTTCTGCTTTCTTCATTATTTACTCCCAGACGAAGTAAGCATACTATCAGGTAAAACTACCCATTCAAATGTCTTTTCGGTTTTACCGTTCATGTTGAAGTAATAGATTTTAGCCTGATTTCCGGATAAAACATTTATGGCATTTCCGGTATCAACATCGATTAGTTGCATATTTTTGATAATCGGATTAGACATGGATTTTGTCTCTTTATATCGCTGTCTACCCTCTGTATCAATATAGGGGGTAAGCACATATACACCTCTCCATGTCAATGCGATCTGGGCATTGCTATCATCGGTTCTTACGGTAAAGCGCCATCTATACTCACTGTTTTCTGCAAACTGCTGAAAATATGTTTTGTAATCTCCGGCATCGACACCTGTAGGATTGCGGAAAACGATATCAATGTAACCAGAGCCCATCGGAGGAAAAGCACTCAATGTATGTTTTACGGTAGCATCCTCCTCATCGAGTACTCCTAACTGCGCACTTGAGGATAAAGTATGTTTTGCAGTATCTTCTGCCTGTAAACGGATATACCAGTTGACTGCCTTCTCTTCAGACACAGCACTTCTTTTTAGAGATAAACTATTCTTACCATTACTGTTATCAGTGGTATCAGCATTACTGAGCGTACTTGAATCTGCCATATTATTCGGAATGTCACACCCCACAAAGAGGGTCGACAGCATCACAAAATAAAACCACTTTTTTAGTTTTAACATCATCTACTCCTCCGGTATAAGCAGTTTTACTGCTTTCCCTTTTGTAGGACCATGCAATTCCATCCAGAAACCTTTGTATGGTATGAGTTGACACCCCCCTGGAGTGACATCATTGCAAGTTGTATATCCTTTACCATCTGCACTGCTGCTGGAAGGGTTGTATTGCCATATCTGATTCTTTATATACCCTGCGGCCTCAGCATCGCTTGGCGTATAGGGCACGTCATCTATCAGAATACGGCAATCTGCCCAGTTAACAGGTTTTTTGCCCACAGCACCTGTTAAATTATATCTGTACGGACCGGTACCAAGAAGGTCATCGACTCCATCCTCTAAGGCTACAGACCGTATATCTATCTCGACACATCTTGCGGCTGGGCAGGCGGCACTCGTAGAGTTATAGTCAACCGCTTCTATATCATTAACGTCCCATGTGGCGTTTGTAAGACTTTTCAACCAATACCCTTTTCCAAACTCCAAAGGCGTGGTCAGGTCAAGGAGGTTATACCAACTGCTGTTGTTGACATCACTGTATCCTCTGCCAGCAACTATCCAGTCTGTTCCATACGTTGTTGTAATGTCATCACCTATCAGATCAGCAACTGTATACGTTCCGGTTCTTAGATCTGCGGGGATACCAATAAGTTCCCATACACCGGCATTCACAGTTGCACTACAAGTATTACAGGTTCGTGGTGTACCGTCATAATTGTTACCTGCTGATTCATTGGTGTAAATATCTTGTACTTCTGTAGCAGTTAAAGCATAGTTCCAAAACTTGAATTCATCCATATCTCCAATAAATTCTGCATCATTCGGATCATCGTACCCTAATCGGATAGGATCAAGACTGTTATTCACAGCAGTTGTATCAGCAACGGGACTACCTGTTACCTCTACACCATTCTTGTACAAACGAAGATTGGTTAAATCGTATGTACCTACAATATGCACCCATCCATCCGCAGGTGCTACCGTTGTATCGATATACGTTCCGCCAAACGCATTGATATAAAAACGCAATGTATTACCTGTTGCACTATTAGGGTTTACAAATCCCCATCCATCATCCCAATTATATGCTTTTGACTTTGTAGCGATCAAGGCATAGCTCCCAAAATCTTGTGTCGCACGTATCCAAAAAGATACCGTAAAGCCTCCAGAAGTATTTCCCACAGTTGTATCCTCTGCTGATATCAAATCGGGTTGGGCACCAAAAGTACCGTAATTACATAAAGGAGGGTTCAAAGTATTGGTAGTTACAGCCACAGCACCTTCAGAAGTTGCGTTATTTCCAAATGGTGAACTGTCTCGGACATCTCCAACAACGGCACTGCTGTTGAACCAGAAGCACTCGTCCATATGGTAGTCTGCCCTGGGTACTTTGGGATATATCTTAATAGAAAAGTCCTCTCCCAAGGATTCTCCATCTTTATCTGTAGCATATATGGTGACTATTTGTGTCTCAACTGCTGTAGGTATCCCAGATATAATACCTGTTGCAGTATCAAAAGTAAGTCCTGCAGGAAGCGTACCATCCAAACGGTAACTGAGTATAGGATCTCCATCTGTTTCCAACACATAGCTTGACAAATCTAAAGAAAAAGATTGATCAATGATTGCGATCTGATTTGGCACAGCAGTAACAACAGGGGGAGAAACAGGGTCAGCATTGTAAATAGTCAGTATTCCATAGTTATAGGTACCGGTGTCTCTAGCAGCATCATCACAAACGGTCAAAGTCCAGATACCATTAGAGTTCTCTCCGTTAAAGGCACTAAGTGGTTGTTCTGATTGACGTTCTACTACACTCGTATGATTCTGATTATCATCTACAATAGAGATTGCAGCACTGTCTTTGAAGAGGACATAAAGATTATCACTGCTATTTCCATTATCACTGGTTAAATCTACTGTCGTCCCTGCTGGAGAAGTCAGGTTGATGTCAAGGTCAGCACGCCAAGTATGATCGATATTGACTTCAATATTCACATTGGTAATTGTCGAAGAGATGGGAATATCAAATGTCCTGTCAAAACAAGTATTGTCATTTATGGACGTTGATACAGAATCCTTAATCGAAATGCTTCCAGCCTCCAGAAGCAACGGCACAAGCAGCCATAAAATATAACGTACCATCTATCTTACTCCTCTTTCTTTATTCTCACACATACTCCGAATACAAAGCAGCATGAGAGATCTCCAAACACTTGACCAAACTGTTACACTATTTGTAAAAACATTGCCATTATCTCTATCTCTTCAGTCGCATATTTTCTATATTCTACACACTAAAGTGTTAACGGTTTATTACCAAACTATGACTTCATAAAGAAGAATTTTTCTCCATTATACCATAATCTGAAAACAAATGTGACATTTGTGTGGCAAAAGCAGTTAAAATGGCTGCGTATTTTCTCCTATTCCTTAAATAAATCAACTTTTTTGCTTAATAGTTTTCCAATCAATAAGCCAAATTCATAATCCATTAAGTCTATCTTTTTTATCATATTTTTCAATATTTCTATATACCTGGAGCTGTTATGTTCAAAAAACCAAAAAGAAAAGTGCATCATGTCTTCATTCACTGCTCCGCCTCGGACAGACCCGAACACGACAACATCGAAACCATACGACAATGGCATCTGGCGCGGGGATTTTCAGATGTGGGATACCACTACTTCATCCGAAAGGACGGTACCCTTGAAAAAGGACGACCGCTTGAAAAGACACCTGCGGCACAAAAGGGCCACAACCGCCATACCATCGCCATATGCCTGCACGGACTGAAGATAGAAAAGTTCACAGACGCCCAGAAAGAGACACTGCTGAAACTCTGCAAAACCATCGACGCCGCATACGACAACATCAGCTTTCACGGCCACTGCGAAGTTTCAGCCAAAGCCTGCCCTGTCATCGACTACAAAACCCTGCTCAACCTCGATGCCTACGGCTCACTCAACGGTAATGCAGACACACTTGCCAACATTACCCAAAAGACTCCCGAAGCACTGCCCCAACTTCAACTCGGCAGCCGCGGTGAAGCCGTCGCCTACCTGCAGCAGATGCTCTTCATCCGCACCGACGGCATCTTCGGCCCGCAGACCAGCCGCGCGGTCAAAGCCTTCAAAAAAGCCCACAACCTCTACCCCAGCGATATTGTCAAAAGCTATGTGTGGCGGCTGTTGATGGAAAATGAGAGGGTTAAGGGTTAAGGAAACTTTGCATATTCAAGTCGTATGCTGTTTTCGATATGATATAAAATATTTTAAAAATCAGGAAGAAAACAATTGAGTGGTTTCATAGCTATTTATAACACAAACAAAGAACCTGTTGACAGATCACTGCTTAAACGCTTAACCAATTCACTAAAATTCCGTGGTCCTGACCAACAAAAAGTCTGGACAGACGGAGAAATCGGCATGGGGCATGCTCTTTTCAAAACAACATTCGAAGCAAAATATGAAAATCAGCCTGCTACATTAGACAACAAAGTTTGGATCACTTGCTCTGCCAGAATAGATGACAGAGAGCACCTTGTCAACAAGCTTGGCATGAAAAGGGAAATTAATCTTCAGACAACTCCGGATTCGGAATTGATTTTACATGCCTACAACAAATGGGGTGAAGATTGCCTTGACCATCTTTTAGGTGATTTTGCATTTGTCATTTGGGATACACAACAACAGAAACTTTTTTGTGCAAGAGATCGTTTGGGAATGCGAAAACTATATTATGCGCAACAAAGTGAGAATATTGTACTTTGTAATACATTGGGGACACTCTTACAGCATCCAAAAATACAGCAAAAGCTCAATGAAAGAGCTATTGGCGGAATTTTACTGTTTGGCAAATATACATGGATGGATAAATCTATCACAATGTTTGAGGATATTTCTGCCCTCTTGCCTGCACACAAACTTGTCTTTCAAAATGGACGCATGTATATCAATCAATATTGGGATATCCCAGATAATATTCCGTTACTGCACTATAAAGATCCGCAAAACTATACTGAACATTTTTTAGAGATTTTAAATACATCAATCTTGGATAGAATCAGAATGCCATCTGTAGCAATATTGATGAGTGGCGGTATGGACTCAACTTCTATAGCTGCAATCACGAAACAACTGCAAAGGCAAAAAAAGATAACTGATACGCAAATCAATGCCATCACTGTTGTATATGATCGCATCATACCATCCAAAGAAAGATACTTTGCTGATTTAGCTGCACAACACTTAGATATACCTATACATTATATTTATGGTGACCATTACCCTTTTTTAGACCCATCAATCAAAACAACTTATCCTATGGAGCTCCCACAGCCAAAACTATGGGAAGATACTCAAAAAAAAATCAATTCATTTAGCCGCGTAGTATTGGTAGGTGATGCGGCAGATGAACTTATTGAATACCCATCAACACTATTAGCAGTGAAAGAGTCAAATATTTTTAACAGCATACGCAATATGCTCAAACTGCAATATCTTTATGGTAAACATCCTCCTCTAGGACTAGGCATACGAACAAAATTAAAAGCATGGATCTCCAACAATGCAAAGCACTCAGTATCAAACTACCCTTATCCTGTATGGATAAATAAGGAATTTGAACAAAAGATGCATTTGAAACTGGAATGGGAAAAGATGTGGCACTCTTTACGAGAAAACCAATCTATGCATTCTCGGAAAGCCACACTGCAAGCATCTCTGACAAATGCAGACTGGGGCACAGATGACCTTCTAATGCACAATGATTACACCCTACCTGAAGCAAGGGATCCTTTTTTAGATCTCCGCATGATAGAATTTATTTTAGCCTTGCCCACATTACCATGGCTATTCAACAAACATATTTTACGTGCTTCTATGAAAAATATGTTACCCGATCAACTACGAAAAAGAGCCAAAACACCATTGGGACATCTTCATCATGCACTTACGCAACAAGATGAAAATCGTTGGATTGAAACATGGAAACCAAGTATTTCATCATCTCCCTATATAAAAGATACTTTTTCTTTTTCCCAATCCGACATCCCTTCCCAACACTATCTTAAATCACGAGCTATTCTACTCGACATGTGGCTAACTAAACCACTATGGACTGAAAGTCCATAGGTTCTCTGTTGCGGACTGAAAGTCCGCTCTCTACTCCAAAATCATTGTTCCCAAATCACGGTTTGATGGTGTTCTATGGTGTTCAAGGTATTCATCC